>NZ_JAFCVO010000010.1:0-280652 GCF_049897085.1 Pseudomonas sp. PSPC3-2
CACCTTTTTGACCGCGCTCGGCTTCCAGTACCAGGTCAGCTATAGGGCCGCCTCGCCAATATCAAAAGCCAAATGAGATCTATCTGATCCATGGAGATCCAAATGTGGGAGGGGGCTTGCCCCCGATGGCGGTGGATCAGTTACAAACAAGCGGACTGACCCACCGCCATCGGGGGCAAGCCCCCTCCCAGAGGGGAATTCCTTCTACCTAGGGGTCTTCACAAAGCCGGGTTTTAGCCCGAATACCTCGACGCCCTGCGGCGTCGATTGCCCGGTGGTCACGGTCACACGTTCTACCGGCTTGTCCATCGCCGGCCGATATTCGACCGTCATGTCCGGCTGGATCGCCTGGCTCGGGATCACGATCGCCTGTGCATTGTTGTAAGTGACGATGGTCAGTCGCGCGCTCATCCCCAGCCGCACCCGCTGCAATTGCTGCGGGGTCAGCTTGGGGATCGACAGAGTCACCGGAAACTGCGCGCTGCCCTGGGTATCACCGGTAATCGCCAAGCCGCTGACCACACTCACCGAGCCGTTCAGCCGCTCGCCGTCGAAGCCATCGCCCATCACTTCCACCGCCTGGCCCTGGTGCAGTTGGTTGATGTCCAGCTCGGAGACTTTGGCGATGATTTTCAGCCGTTCGATATTGGCCAGGCCGAACAGCACCTGGCCCTGGCTGACCTTGCTGCCGGCCTGCACCGGGGCGTTGGTGTTGCCAGCGCCTTGTGCCGCGTTGCCGCTTCCGGGCGCGGGCACCACGATGCCGGAGAAGGGCGCCTTGACCTCCTTGCCTTCGAGCTGCTGATACAGGGCGTCGTACTTTACCGTGGCATTGGTCAGCTCCATATCCGCGATCTGTCGGTATTCGCCCTTGCCTTGCTCCAGTGCATGTTGCAGTTCATCGCGTGCGGCGATCAGGTCCAGCTGTTGTTGCTGGGTCTGTTGCTTGAGGTCGTCCAGTTCGTTGCGCGGGATGATGCCGCGCTGAAACAGGTTTTCGCTTTCGGTGAGTTTGCGCTGGGTGTTGCCGGCGCTCATTTGCGCGGTGCGCAGGCTGCGGCGCGCACGGCTGACGGTGGGGCTGTTGTCCCAGTCCTGCATGTCCTGCACGGTGCGCCGGGCCTTGAGTTGCGCGGAGAGCGCATCGCGCAGTTGCACTTCGAGCAGGGCCGGGTCCATGCGCAGCAACACTTGCCCGGCGTCGACCCGCTGGCCTTGCTCCACCAGGTTAGCCTGCACATTGCCGTCGAACGGCGCGGTGAGGATGAGGGTAGTGTCGGGCTCGATTTTGCCCACCAGGCCGATCTGGTGCACCAGCGCGTCAGGCTTCACCGCCAGCCACTGCTCGGTCGTGTTCAGCGGTTCGGCGGCGCTGCGATGGCTTTGCACGGCAATTCCCGCGCCCGCCAGCAGCACGATCAATCCAGCCGCCAGCAGGCGTTTTTGGTTAGTAGTCATTGAGGGCGATTTCCCAGCTTTCCAGCGTCATGCCCAGGGTCAGATCGAGCTGGGTCTGGGCGTTCAAATAAGCGATCAGCGCATTGAGGCGCGCGTTTTCGGCGTTGCGCAGGTCGGTTTCGAAACTCAGCACCTGGAAGTTGGTGGAGCGCCCGGCGCTGAGCTTTTCGCGCTCGATCTCGATCTTGCGCCGCGACAACTCCACGGCGCGCTGGGAGATTTCATACTGGCGCCAGCGCGTGCCGAGGTCGCGTACCACGTTATTCACGCTGCGTTCCAGTTCCTGGCGGGCGTCGGTGATGCGGATGGCCTGATCCTCCACATTTACCCGCGCCCGCACTTCGGCCTGGTGCGTGCTGATGTCGCCGATCGGGATTTGCACCTGCACCCCGGCGTAGCTGTCCCAACTGCGGTTGTTGCCGCTGCCGGCGTCGTTGTTGTAGTTGTCGCGTAACTGGTTCGCCCCGGCCACCAAGTCCACTTGCCAGCGCCCGGAGTCTTTGGCGATCACCAGGTTGAGGTCGGCCTGCTGGCTGCCGAGCAGGGCGGCGAGGTATTCCGGTTGCTGGTTCTGCGCCAGGTTGAACGCCTCGCGCTTGTCGACCTGCATGGGCTTGGCCTCCAGGGCCTCGGTGGCGCGGATCGGTGTCGACAGGTCGAGGGCCAGCAGGCGCAGCAAGGCCAGGCGGTTGCTGTCGAGTTGGTTCTGCGCTTCTTCCACGCCCAGTTGCTGGGTGGCGATGTCGGCTTCGGTCTGCACGATCTCGAACTCGGCCATGCGCCCGGCGCTGATCAGCGCCTTGTTCACGTCCAGTAAGGTGCCGGAGCGTTTCAGTGCGTCCTGGACGATGTTCAGTTGCTCCTGGGCGCGCAGCAATTCGCGGTAGGTGGCGATGATCTGGCTGATGGTTTGCGCCACGGTGGCCTTGAGGTTCAGGCGGTTGGCCTGCTCCGACAGGCGCGACAGGCGCAGCGGCGCGGTGGTCGCATCCCAGCCAGCGCCGCGCATCAGCGGTTGGATGAGCGCCAGGTCGAGGCCGTCGCTGCGGTAGCGACCGGCACGGTTGGCGTTATTCAGTTGCTGGGTCCAGGCCATGCTCAGGCGCGTGCCGTACTCACCCAGCAGGCTGGTGGCCGGTGCCACGTTGGCATTGCGTGCGTTGTCGGCGGAGCCGCGGGTGCTGCGGTAATAGCTATTGAGGCTGAGCTTGGGGTTGAACACGTCTTCGGCCACGCGCAGGTCGAACTTCTGCGCGACCCGCTGCAGGTAGGCGCTGCGAATCGCCGGGTTGTTGCGCAGGCCCAGGTATACCGCGTCGCCCAGGGTGAGGGCGGTGACCTGGGCATTCAGCGAGACGCCGCGATCGTAGCCACTGCGCGTGGTGCTGGGCGCTGCGGGGCGGATCACCACGTCGGCGGCGATACTCGGCAGGCTGAACAGGGCCAGGAGCAGCAGCAGGCGTTTATTCATCGCGCAACGCCTCCACCGGCTGCAACCGCGAGGCCGAGACCGCCGGGTAAATGCCAAAGAACAAGCCCACCAGCAATGTGCTGCCCACCCCCAGGGGTAGGGCGGCGACCGCCAGGGCAAAGGCCCAGCCCGACAGCCAGGCATAGAGCCAGGCGGCGGTCATGCCGAGCACCGCGCCGCACAGCGCACCGACGGCGGTGAGGGTGATGGCTTCGAGCAGGAACAGGTTGCGAATATCCCGTTGGCGCGCGCCGAGGGCCATGCGAATGCCGATCTCGCGGCGACGTTCGGAGACGTTCATCAGCATCACGTTCATCACCCCGACACCGCCGCCCACCAGGGAGATTGCGCCCAGTGCCAGCAGCAGGTAGGCGAAGGTGCGGGTTTGTCGGGTCATGCCGTCGATCATTTGCTGGGGCACCGTGATGTCGACGGTGTGCTCGGTCAATTGGCGTTGCAGCGCGGCAGCGGCGTCCCGTGCGATGCGTTCCATGTCCTGCCCTGGCGCGGCGCGAATGATCACGTTGCCGATTTGCGGGCTGGCGTAGATGCGGCGCATGCCGTCGGCGGGAATGAACAGCGATTCGTTGGCTTGCACCGGCATCAGCATCGCCCGGGGCTGGTTGTGCAGGATGCCAACCACCAGGAACAGGTAGTCGTTGATGCGCACGCGGTCGCCCAGTTTCAGCGGCTCACCGGGGGCACCAAGGGCTTGGGCGATCTGGTCACCGATCACGCCGTAGGTTTCATTGGCGTCGAACGCCGACAGGTAGCGCCCCTCGTGCAGCACCAGGCGCAGGGCGGCCGGGATATCCGGCGTGCTGCCGACGAAGTTGGCGTTGACACTGCGGCCGTGGAACACGACGGGGCCGCTGAACAGGCTCAGCGCGCCGATGTGCGCGATCCCGGGCACGGCCTGGCGCACGGCGTCGAGGTCGAGGCGCGAGCGCATCGGTGCGCGGCTGTCGCCTTTGGGCGGAAACTGCGCGATCAGGGTGTCGGTGCCCATTTCCTTGAAAATCAGCGCGGCGTCCACCGCCGCGTTATGGCCGATATTGATCAGCGCCACCACCGACGAACTGCCGATCACGATGCCCAGCAGCGCGAGGATCGAGCGTTTACCCAGGGTGCGCAGGCTGACGAATGCTTCATGCAGCAATTGGCTCAGGCTCTGCTCGACGCGCAGGCTCATGGGCGGCCGGCCTCGTGCACCACGCCGTTACGCACCAGGATTTTGCGCTCCAGGCGCTCGGCGATGTGCGCGTCGTGGGTGACGATGATCAGCGTGACCTGTTGCTCGCGGTTCAGCGCCAGGAGCAGGTCCATGATGTCCTGGGCGGTGCTGCTGTCGAGGTTGCCGGTGGGTTCGTCGGCCAGGATGACCGAGGGCTTGCCCACCAGCGCACGTGCAATCGCCACACGCTGGCGCTGGCCGCCGGAGAGGTCGGCGGGGCGGTGGTGGGCGCGCTCGGCCAGGCCGACCTGCTCGAGCATACGCAGCGCCTGTTCCACCGACTCATGGCGCGACACCCCGCGATAACTCAGAGGCAGGGCGACGTTGTCCAGGGCACTGAGGCGCGGCAGCAGGTTGAAACTCTGGAATACGAAGCCGATCTGCTGGTTGCGGATTGCCGCCAGTTCATCGGGGCTGGCACTGAAAATATCGTGGCCGGCAAAGCGGTACTGGCCGCCGTCGGGCAAGTCCAGCAGGCCGAGGATGTTGAGCAGGGTACTTTTGCCGGAGCCGGAGGCGCCGAGAATGCCGCAACTGTCGCCGCGGGCGATGGACAGGCACACATCATTGAGGATGGACAGGTGCTGACCGGCGAGCTGATAGCTTTTGCCGATGCCTTGCAGGGAGATCAAGCCTGGGTGCGCGGGGGTGTCTGTCATCATGACTACGCCTGCAGTCTCGACGCCGTCGTGCCGCCCCGGTAAAAATTTGTAACAAGTTCGGGGGTTGCCTGGAACGCGTCACGGACTGGTTTGATTTCTTGTTTTTAAAATATTGTTTGAATACTAACCGCGTTCAACCAGCTCCGCCAGCCATCGTTGTAGAGGGTTTTTACCCTTTGAAATAAATCTACCGGGGGCGAAATCGACGGCTCAAAAACCCGTTGGCGAGCTTCAACGAGCCGGGCTGCAAGGGCTTGCGATGCTATGGTGGCGTGTCACTGCTTGCTTTCGAACGATGGCCCCGGTATAAAAAATCAAATTTATTTTTAAAACAATATTTCCCGCGTGGAACTTTTATGGTCGTGAAGAAAGTCAGCTCTCCAAACATTACCAAGACTCGATTGCTGGATGCGACAGAGGCTCTCTTCATCAAATATGGTTATGACGCCGTTTTGTTACGGCAGATTACCGAACGTGCCCAGGTGAACCTGGCCGCCGTGAACTATCACTTCGGGGACAAGGATTCCCTGATGAAAACCCTGCTGATGCAGCGCCTTGAGCCGCTCAACGAGCAGCGCCTGGAATTGCTGGCACGCTGTGAAGCCGAATCCGACGGCCCCCTCGATTGCGACACGCTGCTCGGCGTACTGTTCGCTCCGGCCATGGGCCTGGAGCGCAGTGATCCGGCGAGCGGGGAAGGGCGTTCGTTCATTCGTTTCCTCGGGCGGGTCTACAGCGATACGTCGCCGTTTATCCAGGAATACCTCAAGGTGCATTACCAGCCGGTGTTCCAGCGCTTCTTCGAAGCCTTCGCCCTGGCCTTGCCGGACTTGCCGCGCAACGAACTGGGGGTACGCCTGCAGTTTGCCCTGAAGGCAATTTCCGGCGTGATGGCCGGTACCGAACTGCGCCTGTTGATGAACTCCATGAGCCTGGGCCGCCCGGCCACGGATGCCGAAGTGATGGCCAAGTTGATCACGCTGGTCTCGGCGGCGATTCGCGTGCCGCAGCAAAGCCCTGAGGCGCAAACGGCGTTGGCCAAGGTGCTCGACACCCAGCGCGCGATTCGCGAGCAAGCGACAGCGCCCGTCGGCAAGGCGGCGCGCTAGCCCGAATCCGGGGCAAAAAAAAGCCCGCTGGGGCGGCGGGCTTGATGTGCAACGTTTGTAACGGATGAGGCTTCACCCTACGGCTCGCCATGTGAATAAATCGTGAAAAATATGTAAGAGAAAGTGTGAAAGTGTTGTCGCGGGTAAACGCGTTAAAACCCCTGAGGATTAGATCTTCCAATGGCCAGCGCTTTTGGCCAACCGCTGGCGCATCTCATCCACATTCGCCGCCAATTGCACGGTCAACAACCGATACCCATCCAATGCACTGTAGACCGGCGCATCCAATGTCGGCTCGCTGGCAACGGCTTGGCTAGGCCGCTCCAACCGGGGTGTCACGCCAGACCTCAGCGCTCGCGCCATCCCCACCAATTGCACCCGAATCTGCCGGTGCTCGGCTTTCAACATCACCTGCATCCGCGCCATTGCCTGTTCGTCGCGAGGGTCCGGCCGGGTGTTGCCAAGAATCTCCAGGGTGCTGATGCACATGCGCAAATGCCGCTGGATCGTGTCCAGTTCGGTCATGGAGATCCGCACCTCCTTGGACACCGAGGGCATCAGCGAACGCAATTGCAGCATCGCCGTATTCACGCGGCTGAGCAGTTTGAGGTGTTCGTCGTCGGTGACCGATTGGCCGCTGATGATGCGGCTATAAATCGCGGCACAGTCGCGCAAGGCGCTGGCCAGGTTGTAGCGCCAGGAGTACACGGCATACAGCGGCAGAGCGAAGGAAAACGCCAGGGCCAACGCAATACCGATCAGGATGTCGACCGTGCGCCACAACCCGTCCGACAGCGGATTGTCGCCATGCCCGGCGACGATAAACACGGTGATCGCCGACAACAACGCGGTGTACCCGCCCTTGCCGATGGCGTGATAGGAGAAGAACCCGCACACCACCGACATTAACAGGTAGGTCAGCAGCGGCTGCCCCACATACGCCTCCTGCACCACCAGCAGCAAACCGACGCTGGCGCCGATCAGCGTACCGTAGGCGCGCTCCATGGCTTTCTTGCCGATATTGCCGTGGTGCTGCAGGCCGCCGATCACCACCAGCATGGTCACCGACGCCCACTCGCCGTGGGGCAGGTTGATGCCGGTGGTCAGCAGGATCGTCGCCAGCAAGCCGATGGACACGCGCACGGCGTGGATCAGCTTGGCGTGGCGATAGCGGCGGTAAGGGTCGAGCAGCGGGCGCAGTAAGCGCCGCGCAAACACAGGCAAATGCAGGTTAATCAACGGCAAGCCGTCCTCTAGAAAATGTAGTCAGTGGTCAAGAAGTTCGAGTCGCGGTTGCGCAGGATCTCGCTGAGCAGCGCCTTGTTATTGTCCTGGAACTTGGTCGCCACCAGGGTGCGGATCGAGAACACGCGCAAGGCGTCATGTACCGACAGCGTGCCTTCGGCCGAGTTCTTGCGGCCGTTGAAGGGGAACGCGTCCGGGCCACGCTGGCACTGTGCGTTGATATTGATGCGGCCGACCTGGTTGGCAAAGGCGTCCACCAGCCGTCCGATTTCGGCCGGGTCGGTGCCGAACAGGCTCAGTTGCTGGCCGAAATCCGAGTCCAGTACGTAATTGATCACTGTTTCCAGGTCACGGTAGGGCACGATCGGCACCACCGGGCCGAACTGTTCCTCGTGGTACACGCGCATCTGCGGGTTTACCGGGTACAGCACCGCCGGGTAGAAAAATGTACCGCGACTGACGCCGCCATTGGCATTCACCACGCGGGCGCCGTGTTGGGCCGCATCGGCCACCAGCGCGTTGAGGTAATCGACCTTGCCGGCTTCCGGCAGCGGCGTCAGTGCCACGCCGTCTTCCCACGGCATGCCGGGCTTCAATGTCGCCAACTTGGCGTTGAATTTCTGGATGAAGCTGTCGACCACGTCTTCATGCACAAACAGGATTTTCAACGCGGTGCAGCGCTGGCCGTTGAACGACAGTGAGCCGGTGACGGCTTCGCTGACGGCATTGTCCAGGTCGACCTGGGGCAGCACGATGCCTGGGTTCTTCGCGTCCAGGCCCAGCGCAGCACGCAGGCGGTGCGGACGTGGGTGCAGTTTTTTCAGGTCGCTGGCGGCCTTGTTGGTGCCGATGAACGCGAAAATATCGATCTTGCCGCTGGCCATCAGTGCGCTGACGGTTTCGCGGCCGCTGCCATAGATCACGTTGATCACCCCGGCCGGGAAGCTGTCGCGGAACGCTTCCAGCAGCGGGCGGATCAACAGCACGCCGAGCTTGGCCGGCTTGAATACCACGGTGTTGCCCATGATCAGCGCCGGGATCAGCGTGGTAAACGTCTCGTTCAACGGGTAGTTATAAGGCCCCATGCACAGCGCCACGCCCATCGGTACGCGGCGGATCTGGCCGAGCGTGTCCTGTTCCAGCTCGAAGCGGCTGCTGCGACGGTCGAGTTCCTTGAGGGCATTGATGGTGTCGGTGATGTAGTCGCAGGTGCGGTCGAACTCTTTCTGCGAGTCCTTGAGGTTTTTGCCGATTTCCCACATCAGCAGCTTGACCACCGCATCACGCTGTTCGCGCATGCGCCGCAAAAACGCTTCGACGTGCCGGATGCGGTCAACCACGCGCATTGTCGGCCATTCACCCTGGCCACGGTCATAGGCGCGCACGGCGGCGTCGAGGGCGGTGAGGGCGGTGTCGGCATCCAGCAGCGGCGTGCTGCCGATGTTCACGCGTTCGTCCCCCAGTTGCACCGGGCTGAGGACCTGGGCCAAGGGGCCGTTCCAGACCTGCAACTGGCCGTCGACCAGGTAATCACGCTGTTCGATGGGCGCGGCCAGGCGAAATTGCTCTGGAATATCGGCGGCACGGGTGGGAAACAGTTGGGCGAGCAGGTTATCGGTGGTCATGTTGCTACCCCTGGAATAGTTGCAAAACATGACTAGAGAGTCACCCAACAACGGGTTCTGTGGCAAGGCTTGCGCGCTTTCTTGTACGCACGGCGGCGCGTGGCGGGTAAACTGCGCGGCTTACTTGAAGGAGTTCACATGAGTCAGTACCAGCCGGGCATTCTTGCCGCACCGGTGCCTTTGCAGGCACGCCATCTGTTTTTTGCCGTGGACTCCCTGGCCGCTGTCCCTGCCGCGTTGGACGCACTGGTGCAGTGGGCGGATTCGGCGGCAGTGGTCGGCCTGGGTGAGCCGCTGGTCAACGCACTGGGCGCGCAGATTGAAGGGCTGCGCGCCTTTCCTGCCGTCAGCGGGCCGGGCGCGCATAACCCCTCCACCCAGCAGGCGTTGTGGGTGTGGCTGCATGGCGTGGATCGCGGTGAATTGCTCTTGCGTAGCCGTGCGCTCGAGAAAGCCCTGGCCCCGGCGTTCCGCCTGGTGCAGTCGACCGAAGGCTTCCGCTACAAGAGCGGTTTTGACCTGACCGATTACGAAGACGGCACCGAAAACCCCCACGACGATGCCGCCGTCGAAGCCGCACTGACCGACAGCGGCGCCAGCTTCGCCGCGATCCAGCAATGGCAGCACGACCTCGATGGTTTCGCCGCGTTGCCTGCCCAGGAACGCGACCACATCATCGGTCGCCGCCATGGCGACAACGAAGAACTGGAAGATGCGCCCGAATCCGCCCACACCAAACGCACCGCCCAGGAAAGCTTCACCCCGGAAGCGTTTGTGGTCCGCCGCTCGATGCCGTGGGCGGAAAACGGCCAGGCCGGCTTGATGTTCCTCGCGTTCGGGCATTCCTTCGATGCGTTTGAAGCACAACTGCGCCGCATGAGTGGGTTGGAAGACGGTATCGTCGACGGCCTGTACCGCATCAGCACACCGTTGACCGGCGGCTATTACTGGTGCCCGCCGCTCAAGGACGGGCGCCTGGACCTCAGCACCGTGTTGATGTAATCACGCCTCAGGCCTGGCACTTGCCTGCGTCGGCGATTCTGTCGGTCGCGGGCTGGCACTGGCTGTACCTGATCAATGTGCCGCTGGGGTTGCTGGCGCCGATGTTGGGCCTACGCACATTGCCGGTCATTTCCATGGCTGCGCATACCTTCGATCGCCTTGCAGGTCCCTGGCCAGCGGCCTGCGGTTGTTGCCTTATGACAAAAAGGTTTAATGGATCGTTGTAAAAAGCCATTCGAGAAGGCTACGGTGGCGACCTGAATATTTCGGGATGTTTCAGATTTATGTCAAGCCAGGCCCAACGCACTGCCGACATTACCTCCCGCCGCGCCGCGCTGACCTTGGCTTTATGCCTACCCAGTGATGTGTTGCTTTATCTGCTGCTGCCTATGGAATCCCAGGCGTTCGGTATCACGTTGGCCCAGGCCGGGGTGCTGCTGGCGGCCAACCGACTGGTGCGGATTTTCGGTTACCGGCATGTGCTTAATTTCTATGCCCGCCACGGCGATCGTCTGACCTGCATGATCGCCGCCGGTGCCGCGATGCTGTGTGCCCTGGGTAACTCGATGCTGTCGGGCTTCGCTGCATTGTTGGGGTTGCGGCTGGTCTGGGGCCTGTGTTTTGCGGCGTTGAACCTGTCGACCCAAGTGCTGGCGACCGCCGAGCCGACGGGCGCCGCGCGCCGGGCGGGGCGCTCGCGGGCATTGATCGCCCTCGGGCCGATGCTTGCATTGCCACTCGGGGGCTGGCTGACCTTATCGGTCGGGCCGCGTCCGATCTTTCTGATTCTCGCCGCGTGCTGCCTGCTGGGCTTGTGGATGGCGCGGGGGTTGCCTACTGTCGGCCACGATTTGCACAGCAGTCCGGGGCGCCGTTTCAAGTGGCCCGACAGTGTCGCGCTGTGGTCGTTTATCGAAGGTGTGGCGCTGGATGGGCTGTTTATCTTTGGCCTGTCGATCCAGGCACAGAAACTCCTCGGTGGCGACGCAGTGTTGATCGCCGGTGGCTTGATGGCTTTGCGTTATGTCTCGGAAATGCTCTTGAGCCCGTTGGGCGGTCGCGCGGCGCAACGCTTCGGTGCAACGTCGATGCTGTTGCTGTTTTCATTCCTGAGCGCGTTGGCCCTGGCGGCTTTCGGCAGTTATTGGGTGATCGTCGGCGCGGCTGCAGTGCTGGTGTTGCGGGCGTTGCAATTGCCCCTGGTGACGACCTTGGTGGCCGAGCGCAACCCCGGTTCGATGCGCGTGTCGGCATTGGCCTCCAACGCGGTGTGGCGCGATATTGGCGCCGGCCTCGGGCCGCTGCTGGCGGGGCTGTTACTGCCGGTCGCCGCAGCTCCTTGGGTGTTTGGCCTGGCGGGCGCAGCGATAGCCGTCAGCGCCGTGTTTTGCTGGCGGGCAAAGCGTTCCAACTGACAATGAGAGGTAGAGTGTGAGCCGACAAGAAGACTTCGTGCGCGTGCTGGATGACGCCTACCGACACTGGACCGGCCAGGGCTTGCCGGCCCCCGAGCATCTGGACGCACAGCAACGCCTGAGCTGGCTGCACGCTGATGCGCCCTACAGCCTGCTGGCCCATGACGGCGCGGCGGACCCGCGGTTTACCTACGCCAATGCGTGCGCCCTGCAGTGCTTCAAATACCCGCGCGAGACCTTCATCGGCATGCCGTCACGCTTCAGTGCGTCGGAACTTGACCGCGCCGCGCGCCAGGTATTGCTGGAGCACGTCAGCGCCAACGGCATCGCCGATGGCTACAGCGGCTGGCGGGTGGATGCGCATCAGCAGCCGTTCATGATCCATGCCGGTGTGGTGTGGACGTTGCTCGATGCCGCCGGCCTGCCGTGTGGGCAGGCGGCGCTGTTCTGGCCGGATGCGCAGCGCATTGGGGTGTTGGCTTAAGCGCCTTTGAAACTGACCAGCCAGGACGGGTCGAAACGGGTTTGCTCGGTATCGAGCCCCAACGCTTGCATCTTCGCCTTATGTGCCTCGATCTCGCCGACCAACTGCGCCTGGGCGCTGGAGTTGGCGTCCAGCTCATGCATCTGCGTCAACCCTAGGTGATAGAAACGCAGGACCTTGAGCGCCATCGGGTCATTGGCCTGCACGCGGTCGGTGACCTTGTGCATCACGTTGGTCACGCGCATCAGGTTGCGCTTGAGCTGCCAGCCATACACCGCCGGCGCCAGCCATGGCTGGGTCCAGAACGGGCCGCGTACCAGGGCGAGGGTGATCAACACCCCGGCAAACACCCCACCCACGTTGTAGCGAAAGTTGTCGCCGCCAGCTTCGCCGAACAGCATCACCGCCAGGCTCGACAACAGCATCGCCAGGGCCACGAACAACACAGCCACGATTAACGTACTGCGGCGGGTCTGCTGGCGGTAGGTGATGGGGTCGCAGGGTTTGAGCTCGAACATCCGGGGGGAATCTCCTTGGCGTTTGTAGGGGATAGAGCAGGGCGGCATCTTCTCATGCTTGACGACGCGGTGTGCGCTAAACAAGTTGAACGATGGTTGATGCGGCGTTCTCTAAATCGGTGTAGGCCACAATCCCCATGGGGTCTAACGCCTTTTTAACCAGACAGAAACACGCAATCCGCTCTGCTTCACTTCATCTGAAAAGCTCAATTGGATGCGTGCTCCGGTACGATCCGCGATCGCCATGACGATGGATAAACCCAGCCCGGAACCCGTTTCGTCGGTACCCAGGCTGCGGTAAAACGGGTCGAATACTAGAAGTTGTTCCGCAACGCTGATGCCCGGCCCCGAATCCTTGATTTCGATAATGACTGTCCCCCGATCCAATCCGACCTTAAGGTCGACACGGCCACCAGAAGGGGTATAGCGAATGGCGTTGTCGACCAGGTTCTTGAGGAGGATGAACAGGTCCATCTCGTTGATGATGATCTGAACATCCATGAGACTTTCAACACCGATATCAATGTTCTTGTGCTCTGCCAATGGCAGCAAGTTCTCCAGCACCCGGCGAAAAACGGCATGTATGGATACCGATGCTTGTGGTCGCTCGGTAATCGATTGTGCGGCTGCCAAGGCCAGCAGTTGTTCGATCAGTTTTCTGCTGCGCTCGATCCCCTGAGCCAATGGCAAAAAGCGTTCTGCGGCGTCGGCTGACATTTGCGTAGCCTTCAATCGCTCCGCTTGGAGTGACAGCGCCGTCATTGGCGATCGTAATTCGTGGGCTGCGTCGGCAATGAAACGCCGTTGTGCTTCCATGGCCTGCTCGACGCGCTTGAGCAATCGATTGATCGCCACAACGAAAGGCCGGATCTCCGTCGGCAGGTGACTCTCGTTGATAGGATGCAACGCCTGTTTATCGCGCTGATCGATTTCTGCCGAAAGCGTCGCGATCGGACGGAACAGCTTGCGCACCAAGTCGCCCACCACCACCAGCAGCACCGGAAAGAGAATGAGGAAGGGCAAAAGACTGCGCCACGCGCTTTCGCGTGCTTCCTTGTCGCGCACGTCTGCTTCTTGGGCTACCGCGATACGTCGGCCTTCAGCAGTGGTTCTGACCAGTACCCGAAACTGTTCGCCCGCGATGGTCAACGTCGATAAACCATCGGCCAGCGTTGTGGGAAAGGGCAGGGGTATGACGGCGTCGTTATTGCCGCTCGCTTTCTCGCTGTCGGCCAGGTATTGCACGATGACCTTGGCGTCGTCGTCGTCGCTGACGATCGGGTCTGCGCTGGGATACTGCAGCGTCATGTGCTGTCGATCAAACAATGCCGCTACTTGACGTAGGACGTCGTCCTGCATTTCGTGCGCCTCATCGAAGGCGGAGACAAACGCGAATGCACCGGCCAGGACGGCGACGATCAGGATGGCGAGTGACAGCGTTATAGAGAGCCTTAACTGTACCGAGTCCCTCAAGCGCCTTTTGAAACCATCCATCCCATACCCCTGACGTTTTTAATGACGTGGCTGCCCAGCTTGCGTCTCAATGAATGGATAAGAAACTCTACTGCGTTGCTTTCCACTTCATTGCCCCAGCCGTAAATACGGTCCTCGAGTTCGCTGCGAGACAGAATGGCGCCAGGCCTTATCAAAAGTGCCTGCAATAGCGCGAATTCTCGACTGGAGAGTTGCACGTCGGTGGTTTCGGCGGTGGTTGCTTGCTTAGAGACGAGATTTAACGACACCGTTCCGTTATTCAGTACCGATTGAGCATTACCGCCCCGGCGGCGCAATACCGCGCGCATGCGCGCCAACAACTCGGCCATCGGGAACGGTTTGAGCAAGAAGTCATCAGCGCCGCCATCGAGGCCACGCAAGCGATCGTCGAGGTCATCCCGTGCGGTGATAATGATCAATGGAACGGGGTTGTTACGCGCACGAATGGCGTCCAGCACATCAAGCCCGTCTTTGCCGGGAAGACCCAGGTCGAGCAGCACCAGATCATAGGTCTGGGTGTCCAGAGCCGCCAAGGCGGTGAGGCCGTTTTTCACCCAGTCGGTGGCGTAGCTCGCATCGTTGAGCGCACCCTCGATGGCATCACCAATCATCAGGTCATTTTCGACCAGTAAAGTCCGCATGCACGCTCCGGCAGAAAAAGGCGCGACGCTCACAACCATCGCCGCTGTATTGAAGCACTTGAACCGGTGTTTGTCCGCCACCGGTTCCGTGCATGCTCACGGTTTGCCTTTCATCGAATCGAAGGTTTTGAGCAGATCACCCATTGCCGCCGTGCATTCGTTTTGCTTCGCAGGATTGCTTCGCAGCGCATCGAGTGCATGGTCTATTGCTTTGTCGAGTACATGCCAATCGCTGGCCGCACGCGGTTTGATGCCTGCTTCGGCGGAGTCCCAGGCGGTTTCCAGATCCTTGATGCGGGCCTTGGCACCGGGCAGGTCGTTCTTCTCGACGAGCGCGGCAACGTCGACGGCGATTGCCCGGAACTCGCTCAGGTCACCCAGTTTTGAGCCTGCCTGAGCAGGCACGCTGACAGACGTGGTGGGTGCGCCGGTGCCGGGTTTGTCGGCGGGTTTCGAGCAGCCGGCCATGCTGCCGAGCAGCACCAGAGACGAGATGATCGCTACGTGGCGAAGAGCTGTTTGGAACGAGCGCATGTTGATTCCTTTGAGAGATGTCTGAACGGTTATTGAGTGACGGTTTTACGATTGCCGAGGCTGATTTGCGCGACGGCCACCAACAGCACGATGACCGTCAGGAAGATGGCGCTGGTCCAGGCCGCGCCCATACCCAAACCACCATAGGTCTTGGCTTGGGTCAGCAAGTCACCGAGGGAAGCTCCGAACGGGCGGGTCAGGATGTAGGCGATCCAGAACGTCAGCACTGCATTGGCCCTTAGGCGCCAGGCCAGCAGCGTCGCGCCAATCAGTGCGCCGAAAATCACGCTGCCGACGGTGAAACCCAACCCCAGCGCTTCAGTGGCCAGGTCCCCGGCGGCGGTGCCTAGGGCAAAGGTGCAGAGTACGGTGGTCCAGTAAAAAAACTCGCGCCGTGGGGTGTCGATGTCGCGGATCGACAGGCTGTGCTCCACGCGGTACCAGAGCAGGAAATTGATCGCCAACAGGACCGAGAAGACCGCCGTGCTGACGTACAGACTGATGTCGAGCATGTCGGTCATGATGTCAGTGATCTGCGTGCCAACGACGCTCACCAGCACCACGGTCAACCAGTAGATCCAAGGCGAATAAGCTGTTTTACGCATCTGAAAAAATACTGCGCCCGCCAGTAACAGCGCCATGCCAATGCTGGTCCAGCCCGCGCCGAAACCTGCATCTACTGCCAGGAAGTCAGCGCCGGTTTCACCCACGGTCGTCGACAGAATCTTGATGACCCAGAAAGACAGTGTCACTTCGGGCACTTTATTGAGCCATCCGGCTTTTATGTGATTCATGTGCGAGTAGCCTCTGCTGATCTGCGCTGAACTTGCGTAGAGGGGAAGATACGCAGAGACACTTAGCTGAGACTGAGGGGCTGTGGTGGAAGTCGGGACACAAAGCACTACATGAGTATGAAAGCCGTAATAAAAAGCGCCGACATCGCTGTCAGCGCTTAGACGTTGCAATGGCTTGCGATGTGTTTTTGCAGCGCAAGGTGTCGGTGTTCGAAAGCCTCCGCCTGCTAGACCTCCTGTACCTATCCACAAAACTATGTGCCATTAGGGTACAGGTCGCATTGAAGGGGCTTTTGCTTATTTGGGCGGTGTCCAGGTGACGTCGCTGATGCCGTACTTCTCGGCCCAGGGCCGGGTGGTTTTTTTCACTTGTTCATGGCCGACCCGACCAATGCGGCTGACGTGCGCAATATCGGCATCAACCGCTGCCCAGTGCCAGGCCTCGGCGTTATTCATCACTTCGGCACGCACTACGAAGGACTTCGGTTGACCGTGCAGTTGGTAGGTAATGGTGTAGATTTTTGCGGTAATCATGTTGCCTCCCTGTCTTGTTATAGATGGATAGGAAAGCGTTCAAAAAGGTTCATTCAAAATGACAAATTACTGCGCCGGGCGTCATAGTGAGGCCTTCGCCACGCGCCCAAGGATCGCGTTATGTCCCGCCTGACCCATAGCCAGCTGTACCTGCAACGCCTGGGCTACGATGCACCGCCGCCGCCGACCCTGCAAACCTTGCAAGACCTGCAATTGCGGCATGTGTGTACGTTCGCCTTTGAAAGCCTGTCGACCCTGCTGCACTTGCCAGTGCCGATCGACCTGCCCAGTGTCGAGCAAAAAGTGTTGCTCGATGGCCGTGGTGGGTATTGCTATGAACTGAATCAACTGTTCCTGGAACTGCTGCAAGAACTGGGCTTCGACGCACGCGGTATCACCGGACGGGTTGTGATGGGCGGGCCGCCGGACGCACACACCGCGCGCACCCATCGCCTGAGTCTGGTGACGGTGGACGGTGTGCGCTATATCTGCGACGTCGGCTTTGGCGGCATGGTGGCGAGCAGCCCGTTACGCCTGGACAGCGAAGCGATCCAGGCGACTGCCCACGAACCCTATCGCCTGACCTGCAAGCAAGGCAGCTACACCTTGTGGGCCCAGGTCGGCGGGGAGTGGCGTGGCTTATATGTGTTCGACCTGCTGGTGCAGGCAGACATCGACTATGAAATCGGTAACTGGTATGTCTCCACGCATGCGGGTTCGCCGTTTCTCGGTCAGTTGAAAGTGGCGCTGTTAGCGCCGGGTAAGCGTCATACCTTGAACAACGGCCACTACGCGGTGCACTCCCTGGAAGGTCCGAGCGAAAAACGTGCGATAGCGAGTGCCGATGAACTGCTTGATTTGCTGCGCGGCACCTTTGGCCTTCGCCTGCCGGTGCATCAGCGACTTCGCGAAACGCTCGATGGTTTAGTGTTGGCCGATCTTTAGAATCTTTGAGATAGCGTGTTCTCTGCCCCATAAATGCAAAAACGGCACCCAAAGGTGCCGTTTTTGTTTACCACATACCGCTAAGCGATCAAACGCCCAGTACCGCGTGCTGCACCAGCGTGAGCAACGGTTGTGGGTACACGCCGAGGAAGAAGGCGAGCAGGGCGATAGCCAGCAGCATCACGCCGCCGGCTTTCTGTTCCCAGTGCAGCTCAGCATCCACACGGCGCAGGTTTGGCTCGATCAGGAACAGGGTGACCATCACGCGCAGGTAGTAGAACACGCCGATGGCGCTACCCAAGATGAGTGAGGCAACCAGCCACCATTGATGCGCTTCAACCCCGGTCGCGATGATGTAGAACTTGCCGATAAAGCCCGCAGTGAGCGGGATACCAGCCAGGGACAGCATCATCAGGGTCAACACGGCGGTCAGGTACGGACGGCGCCAGAACAGGCCGCGATACTCGTACAGGGCGTCGGCGTCACGGCCTTTGTAAGGCGAGGACATCAGGGTGATGACCCCGAAGGCGCCGAGGCTGGTGATCACGTAGGTGACCAGGTACACGCCGATCGCTTCCAGGGCCAGACCTTTGCTCGCCACCAGGGCGATCAGCAGGTAGCCGAAGTGGGCGATGGACGAGTAGCCCAGCAGACGCTTGAGGTTGTTCTGGGTTAGCGCCAGCAGGTTACCGAACAGGATCGATGCAACGGCGATCACGCTCAGTACGTCGCTCAACACGCCGGTATTGGCCGCCGGGGAGATCTGGAACAGACGCACCACCACCGCAAACACCGCCACTTTCGTCGCCGTGGCCAGGAACGCAGCCACCGGCGCCGGAGCGCCTTCGTACACGTCCGGCGTCCACAGGTGGAAAGGCACCAGCGACAGTTTGAAGGCCAGACCGATCAGCATCATCGCCAGGCCCAGTTGGGCGATCGGCGCAGGCATGCTAGTGGCCGCCAGGGCGTGGCCGATACCGGTGAAGCTCAGGCTGCCGGCTTCGGCGTAGAGCAGGGCCATACCAAACAACAGGAACGCGGAACCGGCGGCCGACAGCACCATGTACTTGATGCCGGCTTCCAGGGAACGCTTGTTGAAGAAGGCGTAGGCCACCAGGCCGTAGGTCGGGATCGACAGCAGTTCCAGGCCGATGAACAAGCCCGCCAGGTGCTGCGCGCTGACCAGCACGATACCGCCGGCTGCAGCCAGCAGGATCAGCAGGTACAGCTCTTCGCGGTTGCCCGGGTAGCCGGTGCCGCCCTCGCCGAGGTAGGCGTGGGCGAGGGTGACGCAGGCCAGGGTGGCGACGAGGATCAACGCGATATACAGCAGCGCGAAGTCATCGATCATCATCAGCGGGGTCACCGCCAGGGGTGCGACCTTGAGTGCCGGGATGATCGACAGCAAAGCCAGGTTCAAACCCGCGCAGGACAGCAGGAAGGTTTGCGCGTGATTGCGACGCCAGGCGATCGCCAGCATCACCACCACAATGGTGAGACTGGTGATCAGCAGCGGCGCAAGCGCGATAAAGTGTTGGATCGTGAATTCCATAGCGCTCTTACCGGGCCGAAGCGAGTTGAGAGAAGGCGGTGCCGAACCACTGCTGCACGCCATGCATCGTTGCGGCAGAAGTGTCCAGGAACGGTTGTGGGTACACGCCGATGTAGATCAGCAGGACCGCCAGACCGAGCACCATGATCAGTTCGCGAGTATCCATCCCGTGCAGGACGGTGTCGGATTTGGCCGCACCGAAGTACGCACGGTGGATCATGATCAGCGAGTAAACCGAACCGAATACCAGGCCGGAAGTGGCGATGGCGCTGATCCACGGCGTTTGTGCGAAGGTACCCATCAGGATCAGGAACTCGCCGATGAAGTTACCGGTGCCCGGCAAGCCCAGGGACGCGGCGGCAAAGAACAGGCTGATCGCCGGTAGGTAGGCGATGCGCGACCACACGCCACCCATCTCACGCATGTCACGGGTGTGCAGGCGTTCGTACAACTGGCCGCTGAGGATAAACAGCGCGGCGGCCGAAATACCGTGGGCCAACATCTGGATCACGGCGCCTTGCAATGCCAGTTGGCTGCCGGAGTAGATGCCGATCAGTACGAAACCCATGTGGGAAACGGACGAGAAGGCAATCAGGCGCTTGATGTCGGTTTGCGCGAAGGCCAGGAACGCACCGTAGAAGATCCCGATCAGACCCAGGGTCATGGCGATCGGCGCAAACTCGGCCGAGGCATTCGGGAACAACGGCAGCGCGAAACGCAGCAGGCCGTAGGCCGCCGTCTTCAACAGGATACCTGCCAGGTCCACGGAACCGGCGGTCGGCGCCTGGGCGTGAGCATCCGGCAGCCAGGAGTGGAACGGCACCACCGGCAGCTTCACCGCGAAGGCGATGAAGAAGCCCAGCATCAGGATGTACTCGGTGGTCAGGGACATCTTGGTTTTCAACAGGTCGGCGTAGTTGAAGGTAATCACGCCAGTGCTGTTGAAGTTGACCAATACCAGACCCAGGATCGCCACCAACATGATCAGGCCGGAAGCCTGGGTGAAGATGAAGAACTTGGTCGCCGCGTAGATCCGGGTTTTCTTGCCGTCCGAAGAACTATGACCCCAGAGCGCGATGAGGAAGTACATCGGCACCAGCATCATTTCCCAGAAGAAGAAGAACATGAACAGGTCGAGGGCGAGGAACACGCCGACCACGCCGCCCAGGATCCACATCAGGTTCAGGTGGAAGAAGCCCACGTGACGCTGAATCTCTTTCCAGGAGCAAAGTACCGAGAGGACACCCAGCAGGCCGGTCAGCAGGATCATCAGCAACGACAGGCCGTCGAGGGCCAGGTGTACGTTGATGCCGAAGCGCTGAATCCAGACGTGCTTGAACTCGAGCGCCCAGGTCGGATCGGCGCCAGGCGCCGGAGCAAATGAATAGTCGCCATGGGCCCACAGCCAGAGGCCGAGAGCGAGTTCCAGGGACATGGTCAGCAACGCAATCCAGCGGGGGAGGGTGGCGCCGAAGCGTTCACCCATCCAGCAGAGCAGGCCGCCGATAAAGGGGATCAGGATTAGCCAGGGCAGAATCATGACGGGCTCGTTTCCTTTCGCAAGTTCGCAAAGTTCGCAATGTACTTAGACATGGTCAGACCGCTACCACAACGATGGCGCCGATCACCAGAACGGCACCCGCCGCCATGGAAGCTGCATACCAACGCAATTGGCCAGTCTCGCTGCGGCTCAGGGCGGTGTGGCCAGCCTTGGCGGCGCGCGGGATCAAACCGATGGTCTGGTCGAGCGGGTCTTTGCGCAGTACGTGGCTGATCGCAAGGTAAGGCTTGACGAACAGTTTGTCGTAGATCCAATCGAAGCCCCAGGCGGCGAACCACCAGGCCGACAGGAAGCGACCAATGCCACTGTTGGCGACGGCGGTGACGAAACGACGCTTGCCGAGGAACAGCAGGGCTGCGAGCATGATACCGGCCACCGCGATGGCGCCTGAGGCGAGCTCCAGGCTGTGCTTGGCGTCGCCGCCGGCATGGCCGACGCTTTCCGGCAGTACACCGGCCAGTGGCGGAGTGATCAAGGCGCCGATGAAGGTCGACAGGATGATCAGCACCGACAGCGGCAGCCAATGGGAGATGCCGTGGCCTGCGTGTGCTTCGGTCTTGGCTTCACCGTGGAAGGCGATGAAGATCAGGCGGAAGGTGTACAGCGAGGTCATGAACGCACCCACCAGGCCGGCGTACAGCAGGCCTTGGTTACCGCTGGCAAAGGCTTCCCAGAGGATTTCGTCTTTCGAGTAGAAGCCGGCGGTCACCAATGGCAGGGCCGAGAGTGCGGCACCACCGACGATGAAGCTGGCGTAAGCCAGTGGCAATTTCTTCCACAGACCGCCCATCTTGAAGATGTTCTGCTCGTGGTGGCAGGCAACGATCACCGCACCGGAGGCCAGGAACAGCAGGGCCTTGAAGAAGGCGTGGGTCATCAGGTGGAAGATCGCCGCGTCCCAGGCACCGACGCCCAGAGCCAGGAACATGTAGCCGATCTGGCTCATGGTCGAGTAGGCGAGGATCCGCTTGATGTCGGTCTGTACCAGCGCGGCGAAGCCGGCCAGTACCAGGGTCGCGCCGCCGACCAGGCCCACCAGGTGCAGGATGTCCGGCGCCAGGGTGAACAGGCCGTGGGTACGGGCGATCAGGTAGACACCGGCGGTCACCATGGTGGCGGCGTGGATCAGTGCCGACACCGGGGTAGGACCGGCCATCGCATCCGCCAGCCAGGTTTGCAGCGGCAGTTGTGCGGATTTACCGACGGCGCCGCCCAGCAGCATCAGGGTCGCCAGGGTGATCCAGAAGTCACCGACCTGGAACTTCTGCGGTGCCAGCACCAGCAGTTCCTGGATGTTCAGCGTGCCCACCTGTTGGAACAGGATGAACAGGCCGATGGCCATGAACACGTCGCCGATCCGGGTGACGATAAAGGCCTTGAGTGCTGCGTTACCGTTGTTGCGGTTGCTGTAGTAGAAACCGATCAACAAGTACGAGCACAGGCCCACGCCTTCCCAGCCGAAGTACAGGAACAACAGGTTATCGCCCAGCACCAGGAACAGCATGCTGGCGATAAACAGGTTGGTGTACGCGAAGAAGCGCGAGTAACCGGCTTCACCGCGCATGTACCAGGACGCGAACAGGTGGATCAGGAAGCCTACACCCACCACCACGCCGAGCATGGTGATCGACAGGCCGTCGATGTAGAGGGCGAAGTTGGGCTTGAAGCCCTCCACCGACATCCACTGCCACAACACCAGGGTGTAGTGACCGCCTTCGGGCGGTGCGACGTTGAATTGCCAGATGACGTAGGCGGTGACAATCGCCGACAGGCCGATGGAGCCCACGCCGATCAGGGCCGAGAGGTTTTCCGACCAGCGTCCGCGAGAGAACGACAGCAGCAGGAAACCGATCAGGGGAAATACGAAAGTCAGAAAGATCATGTTCATCCGCGCATCTCACTGGCAGCGTCGATATCAAGCGTATGGAAGCGACGATACAGTTGCAGCAGGATCGCCAGGCCGATACTGGCCTCGGCGGCTGCCAGGCTGATCACCAGGATGAACATGACTTGTCCATCCGGCTGGCCCCAACGGCTACCCGCAACAATGAACGCCAGTGCCGCAGCGTTCATCATGACTTCCAGGCTCATCAACACGAACAAAATGTTACGGCGAACCATCAGGCCGACCAGGCCAAGGCAGAACAGGATGCCGGCGACCGCCAGACCATGCTCCAAAGGGATAGCAGGCATCGTCATTGCTCCTTGGCTTCGTTACGGCCCAAGTGGAAGGCGGTGATGGCTGCGGCGAGCAGCAGCATCGAAGCCAGTTCGACCACCAGCAGGTACGGGCCGAACAGGCTAACGCCCACGGCCTTCGCGTCAACGGTGGTGTGGCCGATGGCCTGGCCGCTCTGGTGAGCGAACAGTACATACAGCAGTTCAGCCAGCAGCAGCGCGGCGAGGATCACCGGGCCGAGCCAGATGCCGGGCTTGAGCCAAACGCGTTCCTGGGCGACCGAGGCCGGCCCGAGGTTTAGCATCATCACCACAAACACGAACAGCACCATGATGGCGCCAGCGTAGGCGATCACTTCCAGTACACCGGCGAACGGTGCGCCGAGGCTGAAAAAGGTCATGGCCACGGCGATCAGCGAAATGATCAGGTAGAGCAGGGCGTGCACGGGGTTGGTGTTGGTGACCACGCGAAGCGTGGACACCACTGCAATACCCGATGCGAAATAGAAAGCGAATTCCATCTTTCTTCCTTAAGGCAGCAAGCTCTTCACGTTGATCGGTTCGGCTTCGTTTTGTGCGGCGCCTTTCGGCTTACCGGCAACGGCCATACCTGCAACACGATAGAAGTTGTAATCAGGGTTTTTACCGGGACCAGAGATCAGCAGATCTTCTTTCTCGTACACCAGGTCCTGACGTTTGAACTCGGCCATCTCGAAATCCGGTGTGAGCTGGATCGCGGTGGTCGGGCAAGCTTCCTCGCAGAGGCCGCAGAAAATGCAGCGCGAGAAGTTGATGCGAAAGAAGTCCGGGTACCAGCGACCGTCTTCGGTTTCAGCTTTCTGCAGGGAGATACAACCCACCGGGCATGCCACGGCGCACAGGTTGCAGGCTACGCAACGCTCTTCGCCATCGGGGTCGCGAGTCAGTACGATGCGGCCGCGATAGCGCGGCGGCAGGTACACCGCTTCTTCCGGGTATTGCAGGGTGTCGCGTTTGCGAAAGCCGTGACCGAACACCATCACCAGGCTTCGCAACTGGGTACCGGTACCCTTAACGATGTCGCCAATATATTTGAACATGGGTCAAATCCTCACTGAACCGCGCCCGCTGGCGTGTTCAACAACACAACGGCAGCAGTCACCAGCAAATTGATCAGGGTCAGCGGCAGGCAGAAGCGCCAGCTGAAATCCATCACCTGGTCATACCGTGGACGCGGAATGGAAGCGCGCAGCAGGATAAACAGCATGATGAAGAACGCGGTCTTCAGGAAAAACCAGAAGAACGCCAGCTGCGGCAGGATGCCGAACGGACCGTGCCAGCCGCCGAAGAACAGCGTGACCAGCAGGGCCGAGATCAAGATGATGCCGATGTACTCACCGACGAAGAACATGCCCCACTTCATGCCGGCATATTCAATGTGGTAACCGTCGGCCAGTTCCTGTTCCGCTTCCGGCTGGTCGAACGGGTGACGGTGAGTCACGGCGACGCCAGCGATGAAGAACGTACAGAAGCCAAAGAACTGCGGAATGATGAACCACAGGTTCTGCGCCTGGTACTCGACGATGTCGCGCATGTTGAACGAGCCGACCTGCACCACGATGCCCATCAGCGCGAGGCCCATGAACACTTCGTAGGACACGGTCTGGGCCGAGGCCCGCAAGCTGCCCAGCAGGGCGAACTTGTTGTTACTGGCCCAACCGGCGAACAGTACCGCGTAGACCGACAGACCGGCCATGGCGAAGAAGAACAGCAGGCCGATGTTCAGGTCCGCCACGCCCCAGGTCGGGGTGATCGGGATGACCGCGAAGGCGATCAGCAAGGCGCTCATGGCCACCACCGGTGCCAGGGTGAAGATCACCTTGTCGGCAAACGGTGGCGTCCAGTCTTCCTTGAAGAACATTTTCAGCATGTCGGCAGCGATCTGGAACATGCCGAACGGGCCAACGCGGTTCGGACCGTAACGGTCCTGCCACCAGCCGAGCAGACGACGTTCGACGAAGCTGAGCAAAGCGCCCGCCACGACCACGGCCAACAGGATCACGATGGCCTTGACGACCGCAATGATCACGTCGATGACTTCAGGGGTGAACCAGGTCATTGCGCTGCCTCCTGCAGACCGTCAACGGTTTGGCCAAAGATCGACGGTGGAATACCGGCGATGCCTTTTGGCAGTGCAACCAGGCCGGCGCCTAACTCGTCGTTGATGCGCAGCGGCAGACGCAGGGTCTGACCGGCCACGGTCAAGCTGAGCAGGGCACCGTCGTTGACGCCCAGGCGGTCGGCTTCGGACTTGGCCACGGACACGTAGGCTTCCGGGATGCGCTCTTGAACCGGTGCGGCTTTGGACGAGGTCTCGTCGCTGCCGAACAGGTGGAAGAACGGTACAACCTGCCAGGTGCCCTGGGCTGGGTTGAACGGACGCGGTACGGCGGCGAACCAGTTCAACGCGTCGCCCTGGGTTTCGATCAGGCGGGTGCCCGGGTCGCCAGCGCGGATATGACCACCGACTTCGTCCTGGAACTTGTTCCAGGCCTGCGGCGAGTTCCAGCCCGGCGACCAGGCAAATGGCACCTGCTGACGTGGCTCGACCGAACCCGAGTAACCTTCCATGGAGAAGGCGAACGCGGTGTCGTTGTCTTGCGGAGTACGCGGTTCATGCACGCTGATGTCAGCGCGCATGGCGGTACGACCGGAGTAACGCAGCGGCTCACGGGCGAGTTTCATGCCCTTGATGCGGAACGCGGCGGACGGTGCTGCGTCAACGATGCGCGCCAGTTGCGGGGCGCTCGCAGCGACGGCTGCAGTGACGTGGTCGAGCTGGGTCCAGTCGATCGGCTGATTCAGCAGGGTCGAGCGCAGGGCATGCAGCCAGCGCCAGCCTTCGTGAACCAGGATGCTGGCGTCCATGTACTTCGGATCGAACACCTGGAAGAAGCGCTGGGCGCGGCCTTCCTGGCTGACCAAAGTACCGTCGCCTTCAGCGAAGGTCGCAGCCGGCAATACCAGGTCAGCACGCTCGCTGGTGGCGGTCTTCTGGTGATCGGCAACGATCAGTACTTTGGCGGCGTTCAGCGCGGCGTCGACCTTGGCCGAATCCGTGCGGGTGTACAGGTCGTTTTCCAGCACCACAAGGGCGTCGGCTTTGCCATCGATCACGGCTTGCAGGGCGCTGTCGACGGACTCGCCACCGAGCATGGCCAGGCCGAGGCTGTTGGCTTCCGGCACGATCAGGCTGATGGAACCGTTCTTCTCGCGCAGCTTCAAGGCCTTGGCGATGTTGGCCGCCGCTTCGATCAGCGCCTTGGAACCCAACGAGGTGCCGGCAATGATCAATGGGCGCTTGGCCGCCAGCAGGGCGTCGGCGATGCGCTGGGCAAGTGCCACGGCTTCAGCGTCCAGGCCTTCAACGGCAGGCGCGCTGGCGTCGAGGGCGTGGGCCACGGCGAAACCGAGGCGGGCCAAGTCATCTGGCGCTGCGTGTACGCATTCTTCGGCGATGTCGTCGAGCTTGGTTTCGGCCAGGCTGGCGATAAACAGCGGGTTCAGCGCGTGCTGGCCGATGTTTTTCACTGCGGCGTCGAGCCAAGGCTGCACGCGCATGGCGTCGGCCATGGCTTCGGCCTTGCCTTTGACCGACTGGCGCAGCGACAAAGCCATACGCGCGGCGGTCTGGGTCAGGTCTTCACCGAGCACGAAGATCGCATCGTGGTCTTCGATGTCGCGCATGTTCGGCACCGGCAGCGGGCTGTCGTTCAGCACTTGCAGGACCAGGCGGATGCGCTCCAGTTCAGCGGCTTCGATACCGCAGTAGAAGTGTTCGGCGCCGACCAGTTCGCGCAACGCGTAGTTGCTTTCGAGGCTGGCGCGTGGCGAACCGATGCCGACGATGTTGCGACCGCGCAGCAGGTCGGCGGCTTTATCCAGGGCTTCGTCGGTGTTCAGCTTCGCGCCGCCGGCCAGCAGTGGCTGACGTGGGCGGTCTTCGCGGTTGACGTAGCCATAGCCGAAACGGCCACGGTCGCACAGGAAGTACTGGTTGACCGAACCGTTGAAGCGGTTTTCGATGCGACGCAGTTCGCCGTAGCGCTCGCCCGGGGAGATGTTGCAACCGCTGGAGCAGCCATGGCAGATGCTCGGGGCGAACTGCATGTCCCACTTACGGTTGTAGCGCTCGGAGTGAGTCTTGTCGGTGAACACGCCGGTTGGGCAAACCTCGGTGAGGTTGCCGGAGAATTCGCTTTCCAGTACGCCGTCTTCAACGCGACCGAAGTACACGTTGTCGTGGGCGCCGAATACGCCGAGGTCGGTGCCGCCGGCGTAGTCTTTATAGAAACGCACGCAGCGGTAGCAGGCGATGCAGCGGTTCATTTCGTGGGAAATGAACGGGCCCAGCTCCTGGTTCTGGTGGGTGCGCTTGGTGAAGCGATAGCGGCGCTCGTTGTGGCCGGTCATCACCGTCATGTCTTGCAGGTGGCAGTGACCGCCTTCCTCGCAGACCGGGCAGTCGTGCGGGTGGTTGGTCATCAGCCATTCGACGACACTGGCGCGGAACGCCTTGGATTCATCATCCTCGATGGAGATCCAGGTGTTGTCGGTGGCTGGGGTCATGCAGGACATGACGATACGACCACGGGTGTCGTTCTCGTCGGTGTACTGCTTGACCGCACACTGGCGACAGGCACCGACGCTACCAAGAGCGGGGTGCCAGCAGAAATAAGGGATGTCGAGGCCTAGTGACAGACACGCCTGTAACAGGTTGTCCGCCCCATCGACTTCGAGCGCTTTGCCGTCTACGTGGATAGTGGCCATGGTTCAAAGTTCTTCGTTGGCCCGTTGTCAGCGGGCGTGGCTAATGGAATCTTGTTATTCATGTGCATCAACACAGCCTTGACGGCGTCAGCACATGACGAGGCGAGGGGCACGGACCCTTCGCCGGTTTAAGCGTTACGCGCCGACTACGATCGGCCTCGCCAGAGGCGGGACGGCGGCGCTGGTGGGCGCGATGCCGGCTTCGAACTCCGAGCGGAAATATTTGATTGCGCTGCCCAATGGCTCCACGGCGCCCGGTGCGTGAGCACAGAAGGTCTTGCCTGGGCCGAGGAAGCCGACCAGCCCCAGCAGGGTTTCGATGTCACCCTCGCGGCCTTCGCCTTTTTCCAGGGCCATCAGCAGCTTGACGCTCCACGGCAGACCGTCGCGGCACGGGGTGCAGAAACCGCAGGATTCGCGGGCAAAGAACTGCTCCATGTTGCGCAGCAGCGAGACCATGTTCACGGTGTTGTCCACCGCCATCGCCAGGCCAGTACCCATCCGGGTACCCACCTTGCCGATGCCGCCGGCATACATCTGTGCGTCGAGGTGCTCGGGGAGCAGGAAGCCGGTGCCGGCGCCGCCTGGCTGCCAGGCCTTGAGGGTGTAGCCGTCGCGCATGCCGCCGGCGTAGTCCTCGAACAGCTCGCGCGCGGTCACGCCGAATGGCAGTTCCCACAGGCCAGGGTTCTTGACCTTGCCAGAGAACCCCATGAGCTTGGTGCCCATGTCTTCACTGCCTTCGCGGGCCAACGATTTGTACCAGTCCACGCCGTCGGCAATGATCGCCGGCACGTTGCACAGGGTTTCGACGTTGTTCACGCAAGTCGGCTTGCCCCACACGCCAACGGCGGCAGGGAAGGGCGGCTTGGAGCGCGGGTTGGCGCGGCGGCCTTCGAGGGAGTTGATCAGTGCGGTTTCTTCACCGCAGATATAACGCCCGGCGCCGGTGTGTACGAACAGTTCGAAGTCGAAACCCGAACCGAGGATGTTCTTGCCCAGCAGGCCTGCAGCCTTGGCTTCTAGCACTGCTCGATTGAGGTTCTTGGCGGCGGTGGTGTATTCGCCACGCAGGAAGATGTAGCCCCGGTAGGTTTTCAGCGCGCGTGCACTGATGAGCATGCCTTCGATCAGCAGATGGGGCAGTTGCTCCATCAGCATGCGGTCTTTCCAGGTGTTCGGCTCCATTTCATCCGCGTTGCACAGCAGGTAGCGGATGTTGATGGATTCGTCTTTGGGCATCAGGCCCCACTTCACGCCAGTGGGGAAGCCTGCACCGCCGCGGCCCTTGAGGCCGGCGTCCTTCACGGTCTGGACGATATCGTCCTGAGCCATGTCGGCAAACGCTTTGCGCGCAGCCGCGTAACCGTTCTTGGCCTGGTACTCCTCGAGCCATACAGGCTCGGCATCGTCACGCAGGCGCCAGGTCAGCGGGTGAGTCTCGGGCGACCGCTTGATGCGGTTGGCCGGGCCGAAGGAAGTCAGGGTCATGGGTAGCCCTCGAGCAATTGGGTCACGCCAGCAGGCTGCACGTCACCGAATGTGTCGTCGTCGATCATCAACGCCGGCGCCTTGTCGCAGTTGCCCAGGCAGCACACCGGCAGCAGCGTGAAGCGGCCGTCCGGGGTGGTTTGGCCGAGGCCGATGCCCAGCTTGTTCTGGATCTCGCTGACCACCGACTCGTGACCACCGATGTAGCAGACCATGCTGTCGCATACGCGAATGATGTGGCGGCCCACGGGTTGGCGGAAGATCTGGCTGTAGAACGTGGCCACGCCTTCAACATCGCTGGCGGGGATGCCGAGTATCTCGCCGATGGCGTAGAGGGCGCCGTCCGGCACCCAGCCACGTTCCTTCTGGACGATCTTCAGGGCTTCGATCGACGCCGCGCGCGGGTCTTCGTAGTGATGGAGCTCGTGCTCGATGGCCGAGCGCTCGGTTTCACTCAAGGTGAAACGGTCTGTCTGGATAAGCGTGTTATTCATGCTTAGCGGTCCACGTCGGCCATAACGAAATCGATACTACCCAGGTACGCAATCAAGTCCGCGACCATCTCGCCTTTGATCACCGAAGGGATCTGCTGCAAGTGCGGGAAGCTTGGAGTACGAATCCGGGTGCGGTAGCTCATGGTGCCGCCATCGCTCGTCAGGTAATAACTGTTGATACCCTTGGTCGCTTCGATCATCTGGAAGGATTCGTTGGCCGGCATGACCGGGCCCCACGAAACTTGCAGGAAGTGCGTGATCAGGGTTTCGATGTGCTGCAGCGTGCGCTCTTTCGGCGGCGGCGTGGTCAGCGGGTGATCCGCCTTGTACGGGCCGGCCGGCATGTTGCGCATGCACTGCTCGATGATTTTCAGGCTCTGGCGCATTTCTTCGACGCGCACGATGCAACGGTCGTAGGCATCGCCGTTGGCCGCCAGCGGGACTTCGAATTCGAAGTTCTCGTAGCCGGAGTACGGACGCGCTTTACGCAGGTCGAAATCGCAACCGGTGGAACGCAAGCCTGCACCGGTGACGCCCCATTCCAGGGCCTCTTTGGTGTTGTAGGCCGCGACGCCGATGGTGCGGCCCTTGAGGATGCTGTTGTCCAGGGCGGCTTTCTGGTACTCGTCCAGACGCTTGGGCATCCAGTCGATGAATTCCTTGACCAGGCGCTCCCAACCATTGGGCAGGTCGTGGGCGACACCGCCAATGCGGTACCAGGCCGGGTGCAGGCGGAAACCGGTGACGGCTTCGATGACCTTGTAGGCGCGCTGACGGTCGGTGAAGGTGAAGAACACCGGGGTCATGGCGCCGACGTCCTGGATATAGGTACCCAGGAACAACAGGTGGCTGGTGATCCGGAAGAACTCGGCCATCATGATGCGGATGGTATCGACGCGGTCCGGTACCTTGATGCCGGCCAGCTTCTCGACCGAGAGCACGTAAGGCAGGTTGTTCATCACGCCGCCGAGGTAGTCGATACGGTCGGTGTACGGGATGAAGCTGTGCCAGGACTGGCGCTCGGCCATCTTCTCGGCACCACGGTGGTGGTAACCGACGTCGGGCACGCAGTCGACGATTTCTTCGCCGTCCAGTTGCAGGATGATGCGGAAGGCACCGTGCGCTGAAGGGTGGTTCGGGCCCAGGTTGAGGAACATGTAGTCCTCGTTGGTGCCGGAACGCTTCATGCCCCAGTCTTCCGGACGGAAGCGTGCGGCTTCTTCTTCAAGCTGCTGCTTGGCAAGCGTCAGGCTGAACGGATCGAATTCGGTGGCGCGGGCAGGGAAGTCCTTGCGCAGCGGGTGACCTTCCCAGGTCGGCGGCATCATGATGCGCGACAGGTGCGGGTGGCCCGGGAAGTCGATGCCGAACATGTCCCACACTTCGCGCTCGTACCAGTTGGCGTTTGGCCAGATACCGGTCACGGTCGGGACGCTCAGGTCGCTCTCGGACAGGGCGACCTTGATCATCACGTCGCTGTTACGTTCCAGCGACATCAGGTGGTAGAACACGGTGAAATCGGCGCCGCTCGGCAGTCCCTGGCGTTTGGTGCGCAGGCGCTCGTCCACGCCATGCAGGTCATAGAGCATGACGTATGGCTTGGGCAGGTTGCGCAGGAAGGTCAGGACTTCGACGAGCCTGGCACGCGCCACCCACAGCACCGGCATGCCGGTACGTGTGGCCTGGGCGGTGAAGGCGTCAGGGCCAAAACGGTTATTGAGTTCGACGACCACATCCTGGTCGTCTGCCTTATAAGGCGGGATGCGTCGAGCACTGCCTGTAGTCATGGTTTTTTATCGCTTTCGGTCAACGTAAAGAATGAAGCCAGGTTTTCGTTCTATAAAAGAAGCGGCTCTGGATCAAACTTCGTCGGGGCTGCGCAGGTTGGTGACCTGAATACGCTGTTCGCGGCGCTGTTCCTTTTGTGACGGCATCTCGGCGCGGTAAACGCCTTGATCTCCGACAACCCAGGAAAGTGGGCGACGCTCCTTGCCAATCGATTCCTGCAACAGCATCAAGCCTTGCAAAAATGCTTCAGGGCGGGGCGGGCAGCCAGGCACGTAGACGTCCACGGGCAGGAACTTGTCCACCCCCTGAACAACGGAATAGATGTCGTACATGCCACCGGAGTTGGCGCACGAACCCATGGAGATAACCCACTTTGGCTCGAGCATTTGCTCGTAGAGACGCTGAATGATCGGCGCCATCTTGATAAAGCAGGTTCCGGCGATAACCATGAAATCCGCCTGACGCGGCGATGCCCGGATCACTTCGGCGCCAAAGCGCGCGATGTCGTGGGGCGCCGTGAAGGCGGTGGTCATTTCCACGTAGCAGCAGGACAGACCGAAGTTGTACGGCCACAGGGAGTTTTTACGCCCCCAGTTGACCGCACCGCTCAGCACGTCTTCCAGCTTGCCCATGTAGATGTTTTTGTGGACTTGGTCTTCTAACGGATCGGAAACGGTTTCCCGTTCGCCGATGGGGTACTGCTCGTTAGGAGCATCCGGGTCGATCCTGGTGAGATTGTATTGCATCGCCAAAGCCTCATTGTTTCAGCTTCGCTTGCCGCTTGCGACGAGCTTCCGGAGCCCAATCAAGGGCGCCCACTCGAAATAGGTAGACAAGGCCTGCCAACAGAATTGCTATGAAAACGAGGGCTTCGACGAATCCGGTCCAGCCGCTTTCGCGGACGGACACAGACCAGGCAAAGAGAAAGAGGGCTTCGATATCGAAGATCACGAACAGCATCGCGACCAGATAGAATTTGGCTGAGAGCCGCAAGCGGGCGCCACCTGTGGGCAGCATGCCGGACTCGAACGGTTCGTTTTTGCTGCGGCCCCAGGCTTTTGACCCGAGTAGGCTGGAGACGCCGAGCATGAAGGCACAGAGGCCGACAACACCGAGGAGGAAAATGGCAAAGCCCCAGTTGTGGGCCATGAGTCCTGTCGCTTCGGTCATGCTGGTAATCCTTAACAGAGAGCAAAGGTCTCTGAGCTCGAAAAAGTAACAATGCAGTGACGATATGTCGCAGCGGAATCAATCGCGGTGATTTTATGGCTAAACACCGGGCAAGTAAAATTCCTATAGCGAAATTATTCGGTGGAATAAGCACATAGTACACCTCCTTGAGGCTGCAGCCCTTGATTTACGGGCATTAGCGGGCTTTTTATCAAATATGTTTTGTTTAACCTGTAACGACGCTTTCATGGTCCAAATGATAATGAATGTTGTTTGGGTGAGCGTTAAGCGGATGGTCATGGTTCGGCACAGGAAGTTGTCGTTACTTGCTTGAATACCGCTAGTTGCCGGAGCGGATCTTTTATCCGATTTATCTGAACAAAATACCGCTTTGGATCAATGTTTTGCCCAAAATTTTAGGTTGGGCACATTTCCCAATGTGGGAGGGGGCTTGCCCCTGATTGCGCTGGATCAGCAACGAAGTATTGACTGACACACCGTAATCGGGGGCAAGCCCCCTCCCATATTTTTGATTTGCGTGGTGTCAGGGGGAGTTTTTTCGGGCAAAAAAACGCCCCGAACCAGTCGGGGCATAGATCGAGCGGCATTGCGGTTAGCTTTTCATAGGGCCCGCAATGGCCGTTTGCTCAGTCACTCAGTGGAACTGTTCTTCTTCGGTCGAGCCGGTCAGCGCGGTCACGGACGAGCTGCCGCCCTGGATCACGGTGGTCATGTCGTCGAAGTAGCCGGTGCCCACTTCCTGCTGGTGAGCCACGAAGGTGTAACCCTTGGAGGCGTCAGCGAATTCCTGCTCCTGCAGCTTCACGTAGGCGGTCATGTCGTTGCGGGCGTAGTCGTGCGCCAGGTTGAACATGCTGTGCCACATGTTGTGGATGCCGGCCAGGGTAATGAACTGGTGCTTGTAGCCCATGGCGGACAGTTCGCGCTGGAACTTGGCGATGGTTGCGTCGTCCAGGTTTTTCTTCCAGTTGAAGGAAGGCGAGCAGTTGTAGGACAGCAGTTGGTCCGGGTATTCCTTTTTGATCGCTTCAGCGAAGCGACGGGCTTCTGCCAGGTCCGGCTTGGCGGTTTCGCACCAGATCAGGTCAGCATAAGGGGCATAGGCCAGGCCGCGAGCGATGGCCTGGTCGAGACCGGCGCGCACTTTGTAGAAGCCTTCCTGGGTACGTTCGCCAGTGACGAACGGTTGGTCGTATGGGTCGCAGTCCGAAGTCAGCAGGTCGGCAGCGTTGGCGTCGGTACGGGCCAGGATGATGGTCGGTGTACCGGCAACGTCAGCAGCCAGACGGGCAGCGGTCAGCTTCTGTACGGCTTCCTGGGTCGGTACCAGTACTTTGCCGCCCATGTGGCCGCATTTTTTTACCGAGGCCAGTTGGTCTTCGAAGTGAACGCCGGCAGCGCCTGCTTCGATCATGCTCTTCATCAGCTCGTAGGCGTTCAGCACGCCGCCGAAACCGGCTTCGGCGTCAGCCACGATCGGTGCGAAGTAGTCGATGTAGCCTTCGTCGCCCGGGCCTTTACCGGCTTTCCACTGGATCTGGTCGGCGCGACGGAACGAGTTGTTGATGCGCTTGACCACGGTTGGCACGGAGTCCACCGGGTACAGCGATTGGTCGGGGTACATGGATTCGGCGGAGTTGTTGTCCGCAGCCACTTGCCAGCCGGACAGGTAGATCGCCTGGATACCGGCTTTTACCTGTTGGACTGCCTGGCCACCGGTCAGGGCGCCCATGCAGTTGACGAAATCTTTGTCGGGACGGAAGGAAGGCTTGGCGCCCTGGGTGACCAGGTTCCACAGCTTCTCGGCGCCGAGTTTTGCAAAAGTGTGCTCAGGTTGAACCGAGCCACGCAGGCGGACGACGTCAGCAGCGGAGTAAGCGCGGGTCACGCCTTTCCAGCGTGGGTTTTCAGCCCAGTCTTTTTCAAGGGCTGCAATTTGCTGTTCGCGTGTCAGTGCCATGGAGATAAACCTCGTCGCATAGGTCTGGGTGGAAAATTCCGTTTGCCAGCCACGTATACAGTGCGTGGGGATGGCTGCTCGCTGACCAGAAGCACCGGTGTTCAAGTCAAGTCTGGCGGGGAGGCGACGGGATGAACGAAGGGCGAGAGGGGAGTTGGGCAGGTAAGGGCAAACTGCGAACGGTCTTCGGGCATCGTGGGCCTTTGGGCGATCCATCAGTGTGTAGCCGCGTTACCTGGTTAGCTTCCGTCCCTCGGGACAACTTCGTTCCAGTCGCAACCTCGTCAAACACACCTTGTGGGCGGTACAGACACGAATCGGCTCAGGTGGGTAACTTAGAGTGACGATCCGAAGGCCCTTGCCAGGGCCTCTGATTAGCGGGAGCGACGCCATCATGCCCATGCTTTTTTGGATCGTCAAATGTTTTGTAGTGCTTTTTTTCTGGCACTACATCTTTAGTCTCATACGACTCGTCAGTCAGTTATTGGTGCTTCAGTTCAAGGTCTCGACTTTAACGCGTAAAGTCAGGTCGTCGCGGCCCTGGGTAGTGTAGGTGCGGGTTGTAGAGGATTTGTCGGCCTGGGTTTCGCGATTGATGCCGGCCAGCGGAATCCACTCGCCCAGGCGGCCGCTGACGCTTGTGTCGGTGCTCTGCACGTTCACTACATCGGGACGTTCCTGGCTCATACGGTCACGGTTGGTACTGATCGCCAGGTGTACGGTGTCGCCTGTCACGCTGGCGGTCACGTAGAAGCCTTGAGTGACGTTGCGGTACTGGGTCTGGTTTTGCGGGCGGCCATAGGCGTCGGGCTGGGTGGTGGTCAGCGGCACGCTCTGGCCCACCTGGATCAGTGCGGGCACGCCTTCACTGGCCTGGATCTGCTGGATCCCGCCGTCGCGGCTGGCGGTACCGTAGCTGATGATGCGGGTTTGACTGTCGCCACTGTTTTGCTGGTTGTTTTCGTTGGTGTCGACGGTGATCAGCAGGCGCTTGGCCGGTGTGTCCAGTTGCGCGAGCAGGGCGCGCAGGCCCTGGATCTTGGCAGGGTCGGCATTGACGATCAGTTGATTGCCGTAGGCGCTGACGGTGCCATCCTTGCCGAGGAAGTTCTGCGCCACGGGCAGCAGGTCGGCGCTGGTGCGGTTGCTCAGGTTGACGACTTCGGTGTCGGCCACTGCCGTGAAGCTGGCGGTCAGGAGGAGGGCGGTGAGCAGGGTGCGTAGGGACATGTCCGTTATCTCTGCGAGTCATAAGGCTTGATAGTGCCAGTTTATCGGCCTGGCGGGTCGCAAGTTGAATCGTAGACGGCAAAACACCCTGGCATCGATGGATGGCAGGGTGTGTGGTGCTGCTGAAATAGCTATTGGGGGCAAGTCGAATCGTCGCACCGCCCCTCCCACATTTTGACCGAGACATCCCTTGGAATGCGGTCAAGTGTGGGAGGGGCGGTGCGACGATTCGACTTGCCCCCGATAGCCGCGACGCGGTCTAGGATCAGCCCTCGCGCACCATGTCGACATGCGGAATCCCGACTTCAAGGAATTCCTCGCTGACAGTCTTGAAGCCCAGTCGCTCATAGAACGGCGCAGCATAGACCTGTGCGCTGAGGAACTGTTTGCGCTGGCCGCGTTTTTCGGCTTCGCCAATCACCGCTTCCATCAGCTTGTCGCCGACTTTCAGCCCGCGCCAGTCCTTGAGGACCGACACGCGGCCGATCTCGCCGCTGGGCAGCAGGCGTGCGGTGCCAATCGGAAAGTCGCCCTCGAACGCGAGGAAATGCACGGCGTCCGCGTCATCTGCATCCCATTCAAGTTCCGGTGGAACCGATTGTTCGGCGATAAATACCGCTTCACGAATGCGCCGAATCTCGGCGATATCCTTATGCCAGTCCGCGACACTTACGTGAATCCTATTCATCGGCAAACCCCAGGCTTCCTTGCTTGACCAGTTCGCACAGCAGGTCGCGGGCATCTTCGTCCGCCAGCCATTCACCGAGGTTGTCGATGTGCAGGGCTTCGGCTGCGCAGATCATTTTCAGCAGTTCGCGCAATTTGCCGGGCAGGTAACGGCTCTGGCCGCTGGCAAACAGCAGCAGGTCGTCGTCCACTTCGGACCAGGCCATGCGCGCGCTTGGGTTGCGGATCAGTACGCCGCCGTCTTCCAGGCTGCCGACCACGTCTTCTTCCTGCAGCTCTTCTGGGCCTGCGACCAGTTCCGGGTAGCGCGGCTCGGTCATGAACTGGCCGAACCAAGTCAGCAGCATGCGCTCGTCGCTCATGTGCTCGGCCAGCAGGCTTTTGAGACGGTCGAGGGCGTCGCTCTGGATCTGGTGCGGGTCGCTGGCCGGCTGAATGTCGGCGTCCGTGTAGCGCTCTTCGTCGGTCAGGTACTGGCTCAGGAAGTCGGTGAAGTGGGTTAGCACTTCGGCAGCGCTAGGCGCGCGGAAGCCTACCGAGTAGGTCATGCAGTCATCTTCTGCAATGCCGTAGTGGGCCAGGCGTGGCGGCAGGTAGAGCATGTCGCCCGGTTCCAGCACCCATTCGGCGCTCTCTTCGAATTCGGCGAGGATGCGCAGGTCGGCGTGTTGCAGCATCGGGCTTTCAGAGCTGCACATCTGGCCGATCTTCCAGTTGCGCTTGCCATGGGCTTGCAGCAGGAACACGTCGTAGTTATCGAAGTGCGGGCCCACGCTGCCGCCGGGCGCGGCGAAGCTGATCATCACGTCGTCGATGCGCCAGCTAGGCAGGAAGCGGAACTGCTCGAGCAGTTCGGCGACTTCCGGCACGAACTGGTCGACCGCCTGCACCAGCAGGGTCCACTCGCGCTCGGGCAGGGTGCTGAAGGTGTCTTCGGCGAACGGACCGCGGCGCAGTTCCCACGGACGCTCGCCGTGTTCGATCACCAGGCGCGACTCGACTTCTTCTTCCAGGGCCAGGCCGGCCAGTTCATCGGCATCGATCGGGCTTTCGAAGTCAGGAATGGCCTGGCGGATCAGCAGCGGTTTTTTCTGCCAGTAGTCGCGCAGGAATTCCCGTGCCGTGATGCCGCCCAGAAGTTGAAGAGGGATATCAGGATTCATGTGTAACCTATTGAAAAAAAGCACTTTTAAGACTGAAATAAAAACGCCCGGCGCGGCCGGGCGTCTCAAAGGGGCTTGCTATGATCAGATGCGTTTGGCTTGGGCCACGGCGTTGCCGATGTAGTTGGCCGGGGTGAGCAGTTTCAGCTCGGCCTTGGCAGCGGCGGGCATGTCCAGGCCGTCGATGAAAGTTTGCAGTGCTTGAGGGCTGATGCCTTTGCCGCGCGTCAACTCTTTGAGCTTCTCGTAGGGGTTTTCGATGTTGTAGCGGCGCATCACGGTCTGGATCGGCTCGGCCAGTACTTCCCAGCATGCATCCAGGTCAGCGGCGATTTTCTGCTCGTTGAGTTCCAGCTTGCTGATGCCTTTGAGGCTGGCTTCGTAGGCGATCACGCTGTGGGCAAAGCCCACGCCGAGGTTGCGCAGTACGGTGGAGTCGGTCAGGTCTCGCTGCCAGCGGGAGATCGGCAACTTGCTGGCCAGGTGCTGGAACAGCGCGTTGGCGATGCCGAGGTTGCCTTCGGAGTTCTCGAAGTCGATCGGGTTGACCTTGTGCGGCATGGTCGACGAACCGATTTCACCGGCAATGGTGCGCTGCTTGAAGTAGCCCAGGGAGATGTAGCCCCAGACATCGCGATCGAAGTCGATCAGGATGGTGTTGAAGCGCGCAATCGCGTCGAACAGCTCGGCGATGTAGTCGTGCGGTTCGATCTGCGTGGTGTACGGGTTGAAGCCCAGGCCCAGTTCGTCTTCGATGAAGGCGCGGGCGTTGGCTTCCCAGTCGATCTCCGGGTAGGCCGACAGGTGGGCGTTGTAGTTGCCTACGGCGCCGTTGATCTTGCCCAGCAGCGGGACGGCAGCGACTTGAGCGATCTGGCGCTCCAGGCGGTACACCACGTTGGCCAGTTCTTTGCCCAGGGTGGTCGGCGAGGCTGGTTGACCGTGGGTGCGCGACAGCATCGGCACAGCGGCGAAGCGGATCGCCAGTTCGCGGATGGCTTCGGCGGTCTGGCGCATCAGCGGCAGCATCACGTCATCGCGGCCTTCGCGCAGCATCAGCGCGTGGGACAGGTTGTTGATGTCCTCGCTGGTGCAGGCAAAGTGGATGAATTCGCTGACCTTGGCCAGTTCCGGCAGCTTGGCCGCTTGCTCTTTGAGCAGGTATTCGATGGCTTTGACGTCGTGGTTGGTGGTGCGCTCGATCTCTTTGACACGCTCGGCGTGCTCCAGAGAGAAGTTTTCCGCCAGCGTGTTCAATGCAGCGTTGGCCTCGGCGGAGAACGCCGGCACTTCACTGATGGCAGGGTGAGCGGCCAGGCGCTGGAGCCAGCGCACTTCAACCAGTACGCGGGCACGGATCAGGCCGTATTCACTGAAAATCGGGCGCAGGGCCTGGGTCTTGCCGGCGTAGCGGCCGTCAACAGGGGAAACCGCAGTGAGCGAAGAGAGCTGCATGGGGTGTTCTCGGACAGTCGGGCAACGAAATGGGGCGCGTATCATACATGAAAAAATCCGCCGGTCCGTTGCCAACTGACCGGCGTATTACGCGTAACGGCTTGAAAATAGCCCGTGGCTGCGACTTATTCGTTGCGCATCAACGGGTAAAGCTCTTTGAGCAATTTGCGACGGCTGATGACCAACTGCCAACGATGACCACCCAATTGGCGCCACAACCGCGCCGAACGAATACCGGCCAGGAGCAGGGCGCGGATCTTCGAGGCGTTGTTCGGTTGTTGCAGGTTGCGCATATCGCCATGCACCTGGATGCGCTGGCGCAATGTGCTCAAGGTGTCCTGGTACAGCGCGCCGCAAGCGGCGATGACGTTTTCGTGGGCCGGGCCGAAGTGTTCAACCTGGGACTGGATCTGCGGCAGGCGCTTGCCGATGGTCTCGAGCAGGTCGTCACGCTTGGCCAGTTGGCGCTCGAGGCCGAGCATCGACAGGGCGTAGCGCAGTGGTTCGCGCTGCAAGGTACTCGGGTCGCGTTCCAGTGCGCCGACCAGCGCACGGTAGCCTTCGCGCAGCGCCAGGTCGTCACCGCCGTAGACTTCCAGGGTGTCCTTGGGGTCGCGAATCAGCAGGCTGCCGAGCATGCAGGTCAGGCCGGCCTCGGTGACCTGGCCGGTCTTGGCGATCTTGTCCACCAGCACTGCGGCGAGGAATACCCCGCCAAGCGCCGTCAATTGCTCCTGGGTCGGGCTCATGCCTGGCTGCTCCAGGGTTCGGCGATTTCAATCACGCCGCCCCCCAGGCACACCTCGCCATCGTAGAACACCACGGACTGGCCAGGCGTGACCGCGCGCTGCGGGTCATCGAAGGTAGCGCGGTAGCCGTCGGCGGTTTTTTCCAGGGTGCAGGGCTGGTCGCTCTGGCGATAGCGTACCTTGGCGGTCAGGCGGCGCGGGGCGCTCAGGTCCACCGGGTTGACCCAGTAGATGTCTGAAGCGAGCAGCGCGCGGGAGAACAACCATGGGTGCTCATTGCCCTGGCCCACGATCAGTTCGTTGTGTTCCAGGTCCTTGACCAGCACGTACCACGGCTCGTCACCGGCGTCTTTCAAGCCGCCGATGCCCAGGCCCTGGCGCTGGCCGATGGTGTGGTACATCAGGCCGTGGTGGCGGCCGATGACCTCGCCTTCGGTGGTTTTGATCTCGCCCGGTTGCGCCGGCAGGTATTGCTTGAGGAAGTCGCTGAAGCGGCGCTCGCCGATAAAGCAGATCCCGGTGGAATCCTTCTTCTTGGCGGTGGCCAGGTCGTGCTGCTCGGCGATCCTGCGCACTTCGGGCTTTTCCAGTTCGCCTACGGGGAACAGGGTCTTGGCGATCTGTTCGCCGCCGACGGCGTGCAGGAAGTAGCTCTGGTCCTTGTTGGGGTCCAGGCCCTTGAGCAGTTCGGTGCGCCCGTCGATATCGCGACGGCGCACGTAGTGGCCAGTGGCGATCAGGTCGGCGCCGAGGATCATGGCGTAGTCGAGGAACGCCTTGAACTTGATTTCGCGATTACACAGGATGTCCGGGTTCGGCGTGCGGCCGGCCTTGTATTCGGCCAGGAAGTGCTCGAACACGTTGTCCCAGTACTCGGCCGCGAAATTGGCGGTGTGCAGCTTGATACCGATCTTGTCGCACACGGCCTGGGCATCTGCCAGGTCGTCCATGGCGGTGCAATATTCCGTTCCATCGTCTTCTTCCCAGTTCTTCATGAACAGGCCTTCCACCTCATAACCCTGCTCCATGAGCAGAACGGCGGAAACGGAAGAATCCACGCCGCCGGACATACCGACGATGACGCGCTTCTTTTGTGTGTCAGAAGGGGCTGGATCACGCATAGGGTTTCAACGGGTGTCTTGAAAAAGGACGCGATTCTAACAGGCCCAAGCCTTCAAGGCTAAAGAGAAGGTCGGATCAATTCGAGACTGTGGCGAAAGCCTGCCAGATAATCATCGATACAGCGGATGATCAGCTCGCTGCGCCAGGTGTCACGCAGGGCCATCAGCTCCTCACGGGTCAGCCAGCGGGCGCGCACGATGCCGTCGTCTAGTTGATAGTCCGGGTGGTGTTTTAGCGCCTTGGCGGTGAAGCAGACCCGCTGGTAGGTCACGCCGTTGCTCGGGGCAGTGTACAGGTAGATGCCGACGATGCCGGTGGCTTCGACGTCCCAGCCGGTTTCTTCAAGGGTTTCGCGCACGGCGGCTTCGGTCAGGGTTTCGTGCGGGTCGAGGTGGCCGGCGGGCTGGTTGAGCACGGCACGGCCGCCTTTGAGTTCTTCGACCATCAGGAAGCGGCCGTTGTCTTCGACGATGGTGGCGACGGTGATGTGGGGTTGCCAGGTCATTGGATGCCTCTCGATTCTGAGTACGGTGCGGTCTTCAAGCAGGATTACAGTCAGTGTGGGAGGGGGCTTGCTCCCGATGGCGGTGGGGCGGTCGACTTATTGGTAACTGACTCAGCGCGATCGGGAGCAAGCCCCCTCCCACATTTGGATTCGGTTTCTTCAGTTGAACGCTGGAAACAGAAACCCCGGCACTGGGCCGGGGCTTGTTTGCAGCGTTACAACCTTACTTCAGCTTGGCAATCGCCGCATTGAGCGTGTTGCTTGGGCGCATGACCTTGCTGATCAGCTCCGGGTTCGGCGCGTAGTAGCCGCCGATGTCCACTGGCTGGCCCTGTACGGCGTTGAGCTCGGCAACGATGGTTGCCTCGTTCGCGGCCAGGGTCTTGGCAAGTGTGGCGAATTGCGCTTGCAGTGCGGTGTCTTCAGTCTGCGCGGCCAGGGCTTGGGCCCAGTACAGCGCCAGGTAGAAGTGGCTGCCGCGGTTGTCGATGTTGCCGACTTTGCGCGATGGCGACTTGTTGTTGTCGAGGAACTGGCCGGTGGCCTGGTCCAGGGTCTTGGACAGTACCAGGGCTTTGGGGTTGTTGTATGTCACACCCAAATGCTCAAGCGATGCGGCCAGGGCCAGGAACTCGCCCAGGGAATCCCAGCGCAGGAAGTTTTCTTCCAGCAACTGCTGCACGTGTTTCGGTGCCGAACCGCCAGCGCCGGTTTCGAACAGGCCACCGCCGTTCATCAGCGGCACGATCGACAGCATCTTGGCGCTGGTGCCCAGTTCCATGATCGGGAACAGGTCGGTCAGGTAGTCGCGCAGTACGTTGCCGGTCACCGAGATAGTGTCCAGGCCCTTGCGGGTGCGCTCCAGGGTGAACTTCATCGCGTCGACCGGCGACATGATGCGGATGTCCAGGCCTTCGGTGTTGTGGTCTTTCAGGTAGGTCTGGACTTTCTCGATCACCGCACCGTCGTGGGCGCGTTGTGGGTCGAGCCAGAAGATGGCCGGGGTGTTGCTGGCGCGGGCACGGTTGACGGCGAGTTTGACCCAGTCCTGGATCGGCGCGTCTTTGGCCTGGCACATGCGGAAGATATCGCCGGCTTCGACGGGCTGTTCCATCAGCAGGTTGCCCTTGCTGTCGGTGACGCGGACGACGCCGTCAGCTTTGACCTGGAAGGTCTTGTCGTGCGAGCCGTACTCTTCGGCTTTCTGTGCCATCAGGCCAACGTTCGGCACGCTGCCCATGGTGGTCGGATCGAAAGCACCATGAGCCTTGCAGTCTTCGATGGTGGCTTGGTAGATGGTGGCGTAGCAGCGATCCGGGATCACGGCCTTGGTGTCGTGCAGTTGGCCGTCGGTGCCCCACATTTTGCCGGAGTCACGGATCATGGCTGGCATCGAGGCGTCGACGATGACGTCGCTCGGCACGTGCAGGTTGGTGATGCCTTTGTCGGAGTTGACCATCGCCAGGGAAGGGCGCGAGGCGTAGACCGCCTGGATATCGGCTTCGATCTGCGCTTGCTGCTCGGCCGGCAAGGCCTTGATGCGTGCGTACAGGTCGCCGATGCCGTTGTTCAGGTTGAAGCCGATCTGCTCCAGCACGGTGGCGTGCTTGGTCAGGGCGTCTTTATAGAACTCGGCAACGATCTGGCCGAACATGATCGGGTCGGAGACCTTCATCATGGTGGCTTTCAGGTGAACCGACAGCAGTACGCCTTGTTTCTTAGCGTCTTCGATTTCGGCGGCGATGAAGCTGCGCAGGGCGTTCTTGCTCAGCACGGAGCTGTCGATGATTTCGCCAGCTTGTACCGAAGTTTTTTCCTTCAGTACGGTCGCGGTGCCGTCTTTAGCGATCAGTTCGATTTTGACCGCGTCGGCGGCCTCGATCTGTACGGCTTTTTCGCTGCCGTAGAAGTCGCCGTGGCTCATGTGAGCAACGTGGGACTTCGAGTCGGCAGCCCAGGCGCCCATCTTGTGCGGGTGCTTGCGTGCATAGTTCTTGACCGACAGCGGTGCGCGGCGGTCAGAGTTGCCTTCGCGCAGTACCGGGTTCACGGCGCTGCCCTTGATCTTGTCGTAACGTGCGCGGGTTTCTTTTTCCGCGTCGGTGGTTACGGTTTCCGGGTAGTCCGGCAGGGCGTAGCCCTGGGCCTGCAGTTCCTTGATCGCCGCCTGCAGTTGAGGGGTCGAGGCACTGATGTTAGGCAGCTTGATGATGTTGGCTTCAGGCGTAACGGCCAGGGCGCCCAGTTCGGCGAGGTGGTCCGGTACGGCTTTGGCGCCCAGTTGCTCGGGGAAGCTTGCGAGGATGCGCCCGGCGAGGGAGATGTCGCGGGTTTCCACGGCAATATCAGCGGAAGCGGTGAAGGCCTCTACGATAGGCAGCAGTGAATAGGTGGCGAGGGCTGGTGCTTCGTCGGTGAAGGTGTAGATGATCTTCGAGCGGGTGGGCATATTCGGATTAACTCTCTTCTTTGCTGAAAGCGTGCGCAGAAACTCGAGATGCGCCGGGTAGAGCGCGTTCGTTCAAAGTCATCCATGAGCGAAAGGTCGAGATTTCTTCGCGGTGATGTTGGGTTGCATCAGTCGAGCGTCAAGCGGGTGGACTATTGTTTAGTCCGGCTTTTTCAGGCGGAGGGCGATGCTTTCTATTGAAGAAGCAAGCGGTCGGCCATCGTGACTCTTTGGTCAGCGGCGGCATTATACATAGGTCGCTATGCTTACGCCGAGCTCTCATACAAAAGGTGGGGCGTCCATTGGTCTAAAGGTCGCAGGGACCCCGTTACATCTAAAGTCGCATGATGTGCTCAAGATTGGCGCTTTTCCCTTTGCTTTCAAGCTAGTAGGCAACTAAATATGCTGTTTTCGATGCAAATGAGCGTGGCGTGAGGTTTCAGTCGTCATTTATCTGGAGTAGGCTCGAACGCAGCCAGATGTTCAATCCATAGATGGAGTTCAGCATGGGATACAAGAAGATTCAGGTTCCGGCAGTCGGCGACAAAATCACCGTCAATGCAGACCATTCTCTCAATGTTCCTGACCAACCGATCATCCCTTATATCGAAGGTGACGGTATTGGCGTCGACATCAGCCCGGTGATGATCAAGGTGGTCGACGCAGCTGTTGAAAAAGCCTACGGCGGCAAGCGCAAAATTTCGTGGATGGAAGTGTTCGCCGGCGAAAAAGCGACCCAAGTCTACGACCAGGACACCTGGCTGCCCCAAGAAACCCTGGACGCGGTCAAGGATTACGTGGTGTCCATCAAGGGGCCTCTGACCACCCCGGTCGGTGGTGGCATCCGTTCGTTGAACGTGGCCCTGCGCCAACAGCTCGACCTCTATGTGTGCCTGCGCCCGGTGCGCTGGTTCGAAGGCGTGCCAAGCCCGGTCAAGAAGCCTGGCGACGTGGACATGACCATCTTCCGCGAAAACTCCGAAGATATTTACGCCGGGATCGAGTGGAAAGCCGGTTCGCCAGAAGCGATCAAAGTGATCAAGTTCCTCAAGGAGGAAATGGGCGTTACCAAGATCCGTTTCGACCAGGATTGCGGCATCGGTATCAAGCCGGTCTCCAAGCAGGGTACTGAGCGTCTGGTGCGCAAAGCCCTGCAATACGTCGTGGATAACGATCGTGAGTCGCTGACCATCGTGCACAAAGGCAACATCATGAAGTTCACCGAAGGTGCCTTCAAGGAATGGGCCTACGGCATCGCCGAGAAAGAATTCGGCGCGACGCTGCTCGACGGCGGTCCATGGATGCAGTTCAAGAATCCAAAAACCGGCAAGAACGTAGTGGTTAAAGATGCAATTGCCGATGCCATGCTTCAGCAGATCCTGCTGCGCCCGGCCGAATACGATGTGATCGCCACGTTGAACCTCAACGGCGACTACCTTTCTGATGCGCTGGCGGCGGAAGTAGGGGGCATTGGCATTGCGCCGGGGGCCAACCTGTCCGATACCATCGCCATGTTCGAGGCTACCCACGGTACTGCGCCCAAGTATGCGGGCAAGGACCAGGTCAACCCGGGCTCATTGATTCTGTCGGCGGAAATGATGCTGCGCCACATGGGCTGGGCCGAGGCGGCTGACTTGATCATCAAGGGCACCAATGGCGCGATCTCGGCCAAAACCGTGACCTATGATTTCCATCGCTTGATGGACGGTGCCAAGTTGCTGTCTTCGTCGGGGTTTGGCGATGCGTTGATTTCGCATATGTAAGCAAAGTGGCATAAAAAAACGGCCACCCTGGATTGACTGGGGTGGCCGTTTTCGTATTGCAAGACTGCATGCTCGGCGGCGAATCAGGCCGTTTGTTTCTTTTCTTTATGAGCGTGCGATGCTGCGGGCTTTTCAGGTGTTCCAACTTTCACTGCATCAATGTTCACGGCGTGCAGCCCTTTCGGTCCTTGAATGATTTCAAAGCTCACAGCTTGTCCCGCCTTCAGCGTTTTGTACCCATCCATGATGATCGCCGAATAGTGCGCAAAAAGGTCCTCGCTTTTACCTTCTTCGTTAATAAAACCATATCCCTTGGCGTTATTGAACCACTTGACCTTGCCACTGATCTTGACGCCAGACATACCCATATCCCTCTGCACCAGACTCCATCACTGGAGTATCATCCAGTTTATCCGTCCTAACCCGAATAATAAGGTTGACTGCGCGGACCTTTTTTACCCACTGTGGGTTCTATTGGTTGTAACACCGATTTACCGATAGTCAAGGTGACCGAACGGTCAGAGTTGAAATTCTGACAGGTCGCCCCCACCACTGTATTTGAACCACTGACGAACCTTTCTTTCCATGCATGCAATCAGCCAGATTCGACTAACATTCAATCAGGATCGCCCGGATCACGAACACGATGACGACGGTTCTGCAGGCATTGCTGTTCAGGAGGCTAAGCCTGCTCTACAGGCGCCGCCGATGTACAAGGTGGTTTTGTTCAACGATGACTACACACCGATGGATTTCGTCGTCGAAGTGCTCGAGGTGTTTTTTAACCTGAACCGCGAGTTGGCGACCAAGGTAATGCTGGCCGTTCACACAGAAGGACGGGCAGTATGTGGAGTGTTTACCCGCGACATCGCCGAGACAAAGGCCATGCAGGTCAACCAGTACGCCAGGGAAAGCCAGCATCCGCTACTCTGTGAAATCGAGAAGGACGGTTAACGCCGACCACTTGGGTATGAGGTGAAGCTATGTTAAACCGCGAGCTCGAAGTCACCCTCAATCTTGCCTTCAAGGAGGCTCGTTCGAAGCGTCATGAATTCATGACCGTCGAGCACCTGCTGCTGGCACTTTTGGATAACGAAGCTGCCGCCACCGTTCTGCGTGCGTGCGGCGCCAACCTCGACAAACTCAAGCATGACCTGCAGGAGTTCATCGACTCCACGACGCCACTGATCCCCGTGCATGACGAGGACCGTGAAACCCAGCCGACCCTAGGCTTTCAGCGGGTATTGCAGCGTGCTGTTTTCCACGTGCAGAGCTCCGGTAAGCGTGAAGTCACGGGCGCCAATGTGCTCGTCGCCATCTTCAGTGAACAGGAAAGCCAGGCAGTGTTTCTGCTTAAACAGCAGAGCGTTGCCCGTATCGATGTCGTCAACTATATCGCCCACGGTATCTCCAAAGTGCCTGGGCACGGCGAACATTCCGAGGGTGAGCAAGATATGCAGGACGACGAGGGCGGTGAGTCTTCTTCTTCGAGCAATCCATTGGATGCCTATGCCAGCAATCTCAATGAGCTGGCGCGCCAGGGGCGGATCGATCCGCTGGTGGGGCGCGAGTCTGAGGTTGAGCGTGTGGCGCAGATCCTAGCGCGTCGTCGCAAGAACAACCCGTTGCTGGTGGGCGAGGCAGGCGTGGGTAAAACCGCGATTGCCGAAGGCCTTGCCAAGCGTATCGTCGACAACCAGGTGCCGGACCTGTTGGCCAACAGCGTCGTCTACTCCCTTGACCTTGGCGCGTTGCTCGCCGGGACCAAGTACCGTGGCGATTTCGAGAAGCGCTTCAAAGCGTTGCTCGGCGAGCTGAAAAAACGCCCGCAGGCGATCCTGTTTATCGATGAGATCCACACCATCATTGGTGCTGGTGCGGCGTCTGGTGGGGTGATGGATGCTTCCAACCTGCTCAAGCCGTTATTGTCGTCCGGTGATATCCGCTGCATCGGCTCGACCACATTCCAGGAGTTTCGCGGGATCTTCGAGAAAGACCGCGCCCTGGCGCGTCGTTTTCAGAAAGTCGACGTGTCCGAGCCTTCGGTTGAGGACACCATCGGTATCCTGCGTGGCCTCAGGGGGCGTTTCGAAGCGCACCATGGCGTTGAGTACACCGATGAAGCGCTGCGTGCCGCTGCCGAGTTGGCGTCGCGCTACATCAATGATCGGCACATGCCGGACAAGGCCATCGATGTGATCGACGAGGCGGGTGCCTATCAGCGCCTGCAGCCGGTCGAGAAGCGTGTGAAGCGCATCGATGTGTCTCAGGTCGAGGCGATAGTGGCCAAGATCGCGCGGATTCCGCCAAAACACGTCAGCAGTTCCGACAAAGAGCTGCTGCGTAACCTGGAGCGCGACCTCAAGCTCACCGTGTTTGGCCAGGATGCGGCCATCGACTCGCTGTCCACTGCGATCAAGTTGTCGCGGGCGGGCCTCAAGTCGCCGGACAAGCCGGTCGGTTCGTTCCTGTTCGCCGGTCCGACCGGCGTTGGCAAGACCGAAGCGGCCCGGCAGTTGGCCAAGGCCATGGGTATTGAGTTGGTGCGGTTCGACATGTCCGAATACATGGAGCGTCACACCGTGTCGCGCCTGATCGGTGCGCCTCCGGGCTATGTCGGGTTTGACCAGGGCGGTCTGTTGACCGAGGCGATCACCAAGCAACCGCATTGCGTATTGCTCCTCGATGAAATCGAGAAGGCACACCCGGAAGTCTTCAACCTGCTGCTGCAGGTCATGGATCACGGCACGCTGACCGACAACAACGGGCGCAAGGCGGACTTCCGCAACGTGATCGTGATCATGACCACCAACGCCGGTGCTGAAACCGCCGCGCGGGCTTCGATCGGCTTTACGCATCAGGATCACTCTTCCGATGCGATGGAAGTGATCAAGAAGAGCTTTACGCCGGAGTTCCGCAACCGCCTGGACACCATTATCCAGTTTGGTCGCCTCAGTCATGAGGTCATCAAAAACGTGGTGGACAAGTTCCTCACCGAGCTTCAAGCGCAGTTGGAAGACAAGCGCGTGCAGTTGGAGGTGACGGACGCGGCGCGCAACTGGCTGGCCGAGGGTGGTTACGACGCGGCAATGGGCGCTCGCCCGATGGCGCGTCTGATCCAGGACAAGATCAAGCGGCCATTGGCCGAAGAGATCCTGTTTGGCGAACTTGCCGACCACGGTGGCGTGGTGCATATCGACCTGAAGGACGGCGAGCTGACCTTCGAGTTCGAAACCACGGCCGAAATGGCCTGATTGTTCTGCAGCTACGCAAAAGGCGCCGAAAGGCGCCTTTTTGCTGTCTTGAGATGCAATTTCCAGAACAATGGAAGTCCAGTGTGGGAGGGGGCTTTCTCCCGATAGCGGTGGGTCAGGCAGCTAAATTTGTTGTTGAGTGACCGCTATCGGGAGCAAGTCCCCTGCTACATTGGGTTTTGGGTGTCAGGTAAATCCTGCGCGCACACAAAAACGCCCGGCATAACCGGGCGTCTTGTATTGACTTGATTAACGGGCGCGGTAAGTGATGCGCCCTTTGCTCAGGTCATAGGGCGTCAGCTCGACGCGCACTTTGTCACCGGTAAGAATACGAATGTAGTTCTTGCGCATCTTGCCGGAGATATGCGCGGTTACGACGTGCCCATTTTCCAACTCCACACGAAACATGGTGTTGGGCAGGGTGTCGACGACAGTGCCTTCCATTTCGAAGCTGTCTTCTTTCGACATGCAGTAAAGCCCTCGGTATCCAGTGAATGGCCCGGTGCAACTGCGCCAGGCAAAAGCGGCGTGCATTGTGCCCGAAAAAGGGTGTTTAAGCCAAGGGGTTCTAGTTAAGCGTGACCCATCTTTGATTAATCAGCAGTTCAATGGGGCGATATTGGGTCTTGTAGTTCATCTTTTTGCAGTTTTTGATCCAGTATCCAAGGTACACCGCCTCCAGTTCCAGGCGCAGGGCCTCGCTGATTTGCCAGAGGATCGCGAAGCGTCCCAGGCTGCGCCGCTCTTCGGCCGGTTCATAGAAGGTGTACACCGCCGACAGGCCATTGGGCAGCAAATCGGTCACGGCGACGGCTAGCAAGCGCCCGTCGAGTCGAAATTCGTAGAAGCGTGAGAAGGGCAGTTCACGCACCAGAAAGGTGGAAAACTGGTCGCGACTGGGTGGGAACATGTCGCCGTCGGCGTGGCGCTGTTCGATGTAGCGCTGGTAAAGGTCGAAATACTCTTCACTGAACCTGGGATTGGCCGCCGTGACAGTCAGGTCCGCGTTGCGCTTGAGGATGCGCTTCTGGTTGCGGTCTGGCACAAACTGCGCCGCCGGAATTCGGGCCGGTACGCAGGCATTGCAGTTTTGGCAGTGCGGTCGGTATAGGTGATCGCCGCTGCGCCGAAACCCCATTTCCGAGAGGTCGGCATACACATGCACATCCATCGGCTGGCTGGGATCGAGGAACAGCGTGGTGGCCTGCTCGTCGGGCAGATAGCTGCAAGCGTGGGCTTGAGTGGCATAAAACTTCAATCGCGCCAGCTCGGTCATGATCAACCCTCGGATAAGCTTTGAAATAAGTGTAAGCCAGGTGCGAGGAAGTCGCCTAGGAAACCCACGGTCCAGTGCTGGGTTGGTCCAGATAATCGCGCAGGAAGCCGGCGAAGTCGCTGCGCGGTATGGCGCGCGCACCCAGGCTGTGCAGGTGATCGTTGGGCATCTGGCAGTCGATCAGCACAAATCCCCACGCCTGTAGCTGTCGGGTCAGTGTGGCAAAGCCGAACTTCGAGGCGTTGTCGGCGCGGCTGAACATGGACTCGCCAAAAAACAACCGGCCCATCGCCAGCCCATACAGGCCGCCCACCAGTTCGCCGTTGTCCCATACCTCTACCGAATGCGCGTAACCCCGTGCGTGCAGCTCCTGGTAGGCGCTCTGGATGCCCTCGGTGATCCAGGTGCCATCTGCGTAGGCGCGTGGCGCAGCGCAGGCCTGGATGACTGCGGCGAAGTCCTGGTCGAAGGTCACGCTGTAGCGCTGCTGGCGCAATAATTTGCCGAGGCTGCGGGATACGTGCAGTTCGTCGGGGAAGATCACGGTGCGTGGGTCCGGTGACCACCAGAGAATCGGCTGACCTTGCGAAAACCACGGAAAGCAGCCGTGGCGATAGGCCTGGATCAGTCGCTCGGCCGACAGGTCGCCACCGGCGGCGAGCAGGCCATTGGGTTCGCGCATGGCTTTGGCCAGCGGGGGGAAGGTCAGAGTGTCGCGTTGTAACCAGGTCAGCATGGCATCCAGGCTTACGGAAGGGGAGGGGAGTGGCAGGTACGGGGCCTGCCCTGTAGATGATTGATTATTGTCGACCCGGCGCCAGGGAGCCAGCCCGAATCGGGCATTGGTGTGGATTAGCGTGAACGGGTGTTTCTGCAACTCTCTCTTAGAGACGTGGTCGTATTCGGGATTGCCCCATGCAGGCCAATTGCCAACCTTGCCTGGATTGCTATAAACAGCGCATAAGCCTTTGTCAGCAAAGACAATGCGTGCTCAAATTGAACAGTATGTGACACTTGAATTGTTCAGGCTGCCGCGCAAGGGGCAAGTGCGTGGCATCAGGGACACAAACCCGTACAATGCGGGCATTCTGGCGTTATCGCCGTTTCACTCGTCAATCGCTCGGTGTTAAAGGTAGATTTAACGACGTTCGTATATTTTTTCAGCTGCTCGGATTGGGCGGCAGTGTGCAGTCATTCAACAGATGGACGCGCTAAAGGCGCAGGAAAAGACCCGTTTTGAAGAAATCCACCGCGACACAAAAAACAGTCGTGCCGGCCTGGCGTCAGCACCTGCATTATCGGCTCAAGGAAGGTGCACTGATCGCCATCGGCGCCCTGTGCCTGTTCCTGATGATGGCCTTGCTCACCTATGGCAAGGACGATCCGGGCTGGAGCCACAACAGCAAGATCGAAGACGTGCAGAACTTCGGTGGGCCTGCCGGTTCCTACAGCGCCGATATTCTGTTCATGGTGCTGGGTTATTTCGCTTACATCTTCCCGTTGCTGCTGGCGATCAAGACCTGGCAGATCTTCCGCCAGCGTCATGAGCCGTGGCAGTGGAGCGGCTGGCTGTTTTCCTGGCGCCTGATCGGCCTGGTGTTCCTGGTGCTGTCCGGTGCGGCGTTGGCGCATATCCATTTCCATGCCCCAACCGGCCTGCCGGCGGGAGCCGGCGGTGCGTTGGGTGAGAGTCTCGGTGACCTGGCCCGCAAGACCCTGAATATCCAGGGCAGCACGCTGATGTTTATCGCGCTGTTCCTGTTTGGCCTCACCGTGTTCACCGACCTGTCGTGGTTCAAGGTGATGGATGTGACCGGCAAAATCACCCTCGACCTGCTGGAACTGTTCCAGGGCGCCGCCAACCGCTGGTGGTCGGCTCGGGTCGAGCGCAAGCGCATGGTGGCCCAACTGCGCGAGGTGGACACCCGCGTCAACGAGGTCGTGGCCCCGAGCACGCCGGACCGGCGTGAACAAGCCAAGGCCAAGGAACGCCTGATCGAGCGCGAGCAAGCCCTGAGCAAGCACATGTCGGACCGCGAGAAGCAAGTGCCGCCGGTCATCGCCCCGGCACCGATCAAGGCTCCCGAGCCGAGTCATCGCGTGCAGAAAGAGAAACAGGTGCCGTTGTTTGTCGACAGCGCGGTCGAAGGCACATTGCCGCCGATCTCGATTCTCGACCCGGCCGAGAAGAAACAACTCAACTACTCCCCTGAATCCCTGGCGGCCGTCGGCCATTTGTTGGAAATCAAACTCAAGGAATTCGGCGTCGAAGTCTCGGTGGACTCGATCCACCCCGGCCCGGTGATTACCCGTTACGAAATCCAGCCAGCGGCCGGGGTCAAGGTCAGCCGTATCTCCAACCTGGCCAAAGACCTCGCCCGTTCCCTGGCCGTGACCAGCGTGCGCGTGGTGGAAGTGATCCCCGGCAAAACCACTGTGGGCATCGAGATTCCCAACGAAGACCGCCAGATCGTGCGCTTCTCCGAGGTATTGTCGACCCCGGAATACGACAACTTCAAATCGCCGGTCACCCTGGCCCTGGGCCACGACATCGGCGGCAAGCCCGTGATCACTGACCTGGCGAAAATGCCTCACCTGCTGGTGGCCGGTACCACCGGCTCGGGTAAGTCGGTAGGTGTCAACGCGATGATCCTGTCGATCCTGTTCAAGTCCGGCCCGGAAGACGCCAAGCTGATCATGATCGACCCGAAGATGCTCGAATTGTCGATCTACGAAGGCATTCCGCACCTGCTGTGCCCGGTCGTCACCGACATGAAGGACGCCGCCAACGCCCTGCGCTGGAGCGTTGCCGAAATGGAGCGGCGCTACAAGCTGATGGCGAAGATGGGCGTGCGCAACCTGTCGGGCTTCAATGCCAAGGTCAAGGAAGCCCAGGACGCCGGCACGCCGCTGACCGACCCGTTGTACAAGCGCGAAAGCATCCACGACGAAGCGCCATTGCTGACCAAGTTGCCGACCATCGTCGTGGTGGTCGACGAATTTGCCGACATGATGATGATCGTCGGCAAGAAGGTTGAAGAGTTGATCGCACGTATCGCCCAGAAGGCCCGTGCCGCCGGTATCCACTTGATTCTCGCTACCCAGCGGCCGTCGGTGGACGTGATCACCGGTCTGATCAAGGCCAACATCCCGACGCGCATGGCGTTCCAGGTATCGAGCAAGATCGACTCGCGGACCATCATCGACCAGGGTGGAGCCGAACAGCTGCTGGGCCACGGTGACATGCTCTACATGCCGCCGGGCACCAGCCTGCCGATTCGCGTGCATGGCGCGTTCGTTTCCGACGAAGAAGTCCATCGCGTGGTGGAAGCCTGGAAACTGCGCGGCGCGCCGGAATACAACGACGACATTCTCGCGGGCGTTGAAGAGGCCGGCAGCGGCTTCGACGGCGGCAGCGGTGGCGACGATGATGCCGAAACCGACGCGCTGTACGACGAGGCCGTGGCTTTCGTATTGGAAAGCCGCCGCGCCTCGATCTCGGCCGTGCAGCGCAAGCTGAAAATCGGCTACAACCGCGCCGCCCGCATGATCGAATCCATGGAAAATGCCGGTGTCGTCACCGCAATGAACACCAACGGCTCGCGCGAAGTCATCGCTCCCGGGCAGATGCGCGACTGATCACGCGCCGCGTGGCAGCACGCGGCGCGCCCTAACGACTCAATGAGGACTCCCATGCGTCTTATCCGCATGCTGTTGTTGCCGGTACTGGCCCTGACGGCTGTTTCTGCTCACGCTGATCCGGCCTCCGTCGCCAGCCTGACCAACCTGCTCGACAAATCCAAGACCCTGACTGCGCGCTTCTCCCAGTTGACCCTGGACGGCGGCGGCACCCAGTTGCAGGAAACCGCCGGTGAAATGGCCGTGCAGCGCCCAGGGCTGTTCTACTGGAAGACCGACGCGCCGAATGAGCAGACCATCGTCTCGGACGGCCAAAAAGTCACGTTGTGGGACCCGGACCTGGAACAGGCGACCATCAAGAAGCTCGACCCGCGCCTGAACCAGACCCCGGCGCTGCTGCTGTCGGGCGATGTATCGAAAATCAGCGACAGTTTCGACATCACCTCCAAGCAAGCCAGTAATGTGATCGACTTCACCCTCAAGCCGAAATCCAAGGACACGCTGTTCGACAGCCTGCGCCTGTCGTTCCGCAACGGTGTGATCAATGACATGCAACTGGTCGACAGCGTTGGCCAGCGCACCAATATCCTGTTCACCGGGGTCAAGGCCAACGAGCCGGTGCCCGCCTCCAAGTTCAAGTTCGACATCCCCAAGGGTGCCGACGTGATCCAGGAATAACCTGCCTAGAGGTTTCAAACGCTGCCCATGGACCTGTTTCGAAGTGATCCGATCGCTCAACCCCTGGCCGCACGCTTGCGTTCGACCAACCTGGATGAGTACGTCGGTCAGGAACACCTGCTCGCTCGCGGCAAGCCTTTGCGCGAAGCCCTGGAGCAGGGTGCGCTGCACTCGATGATTTTCTGGGGGCCGCCGGGGGTGGGTAAAACCACCCTGGCGCGGCTGCTGGCGAAAGTCTCGGATGCCCACTTCGAAACGGTCTCGGCGGTGCTGGCCGGGGTCAAGGAGATCCGCCAGGCGGTGGAAGTGGCCAAGCAGCAGGCCGGGCAATATGGCAAGCGCACCATCCTGTTCGTCGACGAAGTGCATCGCTTCAACAAGTCGCAGCAGGATGCGTTCTTGCCGTATGTCGAAGACGGCACGCTGATTTTTATCGGTGCAACCACCGAGAACCCGTCCTTCGAATTGAACAACGCCTTGCTCTCGCGGGCGCGGGTGTATGTGCTCAAAAGCTTGGATGACGCGGCGATGCGAAAGCTGCTGCAGCGCGCCTTGAGCGAAGACAAGGGCTTGGGCAAGCGCCAGTTGAGCCTCAGCGATGAAGGCTTCAAGATCCTGTTCAGCGCCGCCGATGGCGACGGGCGACGTTTTCTCAACCTGCTGGAGAACGCGTCCGACCTGGCCGAGGACGGCAGCGAGATTGGCGTCGAGCTCCTGCAAAGCCTGCTCGGCGACACACGCCGGCGTTTCGACAAGGGTGGCGAAGCGTTCTACGATCAGATTTCGGCGCTGCACAAGTCGGTACGCGGCTCCAACCCCGACGGCGCGTTGTACTGGTTCGCGCGCATGATCGACGGTGGCTGTGATCCGCTGTACCTGGCGCGCCGCGTGGTGCGCATGGCCAGTGAAGACATCGGCAACGCCGACCCGCGCGCCCTGAGCCTGTGCCTTGCGGCGTGGGAAGTTCAGGAGCGCCTCGGCAGCCCGGAAGGCGAGTTGGCGGTGGCTCAGGCGATTACCTACCTGGCGTGTGCGCCGAAAAGTAACGCGGTGTACATGGGCTTCAAGTCAGCACTGCGCGCGGCGGCCGAACATGGCTCCCTCGAAGTGCCGCTGCACCTGCGCAATGCACCCACCAAGCTGATGAAGCAACTGGGTTACGGTGATGAATACCGCTACGCCCACGATGAGCCGGACGCCTATGCCGCCGGCGAAGATTACTTCCCCGACGAGCTTGAGCCGCAGCCGTTCTACCAACCGGTGCCCCGTGGCCTGGAGCTGAAGATCGGTGAAAAGCTCAATCACCTCGCTCAACTCGATCGCCTCAGCCCCAAACAGCGGAGAAAGTAGTGCTCAAGACGATTCTTGCCGTGTCCGTTGCCGGCATCGCTGGTACATTATTGCGTTTCGCCACCGGTACTTGGGTAAACGCCAACTGGCCAAAGCATTTTTATGCGGCGACCCTGGCGGTCAACCTGGTGGGCTGCTTGATCATCGGGCTGCTGTACGGCTGGTTCCTGCTGCGCCCGGAAGTGCCGATTGAAATTCGTACCGGCTTGATTGTCGGCTTTGTAGGCGGTCTGACGACCTTTTCATCCTTTTCACTGGATACGCTGCGCCTGCTGGAAAGCGGGCAAGCCCTGGTCGCTTTCGGGTACCTAGGCATCAGCATATTCGGCGGGCTGCTCGCCACCTGGGCCGGCCTGTCCTTGACCAAACTTTGATAAACGAGAGACCGACATGCTCGATTCCAAACTGTTACGTAGCAACCTTCAGGACGTAGCGGACCGCCTGGCATCCCGTGGCTTTGCCTTGGATGTTGCGCGCATCGAAGCGCTGGAAGAACAGCGCAAGACCGTCCAGACCCGCACCGAAGCACTGCAGGCTGAGCGTAATGCGCGTTCCAAATCCATCGGTCAGGCCAAGCAGCGCGGCGAAGACATCGCGCCGTTGATGGCGGACGTCGAGCGCATGGGCACCGAGCTGTCCGACGGCAAAGTCGAACTGGACAAGATTCAAGGCGAGCTGGATTCAATCCTGCTAGGCATTCCGAACCTGCCGCACGAGTCGGTGCCGGTCGGTGCGGACGAAGAGGGGAACGTCGAAGTGCGCCGCTGGGGCACGCCGAAGGCCTTTGATTTCGAGATCAAGGACCACGTCGCCCTGGGCGAACTCAGCGGTGGCCTGGATTTCGAAACCGCCGCCAAGCTGTCCGGCGCGCGCTTTGCCTTGCTGCGTGGTCCGATTGCCCGCCTGCATCGCGCCCTGGCGCAGTTCATGATCAACCTGCACACCGGCGAACACGGTTACGAAGAGGCTTACACGCCGTACCTGGTTCAGGCCCCGGCCCTGCAGGGTACCGGCCAGTTGCCGAAGTTCGAGGAAGACCTGTTCAAGATCAGCCGCGATGGCGAAGCCGACCTGTACCTGATCCCGACCGCCGAAGTGTCGCTGACCAACATCGTGGCCGGCGAGATCCTCGACGCCAAGCAGCTGCCGCTCAAGCTCGTCGCCCACACGCCATGCTTCCGCAGTGAAGCCGGTGCCTCCGGGCGCGACACTCGCGGCATGATCCGCCAGCACCAGTTCGACAAAGTCGAGATGGTGCAAGTGGTCGAGCCGTCGACCTCCATGGAGGCCCTCGAAGGCCTGACCGCCAACGCCGAACGCGTGCTGCAACTGCTGGAACTGCCGTACCGCGTGCTGGCACTGTGTACGGGTGACATGGGTTTCAGCGCCGTGAAAACCTACGACCTCGAAGTGTGGGTGCCGAGCCAGGACAAATACCGCGAGATCTCGTCGTGCTCCAACTGCGGTGATTTCCAGGCGCGTCGCATGCAGGCGCGTTTCCGCAACCCGGAAACCGGCAAGCCGGAACTGGTGCACACCCTCAACGGTTCGGGCCTGGCCGTAGGCCGTACCCTGGTGGCCGTGCTGGAAAACTACCAGCAGGCCGACGGTTCGATCCGTGTGCCGGACGTGCTCAAGCCTTACATGGCGGGCATCGAGGTCATCGGCTAAATGGAATTTCTGCCGCTGTTCCATAACCTGCGCGGCAGTCGTGTGTTGGTCGTCGGCGGCGGGGAGATTGCCTTGCGCAAGTCCCGGCTGTTGGCCGACGCTGGCGCGCTGCTGCGGGTGGTTGCTCCCCAGATCGAAAACCAGTTGCGTGAACTGGTGCAGGGCAGTGGCGGGGAACTGATCATGCGCGGTTATCAGGAGGCCGACCTCGACGGTTGCACCCTGATCATCGCCGCTACGGACGACGAACCGCTGAACGCGCAAGTGTCCAGCGATGCCAAACGCCGTTGCGTGCCGGTCAATGTGGTGGATGCGCCGGCCCTGTGCAGCGTGATCTTCCCGGCGATTGTCGACCGTTCGCCGTTGGTGATCGCGGTGTCCAGCGGCGGCGATGCGCCGGTGCTGGCACGCTTGATCCGGGCCAAGCTGGAAACCTGGATTCCGTCCACGTATGGCCAACTGGCCGGGCTGGCGGCGCGCTTTCGAGCCCAGGTCAAAGGGTTGTACCCGGATGTGCTGCAACGCCGCGCGTTCTGGGAAGAAGTCTTTCAGGGCCCGATTGCCGATCGGCAACTGGCCGGGCAGGGCGATGAAGCCGAGCGTCTGTTGATTGAAAAGGTCAACGGCGCACCGCCGAATGCGCCGGGCGAAGTCTACCTGGTTGGCGCCGGCCCCGGCGATCCGGACCTATTGACCTTCCGCGCCTTGCGTCTGATGCAGCAGGCCGATGTGGTGCTCTACGACCGCCTGGTGGCGCCAGCGATTCTTGAACTGTGCCGGCGTGACGCCGAGCGCGTGTACGTGGGCAAGCGGCGTGCTGACCACACCGTGCCTCAGGACCAGATCAACCAGCAACTGGTCGACCTGGCCAAGCAAGGCAAGCGTGTGCTGCGTCTCAAGGGTGGCGATCCGTTCATCTTTGGCCGTGGCGGCGAAGAGATCGAAGAACTGGCGGCCCATGGCATTCCGTTCCAGGTGGTGCCGGGCATCACGGCGGCCAGCGGTTGCGCGGCGTATGCCGGGATTCCGCTGACTCACCGCGACTATGCGCAATCGGTACGCTTTATCACCGGGCACTTGAAGAACGGCACCTCGGACCTGCCTTGGAGTGATCTGGTGGGCCCGTCGCAGACCCTGGTGTTCTACATGGGCTTGATCGGTTTGCCGATCATCTGCGAACAGTTGATCAAGCATGGACGTTCGGCGGACACCCCGGCGGCCTTGATCCAGCAGGGCACCACGTCCAACCAGCGCGTGTTCACCGGTACCTTGGCCGACTTGCCGCGCATGGTGGCGGAGCATGAAGTGCATGCGCCGACGCTGGTGATCGTCGGTGAGGTGGTAGTGCTGCGCGAGAAACTCAAATGGTTTGAAGGCGCCCAGGCCCAAGTCTGAGCCTAAATGCATCGGGGGCAAGCCCCCTCCCACATTGGAATGCATTCCAAAAAGTGGGAGGGGGCTTGCCCCCGATAAGGCCATTTGATCCAACCAGTCCTCCGGATCAGCTCCAGACACCCTTACCGCTCAACCGCCCACGATCATGCGGGGCATCAAACACCTGCAACGGCCCCTTGGGCACAATCCCCGTCGGATTGATGGTGCGGTGGCTGGCATAGTAATGCCCCTTGATGTGCTCAAAGTCTACCGTCTCGGCCACTCCCGGCCATTGATACAGTTCCCGCAACCAGTTCGACAAATTCGGATAATCCGCAATCCGGCGCAGGTTGCATTTGAAGTGGCTGTAATACACCGCATCAAAGCGAATCAGCGTGGTGAACAGCCGCACATCGGCCTCGGTCAGGTATTCACCGGCCAGGTAGCGATGCTCGCCGAGGTGCTGTTCCAGGTGGTCAAGTTCGGCAAACAGATCATCGAACGCACGTTCATACGCCTGCTGCGACGTGGCGAAACCTGCGCGGTACACGCCGTTGTTCACGGCTGGGTAGATGCGCTCGTTCAACGCGTCGATGCTCGGGCGCAGAGCCTCGGGGTAGAAGTCCAGGGTGTTGCCGGTCAGCCCGTTGAACGCACTGTTGAACATGCGGATGATCTCCGCTGATTCATTGCTGACGATGCGCTTGAGGTGTTTGTCCCACAGCACCGGCACCGTGACGCGCCCGGTGTAATCGGCCGTGTCGGCGGTGTAGCGCTGGTGCATGAAGTCGAAGCCATCGAGCGTGTCGCCGCTGGAGCCGTGGGCCTTGTCGAAGGTCCAGCCGTTTTCCAGCATCAGCCAACTGACCACGGACACGTCGATCAGGCCTTCCAGGCCTTTGAGTTTGCGCAGGATCAGTGTGCGATGGGCCCATGGACAGGCGAGCGACACATACAGGTGGTAGCGACCGGCTTCGGCCTTGAAGCCACCTTCGCCGCTGGGGCCGGGCTGGCCGTCAGCGGTCACCCAGTGGCGGCGTTGCGCCTGTTCCCGCTGGAAAGCGCCATCCGCGCTACTTTCGTACCACTGGTCGTGCCAGTGTCCTTCGATCAGCAAACCCATGACTGGCTCCTTGGCTAATAAGCGTTAGAGCCCAGTCTAAAGGCATGAGTTCGAACTAAAAGCGCAAAAACTGCGGCGCAATGATCGATTAAATCGATTTATCCCGCGCATCCCAGTAGTGCTGGGCCAGTTCGAACGCTCGCTCGCGCGGATGACCCAGACCGCGCAAGGCCAGGGCCATGGTGGCGATCAAGGCGAGTTGCGGGTAGCTGTCCTCGACATCGCCGCGCCACAGCGCTTTCAACTGCTCGGGCTCCAGGCTGGCCGGTTTGACATGGCGCTGGGCGGAGAGGGCGGGCCATTCTTCATCCCAACTTTCGCCGCCGGTGGTGCCGTAGAGGTGGCTGATCGTGTCGGGGTTGATCTCGATCTCACCGCCATCGCCCTTGACCACAATCACATTGTCGCCGAGCAGGCCGCTGGCATCGCGGTGTACACCCTGGTAACCGGGGTGGAAGATGCTTTGCAGGCCGCAGCGGGCGTTCAGTGGGTTGAGCAGGCGTGCCAGGGAGTGGATCGGCGAGCGCAGGCCCAGGGTGTTGCGCAGGTCGATCATGCGTTGCAGTTGCGGTGCCCAATCGCCCAGCGGGATGAACGCCAGGTTGCCGTGCGCGAAAGCCGTCTCGACCTGCTGCCAATTGCGGCACAGCGGGATCTGCAGGCCTTCGAGCAATTGTTCGGTGTACAACCGGCCAGCGGTGTGGGCGCCGCCGCCATGCATGAGGATGCGCACACCGTTCTGCGCCAGGCACTTGGCGGCCAGCAGGAACCACGGCAGGTGGCGCTTTTTGCCGGCGTAGGTCGGCCAGTCGACATCCACCTTCAGCGCCGGCGCGTGCAGGCGCTCGCGGACTGCTTCGGTGAAACCGGCGAGTTCTTCCGGGCTTTCCTCTTCGTGGCGCAGCAGCATGAGGAAGGCGCCGAGCTGGGTGTCTTCGACTTTTTCGTCAAGCAGCATGCCCATGGCTTCGCGGGCTTCTTCGCGGGTCAGGTTGCGCGCGCCGCGCTTGCCTTTGCCCAGGATACGCACGAACGGCGCAAACGGGTGCTCGGCGGGGGTTTCAAGGGTCAGCGGGGCAAAGTCGGTCATAAGCAATTCGTCGGCCTAGGCAGGCCCGCCAGCTTGGCGGCGAGTTTGGCGGGAGTGCCGTTGAACAGTTTATTCAGGTGCAGGCTGTTGCCCTTGTCTGCGCCCAGCTTCAAGGCGGTGTACTTGATCAGCGGGCGCGTGGCGGGGGACAGCTGGAATTCTTGATAGAACTGGCGCAGCAGCTCGAGGATTTCCCAGTGCGCCGGGGTCAACTCGAGGGCTTCGGCGGCGGCCAGGGCGTTGGCCACGTCGACCGACCACTCGTTCAGGTCGACGAGGTAGCCGTCCTTGTCCAGTTCGAGGGCATGCGTGCCCACGGTCAGGGTGTTCATAGCCAGGAGTTGACCTTGTCGTAGTCGATAGACAGTTGCACGAAACCTGGGTAATCCACGCAGTCGGCCCAGTCGGGCAGCGGCAGGTTGCGCGCCAGGCTGTCTTCGGCCAGCACAAACACCTTCACGCCCTTGAGTTGCAGGGCCGGGTGATGCAGCCCGTAGGCGCCGTCGCCACAGAGCAGGATCGCATCGTCGCTGCCGCAGATGCGCAGGCAGCTGTCGAGGCGGCTATCGGTAAACGGGGAGTGGGACACCACATGTAGAGTCGACATCAGAGGGTTATCACCTGGTCGTAACGGTCAATCAACTGGGAGATCTGTTCGTTGTTCAGCGGCTGCGCATTGACCGGGTGCGTCAGCCCGCGCGCGGCCAGGCTGTGCTCGCAGGCAAACACCTCGTCGATACCGAACAGCCCCAGTGCCTGCAGGTTGGCGCCGAGGTCTTTTTGCTGCACGGCCTTGGCGTCCTGGTGCGGTGCCAGTTGGAACACGCCGTCATCCAGAAACAGCAGGCCGATGGGCAGATCGAACGCGCCGCCGGCCAACACGATATCCAACGCTTCCCGCGCGCTCGGCCCGGACCACGGTGCTTGGCGGCTGATCACCAGCAAGGATGTGGACATGTCACGGCCCTCCAAAACAGATCAAGCGGTCGGCGGTCTGGCTCGCGTCGTGCAATTGGCCAAGGCCCGACAGCTCCCATGGCGCCTCCACGTTCACCGCGCTGCGTTGGTAGCGTGCGGCTTCTTCACTGTTGAGCACACCACGGCGCAGGGCGGCGGCGATGCAGACCACGGCATCCAACTGATGTGCGCTGACAAACTCACGCCATTGGCGGGCGATGTCTTGCTCATCCTGTGGCGCAACGATGCTGTTGGAGGCGCTGTAAACGCCATCCTGATAAAAAAACAGCCGCACAATCTCATGCCCGCCGGCCAGCGCCGCCTGGGCGAACAGCAAGGCGCGACGCGAGGAGGGCGCATGGGCGGCGGAAAACACTGCTATCGCGAATTTCATGGAACACCCTGCAAGCAAACGTGGGCCAATGATAAGGCCGCCGCCGGGAAAAAGCCCGCCGTGATCAAAACGGTCACGGCCGCTGATCGTTCTGACGATTGCCCTGGGCGCTGAAGGCTGACTACGCTGTGGTCTGTCAAATCGGAAACGGAGTCTCCATGTCAGGTCCCTTGGCGTCCCTTAAAGTACTGGATTTTTCCACCTTGCTGCCCGGCCCGTTCGCTTCGCTGATGCTGGCGGACATGGGCGCCGAGGTGCTGCGCATCGAATCGCCCACGCGCATGGACCTGCTACGCGTGCTGCCGCCCCATGATCAGGGCACCTCGGCGAGTCATGCTTACCTCAATCGCAATAAGCGCAGCCTCGCCCTGGATCTGAAGCAGGCCGAGGCGCTGGAGATTGTGCGCGAACTGGTCAAGGGCTACGACATCGTGCTCGAACAGTTTCGCCCTGGGGTGATGGAACGCCTGGGCCTGGGGTATGCGGCGTTGAAGGCGATCAACCCGCGGCTGATTTATGTGTCGATCACCGGGTACGGTCAGACCGGCCCCTACAAGGATCGCGCCGGGCACGATATCAACTATCTGGCGTTGGCTGGAGTGGCCAGCCATACCGGGCGTCAGGGCAGCGGGCCGCTGCCCTTGGGCGTGCAATTGGCAGATGTCGCCGGCGGCTCGCTGCACGCGGTGGTGGGCCTGCTCGCGGCGGTGATTGCGCGGCAACAGAGCGGCGTCGGCCAATACTTGGATGTGAGCATGACCGACTGCTCGTTCAGCTTGAATGCCATGGCCGGTGCTGGATACCTGGCCTGTGGCGTGGAGCCCGGTTGGGAGACCCATGTGCTCAATGGCGGCAGTTTCTACGATTATTACCGCTCCCGTGATGGGCGCTGGATGTCGGTGGGCAGTCTGGAGCCGGCGTTTATGCAGCAATTGTGTGCAACGTTGGGACGACCGGAGTTGGCGGCACAAGGCTTGTCGCCCAAGCCTGCGCAGCAAAAGGCGCTCAAGCAGGCGCTGCAGGTTGAGTTCGAGAAGCGCAGTTTTGAGGAACTGTGCGAGTTGTTTGCCGGGGTGGATGCGTGCGTGGAACCGGTGTTGAGTCTGAGCGAAGGCGTGGAGCATCCGCAGTTGAAGGCGCGGGAGTTGGTCGCCCAGGTGCCTCGGGCCGACGGCTCGACCCAGGCGCAAATGGCTTGCCCGCTTAAGTTCTCCGAGGGGTTGCCAGCGCCCCGGCATATTGGGGTCGCTGTGGGCGCACACAGTGATGAAGTGCTGATGGAGTTGGGCTTGAGCCCACAGCGCATCAGCGAACTGCGCAGCGCCAAGGTGATTGTGTAGTGACTGGGCGGGCGCTATCGGGAGCAAGCCCCCTCCCACATTTGACTGCATTCCAAAGGATGTACGCGGTCAAAATGTGGGAGGGGGCTTGCCCCCGATGAGGCGCTTACAGGCACCGCACCTTTCACTCGACGCGGGTTTCCCCGGTAAACACCAACGTCTGCCGACAGCGCCTGCACAGATAACGCCGCCCCTGCCTCACCAGCCCATGGCGCTGTGACGAAAACGGGAAGTCGCTGTCGGCACACGGGCAGCGGTAGATATAGCGGGTCACCTGGCGACGCTTGATTTCATAGGTGTGGCAACGGTCCGGCGGCAGTTCATACACGCCGCGCATGATCAGTTGCCATTCCTCGCCATGGGGCTGGATGCGTTCGCCAAACAATTGGTGGGCGATCAGGTGCGCCACTTCATGGGCCACGGTCTGTTTGAGGAAGTGTTGGCTGTTTTCTCGGTACAACTGTGGGTTGAAGCGCAGCAGGTTCTCGTGCAAATGCGCGACACCGGCCTTCTGGCCCCGCAGTTTGAGGCTGACCTGGGGGCGTTTGAAGTTTCGTTTGAAAAAGGATTCGGCTAGCAGGAAACAATCTTCGACGCGGGTATTGAGTTGCTCGGGCATGCTGTACCTATCTCCAGAGGCGCTCAGTATGCCGCAAAGGCGGGTGTTTCCGAATCGGTCAGGCGCCGAATGGTCATGCATGACGCACAAAGCCACCTTGCGGTGGCCTTGCCTGCTGGGTGAAACCGCTTAGTTGGTATAGATCGGGCCAACGCCCAGGCCCCAGACGATCACAGTAAACGCCATGATTGCCACCAGCACGACCAGGCCCACGGCCAACACCGAGCTGGAAAACAGGAAGCCTTCGTCCGGATCGATGCTCATGAACGTCGGTAACCCCACATACAGCAGGTACACCGTGTAACAGATCGCCGCCGTGCCGACGACCATCCCCAGCCACATGTGCGGGTAGAGCGCCGCCAGCCCGCCGATAAACAGCGGTGTGGCGGTGTAGGTGGCAAAGGCGATACAACGCGCCATGCTGGGGCTGGCGTCGTAGGTGCGCGCCATCCAGTGAATGAAGGCGCCCATGACCGCTACGCCGCCGAGCATCGCCACGTAAGACATGAGGGTCATCCACAAGGCGCTTTCCTGGGTCAGCATGACCGGGGAGCGGTTGCCGATGACCCAGCCGATCTGAGTGGTGCCGATATAGGCTGATACGGCGGGGATCGCCGCAAGAATCAAGGTGTGTGTGAGGTACATGTGGCCGACGCTTTCTTCTTTATCGCCACGAATTTCCCGCCATTCCTGGTCGGGATGGGTAAAAAGCCCCACGACGTGATGGATCATGCCAGTCACTCCTGTTGTTATTACCATCGCCCCCCATCGGAGCGCCCACGGGCCAGATGGCCTGAAAGGTCTGGATAGTTATGTGCGACCTCAAGTCGCAGTATAGGAAGTGATGACCGGAAAAACCGTAGGGCTTTAGAGCAAATTGCGCTGTAAACAGCGGGCTTAATCGCGGCGCGGTCTGTAGGTTGGCAATGCAGTCAAGTGTGGGAGGGGGCTTGCTCCCGATGGCAGTCTGTCACTAACAAATGGGTGGCTGACACCCCGCTATCGGGAGCAAGCCCCCTCCCACATTGGAACTTGGTCAACCTTACCGGTAAAATACCGCGCTTTTCGTCACACACCTCTAGCGGATCCAAGCGCCATGGGCACTCTTACGGTCAACCAGAACAAACTGCAAAAACGCCTGCGTCGCCTGGCCGGTGAAGCGGTCGCCGACTTCAACATGATCGAGGACGGCGATAAGGTCATGGTCTGCCTCTCCGGCGGCAAAGATAGCTACACCCTGCTCGACGTGCTGCTGCACTTGCAAAAGGTCGCGCCGATCAAGTTCGAGATCGTCGCCGTCAACATGGACCAGAAACAACCGGGCTTCCCCGAAGACGTACTGCCGGCCTACTTCAAGGCATTGGGCATCGAGTACCACATCGTCGAAAAAGACACCTATTCGGTGGTCAAGGAGCTGATCCCGGAGGGCAAGACCACCTGTTCGCTGTGTTCGCGCCTGCGCCGTGGCACGCTCTACACGTTTGCCGATGAGATCGGTGCGACCAAGATGGCCCTGGGGCATCACCGCGACGATATCGTCGAGACGTTCTTCCTCAACATGTTCTTCAACGGCTCCCTCAAGGCCATGCCGCCCAAGCTGCGCGCCGATGACGGACGCAACGTGGTGATTCGCCCGCTGGCGTATTGCAACGAGAAGGACATCCAGGCCTACTCCGATTTCAAGCAATTCCCGATCATCCCGTGCAACCTGTGCGGCTCCCAGGAAAACCTGCAGCGCCAGGTGGTCAAGGAGATGCTCCAGGACTGGGAACGCAAGACCCCGGGGCGGACCGAGAGTATCTTCCGCAGCTTGCAGAACGTGATCCCATCGCAGTTAGCCGACCGTAACCTGTTCGACTTCACCAGCCTGCGTATCGACGAGAGCGCCGCTTCGCGCTTCGTCAACGTAGTGAACCTCTGACGCTTTTCAACGCTCTGAACGACGGCGCTCACAGGCGCCGTTTTCATTTCAATCCCCAGGAGAGGGCATGCGCGATTACAAATGGCTGCACGAATATTGTCTGAACCGCTTCGGTTCGGCGGCCGAGCTGGAAGCCCACCTGCCTGTCCCCAACACCCCGGCGCAATTACGCCAGATCAGTGATGATCGTTACCTGTCGACCCTGGCGCTGCGGGTTTTTCGCGCCGGGCTCAAGCACAGCGTGGTGGATGCCAAATGGCCCGCGTTCGAGCAGGTGTTCTTTGGCTTCGACCCGGAAAAAGTCGTGCTGATGGGCGCCGAGCACCTGGAGCGCTTGATGCAGGACACGCGCATCATCCGCCACTTGGGCAAGCTCAAGAGCGTGCCGCGCAACGCGCAGATGATCCTCGACATCGCCCAGGAGAAGGGCAGTTTCGGCGCGTTTATCGCCGATTGGCCGGTGACCGACATCGTCGGGTTGTGGAAATACTTGAGCAAGCACGGTCATCAGTTGGGCGGGCTGTCGGCGCCGCGCTTTCTGCGCATGGTGGGCAAGGATACGTTCGTGCCGAGCGATGACGTGGTCGCGGCACTGCACGCGCAGAAGATCGTCGACAAGGCCCCCACCAGCCTGCGCGACCTGGCGACGGTGCAGGGGGCGTTCAACCAGTGGCATGCCGAGAGTGGGCGGCCGATGTGCCAGTTGTCGATGATGCTGGCGTATACGGTCAATCATTGAAACCGAGGTGACGCCATCGCGGGCAAGCCCACTCCCACAAGCACAAGGAACTGCATTCCAAGCGTGGGGCTTGCTCGCGCTGACGGCGGGTCAGGCTGGCTGACCCTCGCCCGCCAAGCGCCGATCCAACTGGAACCGCCAGCGCACATACAGCAGCGCCGTACAGAACAGCGCCAGGCTCGCGAGCATTTCCAGCACACCGAACCACTGGCGGTTCGGGTCATAGGCCGCCAGCGCGCCCTTGATGAAATACAGGTTCACCACAAAGCACATCCACGAGTGTCCGCGCGCGCTGCCGCTCACCATCCCCGGCGCCAGCACCAGCAGCGGCACCAACTCGATCAGCAGGATCACCCACGGGCGTGCGCCGTGCAGGTCGGCGATGAACAGGTAATACACGCAGAGCAGACCGACCAGGCCGAAAAACGCCAGCAGGCTCAGCGCGCGTGCGACTTTGACCCGCGGCGCCAGCCAGGCCTGGGGTGGCAGGATTTTAGGTTTTTTGGCCACGGCCGTTCTCCAGCAGCACAGCGGTTTTCGCCAGGCGCAGGCCAAGGGCCTTGCACAGGGCGATTTCATGTTGATCCAGCAGGCGCTTGCCGTCGGGCCCGGCATGGTGGCTGGCGCCGTAAGGCGTGCCGCCACCCTGGGTGTCGAGCAGCGCTTGTTCGCTGTAAGGCAGGCCGGTGATCAGCATGCCGTGGTGCAGCAGCGGCAGCAGCATCGACATCAGCGTGGTTTCCTGGCCGCCGTGCAGGCTGGCGGTGGAGGTAAATACCCCGGCCGGTTTGCCGACCAGGGCGCCGGTCAGCCAGAGGTTACTGGTGCCGTCGATAAAGTACTTCAACGGCGCGGCCATATTGCCGAAGCGGGTCGGGCTGCCCAGGGCCAGGCCTGAACAGTTCTTCAAATCATCCAGGCTGGCATACAGCGCGCCTTCGGCCGGAATGCTCGGCGCTACGGCTTCGCACTCGGTGGAGATCGCCGGCACGGTGCGCAGGCGTGCTTCCATCCCGCCTTGTTCGATACCTCGGGCAATGTGCCGGGCCATTTCGCTGACCGAGCCGTTGCGGCTGTAATACAACACCAGCACATACGGCGTACTCACGGCAGGATCTCCAGCACGTTCTCCGGCGGCCGGCCGATGATGGCTTTGTCGCTGGTTTCGAGGATCGGACGTTCCATCAACTTGGGGTGCTCGGCGATGGCGGCGATCAACTGTGTTTCGCTGAGCGTCGCGTCATCCAGGTTGAGGGTTTTGTATTCCTCTTCGCCGGTGCGCAGTAGTTGGCGTGCGCTGAGCCCCAGTTTGGTCAGCAGGGCTTTCAATTGCGCGGCATTCAGCGGGGTTTCCAGGTAGCGCACCACCGTCGGGGCGAGGCCGCGAGCTTCCAGCAGTTCGAGCGCTCCGCGGGATTTCGAGCAGCGCGGGTTGTGATAAAGCGTCAGATCGGTCATGTGCGGGTCGCATCTTGCGTAAGGTGGCGGGTATTCTACCTGCGCTGCGCCCGGTCCTTAAACCGTAAGAGGCGATCAGCCGCAGCCAACGTTCATTTTTGCGAAGGATTATCCCATGACAAGGCGACTGATCGGTGCATTGGCGATCATCACAACCCTGCTGCTCAGCGGCTGCGGTAATGACTACGGCGTTGACCAATATGGCCAGAAAGTAGCGGCCGAGCGCTTGGACAAGCAATGGCTGGTGGTCAACTACTGGGCGGAATGGTGTGGCCCTTGTCGCACGGAAATTCCTGAGCTCAACGCCTTGTCGGAACAGTTGAAAGGGCAGAACGTCGGCGTGTTCGGAGTCAATTTCGACAATGTGCAGGGCGCAGAACTGAAGGACGCCAGCGACAAGCTGGGCATCAAGTTCACTGTGCTGGCACAGAACCCGGACGGGATCTTTGATATTCCACGCAGCGAAGCGTTGCCGGTGACTTACATCATCGATGACAAGGGCAAGGTGCGTGAGCAGTTGATGGGCGAGCAGACGGCGCAAGGCGTGCTGGCCAAACTCAAGGCCCTGCGCGGTTGAATATGTAGGAGGGGCTTGCTCCCGATGGCGGTGTGTCAGTCGATACACGAGCTGACTGATAGGTCGTCATCGGGAGCAAGCCCCCTCCCACAGTTAGATCACATTGAGCCTGCGGGCTTCGCTATCAGCCTTCTTCAAGCCACAGGCGAATGGGTTTGCCTTCGGCAGGCCAGAAACGGGTCTGCTCGATCGGCGAGATGTCCCAGCGCTCAACGCCTTGCAGGGCCTGGAAGAAACGGTGTTCCTGTTCCATCAGGGCGTCGCCGCAGAGTTTGCGGGTACTGCCGATCTTGCCGAAGCTGAGTTTGTCGCCCTCCACGGTGTACGGTGCAAACCAGTGGTTGCACCCGCCGTTGCCGTAGGCGCGACCATCGGCGCCCAGGGTGACACTCAGGTGCGCGTAATCCATCAGCGGCCGCTCACCGATCCATTCCACCACGTAGCTGTGATCCTGCTCGAGCTTTACCGCATCACCGGCGCAGCCCATCAGGCCGGCCCCGACGGCGGCCAGCAGAAGCAGGCCCTTCATTGCGCAGCCTTCTGGCATTTCGGGCAGCGGTGCTTGGCGCCTTCGCTGGCCCAGCCCAACTCGGCAATGCGCGCATTGGCGGCCGGTTGCAGCGGTTCCTTGGTCAGCTTGGTCTCCACCGCGAATTCAAACTCCAGCACGGCCTCGCAGCTGTCGCAGTTGACGTTCCAGGTGTGAATCTCCAGTTCGCCGAACTTCGGCCCCTGGGCCATGGCGACCCACTGGCCCGCCGGGCGGATGGAGTAGCGCGCGTCACCTTCGACGGTGAGGCGCATCGACAGGGTTTTACTGCCGCGCAGGGTGACGATCAGTACGTCGCCATGCTTGATCGAACCACCGTTGCCGGTGACCTGGTAACGGCCCGGCACCAGGGCGCGGCATTCGATCAGGGTGTGTTGCGGGCTCAGCAAGCTGAAGCGGAAATCGTGTTCGGCCATGGTTCCTCCAAATAGGCGCGGCATCCTAGCACGCGCGCCTGCGGATCATGCGCCTGGTATGTGACCGCTGATCATCCGTCGACACGATTCTGCGCACGGCCATCGGCCCAGGCCGCGATATTGGCCAGGGTGGTGTCGGCGATCGCCGCCAGGGCCTCGCGGGTGAGGAATGCCTGGTGCGCGGTGATGATCACGTTGGGGAACGTCAGCAGGCGCGCGAGCACGTCGTCTTGCAGGGGCAGGTCGGAACGGTCCTCGAAAAACAGCTGGGCTTCTTCTTCGTACACATCCAGCCCCAGGTAGCCGAGTTGGCCGTCCTTGAGCGCTTCGATCAGCGCGGGGGTGTCCACCAGGCCACCGCGTCCGGTGTTGATCAGCATCGCGCCGGGCTGCATCTGCGCCAGGGAGCGCGCATTGATCAGGTGCTTGCTGTCGGCGGTGAGCGGGCAGTGCAGGCTGATGATCTGCGCCTCGGCCAGCAGTTCGGGCAGGCTCACATAGCGAGCGCCGAGGGCCTGGACCAGCGGGTTGGGAAACGGGTCGTAGGCCAGCAGGTGGCAGCCGAAGCCGGCCATGATTTTGGCGAAGGTGGCGCCGATCTGCCCGGTGCCGACCACGCCGACGGTCTTGCCGACGAGGTCGAAGCCAGTCAGGCCGTGCAGGCTGAAGTCGCCCTCGCGGGTGCGGTTGTAGGCACGATGCAGGCGCCGGTTCAATGCGAGAATCAGCGCCACGGCGTGTTCGGCGATGGCATGCGGCGAATAGGCGGGCACCCGCACGATGGTCAGGCCCAGGCGCTTGGCGGCGGCGAGGTCGACATGGTTGTAACCGGCCGAGCGCAGCGCGATCAAGCGGGTGCCGCCCTTGGCCAGGTGCTCGAGCACGGGTGCGCTGAGGTCATCGTTGATAAACGCGCAGACCGCTTCGTGGTGTTCGGCCAGGGCCACGGTGTCGAGGGTGAGCCGGGCGGGCTGGAATTGCAGTTCCAGGCCGGGCGGTAGCGGCACGCCGAGAAAACTGTCGCGGTCGTAGGTCTGGCTGCTGAAAAGAATGACGCGCATTAAAATGCTCCCTGCAATCTATGTTTTGGTAACGCGGACCCTGTGGGAGCGAGCGCACCCGCTCCCACACAAGTCCGCCTCCATAAAAAGTGTCAGGCGCTGACCCTCGCTTCACTGGCCAACCGGGCAATGGCCATGTCCAGCTCGTCCAGCGCGGCCATGGCCTTGGCGTCGTCCTGCTTGAGCAGGGTTTCGGCGCGTTGGCAGGCGGCGCGCAGTTGCGGCACGCCGCAGTAACGGGTGGCGCCGTGCAGGCGATGGACGCGTTCGATCAAGGCGTGGTTGTCATTGGCTTCGCGGGCGAGGGTAATCGCCAGGCGGTCGGCTTCCAGGGAGGCGAGCAACATCGCGAGCATGTCCGCCGCCAGGTCAGCCTTGCCCGCGGCCAGTCGCAGGCCTTCCTCGTGGTCCAGCACGAGCAATCGCACGCCTGGGCCGAGGCCTTCGGTCGGGCGTTCCGGCCCTTGGTTGCGCAGGGCCAGGCCGGTCCATTTCAACACCACCTGGGCCAATTGCCGCTCGCTGATGGGTTTGGTCAGGTAGTCGTCCATGCCGCTTTGCAGCAGCGCACGCTTTTCGTTGGCCATGGCGTGGGCGGTGAGGGCCACCACCGGCAGCGGCGTGCCGTGGCGCTCGCTTTCCCACTGGCGAATCGCCTCGGTACTTTGGCGCCCGTCAATGCCCGGCATCTGCACGTCCATCAGCACCAGGTCGAAGGTTTCCTGCTTGACTGCCTCGATGGCCGCGTAACCGCTTTCCACTGCCTGGACTTTGGCGCCCATGTCTTCCAGCAGGGTTTGCACCAGTAATAGGTTGGCCGGGTTGTCATCCACACAGAGCACGCGGGGCGCGCGGCTGGAGAGTGGCTCGCCCGGCTCGGAGCGAGAGGGGCGCGGGCTGATCAGGTCGGCCAGGGCGCGGCGCAGCTTGCGCGTACACGCGGGCTTGGCCTGCAACTGACTGTTGGGGTTGGGCACCGACTGGTTGAACAGCATTTGCTCGGTGGTCGGGCACAGCACCAGTACCTTGCAGCCCAGGTGTTCGAGGTCCCACAGATGCTGGTTGAGGCGCTCGGGCGGGATGTCATTGGCAGTGACGCCGAGTACCGCCAGGTCGATCGCCTGTTCGGTCTGGTGCGCGCTGGTGATGCCGTTGGTCAGGCTTTCCAGGGTATTGAACGGCGTGACTTCCAGGCCGCAGTCTTCGAGTTGGTGCTGCAAGGCCTGGCGCGCCAGTTCGTGGTTTTCCAGCACGGCCACGCGGCGGCCGAGCAGCGGCGCAGAGGGCAGGTCTTCGACGTCGTCGCGGGTCTTGGGCAGGTTCAGGCTGATCCAGAATTCCGAGCCTTCGCCCGGTGTGCTGTCGACGCCGATTTCGCCGCCCATCTGTTCGATCAAGCGCTTGGAAATCACCAGGCCCAGGCCGGTGCCGCCCGGTTGGCGCGACAGCGAATTGTCGGCCTGGCTGAACGCCTGGAACAGCGTGCGCACGTCCTGGCTGGACAGGCCGATGCCGGTGTCTTGCACACTGATGCGCAGTTGCACGCTGTCTTCCTGTTCATCCTCGATCATCGCGCGGGCCACGATGGTGCCTTCGCGGGTGAACTTGATCGCATTGCTGATCAGGTTGGTCAGAATCTGCTTGAGGCGCAGCGGGTCACCCACCAATGCCAGCGGTGTGTCGCGGTACACCAGGCTCACCAGTTCTAGCTGTTTGGCATGGGCGGCGGGGGCGAGGATGGTCAGGGTGTCTTGCAGCAAGTCCCGCAGGTTGAAGGGCACGCTGTCGAGTACCAGCTTGCCGGCTTCGATCTTCGAGAAGTCGAGGATCTCGTTGATGATGCCCAGCAGGTTATCGGCGGACTTTTCGATGGTGCCCAGGTAATCCAACTGGCGCGGCGTCAGCTCGCTTTTTTGCAGCAGGTGGGTGAAACCGAGGATGCCGTTGAGCGGCGTGCGGATTTCGTGGCTCATATTGGCCAGGAACTCCGACTTGATGCGGCTGGCCTCCAGGGCTTCCTTGCGCGCCAGGTCCAGCTCGATGTTCTGGATTTCGATGGTTTCCAGGTTCTGGCGCACGTCTTCGGTGGCCTGGTCGATGCTGTGCTGCAGTTCTTCCCGGGCGTTCTGTAGGGTCTCGGCCATGCGGTTGATGCCCGAGGCGAGTTGATCCAGTTCCTGGCTGCCCAGCGCAGGCAAGCGGGTTTCCAGGTTGCCGTCCTTGAGTTGGGCCACGGCTTGCTTGATCTGGCCGATCGGCGAATTGATGGTGCGGCTGATACGCAGGGCCAGGGCCGCCGTGCAGATCAGGCCGATGGCGATCAACAGCAGGCTGGCGAACAGGCTGCGGTAACCGCGCAGCAACATGCCGTTGTGGGACAGTTCCACCTCGACCCAACCGAGCAGGCGGTCGGCTTCATCGGGGATCAGCTCGCCGGCAAGGTTGCGATGGCGCCCAAACACCGGCAGCAGGTAGCGGGTGGCATCGTTGCCGGTGCGCTGCAACAGGTGTGAGCTGTTACCCGCCGGCGGCGGGTTGAGCATGGTCGGGCCGGCGTGGGCCATGGACGAGCGGTCCGGTGCGAGGAAAGAAACGGCGCGCACGTCCGGTTGTTCCAGAGATTGGGTGGCGATGCGTTCCAGCAGGTCGGTGTTCTTGCTGCTCAGGGCGGGAGCCGCCAACGGGGCCAACTGCTCGGCGATCATTTCGCCGCGTTGCAGCAACTGGGACTGCAACTCCGAGAGCTGCATCCAGGTGAAATAGCCGCCCAGCAATAAGGCCATCAGGCTGGTCGGTAATAAGGTCAGCAACAGTACGCGGCCTTTTATCCCCATTCTTGTAAGCACGCCACTCTCCTGCAACCACGTTGTTATCAATCGTCCGTGCAGGCATCCGGCCCGCGTCACCCGCGCAGTGTAGCCATTTGCGCGGTCTGGAATCTTGCAAATTAATCACGGATGGCAATCTACGAGCCATTTGGCACGACGTGGCGATTGCCTGGCGGAGGGGAATCTTGAATAATCAGTGATTGAGAATTACTTGCAGACGCTAATGAATCCCGCAGCAATTGGCCTACCCAGTATCCTGACCATCGAAGATGACCCCGTGCTGGGCGCCTATGTCCATGAGCATCTGGGGCGCTGTGGCTTCCAGGTCACGTGGTGCCAGAACGGTCAGCAAGGCCTGAAAATGGCCCGCGAGCAAGCCTTCGACGTGGTGTTGATGGACATTCTGCTACCTGGGTTGGATGGGCTGGAGATCCTCACGCACCTGCGCCAGAGCCATTCGGTGCCGGTGATCCTGGTGTCGGCCCTGGGCGCCGAAGCCGATCGCGTGAACGGCTTTCGCCTGGGCGCGGACGATTACCTGCCCAAGCCGTTCAGCATGGTCGAGTTGCGGGTGCGTATCGAAGCCATCCTGCGCCGGGTGGCCCTGGATCGCCGCCCGCTGGCGAGTTTGCCGCCCGTGCGCGACGACGCCCGTAGCCTGCGCTTTGACGACGAACTGTCCGACGTCTTCTACCAGCGACACTGGGCCGGCTTGACCCGCAGCGAGTACCGCCTGCTGCACACCTTGCACAGCAGCGGCGAGGAAGTGCTGAGCAAGGCCTTCCTTTATCAGCATGTGCTGCAGCGCGGTTATGCGCCGCATGACCGCAGCCTCGACATGCATATCAGCCAGACTCGCCGCAAACTCAAAGCCATCGGCTACAGCGAGCGTGAAGTGTGCACGGTGTGGGGCAAGGGCTATGTGCTGAGCGGTCACGATGACGGCCTTTGAAGGGGGCTTGAAACGGCTGCCGGGTAAACACTCGTTATTCTGGAAACTGGCCTGCCTGCTGATTGCCTTCTGTTTGTTGATGATCTGGCTCAGTTGGTCCTGGGGTCGGTACATGGAGCAGCAGAACGCCTACCTGTCCGAAACCTCTCGCGAGATTCTCAGCGGTTATGCGGCGGGAGCGGAGTTGGCCTGGAGGACCCAGGACAGTGCCGGCGTGGACGCCTGGCTGCAACTGATGGCGGCGCGTGAAAGCATCTGGATCGGCGTGATCGGCAACGACCTGCAGTCCCTTGGCAGCACGCCGTTGACCGACAAGGAAAGTCAGCGCCTGACCTTCCTGCGTGGCCTGGACTGGCCGGTCAGCCGCCACGTCAAAGGCCTGCCATGGTTGAAAATCCCGTTTCCCCTGGACCCCAGCGTCGGCTCGCTGGTGATCGAGTTGCCCCAGCGCTTTATGCCGGGACGTTACCAACTGTTTTGGCGGGTGGTGACCAATGGCGTGATTCCCGGTCTGTTTACCCTGTTGTTGTGCATCGGCCTCTATCGGCTGCTGATCGTGCCGCTGAACCAGCTGCGCGAGCAGGCCAATGCCTGGCGTGTCGACCAATTGAACACACGGCTGTCCTACGCAGCCACCAGTCGTCAGGATGAATTGGGCGAGCTGGGTCGGGCATTTGACCATATGTCCGAGCGTTTGCAGGGCACGGTGGTGTTGCAGCAACAGTTGTTGCGGGACATGTCCCATGAACTGCGCACCCCTCTGAGCCGTTTGCGCGTGGCTTGTGACAGCGAGCAGGATCTGGCGCAACTGCGTGAACGGTTGGGGCGAGAGATCGACGCGATGCAGCGCCTGGTGGAGGACAGTCTTCAATTGGCCTGGCTGGATACCGAACGGACGCCGCTGCCTGTCGAAGATATTCAGGTTCAGGCGCTCTGGGACATGCTCAAGGAAAACGCCTGTTTCGAAAGCGATTGGCCAGCCTCGCGGCTGCCATGCTTGCTGGGGCAAGACTGTTGGGTACGCGGCAATCTGAACGCATCGGCCCAGGCCTTGGAAAATATCCTGCGCAACGCCATACGGCATTCACCGGTGGACGGTGTCGTCAGCCTGGATGGGCGCCGTGATGGCGAATACTGGCACCTGTGGCTGGAGGATCAGGGCGGGGGCATTGATGAGCGCGACCTAGAACGGATCTTCGCGCCGTTTACCCGTTTGGATGGCTCACGACCTGGCGACGGCGGCTTCGGGCTAGGGTTGAGCATCGCGCGCAATGCGGTGCAGCGTCAGGACGGTAGCCTGTGGGCGGAAAATACCGGCCAAGGCTTGCGTGTGCATGTGCGTTTGCTGGCAGCCTAGGGCTCAAGCGCGACGCTGTTTGCGTTTTTTCCATTGGTGCGCGACCCACCAGCGCCAGTACCCCATGGTCAGGCAATAAGCCAGCGTGCCCAGCACCGCGCCCAGTACCACCGAACCGAGCAGGAACGGCTGCCACAGCGTGCTCAACTGCCCGCTGATCCACTCCCATGTCATGTCGTGAGGCAGGCTGCGCGGTGGCACATTCATCAGCCAGGCGCCAGTCATGTAGGTACACAGAAACACCACCGGCATGGTGATCGGGTTGGTCAACCACACCAGGCTGATGGCAATCGGCATATTGCCACGCACGGTGATTGCCAGCGCTGCCGCCAATAGCATCTGCAAGGGGATCGGGATAAAGGCCGCGAACAGGCCCACCGCCATGGCGCGCGCCACCGAGTGCCGATTCAGGTGCCAGAGGTTCGGGTCATGCAACAAGGTGCCAAGAAACTGTAATGACTTGTGTTCCCTGATACTCGTGGGGTCGGGCATGTACCGTTTGAATAAGCGCCGGGGCATAAGGGGTCCAGGTCAGATCGAGGGGCAAGTATGCCCGCATTCTATAAACAGAAAATTCAGACTTTGTGACAAAACATCATAGGCGGTGCCCGGGCGGCGGCTAAGACTGAGTGGATCACTTCAAAGGAATGATCCATGAGGACAGGGATGTTCGCGCTTGCACTCGGGCTGCTTGCGCTGCGATTTCTACCCGCACTGCCGCCTACCGGGGCGCTGTTGGCCCTGCTGCTGGTGGCGTTGATGCTGCTGCCGTTTCGTACTTACCCGCTGGCGTTTTTCCTATTCGGCTTGAGCTGGGCGTGCATGAGCGCGCAGTGGGCGCTGGATGACCGCTTGCGTCCGGCGCTCGACGGCCAGACACGTTGGCTGGAGGGGCGCGTGACCGGGTTGCCGCAGCAGACCGACAGCGGCGTGCGTTTCGAACTGACCGACAGCCGGTCGCGCAAAGCCCGGCTGCCCGCGCGGATTCGGCTGTCCTGGCACGGTGGGCCACCGGTACGCAGCGGTGAACGCTGGCGCCTCGCGGTGACGCTTAAACGTCCGTCGGGCTTGCTCAACTTCCATGGCGTTGACCATGAAGCCTGGCTGCTGGCCCAACGTATTGGCGCCACCGGCTCGGTGAAGGACGGCGAACGCCTGGCGCCGGCCCGCAATGCTTGGCGCGACGCGGTCCGTCAGCGCTTGATGGCGGTGGATGCCCAAGGGCGCGAGGCAGGACTGGCGGCCCTGGTGCTGGGGGACGGATCGGGGCTGGCGGCCGAGGACTGGCGTGTCTTGCAGGACACCGGCACGGTGCATTTGCTGGTGATTTCCGGCCAGCACATCGGCCTGTTGGCGGGGTTGATCTACGCGCTCGTCGCCGCTCTGGCGCGCTACGGCTGCTGGCCGCGCACCTGGCCGTGGCTGCCGTGGGCGTGTGGCCTGGCGTTTAGCGCAGCGCTGGGGTACGGCCTGCTGGCGGGATTCGGCGTGCCGGTGCAGCGCGCCTGTGTGATGGTGGGGCTGGTGTTGCTGTGGCGTTTGCGTTTCCGTCATTTGGGCATCTGGTGGCCACTGTTGCTGGCGTTCAATGGTGTGCTGATCCTTGAACCCTTGGCCAGCTTGCAGCCGGGTTTCTGGCTGTCCTTTGCGGCGGTGGCGGTGCTGGCGCTGACTTTCGGTGGGCGATTGGGGCGGTGGAGCGTCTGGCAGGCATGGACCCGTCCGCAATGGTTGATTGCCATCGGTCTTTTCCCGGTGTTGCTGGTGCTCGGTTTGCCCATCAGTCTCAGCGCGCCGCTGGCCAATCTATTCGCGGTGCCGTGGATCAGTCTGGTGGTGTTGCCCCTAGCTTTACTAGGGACTGCACTGCTGGCGCTGCCGTTCGTGGGCGAGGGCTTGTTATGGCTGGCGGGTGGGGCGCTGGGCGGCTTGTTCAACGCCCTGGCGCTACTGGCGGCGCAATTACCTGCGTGGATACCGGCCGAGGTACCCGTGGGGTATTGGCTGGTAAGCCTGATCGGTGCGGTGTTGCTGCTGCTGCCCAAGGGCGTGCCGTTTCGGCTGCTGGGCTGGCCGATGCTGTTGTTGGCAGTGTTCCCGCCGCGCGAGCCGGTGCCCCACGGGCAGGTGGATGTGTTGCAGTTGGATGTCGGGCAAGGGCAGGCATTGATCCTGCGCACCCGCCATCACACCTTGCTCTACGATGCCGGCCCGCGCTCCGGGGCGGCCGATCTCGGCGCGCGGGTGGTGTTGCCGTCGCTGAAGAAACTCGGAATAGACGCTTTGGAGATGATGTTATTGAGCCATGCCGATGCCGATCATGCCGGCGGTGCGGCAGCTGTCGCCAGCGGGCTGCCGATCAAACGGGTCGTCGGTGGCGAAACCGAAGGGTTGCCGGCGTTTCTTCACACTCAGCCTTGTATCAGCGGTGAGCAGTGGGTGTGGGATGGTGTGTCATTTGAACTTTGGCAATGGCCCGACGCCATTAGCAGCAACCCGAAGTCCTGTGTATTGCAGGTGCAGGCCAATGGCGAACGCCTGCTGCTCACTGGCGATATCGATCGTGCCGCTGAGAAGGCGTTTCTGGCCTCGGCCCTGGCGGTGCCGACCGATTGGCTGCAAGCACCTCACCACGGTAGCCGCAGCTCTTCATCCGGGCCCTTTCTGCAGCGGCTGGCGCCGAAATCGGTGCTGATTTCCCGAGGGCGTGGCAATGCGTTCGGCCATCCTCATCCGCAGGTGGTGGAACGCTATCAAGCATTGGGTAGTCAGGTGTATGACAGCGCCGAACAGGGTGCGGTGCGTTTGCGATTAGGGACCTTCGCGCCACCGATTGTTGCGCGCAGTCAACGCCGCTTCTGGCGAGAAGCGTTACCGTAACCGGGCGTTACCAATGACCGAAGCCTGCGACAGGCGGGTCGTGGGTCGACGAGCCCCGCTGCCTGACCTATATGGTAAAGTGGCGCACTTTTTCGAGGGGACATTCACTGTGTGGGAATTGGTCAAATCCGGCGGCTGGATGATGTTGCCGATCATCTTGAGCTCCATCGCCGCACTCGGCATCGTTGCCGAACGCCTGTGGACCCTGCGCGCCAGTCGCGTCACGCCCGAGCATCTGCTGGGACAGGTCTGGGGCTGGATCAAGAACAAGCAACTCGACAAGCAGAAACTCAAGGAACTGCGCGCCAATTCGCCCCTGGGTGAAATCCTCGCGGCCGGGTTGGCCAACTCCAAGCATGGTCGCGAGATCATGAAAGAGTGCATTGAAGAGGCCGCGGCGCGGGTTATCCATGAGCTGGAGCGTTATATCAACGCCCTCGGCACTATCGCCGCCATGGCACCGTTGCTCGGTCTGCTGGGCACAGTCCTGGGCATGATCGATATTTTCAGCTCGTTCATGGGCTCGGGCATGACCACCAACGCGTCGGTGCTGGCCGGTGGTATCTCGAAGGCCTTGATCACCACGGCGGCGGGTCTGATGGTCGGTATTCCCTCGGTGTTCTTCCACCGTTTCCTGCAACGCCGGATCGATGAGCTCGTGGTCGGCATGGAGCAGGAAGCCATCAAGCTGGTGGAAGTGGTGCAGGGCGATCGTGACGTGGACCTGGTCGGGGGCAAAGCGTGAAATTTCGCCGCAAGCAACGGGAAAATGTTGATATCAACCTCGCGTCGCTGATCGACGTGGTGTTTATCCTGCTGCTGTTTTTTGTCGTGACCACCACCTTTACACGGCAGACCGAGCTGCGGGTCGATTTGCCGGAAGCGGTCAGCGGCTCGCCGGCCGAGGACCAGGAGGTCAAGCAACTGGATATCGCCATCAGTGCCGACGGCGTGTTTTCAGTGAATAACCAGTTGCTCGAGAAGAACGACCTCAACAGCCTGATGGAGGCCCTGCAGAAAGAGTCCGGTGGCGATACCAAGATGCCACTCTCCATCAGTGCCGATGGCAAGACCCAGCACCAGGCGGTGATTACCGCGATGGACGCTGCTGGCAAGCTGGGGTTCAGCCACTTGCGCATGAGCACCGTCGAGGCGGCGAGCCAACCCTGATGGCCATGTCCGATCGTTTGCTCAAGGCCTGGTACGAGGGCCATCCGGCGCTGACGTTGTTGCGGCCGCTGGAGTCGCTGTATCGCGCGGTGGTGCAGCGCAAGCGCGCGCGCTTCCTGGCGGGCGAGGGCGAGATCTACCAATCGCCGGTGCCGGTGGTGGTGGTCGGTAACATCACCGTGGGCGGGACTGGCAAGACACCGTTGATCCTGTGGTTGATTGAGCACTGCCAACGTAGCGGTTTGCGCGTGGGCGTGGTCAGTCGCGGGTATGGCGCCAAGCCACCGCAATTGCCGTGGCGGGTCGAGGCCGGCCACAGTGCCGAAGTGGCTGGCGATGAACCCTTGCTGATCGTGCAGCGCTGCGGCGTCCCCTTGATGATCGACCCTGACCGCAGTCGCGCGGTGAAGACGCTGCTGGCCAGCGAAACCCTGGACCTGATCCTCTCCGACGACGGCCTGCAGCATTACCGGCTGGCTCGCGACCTTGAACTGGTGCTGATCGACGCCGCTCGGGGCCTGGGCAATCGCCGCTGCCTGCCTGCCGGGCCGTTGCGCGAACCGGTGGAGCGCCTGCAGAGCGTGGATGCGCTGCTCTATAATGGCGCCGGGGCCGATCGCGAAGATGGCTTCGCCTTTTGCCTGCGGCCCACGGCGTTGGTCAACTTGCAAACCGGCGAGCGCCAGCCGGTCGATTACTTCCCAGCAGGCCAGCAGGTGCATGCGGTCGCCGGGATCGGCAACCCGCAACGTTTCTTCAACACCCTTGAAACGCTACACTGGCAACCGATACCCCATGTTTTTGCCGACCATGCGCCCTACAGCGCCGAGGTCTTGAATTTCACACCATCATTGCCGCTGGTCATGACCGAGAAGGACGCGGTGAAGTGCCGCGTCTTTGCCCAGCCTGACTGGTGGTACCTTGCGGTGGATGCGGTGCCGTCGCCGGCGTTTGTCGCCTGGTTCGACACGCAACTGATGCGTCTGTTGCCCTCCCGTCTCTTGCCTTAAACGCTTCATTCCAGGAAACACTCATGGACACCAAACTGCTCGACATCCTCGCTTGCCCGATCTGCAAAGGCCCACTCAAGCTCAGTGCTGACAAGACCGAACTGATCAGCAAAGGCGCCGGCCTGGCTTACCCGATCCGTGATGGCATCCCGGTGATGCTGGAAAGCGAAGCCCGCACGCTGACTACCGACGAGCGTCTGGATAAATGACTACAGCCTTTACCGTTGTCATTCCATCGCGCTACGCCTCGACCCGCCTGCCGGGTAAACCGCTGCAACTGATCGGCAACAAGCCGATGATTCAGTTGGTATGGGAACAGGCCTGCAAAAGCAACGCCGAGCGCGTGGTGGTGGCTACCGATGATCCACGTATTATCGACGCCTGCAAAACCTTCGGTGCCGAAGCGGTACTGACCCGCGAAGACCACAATTCCGGTACCGACCGCCTGGCCGAAGTGGCCACACAGCTTGGCCTGGCGCCTGATGCCATCGTGGTCAATGTGCAAGGTGACGAGCCGTTGATCCCGCCGAGCGTGATCGACCAAGTGGCCGCCAACCTGGCTGCCCATGGTGAAGCGCGCATGGCGACCCTGGCCGAACCCATCGAAGATATCGACACCCTGTTCAATCCGAACGTGGTCAAGGTGGTCAGCGACATCAACGGCCTGGCGCTGACGTTCAGTCGCTCGACGTTGCCCTGGGCACGGGATGCTTTTGCCAGGAACCCTGACCTGTTGCCAGAGGGCGTGCCGTACCGCCGTCACATCGGTATCTATGCCTACCGCGCCGGTTTCCTGCAGGACTTCGTTAGTTGGGGCCCGTGCTGGCTGGAAAACACCGAATCCCTGGAGCAACTACGTGCCCTGTGGCACGGCGTGCGCATCCACGTCGCCGATGCTCTGGAAGCACCGCCTGCGGGTGTCGACACCCAGGAAGACCTCGACCGCGTCCGCCGCCTGCTGGGGGCCTGATGGAGGTTCTGTTTGTCTGTCTGGGCAATATCTGCCGCTCGCCAACCGCTGAAGGTGTATTGCGTCATAAATTGTACGAAGCGGGTTTGGCCGGCCAGGTCGACGTGGCGTCTGCCGGCACGGGTGAATGGCATGTCGGCAACCCACCGGACCAGCGTAGCCAGCGTGCAGCGCGGGCGCGGGGTTATGATCTGTCGGCCCAGCGTGCTCAGCAGGTCAGCAGCGCCGACTTTGCGCGCTACGACCTGATCCTGGCGATGGACCACAGCAACCTGCGCAACCTCAAGGCCATGCAACCGGGGCAGGGCAAGGCCGAGCTGGACCTGTTCCTGCGCCGCTACGACTCGGAAGTGGACGAGGTGCCAGATCCTTACTATGAAGGCGAACAAGGCTTTGAGCGGGTCCTGGACCTGATCGAGCGAGCCTGTGATTTATTGGTGATCGAATTGAAGGGGCGGTTATGACCTTGCACGTGCTTGCGCAGGTATCGCTCAAGCCATTCAACAGCTTTGGTATCGACGTGCGTGCCCAGCTCTTCGCCGAGGCCCATAGCGACGCGGATGTTCGCGAAGCCCTGGCCTACGCCGCTGCGCAGGCAGTGCCGCTGCTGGTGATCGGCGGTGGCAGCAACCTGCTGCTGACCCGGGACATTCCAGCCCTGGTATTGCGCATGGCTACCCGGGGCATTCGGGTGCTGCAGGATGATGGCAAGCACGTGCTGGTCGAGGCCGAAGCGGGCGAAGCCTGGCATCCGTTTGTATTGTGGACCCTGGAACATGGCCTCTGCGGTCTCGAAAACCTCAGCTTGATCCCCGGCACCGTGGGCGCGGCACCGATGCAAAACATCGGCGCCTACGGTGTGGAGATCAAGGATGTGTTCGCCGGCTTGACGGCCCTGGACCGCCAGACCGGCGAGTTGCGTGATTTCAACCTGGAAGAATGTAACTTCGCCTACCGGGACAGCCTGTTTAAACACGAAATCGGGCGTTGGTTGATCCTGCGAGTACGGTTTGCCTTGAGCCGCGTCAGCCACCTCAAGCTCGACTACGGCCCAGTGCAACAGCGCCTGGCCGGGCAGGGGATTACCGAAGCCACTCCGAGCGATGTCAGTCGGGCAGTCTGCAGCATTCGTCGGGAAAAACTGCCGGACCCCGCAGAGCTGGGCAACGCCGGCAGCTTCTTCAAAAACCCACTGGTATCCCAGGCGTTGGCGGCTGAGCTGCAAGGCTTGTATCCGGACTTGGTGGCCTATCCCCAGGCGGACGGCCAGATGAAACTCGCCGCCGGCTGGTTGATCGACAAGGCCGGTTGGAAGGGCTTTCGTGATGGCGATGCCGGCGTGCATAAGATGCAGGCATTGGTGCTGGTCAACTACGGTGGCGCCACAGGGCATGACATCGCGAACCTGGCGCTACGTATCCAGCAGGATATTGCCGAACGTTTCAAGGTCGATCTGGAGATGGAGCCCAACCAGTACTGAGCCCAGAACAAAGCCCTCTGAAACAAAAATGCCCCGTATCTCGCGATGCGGGGCATTTTTATGCTGCTGGCAATCAGTCGTCGCGGCTCATGATGCCAAAGATCTGCAACAGGCTGATAAACAGGTTGTAGATCGACACATACAGGCTGATGGTCGCCATGATGTAGTTGCGCTCACCGCCGTGGATGATGGCGCTGGTCTGGAACAGGATGCACACGGAGGAAAACAGCACAAAGCCTGCGCTGATCGCCAACTGCAGACCGCTGATCTGGAAGAACATACCGGCAACCACTGCCCCTAGCAACACGAAGAAACCGGCGGTGATGAAGCCACCCAGGAAGCTCATGTCCTTGCGGGTAATCAGCACATACGCCGACAAACCACCAAACACCAGGGCTGTCATCGCAAACGCCGAGCTGACCACTTCCGCGCCGCCGGCCATGCCGAGGTAACGGTTAAGGATCGGGCCGAGGATAAACCCCATGAAACCGGTCAATGCAAATGCCGACACCAGGCCCCAGGCCGAGTCGCGCAGCTTGTTGGTCAGGAAGAACAGACCGTAGAAGCCGATCAACACGACAAAGATATTCGGGTAGCCGACGCGCATCTGCTGGGCCATGAACGCCATCACGCCGCTGAATGCGAGGGTAAGGGCGAGCAAGCCATAGGTGTTGCGCAAGACGCGGCTGACTTCAAGCTGCTCAGCCTGCGCGTTACCATTCACTGCGTAATTCTGTTCGCGCATGGCGACACTCCTTCGATTTTGAAACGTTCAGTCGCAAAGATCATAACAGACGCTCTGTAACAAGCGATGGTGAGAGTTTGACAGTGTGTTTCATTCGGGTATTATGGCGCCCGCTGAGACAGGATGGGCTGCTATAATCCTGTGATGCAAAAGGGAAATTGGCAGAGTGGTTGAATGCACCGGTCTTGAAAACCGGCGAACGTTAATAGCGTTCCCAGGGTTCGAATCCCTGGTTTCCCGCCAAGATTCATACGAAAGCCCCGCAATGCGGGGCTTTTGTGTTTCTGGGGTTTGGGAAGCATCATTTCAGGCGGTTTCCGCAACTCCGCCAGATTCGAGATCAACGAGTCGGCTTCACGATCTCGCCAGCGCGCCTGTAGACCGTCTCCGTGATGCGCTTGTCAACGATGACGGCAGCGTGACGGAGAGGTGGGAGCAACAGGAGGTCGAGTTAGCGGGCAGGGTAGAATTTGAACCTGAAGAGGAACTGGCACCTTTCTGACAAGCATAGAAATCTATGGTCACCCCCATTTTTGCAATACTGATTAACGGGTGGTGTGGTTGGCTTGCTTAAATCTATCCGGCGTCTGTTGGGGCATGCCCCAGCCCCACGATGAGCGTCGCGCCTGACGATCCTTAAAAAAATGTCGGCTTCTGAAGCCGATTTTTGTGTCAGGATTTTCGCCAGGCCGGTGTGCCGTTCACATCATCTGTTGTTCAGCTATCGCAAAACCTGAAGGGTGATCCAGCCTCTGCATATAGACCCTGGAACACTGCACCAACAGTTGTCGCAGGTGCTTGTCACCCCGCTTGCTGATCCCCAGCAAATTGGCCTTGCCGCCCATGCTGTACTGCCTGGGCACCAAGCCAAAGGAGGCAGCAAAGTCCCGACTGCATCGGTACTGCTTGCCATCGCCCATCTCCACAGCCAGCAGGCTGGCGGTGATCGGGCCGAAACACGGCATGCTCAGCAAACGACTACCCAGGTCATCGTCGGCCAGTTGGCCCGCCAGTTCTTTATCCAAGACCTTGATTTGCTCATCCAGATAGACGAAGTGATCGTGTAGGCGTTGTAACAATACCGTCAGACGAACGGGTAATTCATGCTCGGCCAAGACGCTCGCCAAACGCTTCATGATGGCCAATCCCTTGGGCAGGCTGATGCCAAACTCCAGCAGGAAACCGTGCATCTGATTAGCCGTTTTGGTGCGCTCACGCACCAACGATTCGCGCATCCGATGCAGCACAGACAGGGTTTGCTGAGATTCGGTTTTAGGCGTAACGAAGCGTATGGATGGACGAGAATCGGCTTCGCAAATCGCCTTAACGTCGACAAAGTCGTTTTTGTTGTCCTTGACGAAGGGGCGAACAAACTGCGGAGAGACCAGCTTGGCCGTATGCCCCATCGCCATCAGTTGGCGAGCGACAAAATGCGACCCTGCGCAGGCCTCCATCACCACGACACAGCTCGGCACATTGCCGAAAAGCCGCATCATCTGCGCCCGTGAGCATTTTCTGCGAAAGACCTCGCGACTTATCCTGGCCGTGCAGGTGGAAAGTGTGTTTGCCGAGATCGATACCGATCAGCGCTGACTCGCTCATGATGATGGCCTCCGAAAACAAAACACCCCGTGAAAGCGTAGCCCTCACAGGGTGTTGGGGGTGACCATCTCATTAGCCCGTGATCGGCGGGCTTTAGAGTCCTTAGCCTTCCAGGAGTAAGCGGTGACTAATTCACAACTTTGAATATATTCAGTTTCACTTACCCAGAATTACAAGCCGAAATTGAACGCGATAGAAACACGTGGGCGATGCCCGCTGAACAACTCTACTGAATGCATCAACCAAGAGGGAAATAGAAGCAGCATGCCGCTAGTTGCGGCAAAGCTGGCGTTGCAACCAGCACTCACGCATCCCTCTACCTTCATGCGCAGACTCGGATTGTATACCGAAGGCATCAAGCCGCGAGGGTCAATAAAACTCAAGTCACCACCTATGCTTGGGTCTTCATGACGCCCACCATCGTCTACCCAATAAACTGCAGACCAGAATGCGCCCGCATGGCCGTGCACGGAGTTGCTCTGACCTGCGAGATTGACATTCGCCCAACTGTTACTAGTCCATGGAAACTGCGCTTCGCTTAAGCCGAACTCCTGGGAATGCACAGCGGTTAATTCTGAGGCAGCTTTGCTGGCAAAATCGTGTAATTCCCGCCCCTGAATACCGCCCCACTCATTGAAGTCGCCAGTTGACTGCCATCCACCCTGGTTGCTATGGCGAGATCCTGGATCTTTCTCCATCCGCTCACGGATAATTTCCAGGAGCTGAGGATTGAGGCTGTGTGCTAACGGATGAATTATGCTTGCGACAGGAGTGGTGAATAGCCGAGTTATTTTAATTGCTTCAGGTTCAACCATGGCTTTCATTTTTTTGGCTCTCGGTACATTTGCTGGTTTGCCTTGGTGAGGGGCATGGCGCTAAAGCGGCTGTCCATTCCACACATATAGCACTCGCGCCTGAATGTAGGTATCGTCCCTTCTGATCTTTCGGACACCATGCCTCTCGTTATCAGAAATCATCTCGAAATGGTCTTCATCGAGGATGTGCAGTCGTTTGATGTGCAGGTGGCCCTGCCAGGTGAGCACATAAGTTCCTTCACCCGTGAACTCCCTGATCGTAATATCAACCAGCAGCGGATCACGGTTCTTGATCGTCGGCGCCATCGACTGGCCCCAGCCTGTCACCATTTTCAGGTGAAAGTGCTCTTTGAACTCGATGCCCATCTCGCGTAGGTGCTTAGGGCTTACCCGGATGCCCTGGAGTATCTCGGGATAGCCATGGTGTACCTCACCGGCACCCATTGCGCCACGGACATCGTAGTGTGCGATCCACACCTCATCGCCGACCGGGTCGGGGCGGGAGAAGTCGACTGTGACGACGTTACTCGACTCATCGGCCGCCGCAATAATCCTATCTCTGGCAGTACTCGACAACCCTTTAACGTTGGCAAGCATCAGCCTGACTTGGTCTGCGGTGGTCTGCCCTGACGCGTCACCCACTCCGGCGCTATCAGAATCCCCGCCAACTAAATTGATGGCTTCATCCGCCGAGATTGAATCAAACCAGCCTCTAGGCAAGCCCTCAATTACTTCAATTCGACGCGCAACGTCATCGCCCAAATTCTTTGCAGTCTTGTCAGACAGTATCTGACTCAGGTGCGCAGGAGCCATCCCCCAGCGCTCAGCGCAAGCGCCTTTTCGCTGGGCGCCTATGAGGCTGACTAGTTGCTGCTTGCGAATCTCATAAATATCCATACAGGCAAGAATGCCAGTGTTTAGCTCAATGCTAAATGTGCTCAAGGCTAAACAGTTTTTGCTGAAATAGTAGCTTCAAGCTAAATTTAACCTGTATTTAAGAAGAGATCCATGAATGACCATCTGCGCGATGGGCTCGCCAGCGCTTCAAACGAACGGCGCCAGTCATTGGCTGCCGCAGCTAAGACGACGGTAGGGCACCTGTGGCAGTTGGCAGGCGGTCACCGAAAGGCCTCGGCTGACCTGGCAGACCGTCTTCAGGATGCATCAGGTAGCGAGATCACCATTGCGGGTCTGCACCCGGATCGTGCGTACCAGCCTGAGCCAAGACGGTTACGCCCAGGCACTGAGCCGTGACCTGCACCTGTCGTGCCCGGCGCCGTCGGCGGGGTTTATGGCGCCGCGCGAACCCAACTTGCCCCGGCGCATGCTCAACGAATTAACGCCATCACCAGTGACGGGGACCAAGGACTGATCGTGCTGAGGGCGTGCCAAGCTTATGTCAGAACGATTAGATTTCAGGGGGTAAAATAGCGATTTTCCTACATTTTATTTTGGTTTGCTTGTTACAACAAATAGTCAAAAAAAGAATCTAATTATGGGACTGCGATGGACTGCGGTTACGCTACTCCTAGCGTCACGCCCATGAAAGCGAGATACCTGCCCTGATGCAGTTTGCCAAAAGACTAAAGGGTTACTGGCGAGGCATCGTCAGTCGGGTTCGCTGGCCAATGCACGCTGGTCAGTTGGAAGGAATAAACAATCGAATAAAGGTGATCAAACGTATGGCGTATGGTTACCGGGATAGCGAATTCTTTTTCATGAAGATCAAGAGCGTCTTTCCCGGTAATCCGTGAAGAACCAAAAAAAGGGCCCGCGCACGGGCCAAATGGAAAACCTTCAAAGACGCAGAGGGGGTTTGTTGCTCCTCCTAGGTCTTCTGACAGTTACGCGGTCGTGTTGACTCGTGTACCTATCGATCCTGAGGTTGCTTTGGGCTGTTCGACTTTGCTTGCAGTGCTACCGTCATGATCGCCGTCGCTGTCTGCCGACACGGCTGGCCGGACTTGGGGTTTGATAGCTGCGTGTTGAGGTTGGATGATCTGTGTCGAACCAGTGATTGCCGATGTCATGTGAATCCCCTTAAGAAACGGTGGTTTGAGTTAATACTATCGGCATGTTATTTCAATGTGTTAAGCGGTCTAATTAAAAGTCCCATGAATAAAAATAACTGAGAGAGTTTCTTGAGCTTAAGTTTTTTGTTGCTTTGGTTTTCAAGTGAGTGGTGAAAAGTTTGTGATGATTTCGTGAGCATTTGCTAGTTTGTTTATAGTTTTCTATTGGCGGATAGCTCTACTGTCGCTGCGGCAGGTTGATGATCAAGGTCTTGGCTTGAGGCTATTAACGAGTCGGCTTACCGTTCTTGCGCGGACGTTTGCATCGTGCCATTCCCGGCGGTAAGTCCCTGTTCTCTGTGTTTCGGGGGCGCATTTCAGTTCACTCTGGAAAAATCAGGCGTCCAAGCCGGTCGCGCCTGCAGCGGGTTCTGGTCGACGATCGTTGGGTTGCCCATATCCAACTTCATGCGGCCAAACATGCTGCCCACCAGAGGCCGAATACCCAGTTACGGTTCTTCAGCCACTTGCGCTGTTGGGCACGGTGTTTGTAGCTGGTTAGGTCGGCGAAGGGCTGATGTTTATTCGGGGGCACCGCTGAATCATTGGGCTAATTTGCAGTCAAAAAATTAACCCCCACAAGCAATTAGGACGTTCAAGATGAAGCGCGCAGCAGTAACACTTTTGGCCATTTCTGGTCTTATTCTGCTTAGTGGTTGCGTGCCTATCTGGGACGACGGAGGAAGGTATGGGCATGATCGTTACAGAGGGGATGATCATGGGCGGAGATACGACCAGGGCTACGACAATGATCAAGGTCGAGGCCGTGGGTACGATCGCCGATACGATGATCGCGGGTATGATCGTAATCACGGCCGAGATCGTGATGATCGGGATGACTGATTCCTTGAGTGTCCGTGGCGGCCTATAGCGTTATAGGTCGCGATTTCGTCTAATCCGCGCCACGTTTTCGAATGCGCCAGATCGTGGCGCGAGACTGGAGGCTATCGTTTCAGCCCCATGCATACATCGATTTCTCATCTGATTGGCTGGCTACCACTTAAGCGAACACCATGTCTTGGTTTTGCAAAGTGCGCTAGATAACTTGACCGGACGGATACGATTCATTTTGAAACCGACTTTTAAGATCCTCGCAGACGGTACCGACATTAATGCCCAGATCAACGACTGCCTGATGTGCGGCCTCTGGCGAACTCAAGAATTAGTACCAAAGGTTTTCGGTCAGCGCCAACGAGCATAGTTCAGCCACTATGCTCGCTCCTCATGTTTATTACCCATTTCACCACCTCGAACCACATCAAGCTAAGGGCGACGATGCCAAACGCGAAGAGTATCAATACTGGCGCGGGTGTCACGAAGGAGAACAGCTGGGTAACAGGCGGAAAAAAGAGCGCTAGCGCCAACATGGCCAACGTTGCGAAAGCGATCCAGCTCAGTTGGGCACCAAACGCGCCATGCCCCATCCAGCGCGTGCGGCGCCATGACTTATTTGTATGGATCAGGGCGAGGTTGGCCAGCGCCAGTACGACGAAGGTTAGTGTTCTGGCAAGCTCATCTCGGTCAGACGCTACCGGCGCAAAGAACCTGATACCCGCATACGTCGCTAGAAGCAGTATCAGTAAGCCAATGCCCTGGCAGATACCACGCGTCATCACCGCGCTGTCGAATAACCGTTGGTCCTGTCGACGTGGAGGCGCCTTCATCGCATCTGGCTCAAGCGGTTCGGCCTCGAACACGACCGAGCAGGCAGGGTCGATGATCAGTTGCAAGAATAGAATGTGCGCCGGCATCAGCACCATCGGCCAGCCGAAAAGCACTGGAAGCATGGATAGGCCGACAATCGGCACGTGTACGGCCACCACAAATACGATCGCTTTGCGCAAGTTGGCGAAGATGCGGCGGCCATAGCGCACTGCGGTCAGCAACGACTCGAAATCATCATTGAGTAAAACCAGTGCGGCGGCTTCGCGTGCTACCTCGGTGCCACGCGCACCCATCGCAACGCCAATATCGGCTGCCTTCAGTGCAGGTGCGTCGTTGACGCCGTCGCCGGTCATGGCAACTACATCGCCATGCGCACGGAAAGCGCGTACCAGGCGCAGTTTCTGGTCTGGCTGAACGCGGCAGAAGATCTGCGTCGTGCCAAGCCGTTTGTCCAGCTCCGAATCGTTCAGGGAGGACAGTTCGGTTCCAGTGATCACAGGGGCATCGGTGCCCAGACCGGCCTGCCTGGCGACCGAAATCGCTGTGGCCGGGTGGTCGCCAGTCATCATCACCACGCGGATGCCTGCGGCCCGGCACTCGGCAATAGCCTGCGGCACATCTGGGCGAATCGGATCTTCGAGCCCGACCAACCCTAGAAACCTGAAGTCGAAGTCGTGCTGTAAACCGGGTAGCACCTCGGCGGCGAAGGTCGCTTGTGCGACGCCAAGAACGCGAAGCCCGTCTGCTGCCATTGCCAGGACCTGAGCCGCAATGAGCGCGCTGCGGGCGGGATCCAGATGGCACAAATCGACGATTGCCTCGGGCGCACCCTTTGCGGCAATGAGTCGCTCTCGTTGATTCGGCGATTGCCAGACCCGCGACATTGCGAGCATCTGGGGCGACAAGGGATAGTCTTCGATCAGGGTCCAGTCAGCGTGAAGGTGCTCGGTGAGCGCCAACAGGCTCTGCCCGGTCTCGCCGATGGCCGACTCCATCGGATCGAAAGCATGGCGGTGGCTAGCGAGAACCGCGTACTCAAGCACGCCGTGGAGTGCCTCCTGCAAAGGCGTGCCGACGTGAGTACCGTCCCCAGCGACTTCATACACGGCCTCCTCGGACCAAAGGCGCCTGACCGTCATTCTGTTAGCCGTCAGCGTACCTGTTTTGTCGACGCATAAGACGGTGGTAGCACCGAGCAGTTCGACAGCAGGAATGCTGCGCGCTAACACTTTCTCACGGGCGAGTCGCCAGGCGCCGAGGCCTAGAAAGAGCGTCAGTACAACCGGTAACTCTTCCGGTAGAATCGCCATCGCCAGCGTCAGGCCAGCAAGCATCCCATGCAGCCAGTCACCGCGCAGCAGCCCGAAAGCGATAGCGAGCGCCGCCGCCAGCACCAGGCCCATGAGAGCGACCCGCTTGACCACACGACGCGTTTCCTGTTGCGTCGGGGTGGGTTCCACCTCAATGTTTGCCAGTGACTGGCCAATCCGGCCCAGCGCACTGCGCTCGCCTGTGGCTGTGACACGTCCCTGGGCGGTACCGCATGTGACCAATGTGCCTGAAAACGCCTGTGCAAGCGCCACATCTATTGGTGGCGGCGCTGGATCACCGAGTGTATGAGACTGCGGGGCGACCAGTTTGCTGACGGGCACGGATTCTCCGGTCAGCAAGGACTCATCAATTGATAGGTTGGCGCAAGTTGTCAGTAGCAGGTCAGCGGGTACGCGATCGCCTTCAGCCAGCATTACAACATCGCCAACGACCAAGTCCCGCGCGGGAACGCTGCACTCCTTACCTCCCCTTAGCACTTGAGCCCTGGGGCTGGAGAGGTCCCGCAACGCATTCAAGGAGCGTTCACTGCGCCGCTGTTGGATAAAGCTGATGCTCATCACAACGAAGACGAAGCCCAGCAACATGAGGGCTTCCTGGACATCGCCCAACACCATATACAAAGCGCCGCACGCGACCAGCAGGAGGAACATCGGCTCGAAGGCCACGTCGCATATCAGGCGCAGGGCGCTGCGTCGGCGGGACGCGGGGAGTTCGTTCGGCCCGTCCTGCGTCAGACGTCGCTGCACCTCTTCCTCGCACAAACCCTTAAGCAGCGGCGAACCTGAATGAGGTAGCTCAGTATTCACAGAGCGACCTTTATGAGTGGTTGATCACGATCCATATCAAGAGGGTGCAATGGGACAGTGTGTGTCATCAGGTTCCGTACCCCCACGCCGCTGCGATACTTGCAGGCAGGCTCTATAGCGATGTGATGTCCTGCCTCGAGGCTTATAGTCGTATCGACCTCGATGCGTGCGTCTAAGACCATCATGTAATTCATCCTCCAGGTACGCTAGCACAACGTTGCTTAGTTAGACGTGAATCCGACGCGATCGGCTGCCGCGTATAGATTTCGGCACTCACTTCTTCGTCTTCATTTTTTGAGTGATGGCAGGTCCGGGTGCCAGAGTATGCCGTTTTCATCGAGTACGACTGGGGTTGCCTGGATCGGTTTTATTTCCTCAGACATGACTTCACCCTTGCCGCTATAGCGCTTGAGCTTGATGGGGAATTTAAAGAAATCAATGGGTTGCATTGCTTTGAACGCATTATGTTGTGGACTTTAGATATATGAGAAACATGGATGTCTAACTCATTTCACGCGTTCGCCTTTCTTGTATAAGCCTGAATTGTTACAGAAATGGAAAATTACTTTCACGGGAAACGAGATCATTCTTTCGGCGGGGAGGTGTTATAAGTTCTCCCCCTTAGGGGCTGCCCTGTACAAAAACTAAACCGTTATAAAACGGTGCCTCGCGCTGCGCAGTCAATGCGTTGCGACTTAGAATTTTTCTCATCTGCCATCGACTTATAACTGTTCGCTTTGACGGCCTGACTTCAGGGGGCACCCTGCTGACTGTGCACCGAGAGACGAGGCAGCTCTATTAAAAACAGGGGAACGAACAATGTCTTTTAAGTGGAATTTGGTGGCGCTGACGGTCTCGCTGGGTGTGAGTCAACTAGCCTCAGCCGCCGGCGTGGATGACCAAGCGACGGCTAAGGGGTTTGTTGATGGCAGTAGTTTGAACCTCCTACTTCGCAACTTTTATTTTGATCGTGACGGTAAGAATTCGGCGGGCGACAAACAGGACTGGTTGCAGGTGATGCAAGGCAACTTCACCTCCGGCTTCACCCAAGGCACCGTCGGCTTTGGTGTGGATGCTTACGGATACTGGGGCGTGAAGCTGGATGGTGGCAAAGGCAATGCAGGCTCTGGCAACTTGCCGGTCGACAGCAACGGCCGGCCGGAGAATGATTTCAGCAGCGCAGGTGCGTCGATCAAGGCCCGCGTTTCCAAGACTGAACTGCATTATGGCAACTTGCAGCCCAACAACCCCGTCCTGGCCACGGCGGGTACTCGCGCCACGCCTCAAACAGCGACTGGCTTCAACTTGTTGAGCAGCGAAATTGAAGGATTGAACCTCGACGCCGGACACTTCACCAGTAGTAACGGTCCGACCACGACCAACAATAGCCATGAACTGTATGCCGGTTATGCAAACGTGCCGGCCAAGAGCATTGACTACCTCGGCGGTAAATACACGCTGACCGATAACCTGTCCATGAGCGTGTTTGCGTCGGACCTCAAAGACGTCTGGCATCAATACTACGGTAATGCCAACTACACTATCCCGTTCACTGCCGATCAGTCACTCAACCTGGACTTCAATATCTACCGCACCCTCGATTCCGGCCAGTCCAAAGCCGGTACCATCGACAACACCACTTGGTCGTTGGCCGCGGCGTACTCTTTCTTGAGTGCTCACACTGTCACACTGGCGTTCCAAAAAGTTCACGGCGATACCCCGTTTGACTATGTGGCCGTGGGTAATAACAAGTCGGGTGATTTGGCCGACTCCATCTTCCTGGCCAACTCGGTTCAATACTCTGACTTTAACGGCCCAGGCGAAAGGTCCTGGCAGGCCCGTTACGACCTGAACATGGCGGCTTACGGCGTGCCGGGGCTGAGCTTTATGACGCGCTACTTGAACGGTGACAATATCGACGGCACGCACATGCCGGTCGGCAGTGCCTACCAAGCCTATGGTTATGGCGCTGACGGTAAGCACCACGAAACCAACTTTGAAGCCAAGTACGTGGTGCAGACCGGCCCAGTCAAAGACTTGTCGATGCGAGTGCGTCAAGCCTGGCACCGCGGTAACGCCGATCAGGCGGAAGGGGATTACAACGAAACCCGTTTGATCGTGGATTACCCAATCTCGATTTTCTAATCGGACGACTATCGGCCAAGCCCGAAGGACACAATGCTATGACGGCCAGTTTCAGCCCTGCTGAAGCTGGCCGTTTTATTTGTATAAAGCGCTCTATGTCTGGGTCTGCACTACGAGGTTTAGGCCCCCGTTTTTGGAGCCTAAACCTGCGGATTGTTACGCGGTTGTGTTGATTCGTGTACCGACCGACCCTGAGGTCGCCTTGGTCTGTTCCACTTCGCCTGGTCTGCTACCGTCAGTATCGCCATCACTGTCTACCATCGGAGCGGGGGGCGCTTGGCGCGGAGTGACTATCGCTTGAGGTAAATTGGCTTGAGTTGAGCCGTTGATTGCAGATGTCATGTTGATTTCCTTAAGCAGCTGTAAATTGAGTTAATACTATCGGTACCGTTGTTTGATAGTTGATGTGAAAGCAATGCAATTAAAATAATTGAGAGTGCTTCCCATGCTTAAGGAAGTTGATTGGTTTTGAACCGTGTGAAGTGTGAAAATATTGTGATATTGATGTGAGTGAGCTGCGTGTTTATAAGTATGTATGCAAAGAGGCATGGTGAAACAAAAGCAGTCTGCTTTTGAGTGCGAATGTCTTTTGTTCTATGCCTTTGGATGGGGGCTTGAAGGGGGAGGTGGGCACCTGTTGATAAATGGTTTGTTTAGCCAGGCTAGGCTTATCTCTTCAGTTTCAACCCATTTTCCGCCAGGATGTCGAGCGCACGTCTTGAATCCTATACAGCAACCGCTGTTATCGATCAAAACGTAATTTTTGTAACGGTGATGCGGCGAGAATAGACCAAAACAGAACGCCATGATCGAGCACCTCGTTCGGAATAGCTGAGTATCTTTCTCAGTTTAGAGCCGATACGTCAGGGGTGTAACGATCTGGCAGGCAGCATGCTCATCAATTTTATGTTTTTGTTAATTGTATTCAATCTCGTTTCTATTGATTTGAGTGGTTTCGGTGTCACTTCGGTCGTCGAGCCGGCGTTCAGCGCCCTCGTTTCCCGTTTGAACCGGGACAGCAGGTGCCTTGCAGGAAACGGTATTTAAATTTGCGGGGTTTGCAGGGGCTTAAATATTTAAAGGCCTGTCTTTTGTAGTTATGAATAAACCGCTCGGTATCAGGTTTTGATTGGGTAATCCTGCGGGTCGCGATACGCACTAACATGCGCTGGGCACTTCTCATGAAATTCAGGGCTTTCTGTTGCCTAATCCCGCACTTTTTCGGATTTTTCGGATCTATCTCTGTCCCAGCCACACCCATACTGCGTGTGGACATAAGAACTAGACCTGGTGCAGATGAAGCATACGTTCCCGCCTTTTATCCCCCGATGGATGAGCCGCCCGCTTTGGCTGGTTGTCGTGTTCATGCTCTGCACCACCGCTTGCAGCCAGCAACAGGGGCGGGATATCGCCAGGCAGTTCAGCGATGGCAAACCTGATGAGTTCTTCCAGACCAGTGTCGATCGCATGGCCACCCTGGGCATGCGCGATAACCTGCAAAGCCTGTATCTGCTGATGAATAAGCTGTACCTGCGTAACCCCAACCAGTGGCGGCAGTCGGGTTATCCGGACGCAGTGAGTGCTTCGCGGGAAATCCGTCAGGCCATCGAGAACCGCCAACCGCTGCCTGCCCTGGGGGACCGACGTGATCTGGCGGCCCTGAGCTATTCCTTGAGCCCAGAGTTTCGTGGCGATCGGGTCGGGGCGTTTATCTATGCGATTGGCAGCATGCTGGTGACCGCGCATGGCGGGCGCACCCAGTTCTATATCTCTGACTCGATCGACCCGCAATTCGTCAGCAACGCTGCGCGCAATATCGAAAAGGCCACCTGGCTGCTCAGCCAGCGTCAGGACGCCAACGGCGTGCTGCTGCTGTTTTCCAACGAGATCTCGGAAGAGGGCAGTAACCTCAGTTTCGCCGTCGAGTTCGGCAAGATCGTCGCGCGTCTCGACCTGCTGACCCAGATGCTCGATGAGCGCTACCGACGTATGGGCGTCAATTATGCGCAAAGCCTGTTGCTGATGAATTTCCTGCCGGTGCAGTGAGCGTTGACGTTGCCCGGTTTGAACCCCCAGGCCCGCGTGGATCGCTGGTAGCATCACCGCCAAATTTCTTCGGGTGTCAGGGGTAACCATGCAGATCAACAGCGAGCGTGCCGCCACAGCATGCGGTTTGGTGGCGATTCTCCTGTGGAGCACTGCCGCTGGATTGATCCGCAGTGTCAGTGAACGCTTCGGCCCGTTGGGTGGCGCGGCGTTGATCTCCACACTGGGGCCGGTGTTGGCCTCGGCATTCGCCGCGCTGTGGTTGGGGGCTCACCTCACCGCGCAATTCTGGCAGGGCGCCGTGCTGGTGACGGCCGGCTCGCTGATGTGCTGGCAAGCCACTCGGCAGCGTCGACAGGGCGGTTGAGTGCGGAGTTTCCGTTTCCTCTGTAGGAAGTGCCCTATCTTGCACTGCACTGCACTGCTTGAAACGCCCACCCGTCGGCAATAGCCTCGGACTTTTCTTAAATATGAGGCCCTACCTTGGGTAAGCGAAAAACGGTTTGGCCCACGGATCGCGAAATTCGTCTGCGATTTATCCTGTTTGCGGTGATTGACGCCGCAAGTGTTCAAGGTGTCTCTGCCGACCTGTTGTTACAGGCGCACAAACTGCTGCAGGAGTCGCCGACCGAAGCCCAGTTTCGCGACGCCCTCAGCGCGATTCTGGCCACCGATGAAATGTACGGCTTCCGGTTCCCGGCGGGCTCGGAGGCGGATGATTTCATGCGGGCGTTGGAGCCCGCCGCTGACTAGGGAGCCGCCAGGGCTTCTTTTGCAATGATTGGAGTGCTTATTTCCTTTCGGCTGGTCGCGACTCCCCAATCCCATGGCGTTTAAAAACAGGCAGGGTCCGATGCTGTTGTAGGAAGGCTCCGGTTCGTTAATAAAGCGTGACCTGGCGAGCATCCCTGTCTTCCCATCACAGTTCGCGTGCCTGGCCTGGCCTTCACGCTCCCGCATTCCAAGGACCCGCCCCATGCTGCTGCGCCAACCTCCGCTGCTTTTTGCCGCCCTGACCCTCAGCTCCCTTGTGCAGGCCGAAGACCTGCAATTGGCGCCGATCGAAGTCACCACCCGTGAAGCCAGCGCGGGTGAAGTGGCGCAGGCGCAGCTCAAGAGCGTGCCCGGCGGTACCAATTACATTGACATGGGCAGCGTGCAACAGGGACGGGTGAGCACCAACGAGGACGTGTTCAAGTACCAGGCCGGGGTGTACGCCAAGGCGGCGAATAATGAAGGGGTAAAGCTCTCGATTCGTGGCTCGGGCCTGAATCGCAGCACCGGCGCCCATGCTTCCGGGTTGTACGAGATGCTCGACGGCTTGCCGCTCACAGGCCCCGGCGGTACGCCTTATGAACTCAAGGACCCCTTGTGGCAAAGCCGCGTCGAGGTGCTGCGCGGCGCCAACGGTTTTGACCAGGGCGCGCTGGCCCTGGGTGGGGCGGTCAATTACGTGACCCACACCGGCTACGACGCGCCCAAGTTGCAAGTGCGCTATGAAGCGGGCAGCCGTGGCTATGCCCAGCGCGAGATCAGTTCGGGCCAGGTACTGGGCGACGCCGACTACTACATCAGCCTCACCGATTCCGAATCCGACGGCTATCAGCAGCAGAGCGCCGGCACCGGCAAGGGTGTCGCGGCCAACTTCGGCTACCGCTTCAACCCGGCGCTGGAGACGCGTTTCTACGTGCGCTACCGCGAAACCACCAACGATACGCCGGGCAAGCTCACGCGCTACCAGATCAGCCACGATCCGCGTGCCGCCAACAGCCTCAACGCCGCCCGCGACTCAAAACGCCTGCAACCGGGCTCCACCTGGCTCGCCAACAAGACCACGTTGCAGCTCGACGACAATTCCCGGATCGAAGTTGGCCTGGCCTATCACGACTACCCGATGGACCTGCGCGAAGGCACCAATCGCCTGAAAGTCGCCTACACCGATATCAGCGGCACGCTGAACTACATTCGCCAGGACACGCTGTTCGGCCACGACAGCAAAACCACGATCGGCTTGCGCACCACCCAGGCGATGCCGAACAACGGCGCGTCGGAATACGTGCGCATTCCTGTCGGCAATACCGCAGGCTACGCCCCTGGCACCAAGACCCGCGACTACAGCTACCTGGGCTCCGACACCGTGCTGCACATCGGCAACGACCTGGAACTGGTCCCGGACCTGTGGCTGACCACCGGCCTGGCCGCGATCTACACCCGCCGCGAAACCCAGGTGACCTATCCCGATGGCCAGGCGCCGCTCAGTCAACATGACTGGGACTACGCGCCGCGTATCGGCCTGCGCTATGACTTCACCCCACAATTGCAGGTGTACGGCAACCTGAGCCGATCGGTCGAACCGCCGCATGCCTGGTCGATGATCTGGGGCTCCAACAAATACTTCGGGCCAGGCAGCGGCCCGGCGACCGGACTGCAACGCGAAGGCGTGAGCTTGAAAAACCAGACCGCCACCACGCTGGAAGTCGGTGGTCGGGGTGATGCGTGGTTCGGCCAATGGGACCTGGCGCTGTACCGCTCCGAAGTGCGCCACGAGTTGCTCACCGTCGAAACCCAGGCCCAGACCCCTACCAGCAATGCGATCGTCGCCGAATCCAACGCCAGCCCCACGGTTCACCAAGGCGTCGAACTGAGCCTGCTCAGCCCGCTGTGGGACGGCGGCCGCAGCGGTAAGCTCGCCCTGCGCCAGGCCTACACCTTCAGCGACTTCCACTACCGCGACGATGAGCGCTTTGGCGACAACACCTTGCCGGGCATTCCCAAGCACTACTACCAGGCGCAACTGCGCTATAGCCATCCGACCGGCTTCTACACCAGCCTCAACACCGAGCACTCCTCGCGTGTGGCGGTGGACTACGCCAATTCCTACTACGCGACGGCCTATACCTTACTCGGCGCGACCTTCGGCTACGACGCCCCGCAGCAGGACTGGCAAGCCTGGGTCGACCTGCGCAACCTGACCAACCGCCGCTACGCCAACACAGTCACGCCCGGTTACAACGATAACGGCCTGGACGCCGCCCGCTCCACGCCTGGGGATGGTCGGGGCATTTACACCGGCGTGTCGTGGAGCTGGCGTTGAGACACCGACAACAGGCGCTCGACTTGCGCCTGCTCCCACATACTCATCAATGCCACCGGATTGGTGCCGTAGCGTTGCCAACTGTCCAATGACCCATTCCGCCCGTCGGGTGAGCGGCAGTGCTGGCAGCCCACCAGCACCGCGCCTTGGATCAGCAGCACTACCTGCCAGCCGTCGATTTCCACGCTCACCGTGTCATCCACTGCCGCGCAGGCGCTGATGACCCGCGTTTCCAGGGCCATATCCTTGAGCACTTGATAAGCCTCCCGTGCAGAAACGGTGGCGGCGCTTGCGGTCATCGGCAATGTCCTCGTGATGGGGCGCAGAAGTGTCGCGTGTGGATGGGACGGTTTCAAGTCCGAGGGGGCCCTGTCTCAATCACGTTTGTTCAGTCATTGCCTTGGCGCAGGCGCTTGTACAGCGTGTTGCGGCTCACTCCGAGTTCCCGCGCAAGGTGGGAAATATTCCCGCCCGCCGCTTTCAAGCGCAGCGTCAGATCGACGCTGTCATCCAGAGACGCGCTGGCGGGCAGCGGCGCCGTCACGTTCAGATCCACGAAGAAATCATCCGGCAGATGCTCCGGACGGATCGCCTGCCCCTCGGCCATGGCCAACGCCACCTGCAACACACTGCTGACCTGGCGCAAATTGCCCGGCCACGGGTGCTGCTCGAACAACGCCAGCACCTCGGCGCTCAGCCCGGCCCATTGGGTCGGTTCGCGGTGTTGCTGCCACAGGTGTTGGAATAGCGCCTGCTTGTCAGTGCGCTCGCGCAGTGGCGGCAGCTCCAGGGTCAATCCGCCAATGCGGTAGTACAAATCCTCGCGAAAGCGCCCGGCCTGCACCTGCTCGCGGAGTACATGGTTGGTGGCGGAAATGATGCGCAAATCCACCGGGAACAGTTCGCTGCTGCCCACCGGTTGCACGCAGCGCTCCTGCAAGACCCGCAGCAAGCGGGCCTGGGTCGGCAGTGGCATATCGCCGATCTCGTCGAGAAACAGTGTGCCCTTGTCGGCCTTGCGGATCAGGCCGATGCTGCCTTTTTGATTTGCACCGGTAAACGCGCCTTTTTCGTAGCCGAACAGTTCCGATTCCACCAGTTCAGCGGGAATCGCCGCACAGTTCACCGCGATAAACGCCTGTTGGCTGCGCGAACTGGCCTGGTGCAGGGCTTTGACGAACACCTCTTTGCCCACGCCGGTTTCACCGTGGATCAGCAGCGGAATGTCCTTTTCCAGCAGGCGTTCGGCCTGGCGCACGGCCTTTTCCACGCGCACATCGCCGAAATGCAGGGTGTTGAGGCTGATCGATGCGGCTTTAGGCGGCGCCGGTTGGCTGAAAACGCGCGCGTGTACCGGCATCTGCTTGGGCCGCTTCAATAAACACTGGAAGCGATTGCGGCCTGCCGCCTGCAAGGAAAACGGCAAACCCTGCGGCTGATTCAGTAACTCCAGCATCGACACCTTGAACAAACGGTCGATCATCACCCGCGACAGGCTGATGCCCAGCAAATTGTCGGCGCGCCGATTGGCCGACAACACCTGGCCGCTTTCATCAAAGATCAGCAGGCCCGCCCATTGACTGTCGAGGTTGTTCAGCCCGGTGTTGAAGGTCAGTTGGAAATGCTCGCCGCGAAACAGGTTGAGGATCAGCCGGTTTTCCACGGTCTGGCTCATCATCTTGACCATGCCCAGGGTGTGGGAGGGCGGCAGGTAGCTGTCGCTGGACACGTCCAGCACCGCGATGATTTCGCGCTGGGCGTCGAAGATCGGCGCCGCCGAGCCGGTCATGAAGCGGTTGGCCTTGAGGAAGTGCTCATCGTGTTCGATATGCACCGCCTGGGCGCAGGCCAACGCTGTGCCGATGGCATTGGTGCCACTGGAGCGCTCCATCCAACTGGCGCCGGCGCTGAAACCACGGGCCAACTTGGGTTCGATGAAGCGTTGGGTGCCCCACGACGTCAACACCTGGCCCTGGTTGTCGGCCAGCATGATCAGACAGTTGGAGTTGCTCAGGATGTTCTCGTAGTAAGGCAATACTTCCTGGTGGGTGGTCTGCACCAAGGAATGCTGGCTCTCCAGCAATTGGCTAATGCCCTCGGCGGGCAGTTGGTCAAAGCTGGGTGGGCTCAGATGGTCCAGGCCGAACGCGCGGCAGCGGCGCCAGGAGTCCTGGATGAGGGTGTCGTGAGTCAGCGGTTCGGCCATGGAGACCTTCTTTTTATTGTTTTGGGGTCTTGCACAATCTAACGGATGTAACCAAGTCAATGTCGGAGGGGCGGTGTTCAGTAAATCGGGTTAAAACAGTGTTGTTCAGAACTGTTCATTGTCAACCCGGCGAGTGTTCAGTTGTTCAGTCAGCATTGTTCATTTTTGTTCACTCCCGAACATCTCTTTCAGGGCATTTGCTTGTGGATCAAGCACCTGCCGCAGTTGGCATGAAACTCGCTCTGACGACTGGCCAGATTCATTCCAATAATAAAAAAGGGCGTGTCATGTCATTGACCCTGGAACATGTCTCCCGCGTCATCGAAGGCCAGACCTGGATCGACGATGCCAACCTGCGTTTCGAGGCCGGCTCTTTCAACGTGCTGCTCGGTCGCACCCTGTCCGGCAAGACCAGCCTGATGCGCCTGATGGCCGGCCTGGACAAGCCCGACAGCGGCCGCATCCTGATGAACGGCGTGGATGTCACGCATAAACCGGTGCGCCTGCGCAACGTGTCGATGGTGTATCAACAGTTCATCAACTACCCGACCATGACCGTGTTCGAGAACATCGCCTCGCCGTTGCGCCAGGCCGGTGTGTCCAACGAGCTGATCCAGAGCAAGGTGCTCGAAACCGCGAAGATGCTGCGCATCGAGAAATTCCTCAAGCGTCACCCGCTGGAACTGTCCGGCGGCCAGCAGCAACGCACGGCGATGGCCCGCGCGTTGGTGAAGGATGCCGAACTGATCCTGTTCGATGAGCCGTTGGTGAACCTGGACTACAAACTGCGCGAAGAACTGCGTCAGGAAATGCGCGAGCTGTTCAAGGCCCGCCACACCATTGCCATCTACGCCACCACCGAGCCCAACGAAGCGCTGGCGCTCGGCGGCACCACCACCATCCTCCACGAAGGCCGGGTGATCCAGAGCGGCAAGGCGGCCGAGGTCTACCACCAGCCGCAAACCGTATTGGCCGCCGAGTTGTTTTCCGAACCGCCGATCAACCTGATGCCGGGACGCATCAGCGGCAACGAAGTGAGCTTCGCCAATTTCATTCATTTCCCGCTCAACGTCGACCTGCGACCCATCGGCGAGGGCGAGTTCCGCTTTGGTGTGCGCCCCAGCCATATCGCCCTGGTGCCCAGCAACGACGACGACCTCGAACTGGCGGTGACCGTGGAAGTTGCCGAGATCAGTGGCTCGGAAACCTTCCTGCATGTACGCAGCGAGCATTTCCTGCTGGTGCTGCACTTGCCGGGGGTGCATGAGTACGACGTCGACGCGCCGATCCGCGTGTACATCCCCACCCATAAACTGTTTGTGTTCGACAGCCAGGGCCGTTTGGTCCAGGCGCCCGGACGCCGTGTAGCGAGGGTTGCCTGATGGCCGAGATCCATTTGCAGAACTTGGCGCACAGCTACAGCCCTACGCCGACTGGTCCTGAAGACTACGCCATTCGGGAAATGAACCATGTGTGGGAGCAGGGCGGTGCCTACGCCTTGCTCGGGCCTTCGGGCTGTGGCAAGTCGACCCTGCTCAATATCATCTCCGGCCTGCTCAGCCCGTCCGAAGGGCAGGTGCTGTTCGACCATAAAGTGGTCAACGAGCTGACCCCGGAAAAACGCAACATCGCCCAGGTGTTCCAGTTCCCGGTGGTGTACGACACCATGACGGTGTTCGACAACCTGGCTTTCCCGTTACGTAACCAGGGCATGGCCGAGGCGAAAATTCACAGCAAAGTGCAGGAAATCGCCGAAGTCCTCGACCTGCAAAGCCTGCTGGGCAAAAAGGCGCGCAACCTCACCGCCGACGAAAAACAGAAAGTTTCCATGGGCCGTGGTCTGGTGCGCGACGATGTCTCGGCGATCCTGTTCGATGAGCCGCTGACGGTGATCGACCCGCACCTCAAATGGAAACTGCGGCGCAAGCTCAAGCAGATCCACGAGCAGTTCAATATCACCATGGTCTACGTGACCCACGATCAACTGGAAGCCTCGACCTTCGCCGACAAGATCGCGGTGATGTACGGCGGGCAGATCGTGCAGTTCGGCACGCCACGCGAGTTGTTCGAGCGGCCGAGCCATACGTTTGTCGGCTATTTCATCGGCAGCCCGGGGATGAATCTGATCAAAGTGCAGGCCGAGGCGGGCGGCGTGCGCTTTGCCGGCACCCATCTGCCCATGTCCGCCGCGTTGCAGCAACGCATTACCGATACGCACTACACGACCTTGCAGGTGGGCATCCGCCCGGAATTCATTCACGTGTGGGATGAGCCAAATTCCGACGCCCTCCAGGCCGACGTCGTTTATGTGGAGGACCTCGGCACCTACAAGATCCTGACCCTCAACCTCGACGGCGCACCGCTGAAAGTGCGCCTGGCCGAAGACAAACCGGTGCCCGAGGGGCGCGCCTCCATCAGCTTCCCCACGCAGTGGTTGATGCTCTACGCCGACGATTACCTGCTGGAGGTGCTGCCATGAACAAGGTGCAGAACAACAAGGCCTGGTGGCTGGTGTTGCCGGTGTTCCTGCTGGTGGCATTCAGTGCGGTGATCCCGATGATGACGGTAGTCAACTACTCGGTGCAGGACATTTTCGACCAGTCCAGTCGCTATTTCGTCGGCGCCGACTGGTACAAGCAGGTGTTGCTCGACCCGCGTCTGCACGACTCGTTGTTGCGCCAGTTCATCTACTCGGCGTGCGTGCTGCTGATCGAAATCCCGCTGGGCATCGCCATCGCCCTGACCATGCCGACCAAGGGGCGCTGGTCATCGCTGGTGCTGATCATCCTCGCCATTCCGCTGCTGATTCCGTGGAACGTGGTGGGCACCATCTGGCAGATCTTCGGCCGCGCCGATATTGGCCTGCTCGGCTCCACCCTCAATGCCATGGGCATCAGCTACAACTATGCGGCCAACACCATGGACGCCTGGGTCACGGTGCTGGTGATGGACGTCTGGCACTGGACGTCCCTGGTGGCGCTGCTGTGCTTCTCGGGGCTGCGCGCCATTCCGGACGTGTACTACCAGGCAGCGCGTATCGATCGGGCGTCGGCGTGGGCGGTTTTCCGACACATCCAGTTGCCGAAGCTGAAAAGCGTGCTGCTGATCGCGGTGATGCTGCGCTTCATGGACAGTTTCATGATCTACACCGAGCCCTTCGTACTGACCGGCGGCGGGCCGGGTAACGCCACCACGTTCCTCAGTCAGACGCTGACCCAGATGGCTGTCGGCCAATTCGACCTGGGCCCGGCCGCAGCGTTTTCCCTGGTGTACTTCCTGATCATCCTGTTGGTGTCCTGGCTGTTCTACACCGCCATGACCCATTCCGACGCCAACCGCTGAGGCCGCCAACATGAGCAAGCGCAAACTCATACCGCTGCTGATCTACATGCTGTTCCTGCTGGTGCCGATCTACTGGCTGCTGAACATGTCCTTCAAAAGCAACACCGAAATCCTCGGCGGGCTCACGCTGTTTCCGCAGCATTTTACCCTGGCCAACTACAAGGTGATCTTCACCGACCCGAGTTGGTACACCGGTTATCTGAACTCGCTGTACTACGTGAGCCTGAACACCGTGATCTCCCTGAGCGTGGCGCTGCCGGCGGCCTATGCGTTCTCGCGCTATCGCTTCCTGGGCGACAAGCACCTGTTCTTCTGGCTGCTGACCAACCGTATGGCGCCACCGGCGGTGTTTCTGCTGCCGTTTTTCCAGCTGTATTCGTCGATCGGCCTGTTCGACACGCATATCGCGGTGGCCTTGGCGCATTGCCTGTTCAACGTGCCATTGGCGGTGTGGATTCTCGAAGGCTTCATGTCTGGCGTGCCCAAGGAAATCGACGAAACGGCCTACATCGACGGCTACTCCTTTCCCAAGTTCTTTGTGAAGATTTTTATCCCGTTGATTGGCTCCGGCATCGGCGTGACGGCGTTTTTCTGCTTCATGTTTTCCTGGGTCGAACTGCTGCTGGCGCGCACGCTGACCTCGGTCAACGCCAAGCCCATCGCGGCGGTGATGACCCGCACCGTCTCGGCGTCGGGGATCGATTGGGGCGTGCTGGCAGCGGCGGGGGTATTGACCATCCTGCCCGGCATGCTGGTGATCTGGTTTGTGCGCAACCACGTGGCCAAGGGCTTTGCCCTGGGCCGGGTCTGAGGAGTCGATGATGGAATGGATGGCCTGGACCACCCCGACCGCGCTGTTCTTTGGCGGTATCGCCCTGATTCTGGCGGGCATGACCACCTGGGAACTGCGCTCGCCGAGTATCCCTCGGCGCGGTTTTTTGCCGATCAGCACCACCCGTGGTGATCGTTTGTTTATCGGTCTTCTCGGAAGCGCCTACCTGCACCTGCTGGTGATCGGCGTAACCGACTGGAGCATCTGGGTGGCGTCCGCGCTGTCTGTGGTGTGGCTGTTGTCTGTGATGCGTTGGGGCTAGCGCTCCGTATGAATAAACAACCAGGAGGTCTCTATGTTCGATAAAAACAATAAGCTGCGACATAGCATTTCATTGGCCGCCGTACTGGCCCTCAGTGGTTTGAGCGCCACGGCCTGGGCCGATGCGTATGAAGAGGCGGCGAAAAAATGGATCGGCAGCGAGTTCAAACCGTCGACCCTCACGGCCGACCAGCAGCTCGAGGAACTCAAGTGGTTTATCAAGGCCGCCGAACCGTTCCGTGGGATGAAGATCAACGTGGTGTCGGAAACCCTCACCACCCATGAGTACGAATCCAAGGTACTGGCCAAGGCCTTCAGTGAAATCACCGGCATCAAGCTGACCCACGACCTGCTGCAGGAAGGCGACGTGGTGGAGAAACTGCAGACCCAAATGCAGTCCGACAAGAACATCTATGACGGTTGGGTCAACGATTCCGACTTGATCGGTACGCACTTTCGCTACGGCAAGACCGAATCCATCACCGACCTGATGGCCAACGAAGGCAAGGACTTCACCTCGCCGACCCTGGACATCAAGGACTTCATCGGGATCTCCTTCACCACCGCGCCGGACGGCAAGATCTACCAGTTGCCCGACCAGCAATTCGCCAACCTGTACTGGTTCCGCGCCGACTGGTTCGAACGTCCCGAGCTGAAAGCCAAGTTCAAGGAGAAGTACGGCTATGACCTCGGCGTGCCGGTGAACTGGTCGGCCTACGAAGACATCGCCAAATTCTTCAGCGAAGACGTCAAGGAAATCGACGGCAAGCGCATCTATGGGCATATGGACTACGGCAAGAAAGACCCGTCCCTGGGCTGGCGCTTCACCGATGCCTGGTTCTCCATGGCCGGCGGTGGCGACAAGGGTTTGCCCAACGGTTTGCCGGTGGATGAGTGGGGCATTCGCGTGGAGGACTGCCACCCGGTGGGCTCCAGCGTGACCCGTGGCGGCGACACCAACGGCCCGGCCGCCGTGTTTGCCACGCAGAAATACGTGGACTGGATGAAAGCCTATGCGCCACCGGAAGCGGCGGGCATGACCTTCTCCGAGTCCGGCCCGGTGCCGTCCCAGGGCAATATCGCCCAGCAGATCTTCTGGTACACCGCGTTTACCGCCGACATGACCAAACCGGGCCTGCCTGTGGTAAACGCCGACGGCACGCCGAAATGGCGCATGGCGCCATCGCCCGTCGGGCCGTATTGGGAAAAGGGCATGAAGAAGGGGTATCAGGACGTGGGTTCCTGGACCTTCCTCAAATCGACGCCTGAGAAGCAGAAACTCGCGGCCTGGCTGTACGCGCAGTTCGTCACCTCGAAAACCGTGTCGCTGAAGAAAACCATCGTTGGCCTGACGCCGATTCGTGAGTCCGACATCAACTCCCAAGCCATGACCGACCTGGCGCCGAAACTCGGTGGCCTGGTGGAGTTCTACCGCAGCCCGGCCCGGGTGGAGTGGACCCCGACCGGCACCAACGTGCCCGACTATCCACGCCTGGCGCAACTGTGGTGGAGCAACATCGCAGCGGCCGCCAGTGGCGAGAAAACCCCGCAACAGGCGCTCGACAATCTGGCCAAGGAGCAAGACGCGATCATGGCGCGCCTGGAGCGTTCCAAAGTGCAACCGGTGTGCGGGCCGAAAATGAACCCGGAACGCGACGCCCAATACTGGTTCGACCAGCCGGGCGCGCCGAAGCCGAAACTGGCCAACGAGAAACCCAAAGGCGAAACCGTGGCCTACGGCGACCTGCTCAAACAGTGGGAGGCGGCGCGTAAATAAACGCACTCGGTAGAAAATGTGGGAGGGGTCTTGCCCCCGATTGCGGCGCCAGTCGATACATGCATTGACTGAACCATCGCTATCGGGGGCAAGCCCCCTCCCACATTTTGATCTTCATCTGTCAGGGGGATAGACCTGTTCCCCGACAAACCGCTTGGCCAGAAAGCCATACAACAGATACCCGAACGCCAGCACCAGCATCGCGCCAAACACCGCGTCTTCACCGCAGGCATAAATCGCATACAGCGAATACCCCACGGCCACCAGCACCACCAGCGTATTGCGCGCCTGCACCGTCGCGCTGGCGTGCGCCTTATACATCATCACCAGCAAGCCGGTGAGGGCGGTCACATAAGGCAACAGGTTAGTCACCACCGCCAGGTTCACCAGTTTGCTGAACTGCGCGCTGGCAGTGGGCGAGATGGTCGACAAGGCAATCAGGCTTTGCAGCGTGGCACAGGCCAGCAACCCCAGCACTGGCGCATTCGCGGCGCTGACGCGGCTGAAAAAGCGCGGAAACAGGCGCTGGTCCGCCGACATCTTGGCCGTTTGCGCCAGGGTGAATTGCCAGCCCAGCAACGAACCGATACAGGCTAGCACCGCCAGCGCCATGATCAGCTGGCCGACCCCGGGGTTGAACATCTGCGCGTAAACCAGCGCAAACGGTGCCGAGGACGCGGCCAGTTCGGCATTGGGCACGATGCCCTGGATCACCGAGGTCGACAGCACATACACCACGGCCACCCCAAGCGTGCCGAGCAGGCAGGCCAGGGGCACGGTGCGGTTGGGGTTCTCCACCGCATCGTAGCCCTGGGCGGCCGACTCCATGCCAAGAAAGGCCCACAGGGTCAGAGGAATACTCGCACTGACGGCGTCCCACAGGTGCAGTTGGTGTGGGTTCCAGGCGGCCGTGAACACCTCGGGCTTGAAATAGAACCAACCGATCACACAGAGCCCCGCCACTGGAATGATCACGCCCCATACCGTCACCACACCGATGCGCCCAGTGATGCGCGGGCCGCCGAAGTTGGCCACGGTGGTCAGCCAGATCAGCGCCAGGCTGCCGACCAACAACGGCACCGGCCCGCTACCCAGCCACGGAATAAACGATGACAAATAGCCCACCGCCGAAATTGCAATCGCCACATTGGCGATGATCAGCGACAGAAAATACAGAAACGAACACAGGAAAAACCCCGACTTGCCGTGGGCCTCCTCGGTATACGCCGACATCCCGCCGGTGCGGGTACAGAACATCCCGCATTGGGCGAAGCCGTAGGCAATCGCCATTGAACCGAGCGCGGTGACGACCCACGACAGCAGCGAAATCGCACCCAGTTGCGCCATGCTGGCCGGCAACATGATGATCCCCGAGCCCATCATGTTAATCGCTACCAGGGTGGTCAGGCCCAACAGGCTCATCTTCTTGCTGGGTGTGGTCATCCGAAACTCCTTGTGATCAATGCAAAACCCGAGCCTGTGCTGAGGCCGTCAGACGACGGTTTTAGCCGCTCTATCCTTTAGTCGCGCTGAGAATCCGCGCCGTATCGCGTGCCGGTGGCAAGCCGAACACCCGTGCGTAGTCCCGGCTGAATTGGGTCGGGCTTTCATACCCCACCTCGAACGCGGCCTGGGTCACGCTGCTCGCACTGGCCACCATCAATGTGCGCGCGTGCAGCAGGCGCACGCGTTTCTGATACTGCAACGGGCTCAGGTTGGTCACCGCCTTGAAGTGCCGATGAAACGCCGAAGCACTCATCGCCGCCAGCGAAGCCAGCGCGTCTACCCGGATCGGTTCGGCAAAGTCGCGGCGGATCCACTGGATCGCCTGGCTGACCCGCGCCATGGCGGTGTCCGGCGCGGCGATTTCCCGCAGCATCCAACCGTGCGGGCCTTGCAGCACGTGGTAGAGGATTTCCCGCTCGTAGGCTGGCGCCAGGGCTGCAATCGCCACCGGATCGCCCATCAGGCGCAGCATGCGTACCCAAGCGTCCATCAATGAAGGCGTCACCGCCGCCACGGAAAACCCGGCTTCCTGCTCGCCGCGGCCGCTGGGCGCCGGCAGGTCATTGAGCAAGGTGCTGAGCACCGTCGGGTCCAGGGTCAGGCTGACCGCCAGGTACGGCTCACCGGTACTCGCCGGGTTGACCACCCCCACGGCGGGCAACTCGATGGACATCACAAAATACGTCGCCGGGTCGTAATGCAAGGTGCGGTCGCCCACGGTCATGCACTTACTGCCCTGGAGGATCAGGTTGATCATCGGGTCGTACACGGCCGCGAGCATATGCTCCGGAATCGCGCCCTGGACCATCGCCACGCGCGGGATGCCAGTCTCGGTGCGACGGTTTTCCGCCTTGGCGGCCAAGGCGCGCAGTTCGATCAATTGATTATTCATGAGAGCCATGCTGATCCCACTGATGAACCTTGCGCAAGGGAAAAGCAGAAACAGGCAGGATTGGAGTAGGAACGGCAGCGTCCCAGGGTAGGGCGATCGCTATTGTGGTCACTTAACTTTTCGACAGTGGAGCAGGCCATGAGCGTCATCGTGATTACCGGAGGCAGCCGTGGAATCGGTGCCAGTACCGCCGAATGGTGTGCCCGCCAGGGCCACGGCGTGATCCTCACTTACAACCGTAACACCGACGCGGCACAGGCGGTGGTGCAGCGCATCGAAGCCGTCGGCGGTAAGGCGCTCGCGCTGCAACTGGACGTCGCCGATGTGAGTGCTTTCGCGGCCTTTCGCGACACAGTGACACTGGCCCTGAGCGCCACGTGGGGCGTGAACAGCTTGAGCGGGCTGGTCAACAACGCTGGCTACGGTCTGTTCAACCCCCTTGAGTCGGTGACCGAGGCGCAGTTCGACGGCCTGTTCAATGTGCATCTCAAGGGCCCGTTCTTCCTCACCCAAACCTTGCTGCCGCTGCTGGAAGAGCATGCCGGCATCGTCAACCTCACCAGCGCTACCACCCGTGTCGCCACTGCCGGCGTCGCACCGTATGCCGCGTTCAAGGGCGGCCTGGATGTGCTCACCCGCTACATGGCCAAGGAGTTCGGCGCGCGGCGTATCCGCGCCAACGCGGTGTCCCCTGGCGCCATTCGCACCGAACTGGGCGGTGGCTTGAACGATGAATTCGAAGCACTGCTGGCCGGGCAAACTGCCCTGGGTCGGGTCGGCGAGCCGGAAGACGTGGCGCGCGTGATTGCGATGCTGCTGTCTGAGGAAGGCCGCTGGATCAATGCCCAGACGATTGAAGTCGCGGGCGGTTACCTCATCTGATTGGAAGTACACCTTATGAAAACGTTGATGATCTACGGCGCCACCGGCTACACCGGGCGCATGGCGGCCGAGCACGCCAAGGCACTCGGGCTCGACCTGGTGATTGCGGGCCGCAACGCAACGGCCCTGGCAGCTCTCGCCGCACAGTTGGACGTTGCCTACCGTGTGTTCAGCGCGGATGAGCATGCCGCCGCCAGCCTCACGGGCATCGACGTCCTGCTCAATTTCGCCGGGCCGTTCGTACACACCGCCCAGCCATTGATGCGCGCCTGTATCGCCAGCGGTACCGATTACCTCGACATCACCGCCGAGATCAATGTGTACCGGCTGGCCGAGCAACTCGGTGTTGACGCCCGTGAGGCCGGCGTGATGCTGCTGCCTGGCGTGGGCTGGGACGTGGTTCCCACTGACAGTCTGGCGATGCACGTCGCCCGCCGCGTGCAGCAACCCCATGCGCTGAGAATCGCGCTGCAGGTGCCCGGCGCCATGTCGCGTGGTTCGGCCATGAGTGTCGGCGAGATCATCGGCGCCGGCGTCCTGGCGCGCATCGATGGTCACCTGGTTGCCACCCCGGACGCGCCACCGCAACAGCTGGATTTCGGCGACGGTCCGGTCCTGTGCGCGCCGCTTTCGTTTGGCGACCTGGTCACCGCGTGGCACTCCACGGGCGTCGCCAATATCGCCATGTTCGTGCATATCACTGGCGAGGCCTTCCCTGACGGTGACCTGTCACAACTGCCCGACGGCCCTAGCCAGGCACAACGCGATGCCCACCGCGCCCGCGCCGTGGCCGAAGTGACCGCTGCCGACGGCAGCGTTGCGCGCTCCGTGATCGAGACCGTCAATGGCTATAGCTACACGCCGTTGGCCGCCGTGGAAGCCGCACGTCGCGTACTCGGCGGCGAGCGGCGTGTAGGTTTTGCAACCCCGGCAGGCCTGTTCGGCGTTGGCTTTGCCCAGACGATTGCAGGCACGCGGATCATCGATTTATAGCCCCGGCGCCTGAGCCGCAGATTGGACGGTGGTGGTTTTCAGGGGAGGTGATCAGGCCATCGCCTGCGGTTGGATGCGCAGTTCGCCGTCCACCTCCTTTGCCAACCCACTGGCCAGAAACAGCGGCGCCAGGCGCTTGTGCAACTGCGGCTCGACAAACTCCTTCACCGCCGGCAGCGCCAGCACGCCACTGAGCGGCAACTCCGCCTTGGTGTACGAGAGCCACGCCTTCTTCAGCATCAACAACACATCGCTGCCGGCCGTCGAGGCAAAGCGGCGGTGGGTGGGTTTGGCGTCGAGGTTGAAGGTGTGCTGGAACGCATAGCCGGTTTCATCCCCGCCACTGGCAGCACAGCGCACGCAGGTGCATGGGCCGTCGCCAAACGCGTTGCGCAGGTAGGTGTTGAAGTCCACCACGGGTTTGAGTGACAGGCGCTTATCCACCTCGAACAGGTCCCCGGTCATTTTTTCGTCAGTGTTCAACGTCCATTTCCTTGCTGGTAGGCGGCGGCTTTTCAAAGCGCGGCACAATAGCAGCCAAGCACGGTTTTGGGGACTATTTGCATCACAATAGATCCGGACGCCGGCTTGCCTGCGACCGTGTTTTGGTCGCCGGCAAGCCGGCCGCCAGCCTCAATCGGCGGAGAACTTGAAGACGGTGCGCTGGGTGTAGGTCTGCCCTGGGTCTAAGCGTGTCGAGGCAAACTTCGGTTGGTTCGGCGCGTCGGGAAAGTGCTGGGTCTCCAGCGTGAAACCGCTCCAGTGCTTGTAGGTTTTGCCTGCCTTGCCCTTCACCGAGCCATCGAGGAAGTTGCTGGTATAGAACTGCACCCCAGGTTCGGTGGTGTAGAGCTGCAAACGGCGGCCGGAGTCGGGGTCGTACACGTCGGCGGCGAGTTGTTTGAGATCGCCTTGGGTGTCCAGCGCCCAGTTGAAGTCAAACCCGCCCTGTTTCGGCTCGGCGAATTTGAGTTGCGGATGATCGTCCTTGATGTGCTGGCCGATGGCAGTGGGCTGGAGAAAGTCCATCGGCGTGCCCTTGACCGGTGCCAGTTCGCCGGTGGGGATCAAGGTCGCATTCACTGGCGTGTAGTGGCTGGCGTGCAACGTCGCCACCTGCTTGAGGATATCGCCGTTGCCCGCGCCAGCGAGGTTGAAATAGCTGTGGTTGGTGAGGTTGAGCACCGTCGGTTTGTCGGTGGTGGCCTTGTAGTCGATGTGCAGTTCGTTGTTGTCGTTGAGCCGATACGTGACTTCGGTGGTCAGCTTGCCGGGAAAGCCCATCTCGCCGTCCTTGGACAGGTAAGTCAGGGTCACGCCGACCGAATCCTTGTCCTTGACGGGCTTGGCTTGCCACACGCGCTTGTCGAAGCCCTGGGCGCCGCCATGCAGAGAGTTGGGACCGTCGTTGAGTGGCACCTGATAGCGCTTGCCGTCGAGTTCAAACGCACCGCCAGCCAGGCGATTGCCGAAGCGGCCGATGGTCGCGCCAAAAAACGCCGTGCCGCGCTGATAGCCCTGCACGTCGTCGAAGCCGAGCACCACGTCCTCGACCTTGCCGTGCTTGTCCGGCACTTTCAGCGCCTGCAACACGCCGCCATAGGTGATCACCGTGGCTTGCATGCCATGGCTGTTGCGCAATATGTATTGCTCGACGGCGCTGCCGTCGTTGGTTTTCCCAAACGGTTTATGTTCACTGGACAGACCGGCCGCTTGCGCGCCACCGCTGGCGATCAGCATGGACAAGGCAAGGCCGGACAGCAGGTATCGAGGGTGCTTCATGGTCGAACTTCCTTTTGTTGTTTTGAGTGGAATAGTTCTACTAATGTGCGATATTTTGTCGGTGTGACCGCAAATTTATAGCCTTAAACGCCGATTTCGTAAAATAAAATAAGACTAATTGATCGAGGCAACCTTGATATGAGTACTGAACAGGCCGTTTATCCCGACCTTAAGGGCAAGACCGTGTTGATTTCCGGAGGCGCTTCGGGGATCGGCGAATTCATGGTGCGCGCCTTCGCCGGGCAGGGGGCCAAGGTGGCTTTCGTCGATCGCGCGCAAGGCCAGGGCGAGCGCCTGGCCGCGTTGTTGAGTGCCCAGGGGCATACCGTCGAGTTCGGGCATTGCGACATCACCGACGAGATTGCCTACAAGGCCGCGATTGCGCGCTTCGAATACGCCCTGGGGCCGATCACCGTGCTGGTGAACAATGCCGCCAACGACGTGCGTCATACCCTGGAGGAAGTCGACTCGGAGACCTTCGACAAGCTGATTGCCGTCAACCTCAAGCACGCCTTTTTTGCCACCAAGGCCGTGGTGCCGATGATGAAGCGGGCGGGCGGCGGTTCGATCATCAACCTGGGCTCCGTTGGCTGGATGATGGCCTCCGCCGGCTACCCGGTGTACGCCGCCAGCAAGGCCGCCGCCCACGGCATGACGAGAGCGCTGGCGCGCGAACTGGGCCCGGACCGTATCCGCGTGAATACGCTGGTGCCGGGCTGGGTGATGACCGAAAAACAACTGATGATGTGGGTCGACGACGCTGCCAAGGAACTGATCAGCCGCAGCCAGTGCCTGCCTGGCAGCGTATTGCCGGAACACATCGCCAACATGGCGCTGTTTCTCGCTTCGCAGGCGTCGGCGATGTGTTCGGCGCAGAACTTTATTGTCGATGGCGGCTGGGTGTAGAGCGGGTTACACGATCGGGCAGCGCTTGAAGGCTGGATGCTGCTCCAGTCGCTCGGCGTGGCGTTGCACATGGGGGAACGCGTCCGCCTTGACGACCGAGGCCACGGTGAACTGGCTGAAGGACCAGGCGACCGCCGCCGTCAGCGAGGCCTGGGTCAGCGCTTCGTTGTCGGTCTGGCTCAGGTGTTGGTCCAGCAGCGTATACGCGGCCAGCAATTGCGCGTTGACGCGCTCAAGCCACGGCGCATGCTGCTTCTCGGCCGGCCGCAGGTTGTGTTCATACACGATCTGCACGCTTTTCTCACAGGCCGCCAGGGCCAGCCCGAGCAGTTGCAGGTCTTTGGCGCGTGCCGTAGGGGCCTGCGGCAGCAGTTTTTTGTCGGCCGGGGCCAGGGCTTCGAGGTAATCCAGGATCAGGCTGGAGTCCATCAACACGGTGCCATCGTCCAGCACCAGGGTCGGGGCCTTGACCACGGGGTTGATCCGCGCAAATTCGCTGTAGGTGCTGAACACGGACAAGGGCTCATGCATAAAATCCACGCCGTACAGTTCCAGGGAAATGGCCACGCGACGCACGTAGGGTGAGTCGAGCATTCCGATCAGTCTCATAAAGCCTCCATTGATGCCGGGTGAATTGCGGTGCCTGGAAGATTAAAAGGCACTCGTTCGGTCTGTGCAATGTTTGAACGCGCAATGCCCGTGCGCCGCCCATTACGGTGGGCGCGGCGCTGCTGGTGTGACGCGCCACCTGCCTTTGGTTTAGTCTGGAACGCTTCGTTGACCGCAAGCACATCAGGAGCCGTGAGCATGACCGAATACGTACCCCCCAAGGTCTGGACCTGGGACGCCGAAAGTGGCGGCACGTTCGCCAGTATCAACCGCCCCATCGCCGGGGCGACCCACGACAAGACCCTGCCGGTCGGCAAACACCCGTTGCAGTTGTACTCGCTGGCCACGCCGAATGGGCAGAAAGTCACGATCCTGCTCGAAGAGCTGTTGGCCCTCGGGCATACCGGTGCGGAATACGACGCCTGGCTGATCAAGATCGGTGACGGCGACCAGTTCGGCAGCGGCTTTGTCGCGGTGAACCCGAACTCGAAAATCCCTGCTTTGCTCGACCGCAGCGGTGCTACGCCGATTCGCGTGTTTGAGTCCGGCGCGATCCTGCAGTACCTGGCGGAGAAATTCGGCGCGTTCTTCCCCACTGAACCCGCGGCCCGTGCCGAGTGCCTGTCGTGGCTGTTCTGGCAGATGGGCAGCGCGCCGTACCTGGGGGGTGGTTTTGGGCATTTCTACGCGTATGCGCCGAGCAAGATGGAGTACCCGATCAACCGCTTTGCCATGGAAACCAAGCGTCAGCTGGATGTGCTCGACCAGCGCCTGGCGGTGAGCGAGTACATTGCCGGTGACGAATACACCATCGCCGATATCGCCATCTGGCCCTGGTACGGTGGCCTGGTCAAAGGCCGCTTGTATGACGCGGCAAAGTTTCTCTCGGTGCAGGATTACAAGCACGTGCTGCGTTGGGCCGATGCGATCGACGCGCGGCCGGCGGTGCAGCGCGGGCGGCGGGTCAACCGGGTGTCCGGGCCGCTCGAAGAGCAGTTGCCGGAGCGGCACGATGCGCGCGATTTCGATCGTTAAGGTCGATGCCGCGCCGTTGCGCCCCTGAGGCTTAGCTCAACAACCCGGTGCTGACCGCCACGATCAGGAAGATCCCCAGCAGTGCGCGGTAGATCACGAACGGCCAGGTGGAGAACCGCTCCAGGAACTTCATCAGGCCCCAGATCGCGAAGAACGCCGAGACGCTGGCGACCACCAGGCCAAACAGCAAGTGCGGCCAGGCATGGGCCGGCATGTCGGCGTGCAGCAGCACCCACAGCTCCTTCAAACCGGCGAGGGCGATAGCCGGCAGGCCCAGCAGGAACGAGAAACGCGCGGCTTCTTCACGCTTGAAGTTGAGGAACAGCGCGGCGGTCAGCGTGGAACCGGAGCGCGAGACCCCAGGAATCAAGGCGCCAATCTGTGCGATGCCGACGATCAGCGCGTCGCGCAGGCGCATTTCACTCACCTTGCGCGTATGCCGCGCACTCAGTTCGGCCGCCGCCAGCAACACCGCCATCACCACGCAGGCAATGCCGATCACCATCAGCCCGCGCAGCGGTGAGTTACACGCATTCAAGGTCGAGGACAACGCCAGGCCGGCAATGCCGATCGGAATGGTCGCCAGCACAATCGCCACCGCCAGCTTGAACCACTGATTGTTGTAATCACCCTGGCGTACCGCGCCAATACTGCCGGTGACCACCTGGCGCACATCGCGCCAGAAGTAACTGACCACCGCTGCCAGCGCCGCCAATTGCATCGCCGCCGAAAACGCCGAGCCCGGGTCCTGCCAGCCGAGCAGGGCGGGCACCACACGCATATGGGCGGTGGACGACACCGGCAACAGCTCGGTAATGCCCTGGATCACGCCCAGGATGAAAATCTGCAGGTAATCCAGGGAGGCAAAGCCCACATCCAGGCCGGCGGAACAGACGTTGGTCAAAGTACGTGTCCTTGAGAAAAAAGAGGCAAGCCGGCGAAGTTTATTCGAAATGTTTCGAGGGTTCGGACAAGGCCGCGCCTATTTGCAATCGGTTCAGCAAGTAGAAAGGTTCAAGCCGCTATTGGACTGGGGCAGGGTTTTGTGAACAATGGCGCCCTGCGTTTTTTCACCGAGAGCCTCATGCCTGAAACCACCGTCGAATTGATCCAGACCGGCCCGGAAGCGTCCGAGCTGATCCGCAACCTGTACCAGTACTACGCTTATGAGTCTTCGGACTGGGAGCAAGAAGATGTGGAGGCGGACGGCCGCTTCTACATCCATGACGAACACCTGAACCGCTACTGGCAAGACCCGCAATGGAGCGCCAACCTGCTGCTGGTCGATGGCTATATCGCCGGTTTCCTGCTGATCGAAGGCAGTGAGTTACCGGGCATCGATGCCCTGGAACTGGCCGACCTGTTCATCCTCAAGCGCTATCGCCGCAAGGGCATCGGCAGCGCGATCGCCACCCAGGTGCTATGCAGCGGCGCGGCCAACTGGCTGGTGCGTTTCTATGATCAGGATGAAGTGTCCCAGGCGTTCTGGCGTACCGTGCTGGATAACCTGCCACGCCCGGTGCAGACCCTCGAGCTGGACGATGATCCGCAATTGACCAGTTACCTGATTACGCGGGCGTCGTTGCACTAAGCGCTGCGTTCGCCAAAAAAAGCCTGTTGCATGGCCTGGGGCGGTTGCCCAAAGGCGCGCAGAAACGCCTGGCGCATGCGCTCGCGGTCGCCGAAGCCGGTTTCGCGGGCCACCACTTCGACCGGGTGGCGGCTGGTTTCCATCATCGCCCGCGCGGCTTCCACTCGCAGTGACTCGATGGCCTTGGCCGGGGTCTGCCCGGTTTCTTCACGAAACACCCTGCTGAACTGACGCGGGCTGAGCCGGGCGACATCGGCCAGGGCTTCCACCGACAGGTCGTGGGTCAGGTTTTCGCGGGCGTAGGCCAGGGCCAGTTGTATGCGGTCGGACTTGGGGTCCAATTCCAGCAACGCCGATAGCTGCGACTGTTCGCTGCCCCGGCGCTGGGCAATCACCAGCTTGCGCGCGATGCGCCGGGCGAGGTCGCTGCCCAGGTCGTTCTCCACCATCGCCAGCGCCAGGTCGACCCCGGCGCTCATGCCGGCGCCGGTCCAGATCTGGCCGTCGACGACGAACAGCTTGTCTTCTTCCAGCTGAATATCCGGGTAGCGCTTGCGAAACGCCGGCGCGTGAATCCAGTGGGTGGTGGTGCGTTTACCCGCCAATAATCCGGCCTCGGCCAGCACAAAAATGCCGGTACACAGCGAGGCGACGCGCCGCGATTGCGCCGACGCAGCCTTGACCAGCTCCAGCAGGTTGGCCTCCGGCAGACGAAACTCCAGGTAACCGCTGACGATCAGGGTGTCATAGCCCTGCGGCCGGATCGGCGTGGTATTCACCGAGAACCCCTGCGACGTCATCACCGCGCCGCCGCTCTCGGACACCAGGTGAAACTCATAGGCCGGCTCGCCGCGCAGCAGGTTCGCGCACTCGAACACCGAGCCCAGGCTGAGGCTCAGGGACTGGAAGTTCGGGTAAACCATCAGCGCAACGCTGTGCATCGCCATTCTCCAATGCGGGCGGGAGGGGCGATTGTCGGCGCGTGCCGGGAAAACGGCAACCGGGTTCGCGTCATGTCCGGAATCCTTGCGCATATGACATTGTGGGCGTCCGGCCCGGCTCCTAACATTCACCCCACGAACTAGACGACTGGTCTAATCGGACGGAGTGAAGCATGAACAGCGCAACCAAAAGTGCCCGGCAGACCATTCTGGAGACGGCGCAATCGATTGTCGGCGCCAAAGGGTTTTTTGCGGTGGGCCTGAACGAAATACTTCAAGCTGCCGATGTGCCGAAAGGTTCGTTTTATCACTACTTCCACTCCAAAGACGCGTTCGGTGTGGTATTGCTCGATACCTACTTCGATCACTACGTGCAGGGGATGGCGCAACTGTTCGACGCGCCTGGGCTATCCCAACACGCCAAGTTGATGCGCTATTGGCAATGCTGGATCGACAATCAGACCGGTTGCACCGACGCGGGCAAATGCCTTGCCGTCAAACTCGGTGCAGAAGTGTCAGACCTTTCAGAACCGATGCGATTGGCCCTGGATCGCGGCACATCCAGGACCATCGCCTTGCTGGCCGACGCGATTGGGCGCGGCGTCGAAGACGGTTCGCTGACAGTGACGCAAACCCCGCAAAGCCTGGCCCGCAGCCTGTATGCGTTATGGCTGGGGACCAGCGTCATGAGCAAGATCACCCGTACATCCGCGCCTTTTGATCAGGCGCTGCTACTGACCCGACAGCTGTTGGGTTGCCCTGACACACACTGACCTTCACCCTATCGAGGCACTGGAAAATGAAAGTATTAATGGTACTGACCTCTCACGACCAGCTGGGCGATACCGGCCGCAAGACCGGCTTCTGGCTCGAAGAATTTGCGGCGCCGTATTACGTGTTCAAGGACGCCGGCGCCGATGTGGTGCTGGCATCCCCGGCCGGTGGCCAGCCGCCGCTGGACCCGGTGAGTGATCAAGCGGATGCGCAGACCGAACAGACCCGCCGCTTTGCCGCCGACCCGGCCGCGCAACAGGCCCTGGCCAGCACCGTCAAGCTGGACACGGTCAACACCGCCGACTTCGACACCGTGTTCTACCCAGGTGGCCACGGCCCGCTGTGGGACCTGGCGGAGTCGCCGGTGTCCATCGCCCTGATCGAGGCGTTCGAGCGTGCCGGCAAGCCCATCGGTTTTGTCTGCCACGCACCGGGCGCCTTGCGCCACGTCAAGGCGGTCAATGGCGAGCCGCTGATCAAGGGTCGTCGCGTCACCGGCTTCTCCAACTCGGAAGAAGCCGCAGTCGGCCTGACCGACGTGGTGCCGTTCCTGATTGAAAACGATTTCAAGGCGCTGGGCGGCAAGTATGAGAAGGGCGCCGATTGGCAATCCTTTGTGCTTGAAGATGGTTTGCTGGTCACCGGGCAGAACCCCGCCAGCTCCAGCGATGTGGCCAAGGCCCTGCTGAAACTCACCGCGTAAGTTAACCCCTCACTTTTACTGCTTTATTGCTTGGCGGCTCTCAGGAGTCGCCGACGCTTTCGTTCGTCCTGAATTTGGAATATTTCGAATGACCCACAGTGTTTTAAGTACCCCGATACAACTCGGGCACCACACCTTGAAGAACCGTGTCGTGCTGCCACCGCTGACGCGCCAACGCAGCGCGCAACCCGGCGATATCGCCACCGAGTTGATGGCTGAGTATTACCGTCAACGTGCCTCGGCCGGTTTCATGGTCACTGAGGGCACGCAGATCGAGCCGCGTGGCCAGGGTTACGCCTGGACGCCGGGCATCTACACCCCGGCGCAGATCGATGGCTGGCGCACCGTCACCGACGCGGTGCATGCCGAAGGCGGGGTGATCTTCGCTCAGCTCTGGCATGTGGGCCGGGTGTCCCATAACGCGTTGCAGCCTGACGGCGCCGCGCCCATCGCGCCGTCCGCGATCCAGGCCGAGCAAGCGAAGGCGTTTATCGCCACCGGGCCTGGCGTGGGTGACTTGGTACAACCGCCCGTGCCCCGTGCGTTGACCACCCTTGAGGTCAAGGAACTGGTCGGGCATTACGCACAGGCCGCACGCAATGCGCTGGACGCGGGGTTTGACGGGGTCGAGATCCATGCCGCCAACGGTTATCTGGTCAACCAGTTCATCTCGGCCCGCGCCAACCAGCGCGACGATGAGTACGGTGGTTCGCTGCACAACCGTCTGCGCTTTTTGCGTGAGATCGTCGAGGCGGTCAGCAAAGTGGTTGGACCGGAACGCCTGGGGGTACGTTTTTCGCCGTTGTTCAGCGGCACCGACCAGGACCGGGTGTACATCGGCCTGGTGGAAGACGACCCGCACCACACCTACCTCGAAGCGATCAAGGTGCTGCAAGCGTCGGGCATCGCCTACGTCTCCATTGCCGAAGCTGATTGGGACAACGCGCCCGACCTGCCCGACACGTTCCGTCAGGCCGTGCGTGACACCTTCCAAGGCCGAATTATCTACGCCGGGCGTTACACCGCCGAGCGCGGTGCGCGGTTGGTCGACGCGGGGCTGGCCGACCTGATTGCGTTCGGGCGTCCATTCATCGCCAACCCGGATTTACCGCAACGGATTTTCAATGGCTGGCCGTTGAATCCGCTGCGGGCGGAGGGGATGTATGGCGGCAATGAGGTGGGCTATATCGATTACCCGGTGCATGCGAAATAGGTTGTCGACTGGCTCGCAAAGGCCGGTTTTTGTGGAACCTGTCGAGCCCTGCCAAGGCCCGACAGTGCCTGCATCAAGGCGACTGTTTAGGTGTCAGGCCACCCGCAACACAATCTTGCCGATATGCTCCCCACCTTCCATCCGCGCATGGGCCTGGGCGGCATCGGTGTATGCGTAGACCTTGTCGATGATCGGCAGGCAACGCCCGGCGGCCAGCACGGGCCATATGTATTCGCGCAGCTGTTCGGCAATTGCGGCCTTTTCCTCCTTGCTGCGTGCGCGCAAGAGTGAACCGGTAATCACCGCGCGTTTGGCGAGGATCGTCAGCAGGTCGACGTCATTGGCCTTGCCACCCCCGAGAAAGCCCAACATCACCAGGTGACCGTCCATGGCCAGGGCCTTGAGGTTGTTGTTCAGGTACGAGGCACCCATGATGTCGAGGATCACATCAACCCCCTTGTCATCGGTCTTTTGCGCGATGACGTCGGCGAAATCCTGCTCGCGGTAATTGATCGGTTCGGCGCCCAGCTTGGCGATGGCCGCACATTTGTCGGCGCTACCGGCAGTGGCGAAGGCCTGGATGCCGAACTCGCGGCAGAGCATCAGCGCGGTGGTGCCGATGCCACTGGTGCCGCCGTGGACCAACACACGCTGGCCTGTGTGCGCGTCGCCGAGGCCGAACAGGTTGGCCCACACGGTGAAGAAGGTTTCCGGCACGGCGGCGGCTTGAATCCAGTCCATACCCTCTGGGATCGGCAGCGCCTGGCTGGCGGGCACCGCGCAAAACTGGGCATAGCCGCCGCCATTGGTCAGGGCACACACCTTGTCGCCGAGGGCGTACTCGCTGACGCCGTCACCGAGCGCCACCACTTCACCCGCCACTTCCAGCCCTGGAATCAGGCTCATGCCGGGTTTCATCGGGTACTTGCCGGCGCGTTGCAACGCGTCCGGGCGATTGACCCCGGCAGCCTGCACCCGAATCAGGATCTCGCCCGGGCCTGCCACCGGTACATCGGCCCGGCGCGGTTGCAGTACGTCAGGGCCGCCGGGGCGGGTGATTTCTATCAGGGTCATTTCTTTCGGGAGCGTCATTCGAGAGTTCCTGTAGCGATGAGCGTATGGCTTGGGACCGCATCGAGCGGCGGGCGGTTCAGCACAAACATGCAAGCGTACACCCAGCTTGGCGAACACAATCGATGTCGATGATTTTTTACGGATGCAGGGTGTTTATGAATGAATCAACAAACCAGGCCCTCGGCCTCCTGTTTTTGCGGATCAGCGCGGCTGCGTTCCTCTTGTGGGTACACGGTTTGCCCAAGCTGTTGGGTTACAGCGAACAGCTAAAGCTGATCGAAGACCCGTTTCACCTGGGGGCCAACGTCACGCTATTGCTGGCGATTTTCGCCGAAGTGTTGTGCCCGCTGCTGATCATCGCCGGGGTGCTGGTGCGCCTGGCTTGCCTGCCGATCCTCTCGGTGCTGCTGATCGCGATGCTCGTGGTGCATCCGCAATGGACGTTGTTTGAAGGGCAGTTCGGCTGGCTGCTGTTGATCATTTTCACCAGCATCCTGATCGCCGGGCCGGGTCGCTTCACCCTCGGTCAACGTGTTGCCTGAGCAAAAAAAGGCCGGGCAAGCCCGGCCAAAATAAGGAGAAGGGAGTCTAAGCGCTTCAGCGCTTGAGGAACGCCAGCAGGTCTTCATTCAAGGCCTGGGCGTGGGTCACTGCAAACCCGTGCGGCGCATCCTTGTAGACCTTCAACTCGGCACCCTTGATCATCTCGGCTGCCACCTTGCCGGTGGTTTCGAACGGCACGATCTGGTCGCCATCGCCGTGGATCACCAGGGTCGGCACATCGATCTTGGTCATGTCTGCACGGAAGTCGGTCTCGGCGAAGGCCGTGACGCAATCCACGGTCGACTTGAGCGACGCCAGCAGGGCGATCTGCAGGGTTTGGGTCAGTACGCCGTCGGAGACTTTCTGGCCTTTGTTGATGCCGAAGAACGCCGGGTTGAAATCAGCAATGAACTGTGCACGGTCTTTCAGCAGGCCGGCCTTGATGCCGTCGAACACATCGGCGGGAACGCCCTGCGGGTAGTCCGGTTTCTGACCGAACAGCGGCGTCACCGCCCCCAGCAGCGCCAGGCCGGCGACACGGGCGCTGCCATGGCGGGCGATGTAGCGCGCGACGTCGCCGCCACCCATGGAGAAACCCACCAGGGTCACGTCCTTGAGGTCCAGGTGTTCGATCAATTGGGCGATATCGTCGGCAAAGGTGTTGTAGTCGTTACCGGTCCACGGCTGGTCAGAGCGCCCGAAACCGCGGCGGTCAAACGCGATGGTGCGAAAGCCGCGGCTGCTCAGGTATTCCATCTGGTATTCCCACATGTCGGCATCCAGCGGCCAGCCATGGCTGAACAGCACGGGTTTACCGCTGCCCCAGTCCTTGAAGTAGATCTGGGTACCGTCTTTGGCAACGAATGTGCTCATGGAAAACTCCTGGGGTGAGAGGGAAAGGGCTCGGCTTCACTATTGCCGCAAACCCGACGAAGGGCTTGTATGCATGTGCTCGGTTGAACGGTTCAGCGTCTACGCTGGTCCACTGACCTCTACCGTCAGATCACACAGGTGAACGAAATGGCTAAGACTTACAGCTACGCGGCTCGGGACTCCAAGGATGCGCTCAAGCCCTTTACCTTCGAACGTCGCGCGCCGGGGGCGGATGACGTGCAGATCGACATTCTTTATTGCGGCGTCTGCCACTCCGACCTGCATACCGTGCGCAACGAGTGGAACAACACGTTGTACCCCTCGGTCCCCGGCCATGAAATCGTCGGTCGCGTAACGGCGGTCGGGGCCCATGTGAAAAAATTCAAGGTCGGCGACCTGGCCGGGGTCGGCTGCATGGTCGACAGTTGCCAGCACTGCGCCTCCTGCGCCGAGGGCGAGGAGCAATACTGCGAGAACGGCTTTACCGGCACCTACAACGGCCCCGTGTTCGGTGGCGAAAATACCCTTGGCGGCTATTCGGACAACATCGTCGTCAAGGAGCAGTTCGTGCTGCGCATCTCCCATGATGACGCCAACCTGGCGGCCGTGGCGCCGCTGCTGTGCGCCGGTATCACCACCTATTCGCCGCTGCATCACTGGAAGGTCGGCCCCGGCAAGAAAGTCGGCGTGGTCGGCCTCGGCGGGCTTGGCCATATGGCGGTGAAGATCGCGCATGCCATGGGCGCACACGTGACGCTGTTCACCACCTCGCCGAACAAGCGTGAAGACGGCCTGCGCCTAGGCGCCGATCACGTCGTGGTGTCGAAGAACCCGGACGAAATGGCCAAGGTCGCCAACAGCCTGGATTTCATCCTCAACACCGTCGCCGCGCCGCACAACCTCGACGTGTTCCTCAACCTGCTCAAGCGCGACGGCACCATGACCCTGGTCGGGGCCCCCGACAGCCCGCACCCATCGCCGACGGTGTTCAACCTCATCTTCAAGCGCCGCAGCCTGGCCGGCTCGCTGATCGGCGGCATCCAGGAAACCCAGGACATGCTGGATTTCTGCGCCCAACACGGGATTGTCTCGGACGTGGAGATGATCGATATCCAGGACATCAACGAAGCGTATGAGCGCATGCTCAAAGGCGATGTGAAATATCGGTTCGTGATCGATATGGAAAGCTTGAAGAAAGAACCTCACGTGGCCTGAAACACCCTTTAGCGGCGTGCTCCCAGAGGTCTTCAGACCGCAAGCGTACAACCGGTCAGCGGCTCAAGGCCGCTGCGGTTTCATCGCCGTCCCAAACGTATTGCCCATGCGGATGCTGGTCGCCGCAGGGGTGGATAACCCCACCTGGTTCGGCGGCCGTTTCTGCACCGGGATGTTCTGCGCCTCGCGGTTCTTCTGCGCCGCCTTGGCCGCGTCCGGGTCATTGCCCATCTGCTGGCTCATGCAGCCATAGTCGCGGGCTTTGTAGCCATCCACTGTGACATCGGTGCAGCCTTTGGCGGCGGTTTCGGCGTGGGCGAGCAGTGGCAGCGCGGCGCACAGCAACAGGCTGGCGAGGGTTGGGAACAGCTTCATGGGGCCTCCTGGCGGGCCCGAGGGAGTGGGCCGGTAGGCTTGAAAGTGTAGTGCAGCGGGTTTCCCGTCACCGTGATGTTTTTTTTGCTGTCACCGTAACATCAGGTTCATAAATTGGCCTCAGGATGACGGTTTTCAAGGACACGTCGGCCGTGCAGCAATGCAGAGCGGGGGGTGAGCAGCGGGGCTTGCGGCGTGCCATCGGCGCCCTGGCCTTGCTGTTGCTGCTGGCGTGGGGCACCCCGGCGAGAGCAGAGCCGCCGCTGTTGGTACTGGACCTGCCGGCGCAAGATCTGGAGCACGCACTGCAAGCGTACAGCCGCGCCAGCGGCATGGCGGTGCTGGTCGACCGTGAACTGACGCGGGGCCGGCGCGCCATCAGCGTGCGTGGGCGCTTCACGGCGCAGGAGGCTTTGGCGATGTTGCTGACCGGGAGTGGCCTGATGGCGCGCTATGCGCGCAGTGACGCGTTCACCTTGCAACTGCCCGAGGTCAGCCCACCCGCTGTCACCCGTGGTGCATCGGCGCGCAACGCTGCCCGGATCAACAACAGCTATGCCACGGCGGTGCAACAGGCGATCGAAACCAGCCTGTGCCGTTCGCCGTTGACCCGCCCCGGGAGTTTCAGGGCGCTGGTGCAACTCTGGGTCAGCCCTGAGGGGGTGATCGAATACAGCCGGTTGGTCAGTTCCACTGGCGATGAACAACGCGATGAAGCCCTGGTGCGCAGCCTGGGCGCTGCCCGGGTCGAACGCCCGGCGCCCAGTTCGCTGCGCCAGCCGGTGACTTTACTTTTGATGCCCGACACAACAGGAACACGCATGGAATGCACAGCAGGGAAAGGAGCCTGGGGCGGATGAAAGATTCCGGGCACAGCACGATGGTCAGCTTGTTCCTGGCGTCCTACGAGGACTTCAAGGTGCGTTTGCGCAAGCGCCTGGGCTCGGAGGACCTGGCCAACGACGTCCTGCACGAAACCTACCTGCGCGTCGACCGCATGGACGTGCCGCCGAACCTGGCGCAACCCAATGCCTACCTGTACCGCATGGCCCTGAACATCGCCGCCGACCGCCGCGAGGCCGACGCCCGCCTGTTGACTGGCAGCGAGGTTGAAGAGCTGCTGCAAAGCGCCGACGAAGCCCAGGACCCCTCGCGGGTGGTGGGTGGTCAAAAAGAAATCCAATCCCTGGTCAAGGCCCTCTACGAACTGCCGGCACGCCGGCGCAAGATCCTCATCGCCGCGCGCCTGGAAGAAGCGCCGCACCTGGAAATCTCCCAGCGCTTCGGTATTTCCACGCGCATGGTCGAAAAAGAAATCAAGGCCGCCCTGGGCCACTGCGCCAAGCGTCTGGAAAGAAAAGTCATCCAGCGGTTCGGTCCCGGGGCCGGAAAACCGTCTTAGTGTTGAGTCCCTGATAAATCCGTGAGTATTTGCGCGCTTGAACATTTTTAGCCTCTCCACCGTCCGGGCAACCCCCGCCAGCCCATTGCACGATGAAGCCCGCGACTGGCTGCTCCTGCTGACCTCGGGCCGCGCCACCGTGGCGGATGCCAAGGCCCTGAAGGCGTGGTGCGCCCAGAGCCCGGAGCATGCCCAGGCTTTCGAGCAGATCAAGGCGATGTGGCGGCAATTGGGCACGGCGATTGAACAGGCGCAGCGCCCGCACCATTTTGGCCGGCGGGCCTTCCTCGGCGGTGCGATAGCGGCGTCGGCGGCGTTGGTGATGGTGGGCGTCGGCGCACCGGGTGGGCTGGCCGGTTTGACTGCGGACTATCGCACCGAGGTCGGCGAGCAGCGCCAGGTCCTGTTGAGCGACGGCGTGAGCCTGGAACTCAATACCCAGACGCGCATCAGCCGGGTGGGGCAGGGGATCGAATTGCTCGAAGGCGAAGTCGAAGTGCTCGCCCGCGTGGCCCAACCGCTCAAGGTCCAGGCCGGCGTTGGCTGGGTCAGTGCGGCGCAGGCGCGGTTCAATGTGCGGCATACCGATCGCAACGTGTGCGTGACCTGCATCGAAGGGTGGCTGTCGGTGGATGTCGCCGGGCGCACTGTGCACATGGAGAGTGGCCGGCAACTCACCTACGGCGCCGACTTGATCGGGGAGGTGGCGACGGTGGACACCCAGGCAGTGGTGGCTTGGCGCGAGCAGGTGCTGGTGTTCAACAACGCGACGCTGGCGACGGTGGTGGATGAGATCAACCGATATCGCCCGGGGATGTTGGTGTTGTTGAACAAAGAACTGGGCCAGCGCCGGGTGCAGGCGCGGTTCAATTTGCAGCAGTTGGCGGGGGTGGCGTTGTTGATTCGTGATGCGTATGGGGCGAAGTGTACGGAGTTGCCTGGGGGCGTGGTGTTGTTGAGTTAGGTTGACCGCGCATTTTTTGGATTGGATTGGATTGAGTACATATCCATTTCTGCGGTAACGGCTGCTATGGGTTCCGCCCTTACGGCGGGTCACTTTGGAAAAGCCCCAAAGTAACCAAAGGGCTCTTGCCCCACCACTCGGCACCTCGCTAGTGCTCGGTGTGCCCTCACTCCGGCTTGAATCCGTGGGCCGCCGTCATGGGCCATCCCTGGCCCAGGACGGCTAACCCGGCGTCCTGCCGGGTTGCCCACGGATTCAAGCCTGCGTTCGGCCAGCGTGGTTTTACGGGGCGCCTAAGATCAAAAGCCAAAGCAAAAGCGAGGCGGCCTTATAGCCGACCTGATCCTGGAAGCCGAACCCGGTCAAAAATGTGGGAGGGGGCTTGCCCCCGATGGCAGTGTGTCAGTCACTACATGCATGACTGATCCACCGCTATCGGGGGCAAGCCCCCTCCCACATTTTGATCTCCATGGATCAGATAGACCTCATTCTGCTCTGGCTCTGGCTCTGGCTCTGGCTCTGGCTCTGGCTCTGGCTCTGGCTCTGGCTCTGGCTCTGGCTCTGGCTCTGGCTCTTGATCTTAGGCGCCCCGTAAAACCACGCTGGCCGAACGCAGGTATTACGCAGCGGGTAAACCGGCAGGGATGCCGGTTTAGCCGTCCCGGGCCAAGGATGGCCCGTGACGGCGGCCCGCGGAGTAATGCCTGCGTTCGGGCACACCGAGCCTAGGCGAGGTGCCGAGTGTTGGGGCAAGAGCCCTTTGGTTACTTTGGGGCTTTTCCAAAGTGACCCGCTGTAAGAGCGGAACCAATAGCAGCCGTTACCAAAAAAACGGATATGTACTCAGCCGCCGCCGTTACCAAAAAAACGGATATGTACTCAGCCGCCGCCGTTACCAAAAAAACGGATATGTACTCAGCCGCCGCCGTTACCAAAAAAACGGATATGCACTCAGCCGCCGCCGTTACCAAAAAAACGGATATGCACTCAGCCGCCGCCATTACCGAAAAAACGAATATGCCCCCATCACCCAACCCTACCAAAGCGGCCCCACCACCTGCCGATACCGCTCTACTCCCTGCGCCGTCTGCCGCACCAGACTCACCTCCACCCCCAGCGGATCTTCCCGCCGATTCCCGCTCAACTGCCGCCAGCCCTTGTCCGCCTCCCACACCCGCACCTGCACATCACTGACCCCGGTCAACACCACCACCCCATCCTTCGCCGCCGGCAACGGAAAACGATCCCGCGCCGGCGCTGCTGCGCGGTACAGGCTGTCGCCCTTGAGCCACCAACGCACCCGTTGCAACCCATCCCCCGCGACCGGCGCGCTGCGGATCACGTCCAGGCGAAAACCCTTGCTGTCGGAACTGCGCACCGTCACCGCCGCCAACCCGCTGGGCTTGGATTTTTCCTCTTGCAGGGAAGCCGGCACGCTCAGCTCAACGCTGGCGCGCATGTTGAGATCGCGCTGCAACTGGTTCAGCGCCCGCAACAGCGCCTCGGTCTGTTCCGTGCTGGCCTGCAGGTGCTGATCCGCGCGGGTCACGCTGTCGAGGCCGCGCCAGGCGATGAGGCTGACCAGCGCCATCAGCATGATCGCCACCATCACTTCGATCAGCGTGAAGCCTTGCTGGGCGCGGCTCATGGTGGGCTCACCACGCGCATCAAACCGGCGGCATCACGTTGCAGGCTAAGGCGGTGTTGCCCGTCGGACAGTTCCACCCGCACGGGCGGGTTGATCCATTCGGCGTCGAGCACCAACGTTTGCCGGGGCTCGATCGTGACCTGCATCGGCGTGCTCTCCCACGGGCGCGGGCGCAGTTGGTCGTCGCCCTGGAACGACTCCACGCCCAGGCCGTCATCGCTGCGGCGGTTGAAGCGGAACCCCTTGGCGTCCGCGCGCCAGGTGATCGGCCGCCCATCGGCGCGGGCTTCGGCCTGGGCCACTTGCAGCAACTGGCTCAAACGCTCGGCATCCTTGCGCAGCAGGTGCAGCGGGTCGGGCTTGATCGTCAGGCTGATGGCGGCGCTGGCGATGCCGATGATCACCAGCACCACCATCAACTCGATCAGGGTGAAACCTTGCTGTTTCATGGGGCGGCACCTGGAAAGCTGGCGAGGTTATGAAATAAAAACGTGCGAATTGGCCTGTAGGCTGGTGCCACGGACAAACAGGAGGTCCTCCCCATGGCATTTGCCCTTCGTTTCTCTGCCGCCCACGGCGTGCAGGCGCTGGCCTTGCTTGCGGCGTTGGCCGGCGTGGCGGTATGGACGCCGTTGCTGCTCAGCACTGCCGAATCCCACACGCCGCCGGCCGCAGCCGATGCGGCGGCGCGCAGCGATAACCCGGCGTTGCAATGGTTTTCTACGGCGCCAGCGGCGCTGCAGGTCAAGGTCTCGGGAGTCTTGGCTGGAGCGCGGGGCGCGGTGGCGATCCTCAGCCTCAACGATGGCCCGCCGCGCAGCTTTCTGCTCGGCGAGCGCGTCAGCCCAGGCGTGCGTTTGACGGCCATCGCGGGCGACGGCGTCGAGATCGAACGCGGCGGCGAGAAGGTGCGCGTGCAGCTCGATACGTTGCCGCAGGCACCCGCCTTGCCACGGCTCACTCGGCCTTGACCTGTGGCCTGGCCAACGACGTCGCCAGGCGCGCCAGGGGCGGCGCCTCGCGGCTGATGTCCCACACCTGCACATCGACCTGCACCAGCCGGCTATCGGTGCCGCTGCTGAGGGTCTGCTCGCAACGCAATTTCAAGCGGCCCTGATCGCACTCGAAGGTCTTTTTGCCGGGGGTCAAATGCCCCTCCAACTGCAACTCCGCCAGGCGACTTTGCGCCGCCAGCAGCGCCATCGACTTGTCGCGCAACAGGCCGTTGCTCTGGGTCATCAGCCCGGCCACGCGCACGGCCGCGGCCATGGCCACCGCGATGATCGCCAGCGCCACCAGCACTTCAATCAGGGTAAAACCTCGCTCGTTGCGGTGCCTGCGCATGGCGTTCTCAAAGCCTGGAAACAGGTGCGCAGCCTAGCGCCGGCAGTTGACCGATTGGCGACCGAAACTCCCGAGGATTTTCAATACGACTGACATGTGTTCTTGCAACACTGCGCCCCGAAACGCACTCAAGCCAAGGAATGTCGAGATGGATATCGCACGCCTAACATCCCCATTGCCAGGCCCTCGCGGCCAGCGTGGCTTCACCCTGATCGAGATCATGGTGGTGGTGGTCATTCTTGGGATTCTGGCGGCGATGGTGGTGCCCAAGGTGCTCGATCGCCCGGACCAGGCACGTGCCACCGCAGCGAAACAGGACATCGGCGGGTTGATGCAGGCGCTGAAACTCTATCGCCTCGACCACGGCACCTACCCGAGCATGAACCAGGGCCTCAAAGTCCTGGTGGAGCGCCCGGCGGATGCGAAGAACAGCAACTGGCGCGCTTACCTCGACCGTCTGCCCAATGACCCGTGGGGCCACCCCTATCACTACCTCAACCCGGGCGCCAACGGTGAGGTCGATGTGTTCTCCCTGGGCGCCGACGGCCAGCCGGATGGCGACGGCGTGAATGCCGATATCGGCTCCTGGCAGCTATAAGGCGCCCCATGAAACGGCATTCGCCCGCAGCGGCGAAGCAGCGCGGCATGGCGATTATCAGCGCGTTGCTGATCGCGGCGGTGGTGGCGGTGATCGCCGGCGCCATGCTCACGCGTCAGAGCGTATTCACCCGCAGCGTGGAGGCCGAGCAATTGCGCATTCAGGGCCAATGGTTGTTGCAAGGCAGCCTGGAACACAGCCGGCTGCTGCTATGGGATGCCCGTCAGAAGGACGTGCTGACCCGTCTTGATCAACCGTGGGCACGTCCTCAGGGCGGCGCGTTTGAAGGGCGCCTGGAGGATGAGCAGGGCAAGTTCAACCTGCGCAACCTGGTCAGTCGCCAGCAGGTAGTTGCCGAACAGGTGCAAAGTTTCGAGCGCCTGTGCCGCCTGATCGGCATCGATTCGGCTGTGAGCCAACGCATCAGCCAGCGAGTGATCGGGTCCTACGAGCAACGTGCCGACAAGTCCCTGCTGCCGGCCCGCTACCCGATGCTGCGCAGCCTGGATGACTTGAGCGGTATCGACGGCCTGGACCCGTTGCTGCTAAGGCGCCTGCAGACCTTCGTCAGCGTGCTGCCCGGTAATACTTGGGTCAACGGCAACACCGCCAGCGCCGAAGTGCTCAGCGCGGTGGTGCCGCAGCTCAGCCTGGCCCAGGCCCAGGCGCTGGTGGCCGAGCGCGACAGCGGGCGTTGGTTTATCAACCGCGGCGATTTCGTCAACCGCCTGCACCTGCCGCAAGTGGCGGTAGAGAGCGTGCAGGTGGGCATTACCAGCGAGTGGTTTCGCCTGCAGGGCCAGGCCCGCCGTGAACAGCGCCGGGTGACGATCGACGCGTTGTTGCATCGCCCCGAAGACCGCCGGCCCCAGGTGATCTGGTCGCGGGTGGGCGCATGAAACGCCTGCGGATCGGCTTGCCGCCACTCGATCAATTGACGGCCGACAGCCAGGTGCAATTTGCCTGGCTGGAGCGTGGCGCGGTGCTGAGCGAAGGCCGCGAAAGCCTGCTGCAGTTGGGCCGGTCCAAGCCGCAGGTGGAGTGTTTTCTGCACCCTGCTGACAGCCTGCTGACCAGCCTCGACCTGCCGCCGCTGGCCGCCGCCAAAACGGCGGCCGCCGTGGCCTGTGCCGCACAGGCGTTGATTCTCGGGCCGGTGGAGCAGATGCAGGTGGCCCACGGCCCGCGTGACAGCGATGGGCGCGTGCAGGTGGCCTGGGTGCCCAAGGCCGGGTTGGCGCGACTGGGCCAGGTGTTGGCGCAGGGCCGGCTCACGTTGCGCGGCCTTTACCCGGCGCCGTATGCCTTGCCGCCAGGCGCTGCGGCCATGCACGAGGGCTACTTGCTGACGCGCCATAGCGTGCAACAAGCGACGGTGCATCCGCTCGGGCAACAGGCGTTGGATCAAGGGCTGGAGGTGCCGCTGGTGCAGGAGGCACAGCGCTGGAGTGGCCTCGTACCCGGCTGGGGCTTGCACGGCCGTCTCAGCCAACCGGCGAGCGGCGGCTGGGGCAGGGCGCTGGCCGCTGTCGCCCTGGCCACTGCCATTTGGACCCTGGGCCTGAACCTGTACGCCGCGCGCCAGGCGGACGAAGGCCAGCAGCTCAAGGCGCTGCTGAGCCAGCAAGTGCGCCAGGCCTTCCCCGAACTGCCGGTGATCCTCAACCCCTTGCAGCAGGCCCGCCAACAGTTGGCCGCCCGCCAAACCGGCGCCGCCGCCGACCCCGGCCAGCGCTTTGGCAGCCTGCTGCAAGTGGCCGGTAGCAGCCTGCCGTTCATGGTCGGCAACGTCGACAGCCTGACCTTCGAACAGGGGCGCTTGCACCTCGGGTTGCTGGCCGACAGCCGTAGCCCCGCCGTGCAAGGCGATTGGCAGGCGGCGCTGGCCCAGGCCGGGTTTGGCGCGACGCGCGATGAGCACGGCTGGACCCTCGGCCCGGTGGACGCCGCTGAAAAACCGGGAGCGGGTGATGAATAAGTGGCGCCGCCTACGCAGCCAGGCCCAGGCGTTCTGGAGCGGCCTGGCCCTGCGCGAACAACGCATGCTCAGCGGTGCCGGCCTGGTGTTGGCCAGTCTGTTGACCTGGCTGGTGCTGATTCAGCCACCCTTGAAGAAGATTGCGTATTGGCAGGCCGAAACGCCCAAGTTGCGCGCCCAGGCCGACACCTTGCACGCGCTGTTGCAGGGCGTCGTGGCGCCTCGTCCCGCCGATGCCGCCGGGCTGCAACAGGCCCTGGATAGCGCCGGCCTGCAAGGTCGTTACCAGTTGCAGGCGCTGGACGCCGGTGGCTGGCGCCTGAGCTTCGACAACGCGCCGGCCGATGCGGTGGTGGAGTGGTTGCTGGGCAACCCGCGTTCATTTTCCCTGGAGGTGTCCGAGGCGCGTTTGCAGCGTAGCGCGGACGCCGTCGACAGCTCGGCCGGCACTGTGTCCGGGACCGTTCGCATGGATCAGGCGCTTGGCGCTAAGGAAGCTTCATGAAGTGGTCAGTCCCCAACCCTGCGCCTTTTCGCAAGGTCGCGCCGCTGCTGTTACTGGCCTTGAGCGCGTGCAGCAACAACCCGTCGCCGACCACGCCGTTGCTGGTGGACAGCGAACTCGGCCAACCCCTGGCCGACACCCGGCGCAGTAGCGAGAGTGTGCTGGAGCGTCAGCACGAACCCGCGCCCAAGCCCCGCCTCCAGCACCCGCTGACCAACAGCGCCCGTGGCCACGCCCCGGCGGCGGTCAAGGCGCGCAACCCACTGGGCGATCAGCCGGTGCAACTGAATTTTGTCGACGCCGATATCCAGGCGGTGGTGCGTGCGCTGTCCCGTGCCACCGGCCAGCAGTTTCTGGTCGACCCTCGGGTCAAAGGCAACCTGACCCTGGTCAGCGAAGGCCAGGTGCCGGCGCATCAAGCCTACGACATGCTGCTGGCGGCGCTGCGCATGCAGGGCTTCAGCGTGGTCGACGTCGGCGGCGTGGCGCAGGTGGTGCCGGAGGCGGATGCGAAGTTGCTCGGCGGGCCGATCTACAGCGCCGGCAGCAGCGGCATGCAGACCCGCACCTTTCGCCTGCAATATGAAAACGCGGTGAACCTGATCCCGGTGCTGCGCCCGATCGTCTCGCCGAACAACCCGATCAACGCCTACCCCGGCAACAACAGCATCGTCATCACCGACTACGCGGAAAACCTTGCGCGGGTGGCGCAGATCATCGACGGCATCGACACCCCCAGCGCCATCGACACCGACGTGGTGATGGTGCAGAACGGCATCGCCGTGGACATCGCCGCCATGGTCAGCGAACTCCTCGACACCCAGGGCGCCGACCAGACCCAGAAGATCAACGTGATCGGTGACCCGCGCTCCAACTCGATCATCATCCGTGCCGGCAGCCCCGAGCGTACCGAGCTGGCGCGCAACCTGATCTACAAGCTCGACAATGCCCAGAGCAACCCGAGCAACATGCACGTGGTCTACCTGCGCAACGCGCAGGCGGGCAAGTTGGCGCAGTCGCTGCGTGGCTTACTCACTGGCGAGAGCGAGGCCGGCGTCAGCGACGAGGCGCGGGGCAAACTCAGTGCCATGGGCGGCAATGCGCAGAGCACGCAGGGCAGCAGCACCGCGCAGAATAGCAGCGGAACGCCCACCGGCAGCGGCGTGCAGACCGGGTATGGCCAGGATAAGAAAGCGACTGGCAGTACCCCCGGCAGTGATCAGAACACCGCGTTCAGTGCTGGCGGCGTGACGATCCAGGCCGACGCCACCACCAACACCTTGCTGATCTCCGCGCCGGACCCGCTGTACCGCAACCTGCGCGAAGTGATCGACATGCTCGACCAGCGCCGCGCCCAGGTGGTGATCGAAAGCCTGATCGTCGAAGTCAACGAAGACGACGCCAGCGAATTCGGCGTGCAATGGCAGGCCGGCAACCTCGGTGGCAAGGGCGGTTTTGGCGGGGTGAACCTGGGGGGCAGCGGGGTGAATGCCACGTCCACCAGCAAGACCAGCATCGATGTGTTGCCCAAGGGCCTGAATATCGGCCTGGTCGATGGCAGCGTGGACATCCCCGGGATCGGCAAGGTGCTCGACCTCAAGGTGCTGGCCCGCGCCTTGAAGAGCAAGGGCGGCACCAACGTGCTGTCGACGCCGAACCTGCTGACCCTGGACAACGAAGCCGCGAGCATATTTGTCGGGCAGACCATTCCGTTCGTCACCGGCAGCTATGTGACGGGCGGCGGCGGCACCAGCAACAACCCGTTCCAGACCGTGCAGCGCGAAGAAGTGGGGCTCAAGCTCAACGTGCGCCCGCAGATTTCCGAGGGCGGCACGGTGAAGCTGGATATCTACCAGGAAGTCAGCAGCGTGGACACGCGGGCGTCGGTGGACGCGGGCACCGTGACCAACAAGCGTGCGATCGATACCAGCATCCTGTTGGACGACGGGCAGATCATGGTGCTCGGCGGGTTGTTGCAGGACGGCTACAGCCAGAGCAATGACGCGGTGCCGTGGTTGTCGGATATCCCGGGGTTGGGCGCGTTGTTTCGCAACGAAAAGCGCAGTGTGAGCAAGACCAATTTGATGGTGTTTTTGCGGCCCTACATCATTCGCGACAGTGGCGCGGGGCGCAGTATTACGTTGAACCGCTATGAGTTCATGCGCCGCGCCCAGGGTGGCTTGCAGCCGGAGCGCAGTTGGGCGCTGCCGGATGTGCAGGCGCCGCAGTTGCCGTCGGTGGAGAAGGCGATTCCGGGGGCTGGGCCGAGGGCGGTGATCAGGGCGGTGCCGGCTTCGGGGGGGGCGCAGCGGTGATGGAGTACATATCCGTTGTTGCGGTAGCGGCCTCTAATGGTTCAGCTCTTACTGCGGCTCACTTTTGGAAGGCCCCCAACTCCCGGGCACTCACCGCTTCAAAATGTGGGAGGGGGCTTGCTCCCGATAGCGGTGTGTCAGTCAATTCATCTGTAACTGAACCACCGCTATCGGGGGCAAGCCCCCTCCCACATTTACAGCGCGCGCCAGTTCCCGCGCCGTGCCATGGATGGCCCGTCGCGGCGGCCCGCGGAGTAATGCCTGGGTTCGGGCACACCGAGCCTAAGCGAGGTGCCGAGTGGTGGGGCGAGAGCCTTTTGGTTACTGTTGGGCTCTTTCCAAAAGTGACCCGCCGTAAGGGCGGAACCCATAGCCGCCGTTACCGCAGCAACGGATATGTACTCAGTCCATCTAAAGCCAGCGCAAGCGAGCAAATCCCATGAGCCTGCTCCCCTACGCCTGGGCCAAATCCCAGCGCATCCTTCTGCGCCCCGGCGCGGCCGGCATGCGGCTGACCGTCTGCCCGTCGACCCCCGGCTGGTCGATCAGCGAAGTCCAGCGGCAGTTCGGCCAGAGCCACCTTGAACAGGTGCGCGACGACGAACTCGACGGCCTGCTCGCCAGCGCCTATGCCGACACCGGCAGCGCCGCCGCGGTGGTTGGCGCCGCCGAAAACGAAGTCGACCTCGACCGCCTGATGCAGGACATGCCCGAGATCACCGACCTGCTCGACACCCAGGACGGCGCGCCGGTGATCCGCATGATCAACGCCTTGCTGACCCAGGCCGCCCGCGATGAGGCCAGTGACATCCACATCGAACCCTACGAAACCCATTCCGTGGTGCGCTACCGCGTCGACGGCACCCTGCGCGACGTGGTCTCGCCGCGCAAGGCGCTGCATGGCGCGCTGGTGTCGCGGATCAAGATCATGGCCCAACTCGACATCGCCGAAAAACGCTTGCCCCAGGACGGCCGCATCGCCCTGCGCGTGGCCGGGCGGCCGATTGATATCCGCGTGTCGACAGTGCCCACCGGCCATGGCGAGCGCGTGGTGATGCGGCTGCTCGACAAACAGGCCGGGCGCCTGCAACTGGAAACCCTGGGCATGGAAGCGCACCTGTTGGCGCGCCTCGACACGTTGATCCGCCAGCCCCACGGCATCGTGCTGGTCACCGGGCCTACCGGCAGCGGCAAGACCACCAGCCTCTATGCCGCGCTGGCGCGACTGGATGCGAGCACCAGCAATATCCTCACCGTCGAAGACCCGGTGGAGTACGACCTGCCAGGTATCAGCCAGATCCAGGTCAACGCCAAGATCGACATGACATTCGGCCTGGCCCTGCGCGCGATCCTGCGCCAGGACCCGGACATCATCATGATCGGCGAAATCCGCGACCTGGAAACCGCCCAGATCGCCGTGCAAGCCTCGCTCACCGGCCACCTGGTGCTCGCCACCCTGCACACCAACGACGCGGTATCGGCAGTCAACCGCCTGATCGACATGGGCGTCGAACCGTTCTTGCTGGCGTCTTCGCTGTTGGGCGTGTTGGCCCAGCGCCTGGTGCGGCGCCTGTGCCCGCACTGCAAGCAGGCAGACCCGGCCGCGCCCGGCACCTGGCGGCCGGTGGGCTGCGCGCAGTGCAACCAGATCGGCTACAGCGGGCGTACCGGCATTCATGAATTGTTCTGCGTTGACGACGAGGTGCGCAGCCTGATCCACCAGGGCGCTGGCGAACAGGAACTGCGCCTGGCTGCACGCCGCGCCGGTATGTTCAGCCTGCGTGAAGACGGCGAGCGTTGGGTGCGCAGCGGCACCACCGCCGCCGAAGAAATCCTGCGCGTGACACGGGACGCCTGATGAATCGCTATCGCTATGAAGCCGCCGACGCCAGCGGCAAAGTCGAGGCCGGGCACCTGGAGGCCGACAGCCAGAGCGCGGCGTTTGCCGCGTTGCGCAGCCGTGGCCTGACCGCGTTGCGGGTGCAGGTCGAAGGCAATCAGCAGGCAGCGGGCGCCAGCAGCCTGTTCAGCGCCAAGCTGTCGGACAACGACCTGGCCTGGGCCACACGGCAACTGGCGAGCCTGCTCGGCGCCAGCCTGCCGTTGGAGGCGGCGCTGAGCGCCACGGTGGAACAGGCCGAGAAAAAACACATCGCCCAGACCCTGGCCGCCGTGCGCGCCGATGTGCGCGGCGGCATGCGCCTGGCCGATGCCCTGGCGGCGCGGCCTCGGGACTTTCCGTCGATCTACCGCGCGCTGATCGCGGCGGGGGAGGAGTCCGGCGACCTGGCCCAGGTGATGGAGCGCTTGGCCGACTACATCGAAGAGCGCAACAACCTGCGCGGCAAGATCCTCACCGCGTTCATCTACCCTGGCGTGGTGGGGCTGGTGTCCATCGGCATTGTGATTTTCCTGTTGAGCTACGTGGTGCCCCAGGTGGTCAGCGCGTTCTCCCAGGCGCGCCAGGACCTGCCGGGGCTGACCCTGGCGATGCTCAACGCCAGCGACTTTATCCGCGCCTGGGGTTGGCTGTGTTTTGCCGGGATCGTCGGCAGCTTCTGGGCCTGGCGCCTGTACCTGCGCAACCCCGTGGCGCGCCTGAACTGGCACAGCCGGGTGCTGCGCCTGCCGCTGATCGGGCGCTTTGTGCTGGGCCTGAACACCGCACGGTTTGCCTCGACCCTGGCGATCCTCGGCGGCGCGGGGGTGCCGCTGTTGCGCGCCCTCGAAGCGGCGCGCCAGACCTTGTCCAACGAGCGCCTGAGCCAGTGCGTCAACGACGCCACCGCCAAAGTGCGCGAAGGCGTCAACCTTGCGCCCGCGCTGGCGGTGGAGAAGGTATTCCCGCCGGTGCTGATCCACCTGATCGCCAGCGGCGAAAAAACCGGCTCACTGCCGCCGATGCTCGAACGCGCGGCGCAGACCCTGTCGCGGGACATCGAGCGCCGCGCCATGGGCATGACCGCGCTGCTCGAGCCACTGATGATCGTAGTGATGGGCGCCGTGGTGCTGGTGATCGTGATGGCGGTGCTGTTGCCGATCATCGAGATCAACCAACTGGTGACCTGACTACACGCGGTCAAAAATGTGGGAGGGGGCTTGCCCCCGATTGCGGTGGGTCAGTTTATGCATCTGTGGCTGACACTCCCTCATCGGGGGCAAGCCCCCTCCCACAGTGGACCCTATCTGTTCAGTTGATGTAGGGGTGGGCCGATACCGCCAGCCCGCAACCTCGGGTTCATCGTTTCGTCACAGCCAAGCCCCTCGCCACCGCCCGCGCCGCCTTGACGAAACCCCCACTGAAACCGCGCTGTCACCTGCCTCCAAACCGCTCAAAAGCATGACCAAAACACCCGAGAATCTTTTTAAAAATCAAGCCCTTCCTCCCGAGGTTTTTTCCCATTGCTGTCATCGGAAACTGCGAAATTCTCTAGCCATGGCCTCACCCCCAGCCACCCCCGAGACACGGCTTGGGACCGGAGCCATGGCGTCATGCAAGAGCCATCTACCCAAACGTACAAACACGACGAAAGGAGATTCTTCATGTTTAAGCGCAACGTTCTCGCGGTATCCATGACCCTCGCTGCACTGTGCTCGGCACAGGCGGCAATGGCTGACATCAACGGCGGCGGCGCCACTTTGCCACAAGCGCTGTACCAGACTACAGGCGTCCTCACCACCGGTTTCGCCCCTTACATCGGTGTGGGCAGCGGCAACGGCAAGGCAGCCTTCCTGACCAACGACTACACCAAGTTCGTGGCGGGCGTTACCAACAAGAATGTGCATTGGGCCGGTAGCGATTCGAAACTGAGCGCGACTGAGTTGTCGACCTACCTCACCAACAAACAACCTACCTGGGGCAAGCTGATCCAGGTGCCATCGGTCGCCACTTCGGTCGCCATTCCCTTTAACAAAGCAGGCACTGCGAATGTCGATCTGAGCGTCAACCAGTTGTGCGGCGTGTTCTCGGGCCGTCTGACTGACTGGAGCCAGGTCACTGGTTCCGGCCGCACTGGCGCCATCACCTTGGTGTACCGCAGCGAGTCCAGCGGCACCACCGAACTCTTCACACGCTTCCTTAACGCCAAATGCTCCGAGGCACTGCCTTTTGCCGTGACCACGACGTTTTCGTCGAGCTACGGCACTGGCGTTCCATCCACCGCAGTGGCCGCCACCGGCAGCCAAGGCGTAATGACTGCGCTGAACGCGACTGACGGTGGCATCACCTACATGAGCCCGGACTACGCCGCGTCTACCCTGGCTGGTCTGGATGACGCTACCAAGGTCGCCAAGGTTGGCGGTGTTTCCCCAGCCCCGGATAACGTCTCGGCAGCCATTGCGGTGGTGCCGGTTCCAACCAACGTCAACGATCAGAACGCCTGGGTACCGGTGTTTGGCCCTGCCGGTTCGGCGGACCCAACCGTTGTGCCATACCCCACCACTGGCTACCCGATCCTGGGCTTCACCAACCTGATTTTCAGTCAGTGCTACGCCGACGCGACCCAAACCTCGCAAGTGCGTGCGTTCTTCACCCGCCACTTCGGTTCCAGCGCCTTGAACAGCAACGACAACGCCATCAAGGCCAACCGCTTTGTGCCGCTGCCGACCACCTGGAAAACCGCTATTACCAATAACTTCGTCACTGCGACCAGCACGCTGAGCATCGGCAAGGCTGACGTCTGCAACGGCATCGGTCGTCCGCTGTAACCCTCGCTTCAACGACCTGCAATACCTGATCAGCAACGGCCCGTGCCGTTGCTGATTTTTTGCATTTCTGCCTGCGGTTAGCAGGCCTATATGAACTTTGCATGACAGAAGTTCAGTCGTGCTCCTTGCCAACCGCCTAACCCACATACGTGAGCCTGTCTTACCCCTGGGCGTTAACAAAGAAGGAAGATTCCCGATGGTCCGCTGCAAACCAACGCTTAAGCTGAATGCCCAAGGCCCGAGTGCCCCGGCTGTGTTGCGCCTCAAGCCACTGGCCCAGGCCATTGCCCTGTTGATGGTGGCCGGCAATGCCCAGGCGGCCACGGCGTTCAGTTCCGGTTGGTTTGCCGAAAAAGGCGCTTCCCAGGCAGCGACGGCGGCGCGGATCAGTGCCGGGCAGGTGCCGGGGATTCCGACGCTGAACCAGCAGGCGCAGGTCAACCAGCAGCTAGCGCGTTCGATCAGCACCTTGAACACCAGCGTCGCGGCGATTGCGGCCCAGCAGGCGGCGCAAGCGGCAGGGCGCCAGGCGGCGTTCGGCCAGGTCTCGACGATTCCCGATGGCCTGGGCAAGGGCGGCCTGCAGGTCGACAACAGCCTGACCCAGGGCTGGACCAACGCCAAGGGCCCGACCCAAAGCCAGTCCGGTGGCAAGACCACGGTGACCGTCGAGCAGACCGCCGACAAAGCGATCCTCAACTGGGAGACCTTCAACGTCGGGCGCAACACCGCCGTCGACTTCCAGCAGCAGTCCAACTGGGCGGTACTCAACCGTGTCAATGACCCCAACGCGCGCCCCAGTGAGATTCAGGGCCAGATCACCGGCGCAGGCACGGTGATGATCCTGAACCGTAACGGCGTTGTGTTCAGCGGCACCAGCCAGGTTAACGTGCGCAATCTGGTGGCCGCCGCGGCGAACATCACCGACGAGCAGTTCACCCAGCGCGGTATTTACGTCGACACCAACGGGACCCAGCCGACATTCACCGACGCGGCCGGCAAGGTTGAGGTGCAGCACGGCGCGTTGATCCAGACCCACAACCCCGCCACCTCCACCGATGCGGGCGGCTATGCCTTACTGCTCGGCAGTGAAGTGGAAAACGCCGGCACGCTCATCACTGCCAAAGGCCAGACCACCCTGGCGGCCGGCGACAGTTTCTACATTCGCAAGGGCGTCGGCACCACCGGCAACGACCGCTCTACCACCCGTGGCAATGAAGTGGCGACCAGCCTCAAGGCTGGCTCCACGGCGGGCAAGGTCAGCAACAGCGGCCTGATCATGGCCTCCACCGGTGATATCACCCTGACCGGGCACCAGGTCCAGCAAAATGGCGTGGTCCTGACCAGCACTTCGGTGGACACGCGCGGCACCGTTCACTTGCTCAATTCGGCCACTGACACCACCGGCAGCGTGACCCTCGGCGAGGGCAGCACCACCGCGATCCTGCTCGATGCCGGCGACTGCAGCGCCCTCGACAGCCAGAAGAGCGCCGGCCTGACCAAGCTCGACGGCCAAGCCGCCAACTTGATCACCGGCCAGTTCAACCACCTCAGCGCCGTGGCCGACCGCACCGACCAGTCGCGCATCGAGATCGTCAGTGGCGGCACCGTGGATTTCCAGAAGGGCTCGATCACCCTGGCCACTGGCGGGCAGGTCGCCGTCAGCGCCGCTGGGCGCAGCCTGGTGCGCGATGGGGCGATGATCGACGTGTCCGGCGCGGTCGGCGTCAAGGTGGCGATGAACGCCAACAACATCAAGATCAACGTGCAGGGCAACGAGCAGCGCGATGCGTCGGTCAACCGTGACGACGGCAAACTGATCAACAACGACGTGTGGGTCGACCTGCGCGAGCTGGTGTTTGTACCGGCGGGCACCAACGGTTATGCAACGGACCGCTGGTACACCGCTGGCGGCTTGCTGGAAGTCGGCGGTTACCTCGGCACCCAGGGCCACTCGGTGGGCGAGTGGATGGCCCAGGGCGGCACCGTGACCTTTACCGGCAAGGACGTGGTGACCCAGCAGGGCGCGCAGATCAACCTGTCGGGCGGCACCGTGGATGTGCAGGCCGGTTATATCGAACAGACTTGGCTGAAGGGCCCCGATGGGCGTTTGTATGAAGTGTCCAGAGCCCCGGGCGACATTCTCTACTCCGGCTTCTACAAGGGCTTTGAAGACACCAGTAAACGCTGGGGCCAGACCGAGTACTACTACAACCCGATGATCGCCACGCAACGCCGTTACGAGTCCGGTTACACCGTGGGCCGCGATGCCGGCAAGCTGGTGGTCGGCACTGCCAGCGCGGTGTTGGAAGGGCAACTGATCAGCGACGTGTTCCAGGGCGAACGCCAGACCCAGGCGGCGAATATCAACCTCGATGGCTACCAGCAATCGCAGAAGGCCCAGGCCCAGCGCGCGCAGTTGATCATTGGCCAATACCTACCGATCTACAACAAGACCACCGGCACCTTGCGTTATGCATTGGGCGCGACCACCGACCAGGTGCTGATCGACAGCAACACCCAGAAAGTCGCCGAGGGCCTGGACCTTGCCACCGCGCTGCCGGCGGATCGCCAAGGCAAGATGGTGCTCGACAGCGATCAGCTCAACGGCTACCAACTGGGTGCGATCAAGGTCGGGGCCCGACAGCAAATGAGCGTCAACGCTGCGCTGCAGGTGGCGGACGGCGGCGATATCACCCTGTTCGGGCCAGGGGTCAATATCAACGCCAACCTGACGGCCCACGGCGGCACCCTCAACGTGGGTAACATCCTCAGTCAGGTCGACCCGACGAAAGGGCTGGTGGTCGATACGATCCTGGCGGGCAGCGCCGGGATCAGGGTGGCCGGCGGGGTCAGGCTCGATACCAGCGGGCGCTGGAACAACCTGGCGCTGGACTCTTCCAGCATCGGCGGCGTTGCCTATGTGAATGGCGGCAAGGTGTCGCTTCGCAGCACCGGCGACGTAAACCTGGGCGCAGGCAGCGTGGTGGAGGCCTCTTCCGGTGGCACCCTTGGCGTGAATGGCACGCTCGCAGGCGGCAAGGGCGGTGACGTGACCCTGGCTGCGCTCGGTGCGCTGGGGCTGCAAGGTGAGGTGCTCGGCTATGGCGTCAACGGCGGCGGCACGCTGGCGTTGCAGGCGCGCCAGGTGCAGATCGGCGACAGCACCGACGTGCCGGCTGCGGATACCTTGAAATTGGCCGGCGATTTTTTCAACAAAGGCTTCTCGGCCTATGACATTACCGGTAATGAAGGGCTGATCGTTACCGACGGCACCCAGGTGGAGGTCATCGCGCCCGTTTTGCGGCAGGGCGAACAAGCCTCGAACATGCCAACCGGGAGCGACCCGGCTAAGGCCCTGGAACGTTGGACCTCGTCGGTGTACCAAGAAGACGCGGCCAAGGGCGTGCTCACCCAGCGCCGTGGTGCCAGCTTGAACCTGAATGCCGGGCACGCGGATTCCACGGCGGCGCAGTTGGCAACCACGGCGCTGACGGTCGGCCAAGGCGCAGTGATCACGGTCGACCCGGGGCAGGCCATCAACCTGCGCAGTGTCGGGCAACTGACCCTGGAGGGCACCCTCAATGCCTGGGGCGGCACTGTCAGTCTGGGTAGCCCGACGGTTGTGCCCCAGGCGATGGAGCAGGCCAACGCGATCGGCCATCGCCGCTCGATCTGGATCGGTGAGCACGCGCTGATCGATGTCTCGGCGCGCGCGGTGACAGCGCTGGACTACCTTGGTCGCACCTACGGCCAGGTGCGCGACGGCGGCAAGATCAGCATCGGTGGCGAGATTGACACGGCCACCGGCATCGCCAAGGCCAGCGACCTGTTTGTGGTGGTGCGCGATGGCGCGCGGCTGGAGGCGTCCGGTACCGAGGCCCGGTTGAACGTTGCCGGGCAGGGCACGGTGCCCGTGGCCAGTAACGGTGGCAGCATCAGCCTGGCGTCCAACAACGGCCTGTATCTGGACGGCAGCTTTGTCGCCAAGGCCGGCGGTGCCGGTGCGGCGGGTGGGACCCTGGCGGTGGCGCTGGAAAGCCCGTATTACCAAAAAGGTGTGGTCACCGATCGCGTGCTGCAAGCCCGCGAACTGGTACTGAGCCAGACTCATCAACCCCACGCATTGGCCGGCACCGCCGAGGATGCCGCCGCCAGCCTGACATACGGCCATGGCAGCTTGGGCGTGGATCAGGTCAGCGCCGGGGGCTTCGATAACCTGGCGCTGTTGAGCAATGGTTTGTTGAGCGTTGCCGGTGATGTGAACTTGAACATGGGCCAGAGCCTGCGGCTGTACAGCACCGGCTATAGCCTCGCCGACAGCGCGTCTGCGAGCTCCCGCGTCAACCTGTCGGCCCCGTATGTGCTGCTGGCCGGCATCCTCGCCCCGGAGGAGGCTAACCGGGATAACTACGTGCGCGCGGTGCCGACGCTGATCAAACCGTCGTTGCTGGCGACCCAGGCGCAGTTCAATGCCAACGCCCAGGTGATCGATGTGCAGGGCAGCGTGGTATTCGGCAACAGCAGCAGCCTGCGCCAGGCTAACGGCAGTCTGGCGAGCCTGCAGCGGCGCGGTTTTGATCAGGTCAACCTGACTAGCCAGGGCGACCTGCGCTTTCTTGCCGGCGCCAGTACCAACGCGGTTGCCAAGGGCATCAGTACCCAATTGCTGACCCAGGGCGATATGACCTTGCGCGCGGCGCAGTTGTACCCCGGTACGGAAGTCAGTGCGCGGGTGGTCGCCGGCTATCAGGGCGAAGGTAATGGCGGCGATCTCAAGTTCGACCCTCTGCGCACGCTGACGATTGGTCGCGCCGGAACGGCGCAGGCGACGATGCCGTACTCGGTGTTCGGGCGTTTGCAGATGAACGCAGCCACTGTGCGACAAGGCGGCGTGGTGCGGGCGCCCCTGGGTTTGATCGATATCGGCAGCCTGGGCAGCAACCTGGTGCAACTGCTGCCGGGTAGCCTGACGTCGGTGAGTGGCAAGGGCCTGGTGTTGCCGTATGGCGGCACGGTGGATGGCCAGGTCTACAACTACAACGGCAAGCAGGTGGCATTTATCGGCCAAGGCGGGGTGATCACCGAAGAACTGGCGATTGGTGTGGTGCTGGGCGGCAAGTCGGTCAGCGTGCTGCCGGACGCCACCCTGGACCTTTCCGGTGGCGGTGAGCTGTTGGGCGCCGGTTTCGTGTCCGGGCGCGGTGGTTCGACGGATGCGCGGTACAACCCGTTGGTACAGTTTGGCGCCGACGGAACGTTTGTGTTGCCGGGGCTGTCCACCAACCCGGTCTACGCGATTGTGCCGGGCGTGCAGCCCGTTGTTGCACCTGCGGGCGGGGACAGCGGGGCGGGGTCGCCGTTGATTGGCCAGCAAATCACCATTGGCGCCGGGGTGCCGGGGCTGCCAGCGGGTACTTACACGCTCATGCCGTCGACCTACGCATTACTGCCAGGCGCGTTCCGGGTCGAGGTCAACGGCTTGGCCGGGCCCGGCAACGAAGCCGCGACCCAGTTGATGAGCAACGGCTCGTGGACGACTGCCGGGCGCTTATCGATCGCCAATACCGGTATCAGCAACAGCGTTGCCAGCCAGGTGGTTCTGACCTCGGCCGATACCCTGCGCCAGTATTCCCAGTACAAGGAAACCAGCTATGCGCAGTTCGCCAGGGCGGATGCGGCGAAACTCGGGGTGCCGCGACCGATGCTGGAAGTCGACGCCAAGACCCTGAAGCTGGCGTTGCGCTCGGGCGGTGGGGCGGATGCGTTTTCCTTCCAGGGCACTGGCCGTTTCGAGGCGGCGGAGGGTGGCTACGGCGGCACCGTCGCGGTGATCGACCCGGGCCATGGCGGCATCGAAGTCATCGCGGCGGACCAACCGGCGACCAGCGGCTTTACAGGCATTACCCTCAAGGCCGACAGCCTCAATGCCCTGGGCGCATCACGCCTGATGGTGGGAGGGATGACGGCGGTGGTGTATGGCCAGTCCGGCAACTACATCATCTTGGCGAACGGGTCGAATCGGGCCAACAGCTCGATCATCTTGCGCGAGGGCACCACGCTTGCCGCGCCTGAGGTGTTCCTGGTGAGCAACATTGGCGCGATCACTCTGGAGCAAGGCGCATCGATCGATACGATCGGCCACGGCCAGGCCAGCTACGATGCCAAAGACGGCTATATCTACAAGGTCGCCAACATGCTTGCGGTGTCCAACGGCCAGCTCAATGTGATCGCGGCACCGGGCGCCGGTGGCGAGGTCAGCGCGGGGATCAGCATTGGCACATGCAGCGACGTGCTCTGCAGTGGGCAGACCGGGCTGTACTCCGAAGGCAGTATCGTTGCGTTGACCGACGCCAGGTTCGAGTTGGGTGACCAGGTGCGTTACGGTACGCGCCACCTTAACCTGGGCGTCAGCGCCATCAACCTGGGCAGCGCTGAAGCGCTGGCGGCTGCTGCTGCCGCGAACCAAGTGCCGGCTGGCCTGACACTCACCCAGGCCCTGCTCGACCGCCTGTTGCGTGGCGATACCCAGTTCGGCGCGCCCGCCCTGGAAACCCTGCAACTGTCGGCACGCGACAGCTTCAATTTCTACGGCAGCACCTCCCTGGACACCTACGACCCGCTCACCGGCAAATCGCTGCTGAGCAACCTGATGATTGCCACGCCGGCCATCTACGGTGCCGGCGGGACAAACGATGTGGCCAGCATCCACACCGCCAACCTGATCTGGCAGGGCGCAACCGACCCGGCGGGCGCGGTGGTGAGCGGCGGTGCCGGCACCGGCAGCGGGCGCCTGGATATCAATGCCGAGCGCATCGAATTCGGTTACGGGGCGTTTGCGCAGCCGAGCACCACCCTGACATTCGACCGCCTGGCCTTGGGCTTTGCCAACGTCAACCTGAACGCCAGCGAGCGCATCACCGCCAACCACAAGGGCAGCCTGTCGGTTTATCAGGCCCAGGGCGCCTACGATTCGGTGAAGGGCTTTGAGTACAGTGGCGGCAACCTCACGATTCTTACGCCGTTGATGACAGGTGAAGCCGGCTCGGTGAACCGGATCACCGCTGGCGGTGCGATTGATGTGGCGAGCTCCGCCGGCCCACGTGGCACAGTCGACGGCCAGGGCGCCGAGCTGTCGTTGCAGGGCGACAGCCTTCGCCTGGCCAGCGCGGTGGTACTGCCCAGCGGCAAGGTCAGCCTCGGCGCCCGCGGCGACGTGGTGTTGACGGACACTGCGTTGATTGATGTCGCCGGCCGTGGGATCGGGTTCAACGATGTGACCCAGTACGGCTGGGGGGGCGATGTGCTGCTCGACAGTCGCAATGGCAACATCTACCAGGCGGCAGGCTCGACGATCGACCTGTCGGCCAAGAACAACCAGGCCGGCAAACTGCGTGCCGTCGCAGTGGATGCGGCGGGCGGCATTGTCGACATGCAAGGCAAGATCCTCGGCAGCAGCAGCGGCGACTACGACGCGGGCGGCACCTTGATGCCGTACCAGGCCGGTACCGTGGAAATCCAGGCCCAGCGCCTGGGCAGCAGCGGTTCGCTGGACCAGCAGTTTGCGGACTTGAACCAGCGCCTCAATGCGGGCCAAGTCTTCGGCGCGCGCAGCTTCCAGCTCAAGCAAGGCGACTTGACCATCGGCAACGGCGTCAAGGCCAGCACCGTCAGCGTCTCGGTGGACAACGGCAGCCTGCGCGTCACCGGCCTGGTGGATGCCAGCGGTGAGCGCGTCGGCAGTATCAACCTGGCGGGCAAACATGGCCTGAGCCTGGACGGCAGCGCCATGCTGGACGCCCACGGCGGCCGGTTGCGGGTGGACAGCTATGGCAAGATCATCGACTCACCCAACCGCGCCATGGTGGTCCTCGGCTCCGGCGACGGCCAGTTGACCCTCGCCGACGGCATGCGCATTGACCTGCGCCACGGCACCAATGGCTCGTCCAGCAACGACGGGCGCAATCGCGGCACCCTGGAGCTTAATGCACCGCGGCTGGTCAACACCGATGGCAGCAGCAACGATATCAACATTGACGCCCGTGGCCGCCTGGCCATCCAGGGCGCGCGTTCGATCACCCTCAACGGCATGGCCACCTATGACGATGCGCCATTGGTTAACGACCCTACCGCCAGCGGGCGGCCTTACCAGCAGATCGACCAGGCCTACCTGGATGGCAAGCATGCGCTGAGCACGGCGTTTATCAACGCGGCACTGCTCAACCAGGACCTGTTGCAGGGCAAACTGGCGGGGCTCAACAATGCGACCTACGCCAATGCCTTCCATTTGCGCCCGGGTGTGGAAATCGTCAGCCGTACACCGGACGGCGATCTGGTGGTGCAGGGCGATCTGGACCTGTCCGGCTACCGCTACGCCAGCCTCAACCCCAACAGCCAGAAAACCTCGGTGTACGGCTCCGGCGAGTCCGGCAGCCTGACCCTGCGTGCTGGTGGCGACCTGAACATATACGGCAGCATCAACGATGGTTTTGCCCCACCGCCAGACACGGTGGACGACAAGGGCTGGGTGTTGCTGCCCGGAATCGACTTTACCGGCGGCGCGGTGGTGGTGCCGGGTAACGGCGTGACCCTGGCCGATGGCACCGCGTTCCCGGCGGGGGCCACCTTGAACTACGACGTGCCGATCAAAGGCCTGACGGTGGCGGCCGGCACTCGTCTGCCCGTGGCGGCGACCCTCGACCAGACCCTGGTGCTGCCGGCCGGCACCGTCCTGGCGGCGGCAATACGCGATGCGGGCGGCAACCTGCTGTTTGCCGCCGGCACCTTGCTCGACCGGGCGCAAACGCTGGTGGCCGGTACGCAGTTGGAGGCGGGCACCCTGCTGGCCCAGGGCACCCGCCTGGCGGCGATGACCTGGCCAAAAGGCGTACCGCTTCCGGCGGTGGCGGGGGCGAACCTGAATAACAACATCGTCATGCTCAATGGCAGCAAGGCGCTGCCACGGGGTGCATTGATCCCCGCCGGTACCAACGTGAAGTTGCCCGACGGGGTTGGCTCGGTGCAACTGCGCCCGGAAGTCGCCGGACGCCAGGGCAAGTTGTGGGCGATTGCACCGATGTTGGCCGAGGGCACGCAATCCTGGTCGCTGCGCCTGGTCGCTGGCGCCGATACCGAGGCGGCCGACAGCCGCATCCTGCAAAGCCATCCGCGCAGTGGCGACCTGCGCCTGGCTGACGCTCACTACGGCATGTTTGCCAAGGAATTGCCCGCCACCGGCGTGCAGACCTGGAGCGCCTTTGCCGTCGAAGATTTTGCCGCCAACGGTGTGACCGTCAAGGAAGGCGACCCGGTCGACCAGGCGATTCTGGATGGTTTCGGGTTGGGCTCGATTGCCGATTTCTGCAACGGCAACCCGGCGTATTGCGCGGTTAAGGTCGATTACCTGTGGACCCAGTCCGCTGCGCTGGAGCTGGCCGATTATGGGGTCTTCGTGAAAGCGGGCGATGTGATCAAGCAAAGTGAGCTGGACCAACTGGGCTTGCCAGCTATCGCTGATTTCTGCACCAGTTCACCGTCGTACTGCCTGCTGGGTGGCGGCAAGCAGTATGCGGCCACGCCGTCCAGTACGCGCTTCAGTGTGATCCGCACCGGCACCGGTGACCTGGAGCTGTTGAGTGGCGGCAACCTGAGCATGGAGTCACTGTTCGGGGTCTATACCGCAGGCACCTCCTCTGTTACCACCCAAGCCGGCGATCCGTATAACCAGGCTAAGGTGCTGAACAGCAACAAGACCGTACTCAATAGCCCAAACAGCTACTACGAGCAGTTCGTCAACGGCTCTTCGGACAGCCTGTACCGGGCCTGGTACCCGGAGGCCGGCGGCAACCTTACGTTGAACGTGGGCGGGAATCTCACCGGTAATATCGTGAGCCCTTCGACCTCCTTTCTCGGTCGTCCCGACACTCAGGACGTCGGCAACCCATCGGCCGCCGTCGGTAACTGGTTATGGCGCCAGGGCAGCGCGGACGTGGTGACGGGCGAGCAAGCCCAGCCGACCGCCTGGTGGGTCAATTTCGGCAGTTTCACCACGGTCAAGACGGCCCTGACGACATCCGATCAGTTAGTGGGCTTCACCGGTTTTGGCACCCTCGGCGGTGGTGACCTGGACGTGACTGTGCGCGGCAATGCGGGGGCCTTGAATAGCCTCGCGGACAGCGCCAACAACGCGGCGCTGAACGTGCGCACTGAAGGCCTGGTGCTGGCGGTGGGCAGTACCGGTCGGGTGGCCAGCGATGGCAGCCTGGTGCTGACCGGCGGCGGCGACCTGCAGTTGCACATCGGCGGTTCGCTGAACCCGGTCGCCTCACAGGCTGTGGATTCGCGCAATGGGGTGCTGGTCAACCTGCGCGGCAATGCGCAAGTAAGCAGTGGTACGGCGGGTGATATCAGCCTGACGTATGGCAGCATTTCGATACAGCACAGCCCCGGCGAAACACGCGCATACGACCCGTTGCAGGCCACCCGTGGCTTGCCTTCGGGCGGTATCACACTGGTACCGGGTGATGCCACGTTCAGTCTGGCCACGGCCGGCGATCTGGTCGTGCAGGATGTACTCGACCCGGGACGGGTCGAGGTGGCTAACAGGTCCGCCTTTACTCGCGGGACCCAGTCGGGGGACGGGGAAAGTTGGTTCACGTTGTGGACGGCCCACACGGCGATAGATCTGTTCTCGGCAGGCGGCAATTTGACCCCGAATGTCAGCGGCACAGCGACTGACCTGGCAATCGTCTATCCGTCGATTCTTCGTGCGACCGCGGCTGGAGGCAATCTCTACTATGGGAAGGCCGCGCATATTTCCCAGTCCGATGGCAGTTATTCGGGCACGCTGTTGCTTGCCCCGGGCCCTGACGGTGAGTTGCAGTTCCTGGCCCGCGACTCGATTTACGCCGGCGGCATGTTCGTCACGCCGTCTGCGGCCGACCCGGGCATCATGGCCACGCCTTGGCAGCCGGCATTTGTCGGCAGGATTGACGGTCAGGTGGTCGCCGATGGCAATAATCTGTCAGCCAACAGCGGTCTGCCGACGGAGGGTACGGTCACCTATTCTGACCCGCGTCCATTGTTGACGTTTGGGTCGGCCACGGCGTCGGCTGCTGCCTATGTGCCCAAATCCCCAGCGCGTTTCTATGCGCTGAGCGGCGACCTGGTCGGGGTCAGCAGCGGCAGGGTCATTGGCTTCAACAGTGCGCCGACGGCGAGCAATTCGGGGCAGACCTGGTACGAGGGCAACGGTCCGGTGTGGATGATGGCCGGGCGTGACATTGTCAGCAGTGGCAGCCTGTTCAACGATGCCCGGGGAACCTTGTCGGAGCAGCAGACGGGCAACCTCTTTATTCATAACAACCCCAACGACATTTCCATCGTTTCCGCCGGCCGCGACATTCTCTACAGCAACTTCCAGGTCGCCGGCCCCGGCCTGCTGGAGGTGACGGCGGGCGGCAATATCCTGATGGCTGGGCGGCCAGCGGCGGCGGGGGGCGAGGTCAGCGTCACCAGCCTCGGCGCAGTGGTGGCAGGCGACAATCGCCCGGGCGCGAGCATCGTGATGCAGGCCGGTGTCGGTCCGAACGGCCCGGATTACCTGCACTTTGTCGAGGCTTACCTGGACCCTGCCAACCTGGCACAAGCGGGCGAGTCCTTGCAGGGCGGCAGGGTGGCCAAGACTTACGAAAACGAACTGGTCCGCTGGTTGGCCGAGCGTTTCGGTTTCGTCGGCAGCAGCGAACAGGCCCGCGCTTACTACGCAGCGTTGCCCGCCGAACAACAGCGGGTCTTCGCCCGTGATGTGTACTTCGCCGAACTCAAGGCCGCCGGCCGTGAATACAACCAGGACGGCAGTGTGCGCCAGGGCAGCTATGTGCGTGGTCGTGCCGCGATTGCCAAGTTGTTTCCTGAGACGGACGTGGCCGGTAACCCGATTACCTACAAGGGCGACATCACGATGTTCGGCGGCTCGGGCGTACACACCAACTTCGGCGGCTCGATCCAGATGCTCACCCCAGGCGGCAGCCAGACCTTCGGTATCGAAGGCGCAGCGCCACCGTCCACGGCCGGCGTGATCACCCAGGGTGCGGGGGATATCCAGCTGTACTCCATGGGCAGCATTTTGCTCGGCCAGAGCCGCATCATGACCACCTTCGGTGGCTCGATCATGGCCTGGACCAGCGAGGGCGACATCAACGCCGGGCGCGGCTCCAAGACCACCGTGGTGTACACGCCGCCCAAGCGCGTCTATGACAACTGGGGCAACGTGAGCCTGTCGCCGGCGGTGCCAAGTACCGGCGCGGGGATCGCCACGCTGAACCCGATCCCCGAAGTACCGGCGGGGGATATCGACCTGATCGCGCCTTTGGGCACCATCGACGCGGGCGAGGCGGGCATTCGGGTCTCGGGCAACGTCAACATCGCCGCCTTGCACGTGGTCAACGCGGCCAACATCCTGACCCAGGGCAAGTCGTCCGGGGTGCCGGTGACCGCCAGCGTCAATACCGGCGCCATGAGCTCGGCCAGCGCGGCGGGGGCGGCGGCGTCCCAGGCGGCGGAAGACGCGGCGCGCAGCCAGCAGGCGGCGGCCAAGCAGGGCAGGGCGTCGATCGTGACGGTGGAGGTGTTGAGCTTTGGCTCCGAACCGGTGCAGCGCGAGCCGCAGGAACAGCAGAAAACCTCGGAGTACAACCCCAACAGCCCGGTGCAGGTACTGGGCGCCGGGCCGTTGAGCGAACAGGCGCGTGCGCGGTTGACGGATGAGGAGCGCAAGCAGATCACGTTGTAAGTGGAAGGACCTCTCGATGTACGTTTGGGGCGATCAGTGATTGCCCCGTTTTTTTTGTTGGCGCGGCGGCCTAATAGCCGACCTGATACTGGAAGCCGAACTCGGTCAGAAATGTGGGAGGGGGCTTGCCCCCGATAGCAGTGGGTCAGTTACAGATTAGTTGACTGACACACCGCTATCGGGGGCAAGCCCCCTCCCACATTTGGATCTCCATGGATCAGATATCTCCATAGGTCAGATAGACCTCATTTTGCTTTTGCTCTGGCTTTGCTCTGGCTTTGCTCTGGCTTTGCTCTGGCTTTGCTCTGGCTTTTGATTTTGATTTTGATCTTAGGCGCCCCGTCAAACCACGCCGGAGTGAGGGCATGCCGAGCCTAGGCGAGGCACCGAGTGGTGGGGCAAGAGCCCTAATGGTTACTTTGGGGCTTTTCCAAAGTGACCCGCCGTAAGGGCGGAACCAATAGCCGCCATTACCAAAGAACCGGATATACCCACCGCCCCACCAACCGCCACGCTCAAAGAACCGAATATGTACCCGCTCACCCTCCCCAAAAAATGCCCCCCACTCAATCCCAAATGAAGCTTTCATGACAAAAGTTCGGTAGCTCCCACCCACGCCCGTCTTGCCTATGTAACGCGCTGGAGGCGGCCACAAGTCGCCTCCCCAGCCGTCAGCAGGACGCCAGGAGTGGGGCAAATGGGAACTATGGAACGTTACTCGAAAGTCGGCATGCAGGAGCTCGATCAGCGCCTGTCGAAGATCGTCGAAGCCGCGCGCAAAAAGCCGGTTTCGGTCTACCGCTACGGCGCGCCCTGGGTGTGGATCGTCTCGCAGGACGATTGGCAGGGCGCCTTGAAGGAAGTTTCCAGCTACATCCCCGCGGGCCATTCGCTGGTGTTGTTGCGCCCGCAGATCGACGAGATGTTCGACCGGCACCACGCCCTGCTGCGCCCCGCACCGGAGATGCTGATCGCGCCGCGCACCGTGCTGCAGATCCTGCTGTTGCAACTGCTGTATTCCGTGCCCAGCGAACAGCAACTGCACGAGCAGCTCAATTACAACCTGCTGTTCCGCTGGTTCGTCGGCCTCGACCTGCACCAGAAGGTGTGGGGCATCCATGTGCTGCAACGCGATATCGCCACCCTGTTGAACGACCCACGGGCGGTGCAATTGATCCAGACCATCATCGGTGACGTGTTTTGCGGTGCCTTGCTGCACATGCCGGAGTTCTCGTTGAACTTCGCCTTGTTGCACACCTGGCTGGCACGGCACAGCCAACTTTCGACAACCCGCAATTGAGCAGGCCAAACGCCGTGCAATCGGCGAGGGCGCAATATTTTAGACATTTAGGGGGCTGTGTGGAGCATCTGTTCAAGTCAACGCTGGCGCTGTGTTGCCTGGCGCTGGGCACCTTGGTGCAGCCGGCGCTGGCCGAGGAGGGCGATGCCCCGGCGCGCCGGGTGGACGTCAACGAGTACTTCGTGCGCGGCAATACCGTGCTCGATGCGGCAACGATCGAAGAGGCGGTGTACCCGTTTCTCGGCCCGCAAAAGACCCTGAACGATATCGAAGGCGCCCGCGATGCGCTGCAGAAGATCTACCAGGCGCGCGGCTACCAGTCGGTGTTTGTGGAGCTGCCGGAGCAGAAGGTCGATGACGGCATCGTCTACCTGCAGGTCAGTGAAACCAAGGTCGGTCGCGTGCGGGTGGTGGGGGCCAAGCACTATTCGCCGGTGGACATCCGCGAGGAAGTGCCGGGGCTCAAGGAAGGCGCCGTGCCGGATTTCGCCAGCGTGCAAACCCAGCTCGCCGCGCTCAACCGCAGCGCCGGACGCCAGGTCACGCCGCAGGTACGTGAGGGCCAGCGCGCCGGCACGATGGATGTCGACCTGCAAGTGGAAGACCAGAACCCCTGGCACGCCAGTATCGGCCTGAACAACGACTACAGCGCCGACACCGAGAAGCTGCGCTCGGTCGCGACCCTGGGCTACGACAACCTCTGGCAACTGGGCCACAGCCTCTCGCTGACGTACTTCACCGCGCCCCAGGACAGCTCGAATGCCAAGGTCTGGTCGGGTTCCTACAGCGCGCCGCTGGATGAACGCTGGACGTTGCAGTTCTCCGGTTACCAGTCCGACAGCAACATCGCCACCATCGGCGGCAGCAACGTGTTGGGTAAGGGCCACTCCTACGGGGTGTCGGCCATTTACAGCCTGCCGGCGGCGGGCAATTGGGCCAATTCGTTCTCGTTCGGGGTCGACTTCAAGGACTTCGACGAGGAGATGAAGTTCGGTTCCAGCAGCGACCAGGTGCCGCTCAAGTACGCGCCGTTCACCCTGGGTTACAACGGCTATCGCTACACCGAGCAATCCCAGTTGGGCCTGGGCTTGAACCTGGTCGTCGGCACCCGCGCATTCTTTGGCTATGGCAGCGACGCCAAAGAGTTTGACTACAAGCGCTACAAGGCCAGCGCCAGCTTTGCGGTGCTCAAGGGCGACCTGAATTACACCTACACCTTCGCCAACGACTGGCAGTCGGCGTCCAAGGCCGGCTTCCAACTGGCGTCGGGGCCGCTGGTGTCCAACGAGCAATATTCCGCCGGCGGCGCCACCTCGGTGCGCGGCTACCTGGCGGCCGAGCGCACCGGGGATGAAGGTTACCTGCTCTCCCAGGAGTTGCGCACACCGTCCCTGGCCAAGTTCCTCGGCAGCTACGTGCAGGAGTGGCGCTTCTACGCGTTCGCCGAAGGCGCACGCATGCGTCTGCACGACCCGCTGCCCGAGCAGGAAGACGAATACAGCCTGGCCAGTGTCGGCCTCGGCACCCGCGCCAGTTTGAGCAAATGGTTGTCCGGCAGCCTGGATTGGGGCTACCCGCTGCTCGACGGACCAAACACCCAGAAACAGGACTCGCGACTGCACTTCAGTGTGCAGGCGACTTTCTGACCCTTTTCCCCGGAGATTCTTCCCATGCAACGCCTATTCCTGAGCCTGTTGATCTGCCTGGGCTTCGCGCTCCCGGCCACCGCCCATGCCTGGTGGCAGGACGATTGGCACTACCGCAAACAGATCAGCGTGGACACCACCGCCCAAGGCGCCGCGATCAACCAGGCCCTGGGCCGCACCGCGCTGCTGGTGCGCCTGCACACCGGTAACTTCACCTTTGACGGGGTCAAGGATGACGGCAGTGACGTGCGCTTTGTCAGTGCCGACGACAAGACCGTGTTCAACCACCAGATCGAAAGTTTCGACCCGCTGATGGGCATGGCGCTGATCTGGGTCGATGTGCCCAAGGTCGAAGGCGGCCAGCGCCAGGATCTGTGGATGTACTACGGTAACCAGAAGGCCCCGGCCACCACCAACGGCCAACTGACCTTCGACCCGAACTACACCGCGCTGTATCACTTTGATGGGGCCAGCGGTACACCGCCACGGGACACCACGGCCTACGCCAACACCGCGCTGAACGCCACCGGCAGCAGCATCGACGGTGTGGTCGGGCGTGCCTTGCAGTTCAGTGGCCAGCCCTTGCTGTTGCCGGCCAGCCCGTCGCTGCAACACACCGCCGGCAGCGCCTTCACATTCAGCGCCTGGCTGCGCCTGGACCAGGCCAACGGCGAGCAAATCGTCCTGGCCCGGCGTGAGGGCCTGCATAGCCTGTTGCTCGGGTTGAACCAAGGCACGCCGTTCGTGGAAATCGACGGTCAGCGCGCCGTCTCGACCCAGCCGCTGAACCCTGGCCAATGGCAGCACCTGGCGTTCACCGCCGAGGGTGAAAAACTCGCGCTGTATGTCAACGGCCGCGAAACCGCGAGCCTGGCAGTGGCCATGCCGGCGTTCAACACCCAACTGGCGATTGGTGCCGATCTGCCGGAAGCGGCGAGCCCGCACCTGCCGTTTGCCGGGGCGATGGATGAGCTGCGCCTGTCCAAAGTGGCCCGTCCAGCGACCTTGTTGCTGGCTGACGCGAGTGCCCAGGGTGCCGAGTCGAAACTGGTGGCTTATGGCGTGGATGAAGAACAGTCGGGCTACGGTTTCGGCAGCCTGGGCTTTTTGCTTAACGCGGTGCCGGTAGACGCTTGGGTGATCATCCTGGTGCTGGTGGCGATGATGTTCCAGTCGTGGGTCATCATGATCCGCAAGAACCGTATGGTCAGCCGCGTGAGCAGCGGCAACGAGGCGTTTCGCGAGCAGTTCGCACAGATCGGCACTCGCCTGGAAATGTTCTACGACGACAGCGTACTTGCCCAACGCCTGACCCATTCTTCGCTGTGGCGCCTGTACTGCGTGGCGGTCAAGGAAATCCGCACCCGCCGCGCCCAGGGCGCCGACACCTCGTCGGTCTCGGCGGCGACCATCGAAGCCATCCGCTGCTCCATGGACGGCGTGCGCACCCGCGAAAACCAGGCACTCAGTTCCAAATTGTCGACCTTGTCCAACGCCATCGCCGGCGGCCCATACATCGGCCTGCTCGGTACGGTGCTGGGCATCATGGTGGTGTTCCTCGGCACGGCCATGGCCGGTGACGTGAACATCAATGCGATCGCCCCGGGCATGGCGGCGGCCTTGCTGGCCACGGCCATGGGCCTGTTCGTCGCGATCCCCGCGCTGTTCGGCTACAACCGCCTGATCACGCGCAACAAGGAAGTCAGCGCCGACATGCGCGTGTTTGTCGACGAGTTCATCACGCGCCTGGCGGAGATGCACGGAGAGAGCCAGTTCAGTGAAGCGGCGCACCGCGTGCCGCACCACGCGCCGGTTTCGGCCTGAGGAGAATCGCCATGGCTTCCGTAAATGCCTCCCACGACGATGACGACGATGCCGCCGTCGACAGCATCAACATCACGCCCCTGGTGGACGTGCTGATGGTGGTGCTGGTGATGTTCATCCTCACCGCTACCGCCCAGGTCTCGGGCATCCAGATTCACCTGCCCAAGGCCAGCGCCTCGGTGTCGCTGTCGCAGGCCAAGACCAAGGCCATCTCCGTCAACGATGGCGGCCAGGTGTTCCTCGATGCCTACCCGGTCACCCTGGGGGAGCTGGAGGAGCGCCTGCGCATCGAGAAAGCGCTGAACCCGGATTTCCCGGTGATCGTGCGCGGCGACGCCGCCGTGCAGTACCAGAAGGTGATCGAGGTGCTCGATTTGCTGCGGCGGCTGGAGCTGTCCCAGGTCGGGCTGGTCACCGGCAAACCGAGCCAGGGCTGAGTCATGACCGCACAGATCCCGATGCCGCCATTGCCCGTGAAGAACAAGCCGCCGTTGCGCCCGCTGAAGTGGGGCGCCGGCCTGCTGCTGGGCGCCGTGGCCGCCTGGTTTCTCTGGCAATGGGCCAATGACATGAGTGGGGTACGCCGCGAAGCACCGAAGGTGCCGACCATTATCCCGTTGCCGCCACCACCGCCACCGCCGCCGGAAAAACCCAAGGAGCCCGAGCCCCAGGTGGAGGAAAAAGTCCCTGAGCCGGTGCCCACACCTGAGCCCGAAGAGGTGAAACCGGCGGAAGAAGCGCCGCCTTCACCGGCCGATGACTTGGCCAACCCGATGCAGATCGATGGCGATGCGCAGTCCGGCAACGACGGCTTCAACATCGGTGCTGGCAAAGGCGGTGGCATGGCCGGTTCCGGCGGCGGTGGTCTCGGGGCCGGCACGTACAAGCAATACCTGGCGGGGGTGTTTCAACGCCTGCTGAGGGAAGACCCGGAGTTGCGCAAAAAGGCCTACGCGGTACAGGCGGATGTGTGGTTGAGCGCCGAGGGCCAGGTCACGCGTGTGGAGCTGGCCAAGTCCAGCGGCGACAGCGAGACCGACGCCCAGGTGCTGGCGGCGTTGCGTGTACCCCATGCGGGGCAACGCGTTCCAGCCTCGGTGAGCATGCCGGTACGCCTGTCCCTCAAGGGCCGGCGCCCGGATTGATCGAACCCATTTTTTGCAGTTTTTTACAGGAGTTGCTTACGAATGATTTCCCCCGTGAATCGGCTGACCCTGGCGGTCGGCATGGTCATCGCGACCCTGGTCGGCCAGGCGACGGCAGCCCCGGTCGCCCCTTCGGAAAACGTCACGATCAACCTGATCCGCCTGCTGGTGCAGCAAGGCGTGCTCACCCAGGACACCGCCAATGGGCTGATTGCCCAAGCGGAAAAAGAAGCCCAACAGGCTCGCCAGGCGAATGCCGCCCCGGTGGTCGCCAGCGGCCCGACGGCGGCGCCTGGCGACGTGCGCGTGCAGTATGTGCCGCAAGCGGTGCGCGATCAGATCCGCGATCAGGTGAAAGCCGAAGTCATGGCCACCGCCAAGCAGGAAAACTGGGCGCAGCCCAATACCTTCCCCGACTGGGTGTCGCGCGTGACCTTTGACGGCGATATTCGCCTGCGTGACGAGTCGCGCTATTTCTCGGGCAACAACAGCCCTCAGATCACCGACTTCGCCAAGGTCAATGAAACGGGGCCCTATGACGTCAACAAAAACTCGAACACCAAGTTTCCGCCGTTGATCAACACCATCAAGGACCGCGAAAACCTGTTCCGCCTGCGCGCTCGCCTGGGCATGAAAGCGGTGATCTCGCCAGAGTGGACCGCCGGTATTCGCCTGGGCACCGGTTCTGACAATAACCCGGTGTCTACCACCCAGACCCTGGGCGGTGGCTTCGGCAAAAAAGACATCTGGCTCGACCAGGGTTACCTGAGCTGGAAAACCACCGACGCCATCACCTTGACCGGCGGGCGAATCGCCAATCCGTTCTACGCCACCGACATGATGTATGCCAACGAGCTCAATTTTGACGGTGTGGCCGCGATCTTCAACCATAAGCTCAACAGCGAGTGGGGGCTGTTCGGCACCCTCGGCGCATTCCCGGTTGAATACTCCTCGGATGCCGCCAGCACCAACGGCATCGACAAGCAAGACAGTGAGACCAAGTGGCTGTTCGGTGGGCAAATCGGCGCGAATTGGAAGATCAACCGCGCCAACAGCCTCAAACTTGCCGCTGCCTACTACCAGTTCCAGGACATCGAGGGTCAGCGTTCCAGCCCGTGCTCCCCGTGGAAGGGCGAACCCGGTTGCGACACTGACGGCACGCGTGTGGCCTTTATGCAAAAGGGCAACAGCGTGTTCAACCTGCGCAACAACACCACCAACCCGACGGACCCTGCCAAAACCCCGGACCCACAATACGTCGGCCTGGCGTCCAAGTTCGATGTGCTGGACCTCAACCTGGTCTGGGACAGCGAACTGCCCAGCGACTTCAAGCTGCGCACCCAAGGCAACTACATCCGCAACCTGGCCTACGACAAGGGCGAAATGCTCAAGCGCAGCGAAGGCGAGATCGTCAACAACCTCAATTCCAACGGCCAGTTTGAAAGTGGCGGCAACGCCATGATGGTCTCGTTCACCCTCGGCAGCGCGCTGGAGATGCGCAAACGCGGCGACTGGAACGTGTTGGCCGGCTACAAATATATCCAGCCTGATGCGTTGCCCGATGGTTTCAACGACTCCTCGTTTCACCTCGGCGGCACCAACGCCAAGGGCTACTTCATTGGCGCTAACTACGGCATCGACAAAAACATCTACGCCAGTGCGCGTTGGTTGAGCGCCTCCGAAGTGTATGGCGCGCCGTTCGAAGTCGATGTGATGCAACTGGAACTCAACACGCGCTTCTGATGCGCAGGGAGATGCCCCATGAACACGCGAATATGCGCGCTGCTGTTGCTGCTGGTTGCCACCGGCGCCTCGGCCGAAGGCATGGAAGAGCGCCTGCGCACGCAACTGCGCAGCACCACCCAGCAGTTGCAGGCGCTGCAAAGCGAGCAGGCCCAGGCCAGTGCTGCACGCCTGGCCGCCGAGAACCAGGCCAAGCAGGCCCAGGCGCAAATCAAGCAACTGACCGCCGAGCTGGATAAGGCCCGTGGCGTCGCCGAGCAAATGGCCGGCCAGCAACAGAGCCTGCACAGCCAGGCGCAAGCCCAGGTGGCCGCGAGCAACGAGCAGATCGGCAAGTTCAAGAAGGCTTATGAAGAACTGCTGGTGTTGGCCAAGGGCAAAGAAACCGAACGTGCTCGCCTGCAGGCGCAGTTGAGCGAACGTGACACACAAGTGCAGCAATGTTCAGCCAAGAATCAACAGATGTACGGCGTGGCCCAGCAGTTGCTCGCGGCCTACGAAAAAATCGATGTGGCCGAGGTGATGAGTATTCGCCAGCCCTTTGCCAGCGGCGCGCGGGTCAAGTTCGAGGAACTGGCCCAGGGCTTTGGCGACGAGTTGTACAAGAGCCGTTTTGATGCGCCCCAGGCAGCCGCCAATCACTGATAGACAAGGAACAGATCCCATGAGCGAATTGATCACCAGCGTTACCGTCCAGAGCCTGACCGCGCTGTTGCAGGAAGCCGGCTACCGGGTCAACCAAAGCGAACAGAACGGCATCGTGCAACTGCTCAGCGCCAGCCAAGGCATCGGCTTTGCCGTGCGCTTCGGCAACCCGGCGGCGGAGCAGGACAGCTACGTGGATTTCACCTACAGCTGCGCGCTGCGCGTGCAGGGCGACTTGCCCGAAGGGCTGACTCAGGTGTGGAACGCCTCGCGCCGGTTTGCCCGGCTGTCCGTGCAGGGCGAATTTTTGCTGATGGAAATGGACGTGGTGGTGGCCGGTGTCGGTGCCACGCACCTGCGCAGCCAACTGGAACTGTGGGACCGTCTGCTGCAGGAATTTATCGTCTATCTGCGTGAGTACAGCCAGCACGCCGCGCAGCTGCAGGCCCAGGCGGCTGAGCCTGTCGCTGAAGAGGTACCGGTGCTGTGAAGAAGCGAACCGTGGTTGTCGGCGCCGGGGCGCTGACGTTGCTGGTGGTGGCGGTGGGGTTGAGCCTGCGACCGGGCAGCGACCCGGTCGCCGCTCAGCAACCGGCGCCTGTCATCACGTCCTCGCCGAGCGAGCGCGGCGCACCGGCCGTGGCGCGCCTGGGCAACCAGCAGATCGACCTGCCTGAACTGAAAAGCGTGCTGGCGAGCCTGCCGGCCGAATCCCGTGAGCAACTGCGCGGCAACCGTGGCGCCCTGGAGAGCTGGCTGCGTTCACGCTTGGCGCAAAAGGCCGTGCTCGAACAGGCCGACGCCCAAGGCTGGCGCCAGCGCCCGGAGGTGGAACAACAGACCCGCACCGCCACCGAACAGATCGTGTTTCGCGACTACATGCTCTCGGTCAGCCAGGTGCCGGCCGACTACCCCAGCGCCGCTGAATTGCAGCAGGCCTACGACAGCGGCAAGGCGCAGTGGGTGACGCCGCCGATGTATCGGGTCAGCCAGATCTTCCTCGCGGTGAATGACCTGCAAAGCGTCGACGCGGTACGTCGCCAGGCCCAGGAGCTGAGCCGCAAGGCCCAGGCTGCGCCGGGCGACTTTGCCGCCCTGGCCACGCAATATTCCCAGGACCCGGACACCGCCCAGCGCGGCGGCGACTCGGGCTTGCAGCCGTTGCAGCAACTGGTGCCGCCGGTGCGCGAAGCGGTGTCGCGGCTCAAGGTCGGCGCGGTGTCGGAGGTGGTGCAAAGCCCGGCGGGGTTCCATGTGCTCAAGCTCACGGCCCAGCAACCGGCGCGCACCGCCACCCTTGACGAACTGCGCGAGCGCCTGACCCAGGCCCTGCGCGCGCAACGTCAGGAACAGATCGCCAAGGCGTACCTGGAAGGCATGCTCAATACCGCGACGTTGAGTATCGACGGCGCGCAGTTGAACACGTTGCTGGAGTAACCCGCGTCGACCGCATTGGATGCACAAGACCCACAAGACAGGGAGTCTCCCATGGCATTTCTAGAACCGTCTGGCCCCCCGGGGCGCGCACCCTATCGCGAGCCGAATCAATCCCGTAGCGCCTGGCTGGCGCTGGCCAACGACATCGAACCGGAGGTCGCGCGCTACTTTCTGGTGAGTGCGCGCTGCGGCTGTTTCATGCAGGCGGCGCGCAGCCTGAATATCAAGGCGACGCTGCTGCGCAAACGCCTGGCGCAACTGGAAGAGCAGCTGCACCATGCGTTGTTCAGCTACCAGGGCAACGGTCTGGTACTCAGCCGCGATGGCCAGCAGTTGCAGGCGCAGTTGCTGGCCCTGGCTCACGCGCGGCGCTTGCCGGCGGTGGCGCAGCCGCTGATTCGCTTGGCTGTGGCCGAGCCGATCCTGCACGACATCCTCGGGCGCGACTTGATCGCCTTGCTGCGCCGCAACGCCAGCGTGCGCCTGGAGATCATCTCCATCGACAGCCAACTGTCCCTGCAAGCGGTGGACGTTGACGTGGTGCTGTGGCTATCCGACGCGGCCGGCCCCGCGCCCGGCCCGAGTTTTCTCACCGAGCCGCCTCGGGTCCTGGCACGTTTGCACTACCTGCCGCACATCGCCAAGCGTTACTCGCGGCCGACGACCCGCCCCGACAGTGTCGAAGACCTCGATGACTACATGTTGGTGCAGTGGCAGCCGGATGGGCAGGTGGACGCCTTGCAGCCGTGGAACACCGTAGTAGCACAGCGCCTGGCCGCAGTGGTGCAAGTGCATGCCTATTCGCTGATGCTGGAGATGATCCGCTGCGGTGCCTGCATCGGTTTGCTGCCGCACTACATGGGCAGCTTAGACCGCGGCCTGGTGGCCTTGCCGGGATTGCTCGCCGAGCCCATGCAGCGCCAGGTGTGGCTGGCGGTGAATGCGCGGGTGCAGCATGCCGAGGCGGTGCAGAGGATTGTCGAGTTGATCGCCAGTACGTTCGAGGGGCGGCGGGAGTGGTTTGATTAGCTCAGCCGCGCCCTCTGGCTCAAGGCGTTGCGTCACGGCGCCAATTGCGCCAGTCTTGGTCGCCTTATCCTTTACCCAGCTGCGATCTGCGATGCAAGCCAGCCGTTTGACACTGATCTGCCATGCCGCCACGCCGTTGCAAAAGCGCGGTTGCTTTGCCGATGACGAATCGGTGGCGATGGATTGGCAAAGCGCGGCGTTATCCCTGGCCGGCCGCTACAAGAAAGGCCTGCGGCTGCGCTGTGGGCCCGAGGCGCGAACCCGTCAGACGGCGAGCTTGTTCGGCAATCAGGCGGTGATCGACGAAGCCTTGCGCGATGGCGATGTGGGGCACTGGAAAGGTCAGGACATCGCCGCACTCGACAGCGCCGAACTGACCACCTGGCTCACCGACAGCGCCAGCGCACCTCACGGTGGCGAGTCGGTGGATCAGCTCTGCGCGCGGGTCGCGCAGTGGATGCAGTCGCTGCAAACCGAATCCGGCCAGGTCGTGGCAATTACCCACCCGTTTGTCATCCGCGCCGCAATGCTGTACGTCATGCAGTTTCCCGTCTCGATGTTCTATCGCATCGATGTGGAGCCGCTGTCTTGCACTGAACTGCGTTTCAACGGCGTCTGGCGTCTGCGCCTGGAAACTCACGCCTGAGTGCGTGAACATGGCAAAATCCACGCCCCGCAATGAGAGCAACCCATGAAACGCATCCTGATCATCGGCATTGGTGCCGGCAACCCTGACTACATCACGATGCAGGCCGTGAAAGCGCTGAACCGCACCAACGTGTTTTTCCTGATGGACAAGGGCCAGAGCAAAGACAAGCTGATCGACCTGCGCCGTGAGATCTGCGCGACCTACATCACCGAGCCCGGCTACCGCTTCGTCGAGGCCGATTGCCCCGAGCGGGTGCGCGGGGACATCGACTACACCACCGCCGTGCAGGACCTCAACCGCGACAAGCAGCAGACCTTCGAGCGCATGATCAACGAGGAAATGGCCGACGGCGAAGTGGGGGCTTTCCTGGCGTGGGGCGATCCTGCGTTGTACGACAGCACCCTTCGCATTTTGCAGGCGATCCTGGCCAGTGGCCGCTGCGTCTTTGAATTCGAAGTGATCCCCGGCATTACCAGCGTGCAGGCCCTGGCGGCCCAGCACAAAGTGCCGTTGAACCGCATCGGCCGCTCCATCGAGATCACCACCGGGCGCCGCTTGGCGGCGGGGCAGGCGAGTGATGCCGACACCCTGGTGGTTATGCTCGACGCCGAAGATTCCTACCGCACCGTGGCCGATCAGGACCTGGATATTTATTGGGGTGCCTACCTCGGCACGCCGGATGAAATCCTCATCAGCGGCAAGGTGAGTGAGGTCGGTGAAGAAATCCAACGGGTGCGCAAGGCTGCGCGTCTGGCCAATGGCTGGATCATGGACACTTATTTGCTGCGCAAACCCTGAGGTCGATTCCCATGATCAAACTGTTCGCTCTGGCACTGACCCTGGTGGCCGGTGCCGCCCATGCCGATTCCAGCCTGCACACAGACTTGCCGCTGTCGTACCTGGAACAGACCCAGGGCGATGCGCGCAACCAGCCGCTGGTGATCTTCCTGCACGGTTTCGGCAGCAACGAGGAAGACCTGTTTGGCATCAAGGATGCGCTGCCGTCCACCTGGACCTACCTGTCGGCGCGGGCGCCGACGCCGGTAGGCCCCAATGGGTTTCGCTGGTTTACCAAGACCCCGGGCGACGGCGATTACGATGGGGTGACTGAGGACCTGCAGAACAGCGCCAGGCTGATCAAGGCGTTTGTCGCCAAGGCCACCGCCAAATACCACACCCAGCCTGACCGGGTGTTTTTGGTAGGGTTCAGCCAGGGCGCGATCATGTCCTACGAGGTGGCGTTACGTGACCCTGAGTGGGTGCGCGGGATTGCTGCGCTCAGTGGCAGCGTGCTGCCGGTGCTCAAGGCGCAGCTCAAGCCGGATGAGCGATTGGGCCAACTGGCGATTTTCATTGGCCACGGCACGTTGGACCAAGCGCTGCCGTATGCCTCGGCGACGCGGGCGAACGAGGTGTTGTCGGGGTTGGGGTTGAAGCCGGAGTTTCATACTTACCCGGGCATGAACCACACCATCAGCGCGGCAGAAGTGCAGGATTTGAAGGTCTGGTTGGAAACCAATGTGAAGTGAACACCGCTAGAACTGTGGGAGGGGGCTTGCTCCCGATAGCGGAGTGTCAGTCAGTACATCTATCAACTGATACACCGCCATCGGGAGCAAGCCCCCTCCCACAGTTGATCTGTGTCGCTTGATAGATCGGTTTACTTGCCGCCGGTGATCTGTTTCACCAATTCTGCATGCCCCTTCACATCATCCGCCCGCGAAATGGCCTGGATCACCAGCAAGTGATTGCCGGAACCGCCGAGGAAGGTGGAGTTCAAGGTCTTGCCGCCGCCCTGGGTGGCCGTGCTGTCGACCTGGCGCAGGCCAAGGCCCTTGAAGGTCAGTTTCTTTTCGTTCTGTTTCTTGAAGTCGGGCAGGGCGGCGCTCTGGTCCTTGATGAAGCCAGCTACCGCGCCGTCGAGGAACTGCGGGTCATTGTCTTTAATGGTTACCCCGTCGTTGCGCACGGTTTCGGCGACGATGACCACACTTTTCGTGGTCGGGTTCGCGTACATCGTACCTTGGGTATCCCCGGTGCCGTCTGCTGCCTTGCCGGCTGGCAGGGTGTCGGCGACGTAGGCTTTGGGCAAGTTGAAGGTGAACTTGCCGCCCAAGGTGGAGATGCTCTGGTCAGCCGGTTTGGCCGCGGCGAATACGCAGCCGGCGCTAAGCGCCAGGGCTAGCAGAACGGCGGTCTTGGTGAAAGTGGCCATGAAGAAGCGCTCCAGTAGATGAACGAAATTGCGCCGTATTCTGTCAGAAAATTCGCAAGATCGTTCATCCACGCGATCACACCTTGTCGGACTCTTCCTCAAGCCGGTCCATCTCAAACAACCGCGCCAGTTCTGCACGCGCTTCCTGGGCGGTCTGCATGACCTTGGCCGCGTCGTCGTACACCGCGTGCTGGGCGGCGAGGACTTGCAGGTCGTGGTTCTTGAAGCGGGTGATGCGTGCGTCGGCCTGGGCCTGGCTCAGGCCGAGACCCACCAGGGTGCGGCGGCTCATCTCCAGGCTGGAATAGAAGGTTTCGCGCACCGGTGACGCGTCGAGGTCCACCAGGCGGTGGACGTGCTGACGGTTACGGGCGCGAGCGATGATCTTCATGTGCGGATAGAGGCTGCGCACCAGTTCGGCGGTTTTGATGTTGATCTCCGGGTCATCCATGGCGATGACGAAGAACTCTGCCCGGTCGACCTTGGCTGCGTGCAGGATTTCCGGACGTTGCGGGTCGCCGTAGAACACCGGCATGCCGCCGAAACTGCGGGTCAGCTCGATGGTTTCCACCGAGGTGTCCAGCGCGATAAACGAAATGTTTTGCGCGCGCAGGATTCGCGCGACGATCTGACCCATACGGCCCATGCCGGCGATAACCACGCGCGGTGCATCGCTTTGGATGGTGCGATATTCCTCGGGGACTTCCACGGGTTTGACCCTGGGCTTGAACAGTTTCGGGCAGACCAGCAACAGCAGTGGCGTCACGGCCATCGACAGGGTGATGGTCAGCACCAGGATGTCGTACAGGTGCGGTTCGAACAGGCCCTGGTCGCGGCCGATCTTGAACACCACGAAGGCGAATTCACCGCCTGCGGCCAGCACCACGCCCAGGCGCAAGGCGCTCTCGCGGTTGAGATCGCCCACCAGTCGGCCGACGGCATACAGCAGCGGCAGTTTCAGGCCGATCAACAGCAGGGTCAGGCCGATCACCACCAGCGGCGAGCTGAGCAGCAGGCTGAGGTTGGCGCCCATGCCCACGCTGATGAAAAACAGGCCCAGCAGCAGGCCCTTGAACGGTTCGATCTGGGACTCCAGCTCGTGGCGGTATTCCGAATCGGCCAGCAGCAGGCCGGCGAGGAAGGCCCCCAGGGCCATGGACACACCCACCAGTTCCATCAGCCAGGCGGTGCCGATCACCACCAGCAACGCGGTGGCCGTGGACACTTCGCGCAGGCCAGTCTTGGCGACGATGCGAAACACCGGGCGCAACATATAGCGCCCGCCGATGATCACCACGGCGATGCTGCCGAGGATCTGCAACACGTGCTGCACGCCCTGGGCCTGCGTGCTTGGGTGATCGCCCCCGGCGAGCAACGGCACCATGGCAATCAGCGGGATCGCCGCAATGTCCTGGAACAGCAAAATCGCAAAGGCCAGGCGCCCGTGGGGCTGGTTCAATTCCTTGCGCTCGGCCAGGCTTTGCAGGCCAAAAGCGGTGGACGACAGCGCCAGGCCCAGGCCGAGCACGATCGCGCTGTTCCACGACTGGCCAAACAGCCACAGCGCCACCCCGCCCATCACCAGGCCGGTGAGCAGCACCTGGGCCAGGCCGACGCCGAACACCGCCTTGCGCATCACCCATAAACGTTTCGGCGACAACTCCAGGCCGATGATGAACAGCAGCAACACCACACCCAGCTCCGAGAACTGCGCGACGCTTTGCGGGTTACCGATCAACCCCAGCACCGACGGGCCGATGATGACACCGGCGAACAGATAGCCCAGCACCGCGCCCAATTGCAGGCGCTTGGCCAGGGGCACGGTCAGCACGGCGGCGAGCAGGAACACCACGGCTGCTTGTAACAGGTTGCCTTCATGGGGCATTGCGAACTCCAAAATCTTTAAAACCAGTCAACAGGCGGCTATTAGAGCGCTTTTTACCTGTCGATAATTGTGTTTTTGCAGTGCGTGATCGTGCAAGGCGCGGGATTTTCTGCTGGGCGACCGCGTTCTCGCGGGCGTGTCGGAAGGATGTGCAAACAATTTTCCCGGGGGATCGGGTGGCGGTCTGTCCCATTGGTCTTCTAGCGTTATGTTCTTGATTTTATATTCCTTGGGTGGAATATTTGCATGGATTGGGACATTGAATACACGGATGAATTCGGCAACTGGTGGAATGGTCTGGATGCAAAGGCGCAGGTGTCGGTATCTGCCAGCGTTGATCTGCTGGGGCTTTTCGGGCCAGGGCTGGGCTTTCCTCACAGCAGCGATATCAAAGGCTCTCGATACGGGCACCTGCGGGAACTGCGCGGTATTGCTGATCGGTGGCGATAAGCGCGGGCAACATCGATGGTACGACGAGCACGTCCCCGCGGCAGAAAAGCTGTATGACGAACATTTGAAAACACTGGGTAAAGAGGGCCGCAACCATGGCTAAAAAATTCGCTGAACTGCAAGCGCGCATGACGCCCGAGTCGCGCGCCGATGCAGAGCAGCTATTCCAGCAGCACTTGAAAGAGATGCCCCTGCATGAACTGCGCAAGGCTCAACAGTTGAGCCAGGCCAGCCTGGCCAAAGCACTGAATATCAACCAGGCCGCGGTCTCCAAGATGGAGCGGCGCACCGACATGTACATCAGCACGCTGCGCGACTACCTCCGCGCGATGGGCGGCGAGCTGGAAATTATCGCGACGTTTCCCGATGGTCAGGTGAAGATCGACAATTTCGCTGGCTGAGTGTTTTGCCATGCGCACTTGCGGGCGTGCGGTACAACCCTACGGCCAGTCCCGTGAGCCTGCCAACGATTTCTTGAGGCGCCTACGCAAAGTGTCTCCATTGACGAAATGGCCGCTTGGTCGAGCATGAGTCGACTCACCTTTCCCCGGCATTTCCTTGAGAACACGGGCATGACGTTCGTCTCCTGGCGCCAGCAAGTCTGCCTGCTGGAAGCCACCGCCCGGCTCAGCCACGGCGTGTCCATCACCGACGTGGCGTTTGAGTTGGGCTTCAGCAGTGCCAGCGCGTTCACTGCGCTGTTCCGGCGCAACCTGGGCGATACCCCGGCGCATTATCTGGCTAAATCAAAGGCGGCGGCGTTGTTCTGAGCCCCTCGTGCCGTCCACGCCCGTCAGGATTCATCTGCCTGTGGCACCGCCCTTTGTTACTATCGCCGTCTCTCGTCACCAGGAGTCACCGGCCCATGCAGCACCAGTGGGATGAAATGCACCGTACCCGCAAGCCCACGTTCGTAATGTGCGGCGAGCCTCAGGGGGACGTGCTCAATCTCTATGTTCACGGTTACTCGGCGTTCTTTGACCGGCAGCAACTGGGCAACTTCACGGCGCAACTGGCACGTATCGAGGGTTCGACCAACCTGATGCTGTTCTGGCCTGCCGGGCATTTTCTGGAAAACCTGTTTGCACCGTTCAAGGACGTGATCACCGCGATGCTCGGCGGTGGTGGCCTGGGCGCTGCGACGGTGGGGGTGGGCAAGGCGATTGGGTATTTTCTCGACCATTACAAAAGTGTCGAGGCCCGGGTGGATGAAGTGGCCCGCAGCCTGTTGCCGGAATTGGCCGAGTTCCTCCACGGCGAGTCGCTGCAGGTGCGGCGCATCAACTTGATCGGCCATTCCCTCGGCGCGCGCATCCTGGTCAAGAGCGTGTTGGCCAACCCCGACACCGCCCGCGAACTGCCGTTGAACAATTTGCTGTTGATGGGAGGGGCGATCTGCACGTCGAGCCCTTGGGATGAAGTGTGCGCACCGCTCTCAGGGCGGGTGATCAACTGTCATTCCAGCAAGGACTGGGCCCTGGCGATGAAACCGGATACCGAGCGTTGCATCGGCCGCTATGCCATCCCGATCACGCCCGCGCTCAAGGCCAAGGTGACCAACGTTCACCTGGCCAGCTTTGATCACGCGGCCTATTGGCCACAGTTGCAGACGGTGGTGCAGTACACCGACCTGCTGCAGGAGCGACGCGGCATGATCCGTGCCGACCAGCGCAGTACCGAAGTGCGCTTTGCCGAAGACGATGGCGAACTGTTCCCGGCGTTGGTGCAGGCGCGCCCGGACGAGCTGAAATTCCTCGCCGAATTGATCGCGCAAAAGCGCAGCGCCTCGATTGATGCGGCGGTGCGTGAGCCATTGAAGTTGGCCATCGAGTTGCAGCGCATGGGCGGTGACAGCTTCATGAACCTCGCCCGGGGGCACGGCGTGGGTTATCGCCAGATCGCCGAGGATGTGGCGCAGCGGCTGGGGATCAAGTTCGATGAGCCGATGGAGACCGTCGCGCTGGCGGACATCGAAGCGCAGGTCGCGGAAACACTGATCGAGCAATACAAGGACAAACTCAGCCATGCCGACCGCCAGGCGTTCGATGCCGAGCTTCAGGCGGCGGCGCAAAAGGAGCAGGGCTTGTTCCATCGCATCGATCTCGGCCGTTCGGCTGCCACGGCGTTGAGCGGTACGGCGTTGGCGGGGCTCACTGGGTTTATCCTGCGGCGCGGCGCGGCCACGGCGATTCCGCTGGTGGGCCAGGCGCTGGCGGCGGCGATGTTGTTGGTGAGTGGGGTGCGCGCGTTTTCCGGCCCGGCATATTCGATCACAACCTTGGCGGTGCTGGTGATCGGGGTGATCCGCCAGCGCATGGAGCGCGAAGCATTGAACCAGGAGATGGACCTGGTGGTACAAGTGGTCGAAGCGTTTGACCTGCCGCGAGACACGGTGATGCGCACGGTTACGTCCGACTGATAAGCTGCGGGCTTGCCTAATGTGTTTGCCTGGAATACTGCGTGAAATTCAGCCTGCCGAAAATCGCTACCGCTCCGTTCTGCCCGCCTGAAGTGGCCGGCTCTGTCATCGTCGATCCCAAGGCGTCGTTTTTCAAACGGATGCTGATGTTTGCCGGCCCCGGCTTGCTGATTTCCATTGGCTACATGGACCCGGGCAACTGGGCCACGGCCATCGAGGCCGGTTCGCGCTACGGCTACAACCTGCTGTTTGTGGTGCTGCTGGCCAGCCTGGCGGGCATGGTGGTGCAGTGCCTGTGCTCGCGCCTGGGCATCGCCACCGGCAAGGACCTGGCGCAACTGTGCCGCGAACGCTATAGCCAGCGCTCGGCCCGCACCCAGTGGGTGTTGGCGGAAATTTCCATCATTGCCACCGACCTCGCCGAAGTGCTTGGCTGCGCCCTGGCGTTTCACTTGCTGCTGGGTGTTTCGTTGACCACCGGTATTGTCATCACGGCGTTTGACACGCTGTTGGTCCTGGCCCTGCAAAATCGCGGTTTCCGCCGCCTGGAAGCGATCATGCTGGCGCTGGTCGCGACCATCGGCGTGTGCTTCTTCATCGAACTGATGCTGATCAAACCCTACTGGCCGGACGTGTTCAGCGGTTTCGCGCCGTCGCTGTCGGCCATCAGCGATGCCGCGCCGTTGTACCTGGCGATTGGTATCCTCGGCGCCACGGTCATGCCGCATAACCTCTACCTGCACAGCTCGATCGTGCAAACCCGGCTGATCGGCAAAGACCTCGCCAGCAAGCAGGACGCGGTCAAGCTGGCGCGTATCGACACCATCGGCTCCCTGGCCCTGGCGTTGCTGGTCAACGCCGCGATCCTGATACTGGCCGCCGCCGCGTTCCATAAAACCGGGCATGCGGATGTGGTCGAGATCCAGGACGCCTACCATTTGCTCGATCCGCTGGTCGGCGGCGCCTTCGCCAGCATTCTGTTCGGCGTCGCCTTGCTGGCCTCCGGGCAGAGTTCCACCTTCACCGGCACCATCGCCGGGCAAGTGATCATGGAGGGCTACCTTAACCTGCGCATTCCCTGCTGGCAGCGCCGCCTGATCACCCGTGGGCTGGCGCTGATCCCGGCGTTTGTGGGGGTGTGGCTGATGGGCGACGATGCCATTGGCAAACTGCTGATTCTCAGCCAGGTGGTGCTCAGCCTGCAGTTGCCGTTTGCGCTGTATCCGCTGATCCGCATGACCGGCGACGCGCAACTGATGGGCCCGTTCGTCAACCGCCTGCCGACGCGGTTGCTGGCGTGGTTTCTGTTTGCGCTGATCAGTGGGGCAAACGCGTGGTTGATCGCGCAGTGGTTGTTTTGATCCAAGGCTCGCGGCGCTTGGGCGATCTACATCAGGATCGCCAGCGACGTGTATTGGGCAACCTGCGGATCGGCGGTCAATAGCTTCATCGGTTCGCTCATGGCGGTTGCAACGATGAGCCGATCGAAAGGGTCTTTGTGATGAGGCTCAAGATCCTTTACGGCAATAGCGTGTTCTGACGTGATGGGGAGTTCGACGAAACCGCTTTGCAGGCAGTACTCACGGATGTCATCCAGATCGACAGTGAGTTTCCCCAAGCCTACCTTGATCGCCAGTTCCCAGAATGTGGCGGCACTGACGTAGATCTCTGCCGCATGTTCAATCAGCTTTCGGGCTTTGCTGGATAGCTTGGGGTCGTCGTTCAACGTCCACAGCAGGATGTGGGTATCCAGCAGCACTCTCATGAATGAGTGCCTTGGAACGCATCGAGGAGGTCGTCAGACAAAGGCGTGTCAAAGTCATCCGGGATCACCAACTTGCCTTTCATGGCGCCAATCCGCTGGCCTTTGGATTTTCCGACAGGGACAAGCTGTGCCATCGCCCGTCCATGCTTGGAGATAGTGATGATGTTGCCGGCCGCCGCCTCATCAACCAGTTTTGACAGCGTGTTTTTTGCTTCACCCAGCGGGACGGTCATCATGTGGCTCTCCGCATATTTTGGCCAAATATAGCCAAAACTGCTGGCGCTATCAAAGACGGCCTGACCGCTGGTTGACGCCAACCGTTTTGAGTGCGACGGGTAGCGGTTCATGACATCCATGGCATTTCTCCGAACAAGGAATTCGCCAAAGTCTGTCGCAGCGTTGGGGGGGCTTAGGAATAGTGGCCCGAAAAAACGGAACGGACCTACATTTAGCCGCGAGGCGTTTTCCTCATGAGCGTGGTTGTGGCGGATCTCGCTCGCTTATCGATCCCAATACGGCACCGCTCCAAAACACTCCACAAAATAATCAATCACCGTGCGCACCTTCAACGACAACCGCCGACTCCCGGGCCACAACGCTGCAATCTGCTGCGGCTCCAGGGTGGTCGCCACGTCGTATTCCGTCAGCACCGCCTGCAAGGTGCCGGCGCGCAGGCTTTCACCGATCAGCCACGAGGGAAACACCACCAGCCCCAGGCCCTGTTCGGCGGCGTGGGTCAGGGTGTCGGCGTGGTTGCCGGTGATGGGGCCTTTGACGCTGTAGGGCGTCCAGTCGCCCTGGTCGCGGCGGAAGAACCAGCGCTGCTGGCCGGTGATGCCTTTGTAGGCCAGGCACTGGTGGTTAACCAGTTCGTCGGGGTGGCCGGGGGTGCCATGTTCTGCCAGGTACGCCGGGCTGGCGGCGATGCGAAAGCGCTGGGGGGCGAAGATGCGCGCCTGCATGCCCGAGTCGTTGAGTACGCCGATGCGAAATAGCAGGTCGGTGCCGTCTTGCAGCGGGTCGACGTAGGTGTCGGTTTGCTGGATATCCAACTGCAGCTTCGGATAGCGCCGGCACAACTCCCCCAGCCACGGTGAAAGGTGGCGTTGACCGAACACCATCGGCGCGTTGATCCGCACCAGGCCGCTGGGCTCGCTTTCCTGTTCTTGCAGGGCCTGGCCGGCGGCCTCCAGTTGTTCCAGCATCAAGCGTGCGTGCCGCCCGAGCAGGCGCCCGGCTTCGGTGGGGCTGACCGCACGGGTGTGGCGATAGAGCAACTGTTGCCCGAGCGCCTGTTCCATCTGTTGGATCTGCCGGGAAATGGAAGAGGGCGCCAGGCCCTCACGGCGCGCCACTTCGGAAAAACTGCCGTGGTCCAGCACCGCGACGAACAGGCGCAGCGCCTTGAAACTCAATTCATTCAAGCCCTGCATCATGCCTCCAGGCTGTGCGTTTTGCACAAAGGTGTTGTACGTATGCTCCCATTTATCGCACAGCACGGCCACCGGATAATGCGCGCCAGGTTTCCTTTTTTGACACGCAGGTGATGTATGCAAGCCAGTTCTATCGAGGGTGCGGCGCAGGCCGGGCCGAAAAAAAACCTTCTGCGGTTGCTGTTGTTGCCCCTGGTGATCTTCGCCGGCATGGGCTTGTCAGTGGAGGCCGGTTTGCTCGGCCCGCTGGGTGTGCAGGTCGGGCATTTGTGGGCGACCTTGAGCATTTTTGGCGTTGGCTCGGCGATTTTGTATGTGCTGTTGTTGTTCAGCGGCCCGCAAAAGGGCCCGGCGTTGACTGATCTGCCGCGCTGGCAGTTGATCGGCGGGTTCCTGGGGCCGATGTACGTGGTGGTGCTGACCCTGGCCACGCCGCATATCGGCATCGCGATGACGATGATCGCGATTCTCTCGGGGCAGGTCGGCAAGAGCGTGCTGATCGACCATTTCGGCTGGTTCGGCACCGCGCGCAAGCGGGTCAACGGCGAGCGCTGGATTGCGTTGGCGTTGATTGTGGCGGCGCTTGTTTTGATTGCACGAGGCTAAGGCGATGAATTTGACTCTGTTGTTGGTACTGGTGATCGCCGCAGGTGCGGTGTTGAGTGTGCAGGCGGCGATCAATGGCCGTTTGGGCCAGACGGTGGGCGTGTTGCGCAGCAGCTTGCTGACCTTTACGGTGGGCGCGCTGACGACCGCGCTGTTGATTTTCTTCTTCGAACCGCCCCAGGCCGTGAGCCTGCTGGACGTGCCGAAGTGGCAACTGACCGGCGCCCTGTTCGGGGTGGTGTACATGATGGTGATGGTCGGCGCGGTGCCGGTGGTCGGTGCGGCAGTCGCCACCGTGGCGGTGATCGTCGGGCAATTGGGCATGGGCATGCTGATCGATAACTTCGGCTGGCTGGGCAACCCGGCCATCGAGCTGTCGGGCAGCCGGATCGTGGCGATGGCCTGCCTGGCACTGGCGCTGGTGTTCATGTACCGCAGCAATACCCGCACCGACTGATGGTTGGAACCCTCCGCGTCGGGCGGCAGTCACTGCTAAAGGTGTCGGCGCTCGCCGCACCGGGACGACCATGACGAAGGAGTTTGACCATGCCAGATACAACCTGTGCCTGCCCACACTGCAAGTGTGTGCTAGGAAAGGATGCGGTGATGAAAGACGGTAAGGGCTATTGCTGCCAGGGCTGCGCCGAACACCATGCGCATGGTGAGCCGTGTGCGGCGGCGACAGGCTGCGAATGCGCCAAGTCGGCTGGCGGCTGAACGCGGTAAAAATTCACTCGGCTTGTCGGGCGCTGGTCATTACCATGGCCGCTCACCTTTGCCGGATGTGTACCCATGGCCCTGGCCGCGCCCCCCGACCTCAGTGATCACGCCTTCCCCGTGCAGCGGCTGGCGCGTACTTACCCGCGCGGTTTGTATGTGGAACCCCATCGCCATGATTGGGGCCAGTTGCTCTATGCCATGAGCGGCGTGATGTGGGTCGAGACGCCACGCGAAGCGCTGGTGGTGCCGCCCCAACGAGCCGTCTGGCTGCCGCCGGGTGTGGAACACGGGATACGTGTGGTTTCGGATTTGCAGATGCGCAATATCTACCTGCGCCCGGCATTGGCGGCGACGCTGGACAGCCAGGTGCAGGTGCTTGAAGTCGGCGGGCTGCTGCGCGAGTTGATCGTCACGCTGGTGGAGCAGGCCGACAGTGGCGATGCCGTCTATTACGACGCGGTGGTCGGCCTGGCCTTGCTGGAGCTGCAGCGCGCACGCCGCGCGTCAATCCGCATCGCCATGCCGCTGGAGGCCGACCGCCGCCTGATCAATGTCTGCCAGGCGGTCATGGCTGCGCCGTCCCTGGCGATTCCCTTCGAACATCATGCCGAGGCCGCCGGTGCCAGCGTGCGTACCTTGGCGCGGCTGTTCCAGAACCACCTGGGGATGGGCTTTGCGCAATGGCGCCGCCAGGTGCAACTGGCCACGGCGGTGGCCGAGTTGACCCAGGGCCAGCCAGTCAGCGCTATTGCGCGATCCCTGGGTTACTCGCCCAGCAGTTTCAGCGACATGTTCCGTCGGGAACTCGGGGTGGCGCCGTCGCAGTACAGCGGTTGAGGGTTTGGCCGAAATTCTGAAGCACTTGGCCGACGAGGTGGGCGGCGGCTTCCTACACTAAGCGCCATCCAACCACCAGGCGCGGCTCCCCATGAATTACCTGATCTCCCTTGCCATTGGCCTGTTTGTCGGCGTGATCTACGGCGCGCTGGACTTCCGCTCGCCCGCGCCGCCGGCTATCGCACTGGTAGGCCTGATGGGCATGCTGGTCGGCGAAAAACTGTGGCCCATGGGGCGCCAGTTGGTCAGTGGTTGGTTGTCCTGAATGTCCTTTCCCCTTTGATGGATGCCGCTCATGAAAGCGCTGCAATTTACCGCCACCGGCGACCTCTCCACCCTGCGTTTCGTCGATGTGGTCACCCCGGTACCCGCCGCCGGTGAAGTGCTGGTACAGATCAAGGCCGCCGGTCTTAACCCCAGCGACGCGAAGAATGTGCTCGGGCGCTTTCCCTACACCACGCTGCCGCGCATTCCCGGTCGCGACTTTGCCGGCGTGGTGGTCGAAGGCCCACAGGAATGGGTGGGGCAGGCGGTCTGGGGCACCGGGCGTGACCTTGGTTTCTTCGCCGACGGTTCCCACGCCCAGTACCTCACCGTGTCCGCCAAGGGCGTGGCCCACAAACCCACGCACTTGAGTTTTGCCCAGGCCGCCAGCCTCGGCGTGCCGTACACCACCGCCTGGGACGCCCTGGAGCGCAGCGGTGTCGGCGAGGGGACGCGGGTGTTGGTTATCGGTGCGAACGGTGCTGTCGGCAGTGCGGCGTTGGCCTTGGCGAAAATTCGCGGGGCACAGATCCTGGCGGCGGTGCGGCGCCCTGAGCAGGTCGGGGTGTTGCAGGCGCAGGGTTTCGAGGCGATTGCGCTGGGCCAGCCGGAGGACTTGGGCGCGCAGGTCAATGCGCTCTTCAAGGGCGGCGCGGATGTGATCTTCGATACCACCGGTTTCTGGTTACCCGCCGCCGTGGCCGGGCTGGCACCGTTCGGGCGCATCGCAATCATCGCAGCGCCAGTCGACGGCCATGTGCAACTGCCGGCCCTGGCCCTGTACCGCAAGGGCGGCTCGGTGGTGGGGATCAATTCGTTGCTCTACACCTGCGAACAGTGTGCGGTGATGCTGGAGCAGTTCGGGCGCTTCTTTGATCAAGGGCTGCTGCCGCTGCCGACCGGCCTGCGTGAAGTAGCGTTGGCTGAAGGGGAGAAATGCTACGAAGAAGTGAATGCAGGCAGTGCCGATAAGATCGTTTTCCTGCCCTGACGCGGTTAAAAATGTGGGAGCAAACCCGCTCCCACATCGGGGTTTTTATTAGGCTTCGGGCACGCCTTTTTCCCACGCCGACCAGTTCTTCAGGATCGCCTGGACCAACGGGTTACCCGTGCGGTACAGGTTCTCCAGCGCCGGGACGAACCCGCCCTGGTCGGCATATTTCAGCAGGTTATCCACCTCGCTGTAGCCCGGATAAGGCCGGTCGAAATCCGACCCGGCGCGTACCACCGCCAGGCGCTGGATGTCCACCAGACCCTCGCGACTGGCGCGCAGCAGGGCTTCATAGGTGGAGTTGTCTTCCTGCTGGGTGGTGCAGTATTCGCCTTTGTTGTCTGTGAGCAAGCGGGTCCAGACTTCGGCGCGCTCGCTCAGGCGCGTGCCGGAGAACCAGGTGTTGCCCGCCAGTGTGTCGCAGCGGGTGACTTGCGGCGGCTGATTGGCCGGTGCGGCAGGGTAGTGCTTACGCCAGGCGGCGGATTCCTGGCTTTCCGTCAGCTCCACCTTCTGCGACAGGGCAAACGCCTTGGCCTGCAGTTTCGGGTTCAGTTCGAACACTTCGGTCTTGTAGTCCAGCGGCGGTTTTTCGTTGGGGCCCTTGGTATTGATGCCGATGTAGCCGGTCGGCCAATCCTTGGGCGCATCCCGCGAATCCAGCTCCCATTGGGTGCCGAACTCCACCAGGTAATGGGCCCAGGCCGCCGTGCCGATGGTGCCGTGTTTGGGGCTGATGCCGGCGATCCCGGCGATCAGAAAGTAGCTCTGGCGCAGGTCGAACTTGGGCGATAACGCCAGGGCCAGGGTGGACGCGGCGGCGTTGGTCTGGCCCATGCCGGTCACCAGCAGGCACACCTCTTCGGTGTTGCAACGAATCACCGGGTATTCGGCGGACAAGCCCGGCACGCGGACTTCCTGCTTGAGCGCCAGGCGATCGATCCAGGTTTGCGCCTCGGGGGCGAACATGGTGATCAGCATCACTTTCGGTTTGATCGGCGCAGGCGCTTGCGCCAGCACCACGAGGGGCAGCAGGGCCAGGCCGACGGCCAGCGAGAGACGGTTAAACGCTTTCATCTAAGACTCCTTGATTAGAATTGGTAGCCCACGCCTGCGTAATAACCCCAGCCGTTGGAGCGGGCGCGGAAGTTGCCGTCGCCGAAATTCAACTCGCTGCCATCTTCCCAGTTACCGCCGTTATGAAAGTAACGACCGACCAGTGTGAAGCGCAGGTGGGTGAACGAATACAGCAGCACATTGGTTGCTACCAGCGCGTTGGCGGTGCGCGCCGGGTTGTCCTTGTGCAGGTCCGAGCCGAAATCGTAGTTGGTGAAGCCGATGTAGGTCAGCGAGGCGCCGTTGTCGAACGTGTCGATGGGCACGATGTACTTCATCTGCGCACGGTAACCGTCCCAGGAGTATTCATTGCTGGCGCCATAGTTTTCCCACTGGTAACGCCCATAGAAGTTCGCGGACAGGTTGACCCGCGAGTGCGTATCGATGTCGGTGCCGAGGCCGCTGTACAAGGTGTTGGCGCGGTTGGCGGTGTTGCTGCCGTGGTCGTAGATCCAGTCAAAGGCCACATACCATTCCTTGAACGGGCCGATCGCCAGGCTGCGCCCGGCCAGGTAATCGATGGAGATCCGCGGTTCGTGCTCCATGAACAGCGGCGAGCCATGATCCCACGCACCTTTGTCATTGCTGTTACCGATGCCGAGGATCTTCGGCACGTCGATGTAACCGTACAGTTCGAACGGGCCCTTGCGGCCGAAGTACTCGTACTCCAGGTAAACGTCATCGGCCGGCTTGGGGCCGAAGCTGATGTCTTTGCTGCCGATCAATGTCAGGTCCTGGTTGAACCAGTCCGACAGGTATGCGCCTTTTTTCGTCCGGCTGGCTTCAGGGCTCAGGGTTTCGCCCTGTGCTGAGTCATCGACGGGTTGTTCCTGCGCCAGAATGGACGGGCTGAGTACTCCCGTAACGGCGCTCAGTAGCAGGGAGACACCAAAGGAAGCGGAACGCCTTGAGGTGGAGTGCATTGAAAATCCCTATTCGTTCGCGGTTTAGACCCGATTCTTCGGGTTGGAGTGAACCTGGCGATCAAGTTCGTTACGCAAACGTTTGCACAGGCTGTACCAACTTTACTCAATGGCTTGAATTGCTTTGAAAAAAGTGGAATTAATCGACCTTTTGGTCAGCATTGACGCGGTGTCATTTTTCGCTGCGATTGAACAGGTGCATGGCGGTTTCGCGCCGATACTCGCTGGGCGTCTGGTGCATCTCGATGCGAAAGTGCCGGTTGAAATTGGACAGGTTGGCGTAGCCCACTTCAAAGCAGATAGCCGCCACTGACAGCTCGCTTTGCAGCAACAGCCGGCACGCCCGCTGTATACGGAACTTGCGCATCAGGTCGATAAAGCCATGGCCGGTGTTGCGCTTGAAGAAGCGTGAGAAGCCCGGCTCGCTCATCTCCAGTTGCCGGGCGATCACCGACAGGCGCAAATCGCCGGTCAGTTCACGCATCAGGTAGTCGAACGCTTTGTTGATGCGCTCGGCGCTGCGCGCGTCCAGGGTCGGCGCGTAGCACGGGCTGGCCAGGGCCTGGACCTGCGGCGGCGGGGCGTTGTTGAGGGTGTCGAGCAGTTGCAGGAACAGGATCAGGCGTTGCAGGCCGTGGGCGCGGCCGATGTCTTCCATCAGTTGGGCCGCCTGCACAGCGGTCTCGCCGCTGAACGCCAGGCCGCGCCGGGCCTGTTCGAACAACGCCTGCAAATCGCCGAGTTCCGGCAGGGTCTCGCGCAGGGCGAGGAGGGCGGCGCCATCGAATTGCAGCACCACATCGCGGCCGCTCAGGTACTCACCGGGGGCCAGGTCGCCGATCCAGTCGTGGGGCAGGTCCGGGCCGATCAGCGCGACATGCCCTGCACTGAATGCGCCGATGTAGTCGCCCGCCACCAACTTGCCGCTGCCTTGGCGAATCAGGTGGATCTCGAATTCGGGGTGGTGATTCCAGCGCGCCAGCTCGTAGGGATAGTCATGTTCTAACCAGCGAAAGCAGTGCTCCGGTTCGGGCAGGATCACTTCGAGTTCGGCGGGGCGGTGCTCGAACAGCTCGGCGCGACTGACGGGCATGGTGATGCCTCTTGTACTTGGGGGAGTGCCCCAAAATACGCGGGTTGGCGACAGCGGCGCTACCCAAGGTTTTGCCCGGTACTGATACTTTTTTGCGCTGGGGTCTAGGGTCAAAAAAGTATCAGCCGAGCATTCGCCATGGGTTTGTGAGGGCCTGGCCAAGCTGCTGTAATCGGCCCTCACCGATAAAAACAACAGGTGGAAACTGCCGGTTCCAGGCTCAGCCCACCACCGAGCGCGAGATGAACCGCGCCGGTTATCCCAAATAAATGCCCAAGGGACACGCACCCCATGAAACGACTGGAAGGTAAGAGCGCGCTGATCACCGGATCGGCGCGTGGCATCGGCCGCGCCTTTGCCCAGGCCTATATCGGTGAAGGCGCGACGGTTGCCATCGCCGATATCGACCTGCAACGGGCCCAGGCCACGGCGGCCGAACTGGGCCCGCAGGCCTACGCGGTGGCGATGGACGTCACCGACCAGGCCTCCATCGACGCCGCGATTGCCGCCGTGGTGGCCCATGCGGGCCGGCTGGATATCCTGATCAACAACGCCGCGCTGTTCGACCTGGCGCCGATTGTCGACATCACCCGCGAGCGCTTCGAGCGGCTGTTCTCGATCAACGTCGCCGGCACGCTGTTCACCCTGCAGGCCGCAGCCCGGCAGATGATCCGCCAGGGCCACGGCGGCAAGATCATCAACATGGCCAGCCAGGCCGGGCGGCGTGGCGAGCCGCTGGTCGCGGTGTACTGCGCGAGCAAGGCGGCGGTGATCAGCCTCACGCAATCGGCGGGGCTGAACCTGATCAAGCAGGGCATCAACGTCAATGCCATCGCCCCGGGTGTGGTCGACGGCGAGCATTGGGACGGGGTGGACGCGCTGTTCGCCAAGCACGAAGGCCTGGCGCCGGGCGAGAAAAAGAAGCGGGTAGGCGACGAGGTGCCGTTCGGGCGGATGGGCACCGCTGAAGACCTCACCGGTATGGCGATCTTCCTCGCGTCGAAGGACGCCGACTATGTCGTCGCCCAGACCTACAACGTCGATGGCGGTAACTGGATGAGTTAGGCCATACACCGATCAACATGTGGGAGCGAGCAAGCCCCGTCCCACATTGGATCGTGGTTGTTCTTGAATACCGCGCTAGTCGGCAAAACTGCGATCGAAGAAATAAATCTTCCCCGGCTTCAAGTTCTCCATCGTCGCCTGGGGCCTGCCGCCTTCGCCTGGTTTCTTGCGCCCCGTTTCCCGCAAATACCCCACCTCAGTCAGCTTCAGCAAACGCTGGCGAACACTGGTCTTCAACACCGGCCGCGCGAGCACCAGCGAGAAGATCGCCGTCGCTTGCGGGGCGCTGAATTCCTCGCCCAGGAACATCAGCGGCAAGCTGCTGTACAGCGACTTGGACAGTAACCGCGCCTGCACGGCGGCCACGATGGTGTTGTGATCGAACGGCAACTTGATGCGGCCGTCGGCTAGCGCATCCAGCGAAAACCAGGCTTGATGCTCGCCCAGCGTCACCTCATCCGCGATGATCGCCAGGTAGAAAGTGGACGACGACCAGCAACGCGGATCGCGGAACGCGTCGCCCACCGTACCCACTTGCTCGCTCCACACCAGGTCGAGGCCGACTTTGTCGCTCGCGCGCAGGCGCTCCACGGCATCCGTGAGGCTCAGGTCCTGCACGTCGCCATTCACCACCACACCCGGCAGTGCCCAATGCCCGGCGAAGGGTTCGGTGTCGCGCTTGTTCAGCAGCAGCTTCAGTTCTCCCGCCGCGCGGCAGTAGAACAGCACGCACAGGTCGACGGTGTGGAGGTAGGCGCTAAGTGGCATGTGCAGTCCTTCTAAACAGCGGTGGTGCACAGTCTAACGGATCGAAAAAATATGTCATGTACTGACTAAAGCCTATATAAATAAATCATTCTTGCAATGAAAGTACGTGACGTGTACTTTTTTTTCAGGCCGCAGGAGACCCGCCATGACCCTCTCGAAACATGCCATCGCTTCATTCGACGTCGACGCCCAGAAGAGCTTTACGCCGCTGTGCCCCAACGAATTGCCAGTGGCCGGGGGGGACCTCATCGGTGCCGAACTCAACTACATGGCCAGCCTCGCGGGCTACCGTGTCGGCAGCAAGGACGCCCACACTCCACATGCGCCGTGGGTGGTCAAGCAACACAGCGAGATGCTGCAACCCACCGGCCTGGCCCACGCCGATGTCACCTGGGTCAGCCACTGCGTGCCGGGCACCGAGGGCTTCAGCCTGCTCGATGAACTGCCCACGCCCTATGACTACGATTACTTCATCTGGAAAGGCGTCGAACCCAACCTGCACCCCTACGGCGCCTGCTACCACGATCTGCACGACAAGCTGTCCACGGGCGTCATCGAGTACCTCAAAGCCCAGGGCGTAAGCCGCGTGATCGTCGGCGGCCTGGCCCTCGACTACTGCGTCAAGACCACCGCGTTGCAACTGCTCAAGGCCGGCCTGGAAGTGGTGCTGCACCTGCCGGCGTGCCGGGGTATTGCGCAGGAGGGCGGTGTAAAGGCTGTCAACGAGTTGCTCAAGGCCGGTGCCGGCATCAGCCGCACCCGCGAAGAACTGGCTGCGATGGCCACGCGCTAAGGGGACACACCATGGAAAGTGCCTACGACTACGAAGCCCCGGTGATCCAGGGTTTGCTCGACACCGACAGGTATACCCATGAGCATGTCTAAAGATTTACCGCCTAAATCCAATAAATTCAAAGAGTTACAGAGTCAGGATTTTGTCCATGTTTTCGGCCAGAAATGGACACGACTGAGGCGCTAGCTCAGAGGCGGATAAAGGATGGGGATTTATTGAAAAGGTTCAAGAAGATCCAGATGAGTTGATACGTGCAGATATCGGGGCTTCCACATGGCGGGTCAATTCCATCAGGGCTGCCTCAAGGGCTAGCTGGTTTTGGTACGTCCTCTCTAGGACATCAGCTAGCGAATATTGCGATGGCATGAGCTCGATCCTTCCTCGTAAAAACTTGGTTTGGTAGCGTAGGAATTGAAGGCCGCAGTTTGAGTTTCAGGTCATCCCACACTGGGCGTTGAACGCAGTGACGGTGCTTTAATCTTGGTACGCAGAGGTTTAAATATTTCCACCGGTCTATCCAACGTTTGATAAAAACCTACCGTTATCAAACACCGTAGCTTTGCGTGGGTCGGAAATGCTTCCAATCAAATTACCACTTTCGACCCGGAAGAAAGAATGCTACGCCGGCGGAGCTCTAAGCAGTAACGAACTTTCTCCCTGCAGCGCGCCCATTTCTTTCTCCATGTGAAGGGAACACCGCAGATCATGCAGGTGTTGATGGGGCGCTCACGCTGTTTCAAAATGCCCCCCCTTCATCTAATTTAGCGAGCAACCACTCGCCGCGTCGCCACAGCGCCTGCTGTTTGGATTCATCCATGCGGTCGAGGTTTTTATAGGTCATGCCCATGCGGTTATTACCGCGCAGACGGTCACCGTGACGCATCAGGAAGTGCCAGTAGAGTGAGTTGAAAGGGCAGGCGTCGTCCGTGATGCTTTCGCTCACCTTGTACGTGCAGCCATGACAATAGTCAGACATGCGCTTGATGTACTGGCCACTTGCGCAGTAGGGCTTGGAGCCCAGATACCCGCCATCGGCATGCATGACCATGCCGAGTGTATTGGGTAGCTCCACCCAGTCGAACGCGTCCATGTAAATTGCCAAGTACCACGCACAAATTTGACTGGGTACGATGCCCGCGAGCAGAGCGAAATTACCGGTGACCATCAGTCTCTGGATATGGTGTGCGTAGGCATACTCGAGGCTTTGGCCGATGGCTTGGCGCATGCAGTTCATGCGTGTTTCGCCTGTCCAGTAGAACTCAGGCAGCGACCGGGTATTACCGAATGCATTGCCCTCGGCATAGTCAGGCATCTTCAGCCAGTAGACGCCCCGGACGTATTCCCGCCAGCCGATCAACTGGCGAATAAAGCCTTCCGCAGCATTGAGCGCAATACTGCCCGCCAAATAGGCTGACTCCACATCGCTGCAAAGCTGACGAAGATCCAGTAGGCCAATATTTAGTGCAGCGCTTATACGGGCATGAAACAGGAAAGGCTCGTCGCTAGCCATGGCGTCTTGATAGTCGCCGAAGGCTGCCAAGCCCCAGTCAAGGAAGTAAACCCATAGGGCCTGAGCTTCGGCGTGGGTTACTGGGTAGGAGAACGTGTCGAGGGCGCCATAGTGGCTGGAGAAGTGTTTGGCTACCAACGCAAGCACATCCTGAGTGATTGCATCCGGGCTGAAGCGGGCTGGCGAAGGGGGTCTAATACCCTTGGGCAATGCCTTGCGGTTGTCCGCGTCAAAGTTCCAGGCGCCTCCGACCGGGGTGCCGTCGCCATTTAGTAATAACCCGCTCTTGCGACGCATCTCGCGGTAGAAAAACTCCAGGCGCAGCTGCTTTTTGCCTTTGGCCCAGTTAGAGAACTCTGTGCGTGTGCAGAGAAAGCGACTATCGAGGTGCCATTGGATCGCTAAGCCACAGTCCTTGAGTGATTGCTCCAGGCGCCAGTCGCCGCACTCTGTGATGTGTACTTCATCTGGTTGCATGAGTGCCTGCCACCGCCGTAATTCGCTCGGCACCGACCCAGTATTTTCTGGATCATCGAGCGCAACGTACTGCACTCGAATTCCTCGCTGCTGCAGAGCCTCTGCGAAATGCCGCATGGCGCTAAAGATCAGCGCGATTTTTTGCGGATGGTGAGGGACATGGCGTGCTTCCTCCATCACCTCGGCCAACAGCACTGTATCGCTTTTGGTATCCAGCCCATGCAAGGAGGCGAGATTGAAAGATAGCTGGTCACCTAGGACGAGGAGTAGCCGGCGAGTCGTATGCATCAAACAGAATCCAGTGGAATAAATGCGCGCAGAAGCAATAAGGCGCCGCAGCGATTATGCGCAGTACCGATCCTTCCATCGAACTTTCGATATCGAGCGAGAAAACCTATACAGGGAGATGTGAGTGTATAGGTGTTTTTTGGCCGGTTTGGTGGGTGACGTGAGTGTTTTTTTGCTGTCAGCAAACCTGTACCGCCTAATCGATTTTGCTACTACCGGTCAGTTCACCTTACGTAGTGACATCGTCGCTCTGCGACTATCAACGTGGCTACGTTCCCACATGTTCCATCGACGAACCTGGCGTGCAGCGACGACTCCGTAGGCTCAAGAGGAGATCCCAGGGATTTTGCGTCGAACGCATCATCGCGGATGTCAACAAGCAGGAGGCGATCCGGCATAGCCTGTGTGCGTAGTGTCTTGATTTCTCGAGCGCATGGTGGGCGCGCGCCATCAAATAGAGCGTCAGTGGCCACTATTTTTATTGTACATAAACAAACATTTTGTATAAGTTTATTTAAAGGATATTCTCAAAGAGCTGAACTGACAATGGGAGCTCAGCTAAGCGATGAAATGGGTTTATTGGTGCCCCTTTGGTGATCTCAAGAACGTTGGCTTTCGACAGCCTCACTCATCAGATACGACTGCAAAAGTCACCCTGAAATCCCATGGATAGCCCGCTATGCCCATTGCAGTTCAGATGACGCATCCAGCATCGATTTATCGTCGGCGGATTTAACGCGATTACAGATTAGAAGCGATCGCATTAAGCCTGTCCCGGACAGGGCATATTATTGAGCTAGCCATGAAGAAAACGCTTTCGTTGGCCACACGTATAGGCCTCAGTTTCACAGCCATCCTGGCGCTACTTATAGTGATAACAGCCATCGGTATTCAGCGCGTTGCGTTCATTGATTCGACCTTGGTCGACGTTAGCGAAAACGCGGCAAAGGTGCAGCGCTATGCCATCAATTTCCGTGGGAGCGTGCACAACCGCGCCATTGCTATCCGGGATGCAGTGCTGGTGACGACCGATCTGGATCTGGAAAAACACTTGTCGGAGGTTACAACCTTGGAAAAGGCTTACTCCGACTCGGCGGCGCCTATGGATCAGCTGTTCAAGGGCGTAAGCGTGACTGCCGAAGAGGTTCGATTGCTCAGCGCTATTAAGGACATCGAACAACAAACCCTGAAATCTACCCAGGCGGTACTGTCCCTGCGCCGGACTGGCGATGTTTCAGGAGCCCAGGCACTGCTGATGCGTCAAACGTCTTTGGATTACAGTGAGTGGTTGAAACGCGTGAATGCGTTGATCGACTACGAGGAGGCGTCAATCAAGGTGAAGCTTGGCGCGATTCAGGCAACCGCTAGCCAGTTCAGTACGCTGATGCTGATCGCAACCGTTATTGCCCTGCTGCTGAGCCTCATGCTGTCAGCTGTGATTATTCGTTTCGTTAAGTCCACACTGGGCGCGGAGCCCGCCGAGGTTGCATTAGCTATCCAGCGGCTGGCTTCAGGTGACCTGAATCAGACTATTTCTACAGATTATCCGGACAGCGTGATGGGGGTATTGAAAGACGCGCTTAGCCACCTGGCAGAGACTATCCAGCAGGTGCGGATAGCGGCCCGTGAGGTCAATCACTCGTCTGCCCAATTGTCTGCCACCTCATCGGCTAACAATGAGCAGATCAGCCTGCAAACCCGCGAAGCCGAGCAGGTGGCCGCAGCAATCACGCAAATGGCTGCGACTGTTAATGAAGTATCCGGGTATGCCGCGCAGGCGGCTAATGCTTCCCGGTTGGCCGATATAGAAGTGGAAAGTGGCAATCAATTAGTTGCAAGCACCACTCTTGCCATCGAACGGCTTGCAATAACCCTGGAGCAAACCACGGACACCGTGAATCAGGTATCCAAACACAGTGAAAATATCGAGTCAGTGATCGACGTAATCAACTCCATCGCCTCGCAAACCAATTTGTTGGCCCTAAACGCTGCTATTGAGGCTGCTAGGGCAGGAGAGCATGGGCGCGGGTTTGCGGTGGTAGCTGATGAGGTGCGCTCGCTGGCCAATCGTACACAGCAGTCGACCGAGGAAATTCGGGAGATGATCAGCACGCTGCAAGTGGGTACTGAAACCGCATCGCAAACAATGCGCAATAGTTGCGAGCTGGTGAGCCAAACGGTCACACAAACCCGCAGTGCGCAGAATGCATTAACCAGGATCAGCGAGCAGGTTGGCGCCATCAGTCATATGAACGCCCAGATCGCAAGTGCCTCCGTGCAGCAGAGTAGCGTTGCCGATGATGTCGCTCAAAATATAAACCGCATCCACGGATCCACGGTGCAGTCGGCCACCGGCTCGCTTCAAGTGGCAACGGCTAGCATGGAGCTCTCGCAGTTGGCGGATCGCCTTACCGCGAAAGTGGCGTTCTTCAGCGCCGCTTAGGATATTCGGGGTGAGCTAGGAAGTCCCTCTATGGCGCATGGGTGCCTGCTACGCTACCAGTGATCTGCCCGCCGAAAGATTGAACGTCTAACCCGGACGCGAGTAAATACGGTATGTCATGGCAGCTCAGCGACGATGTAGGAAGATTTTTCTATATGACGTTTCACTCGTCTGGTCGCCTCAACATCCTGCTGACCATGCCGATAGACTTATTATGACCCAACAGGCGGTTTCCCATGTTCAATACCAAAATCAAGAACCAGCTTCAATCTCAGGCAGCAGAGCTGTCGGAGCTGCGCCAATTACGCGATGGCCTAAACCGTGAAATGCTAACGTTGAGTATTGATTCAACTTTTAAAATTACCGCATGCAATGAAAGTTTTGCGCAGGCTTTGGGCTACACCCAGAGTCAGCTTATAGGTCGCGCCATGGCCGATCTCGTTCCGCAGTATGTGTCCAAGCTACCGTGCTTTCACAACTTTCGGGCAGCCGTAGCCGCAGGTAAGTCTATCTCTGACGAATACAGGTACCTGCATACTGACGGTTCATTGGTGTGGCTTCATGCGCATTGGCAGCCCATAACGGATATGACTGGCAGGTTGAGTCATATCACCTGCTATGCGACGAACATTACCTCTCGATTGGAAAAAGCATCGGAAAGCGTCTCGTTCATTGACGCATTACTTCGTTCGACGGCGGTGATTGAGTTTGATCTCTCCGGGCATGTACTTACGGCGAATGATCAGTTTTTAAAAGCAATGGGCTACAGCCTGGGCCAAGTTAAAGGCAGTCATCACCGTATTTTCTGCACACCAGAAGAAACCTCGTCCCAGAAATACAAGGATTTTTGGGCAATGTTGAACAAGGGTGAGTTTGTTGCCGGCCGATTTGAGCGTATTGACAGTCGCGGTCAGACGGTATGGCTGGAGGCGACGTACAACCCGGTTTATGACACCGAAGGAACACTCTGCAAGGTGGTTAAATTTGCGACCGTTGTCACCGACCAGGTTATCCGTGAACAAGCGGTCAGTGAGGCTGCCCAAACTGCGTTTGAAATTTCCCAGCAGACTGATGTCAGTGCTCAGCGAGGAGCCGTGGTAGTCAATGACACTATGCATACTATGCGTAAAATTGCCGTTGATATGCAGGCTGCCTCTGGCGGGGTCGAAGCGCTTGGTAAGCAGTCATTGTTGATCAGCTCGATCATTCAAACGATCAGTAGTATTGCCCAACAAACCAACCTGTTGGCATTGAATGCCGCGATTGAAGCCGCCCGTGCAGGCGAACAGGGCCGAGGCTTCGCGGTAGTAGCGGATGAGGTTCGACAATTGGCTGGACGCACCAGCAGCGCTACTGAAGAAATTGCCTCTGTCGTCTTGCAGAACGAGAAGCTGGTCGAAGAGACCGTAGCTGAAATGGCGAACAGCAAGTCCCAAGCTGAACAGGGCCTTGTACTTGCTACTCAGGCAGGAGAGGTAATACTGGAAATCCAGGATGGCGCTAAAAGGGTAGTCGACGCGGTCGGCAAATTTGCGAATCAGGTTGCTTAGGAAATGATGTGGCTCTGGAGTGCGAATCGCCCTAGGTGTCAGATGAGTAAGGCCTCCATCCAGGCCAGTCTCATATCAGGCAATATCAAAGAGTCCACCCGCATCAAATACTCAAATCCAAGAAGGATTGAGGGGGCAATGCAGCGAACCTGAACTTCGTAACTTCAAATACCTTACCAAATAGGGTGAGGCATTGCAGTTACATCCTGATCCCATACACCTATAAGCGCCATCGAGAAAACCCGCTGAGGCGGGTTTTCCAGACGCAGTATAATTTTCCTGCAATGCCCTGCTTTACTGAGAAATGTCATTCTTTTTCATGTCGTCTTTTTTCATGCCGTCATTGGACATGGAATCTTTTTTCCTCGTGTTCTTCTTCATCGTATCGTCGGCATGTACAACCGCGACGCCCACTGCCAGGTAAATACCTAGGATTGCAGTCGTTAACTTTTTCATAGTGAAGCTCCTTGAGACTCAGGTTGCGAAAAAGCGCAGCCCGGGCTGCGCAATGGGGTTGCCATGGGCGTCAGCTACCACCGAACCAGTTGTAGCCCAGGTCTCCCCAGTAATCACCCGGATAGGTATTGGTGACGAAAATCGCTTGAATGTGCTTTGGGTTCTTATAACCAAGCTTGGTGGTCATGCGCAGTTTCATTGGGAAGCCATATTCACGGGGCAGTACGGCACCGTCGTAGGTCAGCGTCAGTAGCGTTTGCGCATGCACTGCCGTGACTGGATGTGCAAGGGAGCGAGTCGATATCAAAAATTGACCAGTTGTTGCTCTTCCATTCGATAGTTCTTCCGTGCGCATCACTGGTCAGTGAGGTTCTGGGATGTGAAATTTGTTTTGTGGTGAGCGATACAAAACATGTGCTATGGTCAACAACAGTTCTCTAATGCGTGCGAAAACCATGGCCCGTCCCCGTACATTCGATGAGTCGACTGTTTTAACAGCCGTCGCTGAAGCGTTCTGGACGCAAGGCTACGAGGCCACCTCGACCCGAGACCTCGTCAATCGCACCGGGCTCAATCAGCCAAGCCTTTACAACGCGTTTGGCGACAAACGTAGTCTTTACCGTCGCGCCCTCGTGCACTATCTAGAGTGCAGTGTGCGTGATCGAATTCGGCGCCTTGAAGCTCTGCCAAACGCTGGAATGGCCATAACTGGGTTCTTCGCAGAGGTGTTGAATCGCACACTGAACGATCCTTTTCATCGTGGGTGTCTGCTGGTGAATTCTGCCCTCGAAGCAAATGCAGAAGACACGGATTTGCGACAGGCCGTCGCAGAAGAGTTCGAGTCCATTCGCAGTTTTTTTGAAGGCCGCCTGCAAACCTTCCGCATGCAATCTGTCGATTCCGTCGAGATTGATGTGAAGCAGGGGGCGCATCATTTGCTCAGTGTGTTGCTGGGTATTCGAGTTTTGGCACGGGTTAATCCCGATCCCGCGTGGGTAACAGACGCCATTAGTATTGCAATCAAAAGCCTTGGGCTTCCTCCCTTGGCGTTAGCGATGTTCACTGAAAACCACTGCACGGAGTCAATATGATCAAGCTCTACTATCACCCGTCTCCTAACCCCGCCAAGGTTGCGCTTTTCTTGGAGGAGTCAGGCCTTGAGTACGAACTCATCCCTGTTGATACGCGCAAGGGTGAACAGCACGATCCGGCGTTTCTTAAGATCAATCCAAATGCCAAAACACCGGCTCTGGTTGATGGTGACAACGTGGTATTCGACAGCAACGCCATACTGCTCTATCTAGCCGAAAAAACAGGTATGTTCCTGCCTGCTGACAATCTCAAGGCTCGAGGTGAGATGTATTCCTGGCTCATGTTCGTCGCGACCGGTATCGGCCCTTACTCTGGACAGGCTGTTCACTTTAAGCACTTCGCACCCGAGCCAAAAGACTACGCCGTTACCCGCTACACCTTCGAAGCCTGGCGTCACTGGACGATCATCAACGAGCACCTGGCCAAACAGCCTTACATGCTCGGAAGTGAGTACACGCTGGTGGATATGGCCGTATGGGGTTGGGCGCGCGCGGTACCTTTCATCCTAGGTGATGACGCTTGGGTAAAACTTCCAAACGTAAAACGGCTCCTTGATGGCATCAATGCTCGACCGGCAGCACAGCGAACCGAAGAACTGAAGACCCGCCACAGTTACAAGACCGAGATGGATGCTGACGCGCGTAAGGCAATGTTTCCTCAGATTAGTCAGTAGGCGCGCCAGATCATGATCGACTTGCATGAATGGACTCCCCGCTATTGGGTCGAGATTTAATGTTCTTTTACGTATCCGGGCTTCCGCACGTCATTGCTCCAGTGAGCATTGGTAAAAGTGGAGCAATTTGCTCGGTTCAAGGCTGCGGGCCCCTATAAGGGGCCCGCACCGGGCGGCTTTTTCCTATGCACAGCGCCTTTAACAGCCGCTCAAGTGGTGCTCCTAAGTGCTACCTACAAACCAGTCTGGCAAGCCAACCTCAAGTGTGATGTCAGCATTAGGCGGTCACCATTGTGGATCAGGCGCACAGCGCCAACCTCCAGCTGGACTGTATGTGCCGAGTGAAGACATGACGGTTTCGTTAGCAAAAATAGCCGGAGCAAACGGATCCACTGACGACGGCAGTAGGAATTGGCCTGTTTTGGCGGGGAGCGTCGAACACTCTATTTTCCATGGAGTTTCTCCCGCGTTATGCCTACCAAAAGACAGTTCGCAGGCTAAAAGGGAGGCTGGGTTAAATGAGTTTTCGGGTTCGCCGAATTGTTCGCGCAAATGAGTCCCCGGTGTTATCGGTGTGGGACGACTGGCGGCGAAAATAAAATAGTCTCCGGCCAATAGCAGGCAGCCCTGGTGCGACGGCTCGTCCACCGCTTTCAACCATTGACCTCGACAAGAGCCGAGTGAGTCGGGTAAACGTTCCCATATTTCGTAGTAACTCTCATCCAGAGCCGTCTCTACTAGGCGCTCACTGGTTTCAAAGTGCATGCGTCCAATGTCTTCCTCGTCATTGACCGGCTGGTAGTCCAATTTGCGATGCCATTGGCAAATGTCTTCGTCTACTTGGGTCACCCCGGCGAAACCTTGCTGTTCACACAATGCCAGTTGTTGAGAGTGGCTGAGGTCTTCGAGCGCCAGACTTGGAAGTGAAATCGAGGGGATTCTTAGGTCTGCAAACAGTCGCGGTGTTTGTAGCCAGTACACGGCTGTTTCGCTGTCCGAACGCCCTGAGCGGTACTGGATCAGACTCCGCTTCCATACGCCAAAGTACCTTTCAGCAACCTGATTCATAGATATTCCTTGTGTGCGTCGCGTTTGGGTGGATATGGCTGCGCATACATTCCCAGAAAGATCTAGAACATGGCAATAGCCGGTACTGATACTCGGAAGGCTCGCTAAGTTAAGTTCTACGAAAACCCGGAATCTGGCGGTGTGTCTATTCATCGCGACCACTGAAGCCCTCTGGCAGAATTGGCGCCACGAATGAGCCATTGCGCCTTGCGCGGGCACTTAGCATTTAGTTGGCAAGACCGGTCTTCAGGACGAGGTCGCGAGTTGAAGGAAAAACACCGATGGTCGCTGAAAAATCCGAGCGCCCTTTGATGGAGTCTGGCCATGGCGTGCGGTACGTCACAGCAAAGCTTTGCAGACAACACCAAGACTGCGAATTCTCCGGCCCAAAGCCTTTGGGCTTGGGGCGCAGCCAGATGGGCGTCCATAACCAGCTCTGGTTGTTGGCGCTATCAAGCGTACTCATCGCTGGCTGCTCCAGCTCCAAATCCAATTCGCCCCCGCCGGTCGAGCGCGACCCATGCCTGGATGCGGGGCCGGCTAAAAGCGTGGAGTACGATAACTGTGTGGCTGATCGGGAAGCCAGCAAGAGGGAGGCTCTCAGAGCACTCCTCGACGATACCGGCGTTTATTCCCGACAGATGCAAATAGTCGAATCTGAGGACAATACTTACCAATGCTTGCCGGTCTGGCTTCAGAGGCACCGCGAAAGGGGGGGGCGGCAGGCACGAAATAGCGGTGCCGGGATGAAGACTCAACAAGCGGATCTGAGGCCGCGTTCGTGCCAGTTCGAAGGCGGCCGTTTTAAGGTTAGAATTTGAACTGATGCACGATTTCCAATAAGCGCTCGGCGTCTCCGCCGCTTTCGCGTCCGCGCTTAAGAGTGCTTTCGGCTAGCGCTACAGTGGTGTTCGCGACGACCGAGACACTGCTGATTCGTCGATTAATTTCATCGGTAACCATGGCCTGCTCATTTGCAGCTTGAGCTATCTGTAGGCTCATGTCTGATACAGAAGACACTAGTCCGCTGATGCGTTGCAGCGCCTCGCCAGCGCTAATCGCCTGCTGCACGCCTCGCTCTGCGAAGACACGGCTATCGTCCATTACTTCTACGGCTTGCTTCGAAGCGTTTTGGAGGCGGTCGATCATGCCATTTATCTCTTGCGTAGACTTTTGTGTTCGGCTAGCGAGCGTACGCACTTCGTCAGCCACTACGGCAAAACCACGACCTTGCTCGCCTGCACGAGCGGCTTCAATGGCTGCGTTGAGAGCCAATAAATTGGTTTGTTCGGCAATAGTACGAATCACCTCCAGTACCCCACCTATCTCGCGTGAATGGCCTTCTAGATCGCAAATCACAATCGCAGCACGACCCACCTCATCTGCAAGGGCGCGAATATCGATGATGGTTTTATTGACGACGGTAATCGCCGCTTGTGCCTGCTTGTCGGCATCTTGAGTTTGAGCCGCGCTGGCTTGGGCGTTTGTAGCAACGCCCTGCACGTTGGTAGCCATCTGATTAGCCGCCGCCGCAACTTGTTCCACCTCGACTTGAAGATCTGTAGCACTGCGCTGAGACGCGTCAGCATCACTCAGCAATTGTTCGGCGGAGCGCTCCAGCCCCATTGAAACATCTGCAACTGTGGTGATTTTGAGGCGTAGGCTTCCAAGGAATGCATTGAACAGTTCGATAACCTGACCAATTTCGTCGTCTCGATTCGATTTGATAGTGCGGCTCAGGTCGCCACTGCCATCATTCAACGCGCTCAGAGCCTTACTCAAAGAGTACATGGGGGGTAGTACTCGATTGGCAATTAACCACAACGCCCCCAGCATAATGACCAAGACCGTGCCCCAGGCGATGAGGTTGGTGGTTCGAATCATTGTGCGCTCAGCCTTGCTGTCAATTAGCTGCTGACGATATAGCTTATCCAGCGGCTCACTAAAAGCAGCAAAGTCGGAAATAACTTTCGCTGAACGCAGGTCAAAGTCTTCCATGACTTTATCACCATCAACTTTATCACGGGCATAGGCCTGCACCATGAGCTTTCCGGTGCTGTTAAGCTGCTCAAGTGGAGTGCGCAAAGCCTGAATATTGCTGGAGAGGCTCGGAACCATAGGTGTTAGTTCATCGAGCAACTGAAGCGATGCGTTGTAATATTTCTGTGCATCGCCTATGGGTTCTTGGTCTTGGGTTAGGCTAGCGTCAGTGTAAAACTGTTGGATTTGTGCGCTGTCGTAGCGCAATTTTTGGGTCGATTCAAGAGCGATCCCTAACCGTTCGCTATTGAGCTCCATGCCATCGAGTTCATTAATTTGGGTGTGCATTAATAGGGTCAAACCAACGGCAGTTGCGACCAAGCCTGCTGCACAGAAAGCCATCAAACGAGAAATACTTAACGTCACCGAGTTCTCCAATATTGTAAAGGAAATAATAGCGTGGCTCACGCGTTTGCGTCTGAAGCGCACGTTCAAGAAATTGCCTGCACTGTAATCGGCGTATGACTTGGTCAAGACGTCGCGCTGGATATGCAGCGTATCTAACTGTTGCCGACTCCTCTCTAAGAGCATCAACAAAAAACGGCTTGGTAATTATGAGTTTACCAAAGAAAGATACCGTGCCAGCGGTATAAGCGTCCGTCCAACATGTCTTACATAATTAAATAAAATGGCTCCCTTTTGGTTGAGCAAATATTGTGCGATCTTACTCATTTTCAGGCCGAAACGCGAACCGTCATTGAAACTGCGTAAATCGCCATTTTGAATGGGGTGAAAAGCTTAGCTTATCTAGAATGGATTCAATGGCCTGCGATGTTGGTGATGGTGCTCGCTGCCTGGCTTATCGGGTCTCAACGACCAGCAAGGCGGATGACAGGATTTGAATGCTTTAGCCTGAGCAATATATTGTGGGCAGGTTTGCCTTTTCATGATGAACCTTCGCGGGTTCAAAAAGAACTTCGACGTACACTAGGTTTAGTCGTAAACATCAGGAGCTTTCAGGGACTAATCCTTACCTCTGGCACCGGGCATCTGCGATACCATGATTGATGGTGCGAAGGTGGATAGGCTACAACGTCCAGCAAAGTGAACAGGTCGTGATAGAGACTGACTCGTGCCAGATAAAAATCGCCCTCTAGCGACAGCTGCTCCAACTCGCGTACTTCCCCATTCGATACCCTTTCAGTCAACGCCTACGATTCAAGGTTAACTCGCTGCCTACCAAGGAAGGCGTTCTCCGTTATAGGCAAAGAAATTGCCGCTGTCGGCAGGCTCTAATTGGTCGATCAGTGATAGTAATTCACAGGCGGCCACGTTTGCCGGCCTGGCGGCAGAGGCGCCACGAAAGGGTTGCGACAGTGCTGAAACAACTGTACCTGGGTGAAGGCTCAGCAGGCGGCTCTGAGGTCGCGTTCTTGCCAGTTCGATGGCCGCCGTTTTAATCAGCATATTTAGTGCTGCCTTGGAGGCGCGATAGGCATACCAACCGCCCAAGCGGTTATCGCCGATACTACCCACCTTGGCAGAGAGCATCGCCATCGCGCCACGAGGATCAAGCAAGGGCAGAAAGTGACGCAAAACCAGCGCAGGCCCGATTGTGTTGACTTGGAATATCGCCTGGAGCGTATCCGCCTCAATAGCGGAGTAACTTTTTTCAGGTTTGATTTCGTCGCGATGGAGCAGACCGGCAGCATGCAAAATTAACTGGTACGGGGCTTCTTGAGCTAATTCGGAGGCCGCCCTGGCGATACTGTCGGCATCCTCCAGATCGAGGTGTGGAACACTGTTGCGCCCCAACTGACGAACATACGCACACTGTGGATCCTGATTGAGTAACTCACAAAAAGCCGAGCCAAGCGCGCCACTGGCGCCAATCACCAAGGCACGGTAGCCCTCGCCAAGGGAGTTCATCTTGAAGGAACTGTTCATTTAGCCTCACCCACAGTCTGGCGCGATTTTTCGGTATTAACCCATTCGCCCTATCAGTTGCAGAAATTCGTGACGCGAAGCGGACGACTCGCGAAAAGCTCCCAGCATCACCGAAGAGGTCATCACCGAGTTTTGCTTCTCCACGCCTCGCATCATCATGCACATGTGCTTAGCTTCAATGACTACTGCCACGCCAGCCGCATGGGTAATTTTCTGTATGGCGTCGGCAATTTGCTTTGTAAGATTTTCCTGGATCTGTAAGCGACGGGCGAACATATCCACCACTCGGGCGACCTTCGACAGGCCCAGTACCCTTCTTGTGGGGATGTACGCGACATGAGCCTTACCGATGAAAGGCAGCATGTGATGCTCACACAATGAATACAGTTCGATGTCGCGCACTATGACCATTTCATCGTTTTGTGATTCGAACAATGCGCCATTGATCACATCATCGAGACTCATTGCGTAGCCGTTGCACAGGTACTGCATTGCTTTGGCTGCGCGCTTGGGTGTATCCAGCAGTCCTTCACGCTCAGGGTTTTCGCCTACGCCGACGAGAATTTCACGGTAATGCTCTGCTAATGATGGGTTCATCTTGATTCCTCGAAGCCTTGCTGCGCTTTATGTGTCGGCCAATCCTTGGCAGTAGGAGACTATCTGCTGCGCACGATCTGACGCAGATGACACAGGGTTCGCCAGATCAGCTATGACCCAGGCTCTTCGCCGGGCCCATTACAAATTGGAGCTTTCTAGGTCTGCTTTGTTTTCAACGTGGACTGGTCGTCCGATGCGGGTTTGGACGCCGGCACCTCGCAACGGTTATCGAGACAGCGACGGCCACTATCTGGGTGAGGTAACCACGCCAAATGGGGGCGTAAGTGGCAGAAAAGGCGATAACCGAATTCAAGCAGCGGGCGGAATAAACTCCACGTCAGTGGCGTTGCCCAAAAGCCCAAGCCGGCGGCTCGCCAGCTCCACAGTGTGGCATCCAGGCCCGTTACCCAGCGTCCATCAGCGAAACGGGCGTGCAGCGAGGACTGCATCTGCTCGAACGTGAACCCGAGTGCATTGGCGTCGAATACACCGCTGCTGATGTCCACAAAAAGCAGTCGATCCTTTACTGCATGTCCGCGCAGGAGCTTGATTTCGCGCGCACACAGAGGGCATTCACCGTCAAAGTACAGCGTCAGTGGCCACTTCATTTTGTTGTACATTGAGCATGCTCTTGTATAGGTCGTGTACAAGATATGCTGAAAGAAACGGACTGACAATGAGCAATGTTCTTTTGCCGTGCTATGCGCTCTGACGCCCGGTTTCGTGAACGGATCGCCTGTCTGTTCATATCCAGGTTCGTGACGGCAAGGTGCTCGAAGGCGTTCCCGTTATCGTGGGCACCCCCATTATTCTTGGAAAAGCGGGGCGTTATAGAATTGGTCAGGCACGTTAATGCTTGCGGCGCAGGACTGAATTCATCACTAAGACGTGAGCGAGTCCAAAGGTGTGATGCAGCTTGAATCGCCCAGGATTCTCTAGACACTTTGCAAATAGCCCAGTCCGTTTTTTGAGAACACCTTGCAAAAAGTTATACAAGGTGCTCGATTGAGTACAAGGGTGGTGGCCGACCTATGCAAGTCAGCATGCAATCCTACCGATCAATCACTACGCTCCACCCTGAAGCCTCTCTAGGTGGTTTTGACATCTGCCGCGATCAGGAGAAAGTCCGGTTAGCGCATTGCTTTCAAGACAGGACGGTTGCAGAGGTCGCATACGCCGTCATGAACAGTGAGAGGCAACTATTGTGGATGGGTTTTTCCTACATTGAGGTCTGAATGACGAACCTTGCAAGCCGTGAAGAGCTAATCACATGGCGAACCTTAAGGTCTTCTCATGCTCAGTAATGCGCGCTTAGATATCCAGACAAATTTTGCCGAAATGCTTGTTGGTTTCCTGATACTTGAACGCTTCGACAATCTCGCTCAAAGGGAAATGACGATCAATAATCGGACGCATACCATTAGCATTGATGGCTCGGATCATGTCTTGCTGCTGGCTGCGGCTGCCCACCAATACACCCTGCAGACGCACTTGCTTGATCAGTGCGGGTACAAAATTCATTGCACCGCTTACGCCACTCAGTATCCCGATGATGGAGATGTGACCAGCAACCCGAGTTGCAATCATCGATTGCTCAAGAGTCGCAGGGCCGCCGACTTCTATGATGTGATCAACACCACGGCCGCCCGTTAGAGCGCGTGCAGTTTCACCCCAGTTAAGGTCTTTGCGGTAATTGATCACATGATCAGCGCCTAGCCCTTTCAGACGTTCAAGTTTTTCGTCGCTTGAAGAAGTAGCAATGACGGTAGCACCCGCCATTTTAGCGAACTGCAGAGCGAAAATTGAAACGCCACCAGTGCCTTGGACGAGCACAGTGTCGCCCGGCTTGAGTGAGTCATCGGCCATCAGGGCGCGCCATGCAGTAAGGCCTGCAGTGGTGAGCGTCGACGCTTCAGCATGGCTGTATCCGGTAGGCGCGAGGGTGAACGATGTGGCTTTGGCCGTCACTTGCTCACGAGCGTAGCCGTCAATGCCATCACCTGGCACGCTAACAAAGCCCTCAACCAGTGGCGCACCGTTGATCCACTCAGGGAAGAATGTGCTAACAACCGAGTCACCCACCTTAAATTCAGTGACATCTTCGCCGACAGCAATGACTTCACCTGCACCATCGGCCATGGGGATGCGTTTTTCGCTAGGCCCCCACATACCGCTGACCACCGCGAAGTCGTGGTAGTTGAGCGAGTTGGCGTGAAGGCGCACGGTGATTTCGCCGCGCGCTGCGGCCCGGACTTCGCTACTGCCAACCACAACCTTTTCATAACCGCCACCGGGTTGGACGAAGATAGTTTTAGTGCTCATAGGGGATTCCTTGCGTTTTCTAATTACGCGAAATAACGAAATGAAATGTTAGAAATTATAGTTCGATTGTCAGTCTAGCCGCAAAATCAGCAATCGCCTGCTCGTTGCGCCGATAGTAAGTCCATTTTCCGATGCGGGTGGTTAGCACGAAGCCTGCACGTTGCAAGATAGCTAAGTGTGCAGACGCGGTCGAAGGTGAAAGGCCGGCCTTGTGCTGCAAATGGGTTACGCACACTCCTATCGCAGGATCGTCATGATCCTGAGGTGGGAAATTACTGAGTGGGTCTTTGAGCCACTCCATCATTTGCATGCGAGTGTCATTGCCTAAGGCTTTGAGCTGTTCGAGTATCATGGTGGGCGATGTTACGGGTTTTTGCAAAATGTTCAATAAATAATCTATATGGCCAGCGGATTTACTGCTGAGTAGCTCGCCTCCAGCAGTCTTTGGTCGACGTACATAGCCCAATCATCATCTGTCAGCGGATAGACTGCCGCTGAAAGTACCTCGGCGCGCTTCTCAATGAGCAGGCGCTCCGGATCGCGAGCGACTTTATAGGCTCTGCCTGATACACGTCGAGTTACTGAGTTGGACGGACGCTTAGCCCGATTTAGCCTAAGGACGTTACTTGCAACGCTAAAGATTACTCAAGCGCTTTTGGATCTACTGGAATCGACGAGGGGATTTGCCATGAAGGTTTTTTGCCATCCTGACTGTCGAAAATGCGACGTGCCTTGCGGAAATCCTCGGCATTTTCGACTACCCACGTCCAGATAGGGGACATACGGATCAACAGCCCCATGCCCAGCGGCGTCAGTTCGTACTCGACGCGGGGCGGAATTTCACCGAATTCCCGCCGAATCAGTAGGCCATCACGCTCCATGGAGCGTAGCGTCTTCGTCAACATTCGCTGAGTCACACCAGCCATCTGCCTTTTTATCTCGGCATGGCGCATCTTACCGTACACACCCAAGGCATGCAGGATGCCCAATGACCAGCGGCTACCTGCGTGAGCGAGGACTTCCCGCCTGACTCCATCATCATCTTCTCTAAGCGTTTGGCAGATAGCTTCTGCTTGGCTAAGAGTTTCATGATCGGTCATTTCTCCCCCCTGGTATCACACGTGTGCCTTCTTACGAGCGCTGCTGAATCGTGCAAGCATTCGCTTATCTTACAGGCAACCGGTCTCAGGAGAAATCATGACCAAAGTGACCCCGCTTTCCCCACAATCAATTCTCGTTCTAGGCGCCGGTGAACTTGGCCTTCCGGTTTTACGCAATCTTGCGCAGGTGGCAAAGCGTATACCCGGCTCCACAATCAGCGTCCTGCTCAGGGATTCGACCATCAACACTCAGGTGCCTGAGAAAAAGGTAGAAATCGATGAGCTCCGTAGTCTGGGCATTCAAATGGTCGCCGCAGACCTAGTGAATGATTCAATCGATCAGCTTGCTGAAGTGTTCGCACGGTTCGATACGGTAATAGGCTGCGCAGGCATGGTCGCGGGTCGAGAAACCCCGATGAAGTTGGCGACAGCAGCTCTCAAGTCCGGCGTGAAGCGCTACTTCCCATGGCAGTTTGGCGTCGATTTTGAGGTGATCGGTCGGGGCAGTCCCCAGGATCTATTCGATGCTCAGCTCGATGTGCGCGAGTTGCTTCGTGCCCAAAACAAAACTGAATGGGTAATCATCTCGACGGGTATGTTCACCAGTTTCCTTTTCGAGCCTGTATTTGAGGTAGTGGACTTCGAAAACGACGCAGTGAACGCCCTAGGCAGTCTTGAAAACAGCGTGACGCTCACGACACCAGACGACATCGGTACTCTGACAGCGGAAGTCGTTTTCTTTGAACCTCGATTCCGCAATCAAATCGTCTACCTTTCTGGCGACACTGTGACGTATGGGCAGGTTGCGAGCATCCTTGAACGTGTTCTGGGACGCCCATTCAAACGTAACGTGTGGACTGTTCCGTACCTAATCCAGGAATTGGAGAAAGACCCGACTCATCACATCAAAAAGTACCGCGCTGTGTTCGCACAAGGTCGAGGCGTGGCGTGGCCTAAAGCTGTCACTTTCAACGAGCAGCAGTCGATTCAAGTCACCACCGCTGAGCAGTGGGCTCGGAAATACCTTACAGACAATTGAACGCAAAAGCAGGTAGCCGAACGTTCTCGCGCCCATGATTTACCTGCTCAGAAGCACCTTGGCCCGATAGTGGGTGCTATGCGAAGGCGTTAACGTTCGGGGGGAGTCCCCAACCGGTTATTCTCAGCAAAGTGGGGCGTGCACAAAAATGCCGCCGATGCGATGAGGGGCGGCCTTGTCTCTTTGTCTGGTAGACGCTCAATTCCCTCTGTAGGTAGAGAAACCGTAGGGGCTGAGCAGTAATGGGATGTGGTAGTGCGCAAGGGTGCCGTCTACCTCAAAAATGACCGGTACCTCCGGAAAGAAACTTGAGATTTTGTGAGCGTTGAACCACTCACCGGTTTTGAAGGTGACACGGTAGGTGCCTTTTTCCAGGGCTTGACCATTGGGGTACAGCCCGGGAATACGACCTTGCTCGTTTGTCGCTGCGCTGTTGAGCATGTTCCAGCTCTTGCCGTCCTGTTTTTCCAACGTGACATTGACACCCGGAGACGGCAAACCATCTTGTAAGTTGAGTACATGCACACTGAGCGGGTTTCCTGCCGCTAATGCCAGTGACGATACGACACTCAATACAACGCCAGCGAAGAGAGCTTTTAATACAGTCATGATGATGTCCTTAGTTTTTAACGGCAGGTAAAATTTTGTTGATAGCGACTAATGCGCACCCTTCATCGAATGCTGCCCCACCTGCACCGGCCACTCCGATAGCGCCAATGACTTGGCCTTCAAACAACAGCGGCACTCCGCCGCCCAGCAGCAATAGCTCATTCAGGGTGTTGAGGTTTTCAGCATCGGGTGTACTGCGAGCACGCTCTGCCAATAGTCGTGTTGGCGTCTTGGTCGATAGGGCGGTATAGGCCTTACGTTGGGCTGCTAATGTGTTGTGTGGGCCAACGTTATCGTCGCGCTGCAGGGCGACTAAATTGCCTCCACGGTCGACAATTGCAGCAACACTTGTACGGCCATCGGCATGACACGCTGCCCGCGCGGCATTTAGCAAGTCATTGGCCATTGCCAATGACACGTCGTTGCGCTGCACAACTTGATCCGGTGATGCGACGGCGAGCGCGGAGCTCATTGCGAGTGACGTCAGCAATGAAGTCGGTAGGCTTATACGCATGCTTTTTCCTTTATTTTGTCTGGCTGAGTCATAGCCACACATGATGACCGGTGCACTCCGTCAGAATGATTGCCTCATGATTACCAAGATGTAATGTGCCAAAACGGTCAGGCGCGCTAGCCTATGCTCCAGTTTTGGAGGAAAAGATGCGTATCCTGGTCGTCGAAGATGAAACGAAAACAGCGGATTACCTCCACAAAGCCCTGACTGAATCGGGCTACGTGGTTGAGGTTGCCTTGGATGGCCTGGAGGGCCAGTACCTGGCGCAGGAAAGTGAGTTCGACTTGATCATTCTGGACGTCATGCTGCCGGGCCTGGACGGATGGCAATTGCTTCAGATTATTCGGCGCAAGTGGCAAACGCCGGTGCTTTTTCTTACCGCCAGGGACTCTGTGGAGGATCGGGTCAAAGGGCTTGAGTCAGGGGCCGATGATTACCTGGTCAAACCTTTTTCCTATGCCGAGTTGTTGGCCCGTGTACGTACCCTGCTGCGCAGGGGGCCTCCCCGTGAGGTCGAGCAGTTCTTGGTTGCAGACCTGAGCGTGGATCTGTTGCGGCGTAAGGTCACGCGTCAGGGTGAACGCCTGACCCTGACCAACAAGGAGTTTGCCCTGTTGCACCTGTTAGTCAGTCGGGAAGGGGAGGTGCTGTCGCGCTCCTCGATTGCTTCGCAGATCTGGCAGATGAACTTTGACAGTGATACCAATGTGGTCGATGTCGCCATTCGGCGACTGCGCGCCAAGGTTGACGATCCTTACCCACTAAAGTTGATACACACAGTACGTGGCATCGGCTACATGCTTGAGGTGCAATCCTGAAACTGTTTCCGCGTGCCCTGAGCTTGCGCCTGGCGGTTATGTTCGCGTTGGTCAGTGCGCTGCTGCTGGGCTCCATTGGTTTTTATCTTTATCAGTCGTTACAGCGAGAAATCGCGTGGCGCGATGACCAGGCCCTACTCGGGCGCCTGGATCGCATGCAGGCGTTGATCAACGACAGTGACAGCATCGAGCAACTACGAAATCGGCCCAAACTTTACGAAAACATGCTGGGCAATCGCGACAACCTGCTGTGGATTGTCGATGACACTGGCCAGGTGCTGATCGAAATCAACCCCGTAAGCATGCGCTTGCCCCAGTTACCTGCCGCAGCCCAGGCTCAGCTCGGTGACGGCCACTCTTCAGTGTCAGTGCGGCTTGCTTGGCAGCATGTCATGCAGGGTGATCGCGGCTTGACCCTGATTGCTGGCAAGTTGTTGAGTGAGCGCGAGCAGATGCTCAGGGCTTACCGACTCAAGCTCTGGCTCGCGATGTCAGTCGGCGCGCTGCTGGCTTTTGTGCTCGGCTGGTGGGTCAGTCAGCGAGGCTTACGACCTGTGCGCCTGCTGGCGAAGCGCGCTGCCGCAATTGATGTACACCATCTGCATCTGCGGCTGGATGAGTTCAACGATCTGAGTGAACTACAAGCGCTCAGCCAGGCGCTTAATAACATGCTTGCACGCCTCGAAGAGGGGTTCGCCCAGCTATCACGATTCTCAGAGGATCTCGCCCATGAGATGCGTACCCCGCTCACTAACCTGATGGGGCATACCCAGCAATCCCTGAGGCATGGTCGTTCAATCGAGGACTATCAGAACCTGCTGGTTTCCAATCAGGAAGAATATGAGCGTCTAGCGCGAATGATCGACAGCATGCTGTTCCTCGCGCGTACCGAGCAGTCGCATGCATCTGTAAGTGATGAGCTCATCAACCTGCACGATCTAGTAGAGCAACTGTGTGAGTATTTTGAAGGCGTGGCGCAAGAACGCGATGTCACGCTAATCAATCAAGCCCATGATCAGTTGCGTGCTGATCCGGCCTTGATCCGTCGAGCATTGGCTAACCTGCTCGCCAACGCACTGCGTTATGGGGCTCCCGCTACGGCAGTGACTATTAGCAGTGTGGTGTTGGCGGACAGTATTGAAGTTACTGTGCACAACCAAGGCCAGCCGATTTCAGCGGAACACCTTCCTCGACTGTTTGATCGCTTCTACCGTTGCGACCCCTCACGCAATCAGCCGGATGATTCCGGTGGCCTGGGGTTAGCAATCGTTCGCTCAATTCTGCAGCTGCATGGCGGTCGAGTGACCGTAGATAGCAGTCAATTAGGAACTAGCTTTCGCTTGGAGTTTCCTATTCGAAACGTTTGAATAGTTTTCCTTAAATGACTGCGCCGGCTTACCCAATCTAATCCGCCCTCACGCACTGACTGACTGCAAAATTACTCAAATTGTGGCAGCGAGCAGGGGCATTGCCTAAAAGCTATAGTGCCCACCCAATCCGTCATGCCACCTTGACTCAGTTAAAGGATGTCTTGGGGGGCTGACCGCTGCAAACCGAAGTGTCTGGTTGGGGCCTGCTTTCGTTGACAGCTTTTCTAGTGTTTGGAAACTTCATGATTGCGCGTGGCCGTCGATGGGCCGCTGGATTTATGGTGGGCTATTTCGCTTTTTGCCTGATGCTGGTGATCCCGACGATTCCATTCAGTCCCCATACGTTGGCTTATGCGCTGGGTATCGCGTTTCCGCTCCTGGGGTTGCTTCTGTTCAATACTCCCCGCCATCGAGAGATGCGGCAGTAGCTTAGCGAGATTCGAGCCCAGAGGGCGGTCGTGGTCGCGTTCTACGAAAAACACTCAAAGTAACGCAAACTCAATGCTTGCAGGGCAAGGTAGTAATCGCACCCACGCAAACGCGTGGGCGCGAGCCGTTATCGCTGCCTACCGCTCAATCGACCGACTCCACCGCGCATTCCACTCCGGCCGCGCCTGGTTCACCTGGTCCCAATCAATCGAAATCGCCGTCTGCAAATAACCCTGCATCGCCTCCACTCGCGCGCGGGTCTTGTCGCTGGTCGGCGTGGTCGGGTTCGACGGGATCTGGTCACCTTCCTCCAGCGCCGGCGCCTGGGCTTCGGCGGTGAGCAGGAAGGCCGCGAGTTTCTGCGCCAGTTCCGGTTGATCGTTACGCGCGATCACGCATTCGGCGACGTTCAACACCACGGCGCCTTCCTTGGGTTGCGCGTATTCCATCGGCACGCCGAGCAGTTTCTGCGTGGCGACCTGGGTCGGGGTGAGGGGGAAGATCGCGGCTTCGTCGGTTTGCACCATCTCGGAAATTTTCGCCGAGCTGGCGATGTATTCCAGTACGTTGGGGCCGACGGTTTTTGGCCAGGCCTTGAAGCCTGGGTCTACGTTGGTCTCAGAGCCGCCCTGGATACGGTTGAACATCAGGAAACCGTGCAGGCCGAAGGTGGAGGAGGCCAGGGACTGGAATACCACTTTGTCCTTGAAGCGCGGGTCGGCCAGGTCCATCCACGAGGTCGGTGCGGCCCAGCCTTTCTCTTTGAACATCCTGGCGTTGTAGCCCAGGCCGGTGACGCCGAGGGTCACGGCCACGGCTTCGTCCTTGATTTTCGCCTTGGCCGGGATCTGCTCCAGGGGCGGGCTGGGCGCCAGTTTTTCGCACAGGCCCATGGAGATGGCGCGGTACATGATGCCGTCGTCGAGGAACATCACGTGCATCTGCGGGTTGTCTTTGTTGGCCTGGACCTTGGCGAGGATGTCCGACGAAGTGCCGGGCACGATCACCACCTTGACGTTATTGGCCTTCTCGAACGCGGGCAGCACCTTGTCGGCGTAGACCCGTTCCATGGTGCCGCCGTTCATGCCCAGGTACAGCGTCGGCGCCGCCTGGGCGGTGGAGGCGAGCAGAGCGAGGGACAAGCAGGACAGCGCAATACGAGTATTCATGGATGTTTTTCCTCTCAGGCTTGGAAACGACGGATGGAAAACGCTTCGATGGGTTGCCGGCTGGCCCCTGTGCAGACGATCTCTGCCAGGGCTTCGCCGACCGCGGGACCGAGCTGGAACCCGGCGCCGGCAAAGCCGAAACCGTGGAGCAGGCCAGGTTGGGTGCTGCTGGGGCCGATCACCGGTTCATGATCGGGTAGGTAACCTTCGGTGCCGCTCCAGGTGCGAATCGCCTGGGCCCCCTTGAGAAACGGGTACAGCTCGCCGGCATTGCGCAGGATCTCCAGCACCGCCGCGTGCCCGGGCCGCGCCTGCCGGGGGCCAAGGGCAAAACCGCGACCACCGCCGAGGATGCAATTGCCCCGGGCCACCTGGCGCGCATAAATTCCGCCGCCTTCGACGCCGGTGCTGACGTTCATCACTATGGGCAGCGGCTCGGTGACCAGCATTGCCGGGTGCGCAGACGTCATGGGGACGGGCTCGCCGAATTGCGCAGCGACTGTCCCTGCCCAGGCGCCGGCGCAGTTCAGCAGCCATGGCGCCTGCAGGTGCAGGCCATTGGCGCAGTCCACCTGGAACCGCTGGCTGTCATGTTCGATGCGGATCACCTCGGCTTGTTCGTAGACACTCGCGCCAAGGCGTTGCGCGGCACTGGCGAAGGCGGGGGATACCAGGCGCGGGTTGGCATGGCCGTCTTCGGGGCATAACGAAGCACCCACTGCGATATCCCCGACCCACGGAAAACGTGCGCGCAGTTTGGCGTGATCGAGCAACTGCAAGCCCAGGCCAAAGCCCCGCGTGTGTTCGGCATACGCCTGCAACGCGGCAAAATCCGCATGACTGCGCGCCAGTTTCAAATGCCCGGAGCGCACGTATTCGCCGTCGATACCGATCAAACCTGGCAGGTCGGCCCATAACTGATGGGCGCGCTGCGACAACGGCAACTGATGCAACGGGCGTCCCTGGCGCCGCACGCCGCCATAGTTCACGCCACTCGAGTGCGAGCCGCAGAAGTCCCGTTCCACCAAGGCCACACGCTGACCTTTGTGCGCCAGCATCAAGGCCGCCGACGCACCGACAATCCCGCCGCCCAGGACGATGACGTCGATCATGGCTGCACCTGCACGCCAAACGGCAGCGGCTTGATCGGGGCCTGGCCGCGCAAACGCCCGACGTTTTCAATCGCGCGACCACTGCGCTCGGCGACGATTTCTGCCGCCGCCAACCCGCACATGCGGCCCTGGCAGCGGCCCATGCCGACCCGGCAATGGGCCTTGACCCGATTGATTTCCCAATGCCCTTCATCCACCACGGTGCGTATATCGCCCACCCTGACTTCTTCACAGCGACACAGCATCAAGTCGTCCGGCGCCTGCGCCGCCCAGTCTTGCGGGAAGGGAAACGCAGTCTCCAAGCCCTGGCGAAAGCGCTGGATACGCGCCAATTGCCGCTCAAGCAGGGCGGGGCGCCGATGATCGATCGCGACCCCCGCATCCTCCAGCACCGCCAGCGCCGCCCGCTCACCGGCCATCTGCGCGGCATCGGCCCCCATGATCCCTGCACCGTCGCCCGCCAGGTACACACCGTCGACGCTGCTGCGCCCGGCGCGGTCCCGTTGCGGCAGCCACGCACGGTTCAAGGCATTCCAGGCAAATTCACAACCGAGCAGGTCCGCCAACTGCGTCTCGCTGCGCAGCGCATGGGCGAAGGCCACGGCGTCGCAGGCCAGGGTGTGCTTGCGCCAACGTAGGCCGCTGACCCGTTGTTCACCGTCGATCTGCTGCAGCGTCACGCCCTGATGCACGGGAACGCCATGGGCGGTGAGCCATGCGCGGTAATACAAGCCCTTGGCCAAGGTCGCCGGTTGCCCGAGCAGCGCCGGCAAGGCGCGGCATTGGGCGCTTAACGGCGCGCTGTCGAGCACGGCGACCACCTTGGCGCCGGCCTTGGCGTATTGATACGCCACCAGGTACAGCAACGGCCCGCTGCCACAAAACGCCACGCGTTCGCCGATGGCGCAACCTTGGTACTTCAAGGCGATTTGCGCCGCGCCTAGGCTGTAGACACCGGGCAAGGTCCAGCCCGGCACCGGCAGGATACGGTCGGTGGCGCCCGTGGCGACGATGATCCGCGAATACTCGACGCTTGCTGCGTGACCGTTGTTCAACAGGTCCAGGCGCCCGTCCTCGGCATTCCACACCAGGGTTTCGGGCCGGTAGTCGATCAGGCGCGCCAGTTCATCCAGGGTGCGATGCACGGCCTCGGCCTTGTTCGCCTCAAATCCGTATATCTGCTTGGCGGTCCGTTGGAAGCCCGGGGGTTGGCGGCGATAGATCTGCCCGCCGCCGCGCAGGCTTTCGTCCACCAGGCAAGGCGTTACGCCGTGGTCGAGCAGGGTGCGCGCCGCACTGATCCCCGCCGGGCCTGCGCCCACAATCACCACCGGCTTCATAACTGGCGCCCCGGGTCGCGGCTGATCGCCTGGCCTTCTTCCAGCAGGGTCGAACAGGCGCGCACGCGTTGTCCGTCCGCCAGGCGCACCCAGCAGTCCTGGCAGGCGCCCATCAAGCAAAACCCGGCGCGGCGTTCGGCACTGAAATCGCTGCCGCGCAGGTGCTCGGCGCACGTCAGTACCGCGGTCAGCAGGGTGTCGCCGAGCAAGCCTGTGGCCGGTTGCCCGTCGAGGGTAAACGCCAGGGCCGGGCGTGCGGTTTCGGTCAATCGTTTGAACAAGGCCATCAGTGTTTCCCCACCAGCACACGATCCAGGCCGTAGACCCGGTCGAGCACAATCATGGCCGCCGCCGTGAGGGCAATCACCAGTGCCGACACTGCCGCCATCATCGGGTCGATGGATTCGGTGGCGTACACGTACATGCGCACCGGCAAGGTTTGCGTGGCCGGCGAGCTGACGAAGATCGACAAGGTCACTTCGTCGAAACTGTTGATGAAGGCCAACAACCAGCCGCCGGCCACGCCGGGCAGGATCATCGGCAACGTCACCAGACGAAACAGCGTGAAGCGTCCGGCGCCGAGGGATTCGGCTGCCTGCTCGGCGCTGCGATCAACCCCGATCGCTGCCGCCAATACCAGGCGCAGCACATAGGGCGTGATGATCACCACGTGCGCCAGCATCAGCCAGGTGAAGCTGCCGTTGACGCCCATCAAGGCGAACAACCGCAGCATCGCCACTCCCAACACCAGGTGCGGGATGATGATCGGCGACAGGAACAACGCACTGAAGAAGTTGCGCCCAGGGAACGCATAACGGCTGATCGCCAGCGCCGCCGGCACTGCAATCAGCGTCGCCAGGGTCGCGGCGGTGAATGCCAGGATCAGGCTGTTATAGAACGCCTGGATAAAGTCGGCACGCTCGAACACCGCACGAAACCAGCGCAGGGAGAAGCCTGAAGTGGGCAGGCTCAAGGTGTTTTCCGGGGTGAAGGCCACCAGGCACACCACCACCAGCGGCGCCATCATGAACACCACCACCAGGCCGTGGAAGCCAAGGGCCAAAGGACCGTTTCTGGACATGCGCTTAAACCCCCAGGGACTTTTTGTAGCGGCCTTCGACCATGCGGTTCCAGCTCAGCATGATCAGCAGATTGACCAACAGCAGCACCACCGCGATGGTCGCGCCCATGGGCCAGTTGAGTTCCGAGAGGTACTGGTCGTACACCACGGTGGCGACCATTTTCAGGCGCCGCCCGCCGAGCAGGCCGGGGATCGCAAAGGAGCTGGCGGCCAGGCCGAACACGATCAGGGTGCCGGACAGCACGCCCGGCATCACCTGGGGCAACACGATCTTGCGCATCACCGTGGCCTGGCTCGCGCCCAGCGACAAAGCCGCCTGTTCGGCCGATGGGTCGAGCTTTTGCAGGGAGGTCCACACCGGAATGATCATGAACGGCAGCATCACGTGCACCAGCGCAATGATCACCGCGAACGGCGTGTACAACAGCTTCACCGGGCGCCCGCCCAGTGCCTGGATCACCTGGTTGACCAGCCCGTCGGCGCCGAGCAACAGGCTCCAGCCGAACGCTCGCACCACCACCGAAATCAACAGCGGCGTGAGGATCAGGATCAGGAAAATCGAGCGCCACGGCGTGCCCATGCGGCTGAGGATATAGGCCTCGGGCACGCCGATCGCGACGCAGAGCAGCGTCACCAACGCGCTGATCCAGAAGGTGCGCCAGAAGATTTCGTAGAAGTACGCATCGCTGAACAACGACAGATAATGAGCGAAGGTCCACTCATCGGCCTTAACCCCCACTTGGTAATCGAACACGTTGAACGACAGCACCAGGGTCAGGCTCAGCGGCAGAATCAGCAGCCCGGCGAACAGCAGCAACGCCGGCAGCGAGAGTAAATAACCGCGACTCATGGGTGCACCTCATCCGCCGTCAGCACCCGCAGCAAGTCGGCTTGCCAGTCCAGGCCCACTGCCGCACCGCGACCCAGCGGCGCGCTGCCGTCGTTGCTGCGCACCACGGTGATTTCGCCCAACGCGGTATGGACCCGGTACAGCCACTGGCTGCCGAAGAAGTAGCGGTCGAGCACCTGGCCCCGCAGGCGACCTTCGCTGGCGTCCACCAGTTGGATTTTTTCCGGGCGCAGGCTCAAGACCAGCTCGCCGTCGCCGCCGGCGTGGCGCACTTGCGGGATACCGAGTGCGTCATAGTCGCCGGCCAGCAGGTTAGCCTTGCCGACGAAGTCCGATATAAAGCGCGTCCGTGGGTGTTCATACAGCGTGTACGGCACGTCGATCTGGGTCACGCGCCCGGCCTGCATCACCACCACACGGTCGCTGATGGACAGCGCCTCGGCCTGGTCGTGAGTGACCATCAGGGTGGTGATGCCCACCGCGCACTGGATGCGACGGATTTCAAACTGCATCTCTTCGCGCAGGTTGGCGTCGAGGTTGGACAGCGGTTCATCCAGCAGCAACACCGGCGGCTCGATCACCAGCGCGCGCGCCAGGGCCACGCGTTGGCGCTGGCCACCAGACAACTCGCGGGGGTAACGGTCGGCGTGGGGAGCCAGGCGCACCAGCTCCAGCACGGTCTTGACCTTGGCGGCGATCTTGGCAGCCGGCACTTTGCGCATCTTCAGGCCGAAGGCGACGTTGTCGCGCACGCTCATGTGCGGGAACAGCGCATAGCTTTGGAACACCACCCCCAGGCCACGGCTGGCGGGCTTGGCGTGGGTGATATCGCGACCGTCGAGGAGGATTTGCCCAGCGCTCACGTCGACGAAGCCGGCGATCATTTGCAGGGTGGTGGTCTTGCCACAGCCCGAGGGGCCGAGCAGGGAAACGAACTCGCCTTTTTCCACCGCAAGGTCAGTGGCGACCACCGCGTCGACGGCGCCGTAGCGTTTGCTCAAGGCGTTGAGTTGGAGAAATGCCATGTCTGCGTTCCACCTGTTTTGAGTCGCGTCGAAACGCGCTTTTTTGTTTTGGGCAGATGCGAAAAGGGTGTTGCGGGTGCGTTGGCGCTCGATCTTGAGTCGGCTGCCGGTTGTTGTTCATTTCGCCCCTGTGGACGCAGATTAGGACGAAGACTAGGATGGGCGGAAGACAGAATTTCACTGAATGGAGTAGTTTTTTCAGTTTTATTCACTGACAAGAATTATTAATGAGATTGCGCGTTATGAATTCCACTGAGCGGAATGAAAATACCAAGGAGGTGGGCGCGGGCGGCGTGTCTCGCCTGTTCGCATTGCTGCGTACCTTGGGTGGCGTGCCCGACGGTGGCGAACGCGTGACCCAGCTCGCACAACAGGTCGGCCTGTCCCAACCCACCACCCACCGCCTGCTGCGCAGCCTGATCGACGAAGGCATGGTCGAGCAGGACGCGCGCAGCAAACGCTATCGCCTGAGCCTGGAGTTCTTCGCCCTGGCGGCGAACGCGGGCAAGACCGGCAACCTGCGCGACCTGGTCAGGCCGAGCATGCTGCGCCTCAGTGCGTCACTGGGCGATTCATTGTTTTTGCTGGCGCGCAGCGGCTTTGACGCGATCTGCCTGGACCGCAGCGAAGGCCCGTACCCGATTCGTACTTTTACCGGTGATATCGGCGGGCGCGTGGCATTGGGCGTGGGGCAGGGCAGCCTGGCGATCCTGGCCTTTTTGCCGGAGGAAGAGCGCGAGACGGTGATCCGCTACAACTTGCCCAGGCTCAAGGATTTTCACCTGTATGACGAGGTGCTGTTGCGTTCGGAAGTGGAGAACGTGCGCCATCTGGGCTATGCGGCGCGCAATACCGGCGTGCTGGAAGGCATGGCGGGATTGGCGGTGCCGATCCTGAACCGCGACGGCCATGCGGTGGCAGCATTGAGCGTGGCGACCATCAGCGACCGGTTGGGACCGAGTCGCTTGCCGATGGTGGTGGAGTTGCTCAAGCGCGAAGCGGCGGCGATTGGGCCGCGGATCAATCCGTTTGATCCAACGCTGCGCCGGCCCTCACAGACCTTTGGTGGGTAGGTCATCCAGATACCGAGACCGGCTGCGCGCCAGCTCCAGAGCGTAGCGGCCAACCCCTTCAACGCACATCCGTTTTCGGCAGCAAGAATCGGAGTGCGGGCACATGTCGAACACCCTTACGGTGAGACTCCAAACTTAGAGGCGTCCACCATTGAAATTATCCGATTATGTTCGACTACTTGTTCTGGCGGCGATCTGGGGCGCCAGTTTTCTCTTCATGCGCATCTCGGCTCCTGTTCTGGGCGCATTGCCGACTGCATTTTTCCGCGTGTTGTTGGGCACCATTGGCTTGGCCGTTATTCTTGCCATTTTAAAAACCAAAGTCGACTTCAACGGCAAGTTGCAGCAGATCATGGTGTTGGGCGTTATCAATTCTGGCATCCCATTTTTGATGTATAGCGTGGCGGCACTGCTGTTACCTGCCGGCTATTCAGCAATTTTCAATGCGACCACACCGATGATGGGCGTCTTGATCGGTTGGATGTGTTTCAACGATTCGTTGACACTGAAAAAAGGTGCCGGCGTGTTGATCGGGCTTATGGGCATTACGTTGCTGACCAGCACCGGCCCCGTCACGCTTTCAATGAGCGTGGTCATGGGCGCGCTGGCGTGTTTAGTCGCCACCAGTTGCTACGGTGCAGCAGGGTTTCTGACTAAACGATGGGTCGCCGACAAGGGTGGGCTGGACGCGAAACTCGTAGCTTTTGGCAGTCAGATTGGCGCGACGCTGTTTCTCGTGCCGTTCTTCGGCATCTCAACCGCAATAAACCCACCGGCGACCTGGGGCAATCCGCAGGTGTGGATAGCACTGGTTGCGCTGGGTTTCATCTGCACCGCGTGTGCGTACATTCTGTATTTCCGCTTGATCGCGGATATCGGGCCGGTGCGTTCGCTGACCGTGACCTTCCTTATCCCTCCCTTCGGCGTGCTGTGGGGTGTGATGTTCCTGGGTGAACGTCTTTCGGCCGCACATTTATACGGCGGCGGGCTTATTTGTTTAGCGGTGTGGTTCGTTCTCAGCAAGAGCAAGCCGAAGCAAGAACGCTCATCAGCCTCGGATTGATCCAACAACTTAACTGGCCTCAACGATTTATGACTTGGCCGGACCGATACACTTCTTACGTTTTACTTATGTGCCGGGCGCTTTATTGTCTAAAAAACGCTGCCTTTTCATCTGGTACATTTCATTGTCCGAGTAGGTAAGCAGTGTGTCGGCGTCCTTCCCGTCCTCGGGATAATAGGCCGCGCCGATACTGCACGACGGCATCTTGAGTGTGCCGAATTCAGGCGGTAGTGGCGCGGCCATGACGGTGTGAATCTGTTCTAACTTCTTGGTAATGGCGTCTCTCGAATGGATATCTGTCAACAGCACTGTAAATTCATCGCCGCCCATTCGGGCCACGGTGTCCGTCGCACGCGTGCAGTTTTCTAAACGTCGGGCAATCATGCAGAGAATACGATCCCCCACTGCGTGGCCATGAACATCATTGATACTCTTGAAGTCATTGATATCCAGAAATAGCAAAGCCAACTGACTATTGTGACGGTGCGCCACGTGCAGGGCAGATTTCAGTCGGTCACTGAAAATCGACCGGTTGGTTAATTTTGTCAGCGGATCATGATGGGCGAGGAAACGTAATTCCTCCTCGGCTTTAGCTAACGCCGTGACGTTGCGCGCGACTCCAATCCTTGCACCCACCTCTTCCGACCAGAATGCAGCCCACAGGATGTACACGACTCCTCCATCCTTACGGATGTAACGGTTGCGAAAATCGAAGTGAGATTGACCATTCATGACGCGGGTAATCGAGGCCCGTGTGGCCGTCAGGTCTTCGGGATGCATATAGCGACTGATAGGGGTGCCGTTCAGCTCGTCAGAACGGTAACCCAGTAGTGCCTCACAGGCATCGCTCACAAAAACGATGTGGTCGTTTCTATCAACCACAAATACCGTATCCAGCATCAGATGGATAAGTTTGGGGTAGAGCGCTTGTAGATCAACGGCCATAAGTCGTGGGGATCTGATTCATTGAGCTCGATCATATCTCGATCGAGAGGCCGGGCGGCGAGTAATCTTGCAGGCATTAGGTAGGCATGGGAACGCGTATGCCAGGTGAGCCTGCCGGCCGCCATATTTTGGCAAGTCATTTTTCACACACTTTAGTCGGGTAGGCCCGTCGGGCAGTCTTCCAGCGCCCTATAACAAGGGTTTGCGCTAGGACAAACGTCATTTTGAAAATTCCCCACATAAAAAGCATGGAAACGGTTCACCGGATGAGCTATCGTTTTTGTTGATATCGTATTGCCACTATTCAAATAAAGGCTGATGCCATTTGCAGGAGTGCTCTTAGTGAATGAAAGGGCTTCTCAAATAGGCTTGCGCCATTGGATTTGGCGGGCATTTATGCACAGTGCATTAATCCCGTTGGTCTTGGTGGAGACGATTCTGATTACTTGTTACTTGCTGACCAATCAGGCGATCCGTGTATCCCAGATCGATTATTTGGAACGCAGTGCAATTGAAAGCCTCGGCGCAACCGTCGACCAGCACACCAGAATCATTCAGGATCAATTAACCCACATCGCTGATGTCACTCAGCTATTTGCGGATATGACGGCTAACGCACTTCGTGCCGCCTCAACACCCTTGAGTGAAACATTAAGTACCTCGGTTGATGGGGCTCAGTTCAGTGGAAAAGACCTGGGAGGGGCCGCGTCGTTCTACTCGGCGGTCACACCGGTTGCGCAACAGAACCTGAGTAAAGTGCAGAAGTTATCCAGTCTCGACCCATTGATGCGTGCGATAAACGATCATGAGTCGATGGTGGCCAGTGTTTATTTCAATGCATGGGACAGTTATAACCGGATTTATCCGTGGATTCGTGCAGATGAACAATATCCGCATGATATGCAGATACCCAGTTATAACTTTTATTATCTGGCCGATGCCGAACATAACCCGCAGCGCGGGGTTCGCTGGACTGACGTCTACCTCGATCCGGCAGGTCATGGCTTGATGATGTCTGCCATCGCGCCTGTTTATGAACGCAACTTTCTCGAAGGCGTGGTCGGGCTGGATATCACCGCGGGCCAGTTGCTCAAAGAAATTTCCACGCTTAAGGTGCCGTGGGGCGGGTACTTGATGCTCGTCGGCGCGGATATGAAGATCATGGTGTTACCGCCCGAAGCCGAACATGATTTTGATAAAAACGATTGGGGGCGTTGGGGATCGAACGCCTCGAATGAGGCTGAGTTTAACCCTACGGGTCAAGATTTAACCGACGCAGTGAACCCCCGGGAGTTGCTCGCCGCTGTCGCCCTGCATGGCCGTGGCAACGCCGAAGTCGTGCTCAACGGGCGCACGCACTTTGTCGCGTGGGCCGAAGTAAAACCCGCGGGTTGGCGATTGCTGGCGGTCGTTGATGAAGAGGACGTCATGGCAGCCACGAACAGCCTGGCACTGCATTCCCGCAACATCGGCTATTTGATGATTGCCGGGCTGGTGATGTTTTACCTCGCGTTCTTCAGTTACATGTGGATTCGTGCGCGTAAATTGAGCCATAGCCTGCGGCGGCCGATCCGCGATATCAGAGACATGCTGCAGCAAATTGGTAACGGCCAGTTGCTCCCTCAGCGTGCACGATCGACCATTCGCGAGTTGGATGAGATGGCGGGCAACGTGCTTTCAATGGGCGCTCAACTGTCATCCAGTGAAGCACGGCGCAACGCGGCTCAGAATCGCCTCAACCTGGTCGTTGAAAGCATCACCGCCGGGCTCTGGGAATACCGCCTGGATACTGACTGCCTGTCGTTGAGCGAAGCGTTCTGCAAGCGTTTTGGCGTACCGGCGTCTCAACTGGAGCGCGTCCGTTTTTACGATCACGTTGACGCCGAGGATGTGCAGGCCCTTGATCGGGCACTTAGCGCGTTGCGGGCAGGCACGGCGTCGGTGATCGACCTGGAGTTACGTTTATTGCGGCCCGATGGCTCGCCGATCTGGTTTCTGTGTCGTGGCCGCCTGATCGAGTCCCCCGACACGCGCATGCGTTTGTCCGCGGGTACGTTCGTCGATATCGACACGCTTAAACAGGTTGAAGAGGATTTGCGCCGGCGCACCCTTGAAGCGCAAGGGGCGAGCAAGGCGAAGTCGCGTTTTATCTCCAGCATGAGCCACGAGTTACGCACACCGCTGAATTCGATTCATGGATTTGCCCAGTTATTGCGCCTGCAAGTGGCCGATGGGCAGGAGGAGGCCAAATCCCTTGATGAGATCCTGGGCGCCAGCCAACACCTGGCCCACCTGGTCGACGATTTGCTCGATTGGTCGAGCCTGCAGGCTAAAGCGCCTCGCGTGCAGATGCGTGTCCTGGAGGTCAACGGACTGATGCGCGAATGTGCCGAAATGGTCCGTTCCCAGGCCAAGGCTGCGGGTCTTGACCTTGAGTTGCAGTCGACGAACCCGACGCTGAGTGTCCTGGCCGATGCGAGGCGCCTGCGCCAGATCCTGCTGAATCTGCTGTCCAACGCCATCAAGTACAACCGCCCTCACGGTCGTTTGTTCGTGGGGGCTGAACTCCACAATGGGCGCGTGAGGGTGTTTGTCGAAGATGGCGGCGCCGGTATTTCCCCGGCCTTGCAAGGCGCGCTGTTCGAGCCCTTCCAGCGTTTGGGCCAGGAAAATACCGCGATCCAAGGCGCCGGTATCGGCCTTGCGTTGTGCCGAGAACTCGCTACGTTGATGAATGGCAGCATGGGGCTCGTCAGCGAAACCGGCGTTGGCAGTCGCTTTTGGGTCGATCTGCCCCAAGGCGTTACGGCACCCAAGGTCCGCAAGCGTTTGCCGTCGCTGTGTTTCGTGGGGCAGGACGACGAGACGCTGCGCTGTCTTGACGACACGTTGAGGGGCATAGTGGAACTGCGCCACGGTATGCTTTCGGAATGCCTGGAGCAGGTACGGCACGACACGGCGCCGGACGTCATGCTGATTGACTGTGACTTACTGGGAGATGACTTGATCGATGCGTTGTCTCGGTTACGACGTTTGCCAGGCGGCGATCAAATCCCGCTTATTTTGCTGTGTACATCACCCCGCATGCTCGCGACGCTGGGGTGCGAATTTCAAGCAGTGCTAAAACAACCGCTGGAGCCCAATGAACTACGCGAACTCATACACGCGATGATGCAAGTGGAGACACCGAATGTTCAGTGATATCCCTGCCGATACCCGCATCGTGATTATCGATGATGTGGCTGCGAACCTGCGCTTGCTGCACTCCAGCTTGAAAGCCTTCGGTTTGCGCCACGTTGTGAGTTTTGCCGACTCGGCCAGCGGTCTGGTTTGGCTCAAGGAGCAACCCTGGGATTTGCTGCTATTGGATCTGGATATGCCGGCACCTGATGGGTTTGAGATTTTGCGCCAACTCAGCGAGCGCGATCGTTCAAGGTCTCCGGTGATTATCTTGACGGCCTTGAGCGAGCCGCAGAACCGCCGTCTCGGCCTTGAACTGGGGGCCAACGATTATCTGCTCAAACCCTTGGATTTGCCCGAGCTGCTATTACGCATACGCAACGCCCTGCGTTTGTCTCACGCAACCCGCCAACTGCAAGACCTGAACCACGCGCTGGAGCAAAGAGTGCACGAGCGCACCTTTCAGTTAGAGGACAGTTATTGCGCAATGCTCAGGGCATTGAGTCGCGCGGCCTGCTACCGCGATGACGAAACGGGCGCCCATGTATTGCGCATTGGCGAAACCGCCGCCGTGATGGCCAAGGCAATCGGTATGCCGCAGCCGTGGTGCGACCTTATTCGCTTGGCGGCGCCGATGCATGACTTGGGCAAAATTGGCATTCCTGATCGGATCTTGCATAAGGACGGCCCATTAACGGCGCAGGAACGCCAGCAGATGATGGACCATCCGCGCATAGGGCATGCAATTCTGCAGGACGCTCACGCCACGGAGCTGAGCGATATGGCTGCGGACATTGCCTATGGTCACCATGAAAAATGGGACGGCAGCGGCTATCCGCAAGGGCTTGCCGGTAAGGACATTCCGCTTTCGGCAAGGATTGTTGCGCTGTGTGATGTCTATGATGCGTTACGTATGGAGCGGCCCTACAAGCGTGCCTGGAGCCCTGAACGGGCGCAGGCCTATATTCTTGAACAGTCGGGCATGCATTTTGATCCGGAACTGGTGACGGTGATGTGCCGTTGTTTTGGCCAGGTGGAAAAACTCATTGAGGATGATGCCGAACAGGCTGGCGCGCACACGCAACGACCCTCCAAAGCGGGCGCGGGCCAGCCCCCAGATTAAAGGGTCGCCAGCATGGGCGCCCGGCTCGGGCTCATCGCCGCCAATGCCACCGACGTCGCCGCCGTGCGCGTCTCCACTCCCAGCTTCACGTACACATGTTCCAGGTGCTTGTTCACCGTCCTTGGGCTCAACCCCAAGATATCGCCGATATCCCGATTGGTCTTGCCGCACGCTACCCAGCGCAGCACCTCGACCTCGCGCTCGGTCAACTGAAACCGCGCCGACAACAGCTTGTGCGCCGGCTCATCCTCCAGGGTCAACACACTCGGCTGCGTCGCCGCCCGCGCGGACAGCAGGATGCGCGAGGTGCGCAAATGCGCCGCCACCCGCGCCAAGACTTCATCGGTCTGGATCGGCTTGGTCACATAGTCGCTGCCGCCCACCTCGAAGCCGCGCACCACATGCTTGCTGTCGGTCAGCCCGGTCATGAACACCACCGGGATATCCGCACTGGCCGGTAGCGCCTTGAGCCGGCGGCAGGTTTCGAAACCGTCCAGGCCCGGCATCATTGCGTCCAGCAGGATCAGGTCCGGGCGCCTTCGTTGCACGCGGTTCAGCGCGCTGAGCCCGTCGAGGGCCACCAGCACCATGTAGCCAGCATCGTCGAGGGCGTCGGAGAGCATGGCCAGGTTGTCCGGGGTATCGTCGACGATCAGTACCACGCCGGGTTCGGTGCTACGGGTGAGTACATTCATCTTCGGCCTCCTTGAGGGTTCGGTTGAGTTCATCCAGGCGAAAACCCTTGAGCAATCCGCGCACTTTGGTGATGAACGGTGCGGCGTCCGGGCGGTGTTCGAGGATCGTGTCGAGCTTTTCGTGCAGGCCCCGCACATAGCCGATTGCGCTGAGTTCGGCGAGCGCGGCGAGGTCATCGGCGCTCGGCAGCACGCTGGGCGGTGGTGGCGCGACGAAGGTTTTGGTGCGCCGCAGCCATTGCAGGCCGAGGTGTTGTTGCAGGCGTCCGAGCAGTTCCGGGGTGCGCACCGGCTTGGCCAGGTAGTCGTTGCAGGCGGCGGCGATGCTGCGTTCGCGGTCGTCGGTAAAGGCGTTGGCCGAGATCACGATGATCGGCGCAGTGGACAGCGCATTGCGCCGGATCAACCGGCTGGTTTCCAGGCCATCCAGGGTCGGCATCGACAGGTCCATCAGGATCAGGTCCGGCGCCAGCAGCGCGACCTGGCGAATCGCATCCTGGCCATTACTCGCCTGGATCACCTCAAAGCCCAACGGCGTGAGCATGCCGCTGAGCACCTTGCGGTGGTCCACATGGTCGTCCACCACCAGAATCCGTCGGCGTGCGCCCTGGTAGCCGATGATGTCGTGTTCCACATGCACCACCGCCTGCGGCGCGCGCACCTGGGACAGGAACAAGCGCACCTGGAAGAAGGTGCCCTTGTCCAGCTCGCTGGTGACGCGCAACTCGCCGCCCATCAGCGAGGTGAGCATGCGCGTGATGGTCAGCCCCAGGCCGACGCCCTTGTCCTGGCGCATCAGGTCGCCGCGCTCGAACGGCTGGAAGATCCGCTCGATCTGCCCGGGGTCGATGCCGATGCCGGTGTCGATGATTTCAAAGTTGGCGGTCTCGCGCATGTAGCTGACCCGCAGGCACACCTCGCCGCTGTCGGTGAAGTTCACCGCGTTGCCGAGCAGGTTGATCAGGATCTGGCGCACGCGTTTTTCATCACCGCGCACCACCGCCGGGATCTTGCCGACGCAATCCAGGCGAAAGCGCAGGCCCTTGTCCTGGGCCTGGGGCGTGAACATCTGCTCCAGGTCGTGGATCAGTTCGGGGAAGGGGATTTCGGTGAGTTCCAGGCGCAACTTGCCGGCCTCGATCTTGGCCACGTCGAGCAGGCCGTCGATCAGCGACAGCAGGTGCGAGCCGCTGCGCAGGATGGTCGCCAGCGCGTCCTGGTGCTGCTCGGGCATGACGCTGTCGCGCTGCAGAATCTGGGTGAAACCGAGGATGCTGTTCAGCGGTGTGCGCAGTTCATGGGACAGCCCGGTGACGTAGCGGCTCTTGGCGGCGTTGGCGGCTTCGGAGGCTTCCTTGGCCTGTTGCAGGGCCTGGTCCGTGAGGCTGTGGGCGTCGATTTCCTGCATCAACAGCAGAGTCTGGCGGTCGGATTCTTGCTGGGCCACGCGGCGGCTTTCACGCGTCAGCACCACCCACCAGGCGAGCACGGCGGCCAGCACCGACAGGGTGAGGAAGGCTTTGAAGAACGCTTGGTACAGGGTTTGCGAATGCGGCAAACCCTGGGCCGCCTGTACGTAGATCAGGGCCAGGGCGCCGGCGAGCAGCAGCACCAGGACCAGTAACAGCCCCAGGTAATGGGCCAGCCGCGTATGCAGGCGTGGCATCAGGCTGTGGGGCAGCAACCGGCGCAGTACGCCTTCGAACTGGCTGACCAGCCGCGCATGGGGTTTGCAACGGTCGCCGCAGCGCGCATCCAACGAACAACACAACGAGCAAATGGGCGTGCTGTAGGCTGGGCAGAACGCCATGTCCGCCGTCTCGAACGGGTTGCTGCACAGCCCGCAGACCGCATGGGTGGCCGGTGCCACCGGGTGAATCAGTTGTGCGTCGCTGGTGCGCGCGATGTAGTACTTGCCCTGGGTCAGCCAGGCCAGCAGCGGCGCCATCACCAGCGCCGTGCCGAGCGCGACAAAGGGCGGGGCGGCCTGGGCCAGGGCGCCAAACAGGCCGAAGTGGGCGAGGATCGACAGCAACGACGCAATCAGCATCGAGCCGACGCCCACCGGATTGATGTCGTAGAGGTGCGCGCGTTTGAACTCGATGTGTTTGGGCGACAGGCCCAGGGGCTTGTTGATCACCAGGTCGGCGACCAACGTGCCAATCCAGGCAATCGCAATATTGGCGTACAGCCCCAGCACCTGGTCGATCACATCGAACACGCCCAGCTCCATCAGCATCAACGCAATGGCCACGTTGAATACCAGCCACACCACGCGCCCGGGGTGGCTATGGGTGACGCGGGCGAAGAAGTTCGACCAGGCCAGGGAGCCGGCATAGGCGTTGGTCAGGTTGATTTTCATCTGTGAGATGAACACAAACAGCACCATGGCGCCGAGGGCCCATTCCGGCGAGCTGAACACATAGTGGAAGGCGACCAGGTACATCTGGGTCGGTTCGGCGGCGCGCTCCATGGGGATTTCATGTTGCAGGGCAAGGAACGCCAGGAACGCGCCGCCAAACATCTTCAACGCGCCGGGGATAATCCAGCCCGGGCCGGAGCAGAGCAGGGCGGCCCACCAGCGCTTGCGGTTGGCGGCGGTCTTTTCCGGGAGAAAGCGCAGGTAGTCCACTTGCTCGCCGATCTGTGTCACCAGCGACAGCGCCACGGTACAGGCGGCGCAGAACGCCAGCAGGTTGAAACCGCCGCCGTCGCCGCTGCGTCCGACGAAGCTGGTCCAGTCGCTGAAGGCGTCAGGGTTTTTCCACCACACAAAACCATAGGGCAGCACCAGCAACAGCAGCCACAGCGGTTGGGTCCACAGTTGCAGGCGACTGATCAGCGTGACGCCGTAGGCCACCAGCGGAATCACCAACAGTGAGCAGATCACATAGGCGAAAGCCAGCGGGATATGGAAATACAACTCCAGCGCCAACGCCATGATCGCCGCTTCCAGGGCGAAGAACAGGAAGGTGAAGCTGGCGTAGATCAGCGAAGTGATGGTCGAGCCGATATAGCCAAAGCCGGCGCCGCGGGTCAGCAAGTCCATGTCCACGCCATAGCGGGCGGCGTAATAGCTGATGGGCAGGCCGGTAAGAAAGATCACCAGGCTGATGGCCAGGATCGCCCAAAAGGTATTGGTGAAGCCGTAACTGAGCACCAACACGCCGCCAATCGCCTCCAGCGCCAGGAACGACACCGCACCCAGGGCCGTGTTGGCGATGCGCAGCTCCGACCATTTGCGAAAGGATTTTGGGGTGTAGCGCAGGGCGTAGTCTTCCATGGTCTCGTCGGCGACCCAGGAGTTGTAGTCGCGGCGGATCTTGACGATGCGCTGGGTGCCAGAGGTGGGGTGCACGGTGGGGTGCTCCGGAAAGAGGGCCAGGTTAAATGAGCAAGTTCCATGCCCTCGAGTGCGCTGAGATCCAAATGTGGGAGGGGGCTTGCTCCCGATGGCGGTGTGTCAGTCAACGGATGCGCAACTGACCCACCGCCATCGGGAGCAAGCCCCCCTCCCACAGGGGATCGCAGTGGCTGGGCGGACGCGATCCTGCCCTGCATTGGTGCGCAACGGCATACGTCAAATGACGTACTGCGTTACGTCAGGCTGCGTATACCCGCGATTGCCTGCCGCCGCCATGCTGGAGCCCTCATTGCACAGGAGTCGCCCCATGGAACCACGATTGATCCGCTCCACACCGCTGCTGGCTCTGTCGCTGCTGGCGGCCAGCCTGTTCAGCCAGGGCGTGCTGGCCGATAACGAAGGCTTGGCCGTGACGCCCACCGAAGTCACCGTCGGCCAGTTGCACTCGGCCACCGGCACCATGGCGATTTCCGAGACCGGCTCGATCCAGGCCGAACGCCTGGCTATCGAGCAAATCAACGCTTCGGGCGGGATCCTGGGACGCCAGATCAAAGTGATCCAGGAGGACGGCGCCTCCGACTGGCCGACCTTCGCCGAAAAGGCCAAGAAGCTGCTGGTCAACGACAAAGTCGCCGCCGTGTTCGGTTGTTGGACCTCGGCCTCGCGCAAAGCCGTGCTGCCGATCTTCGAGAAAGAAAACGGCCTGCTCTACTACCCGACCTTCTACGAAGGCCTGGAACAGTCGAAAAATGTGATCTACACCGGGCAGGAAGCCACGCAGCAGATCCTCGCCAGCCTGGATTGGATCGCCAAGACCAAAGGCGCCAAGACCTTCTACCTGGTCGGCTCCGATTACATCTGGCCGCGCACGTCGATGAAGATCGCCCGCAAGCACATTGAAAACGTACTGCACGGCAGCGTGGTCGGCGAAGACTACTACCCACTCGGCAACACCCAGTTCGGCTCGCTGATCAACAAGGTCAAGCTGAAAAAACCTGACGTGGTGTTCGCCGCCGTGGTGGGCGGTTCCAACGTGGCGTTCTACAAACAACTCAACGCGGCAGGCGTGAACGCGTCCAAGCAAACCCTGCTGACCCTGTCGGTCACCGAAGACGAACTGCTCGGCATCGGCGGCGAAAACATGGCCGGCTTCTACGCCTCGATGAAGTACTTCCAGAGCCTGGACAACCCGAACAACAAAGCCTTCGTCGAAGCCTTCAAGGCCAAGTACGGCAAGGATGCAGTGATCGGCGACGTGACCCAGGCGGCCTACCTCGGCCCGTGGCTGTGGAAAGCGGCGGTGGAGAAGGCCGGCAGTTTCGACGTGGATAAAGTTGTCGCCGCCTCACCGGGCATCGAGCTGAAAACCGCGCCGGAAGGTTATGTGAAGGTCCATGAGAACCACCACTTGTGGAGCAAGTCGCGCATCGGCGAAGTGCTGCCGAACGGCCAGTTCAAGGTGATCTACGAGTCGGATCTGATCGAACCGAATCCGTTTCCAAAGGGCTACCAATAACCCCCAGGCATAAAGAGATCTAAGTGTGGGAGGGGCGGTGCGACGATTCGACTTGCCCCCGATGGCGGAGTGTCAGTCGACATTTCTATAACTGAACCACCGCTATCGGGAGCAAGCCCCCTCCCACACAGAGCAACAGCAGACTGCATTTCATCTCTCTGTAGGAGACCATCATCATGGAATGGCTATCGGAATTTGGAGCCATCGCGGCGATGCAGGGGTTCAACGGTTTGTCCGTGTTCTGCGTGCTGTTGCTGATGGCGTTGGGACTGGCAATCATCTTCGGCCAGATGGGCGTGATCAACATGGCCCACGGTGAATTCCTGACCATCGGCGCCTACACCACCTACGTGTGTTCCAGCCTCACCGCGCACTTTGCGCCGAGCTTTCAACCCTATTACTTCTTCTTCGCCATTGCCCTGTCGTTCCTCGTTGCCGGCGCCGTCGGCTGGTTGGTCGAGTGGGCGATGATCAGTCGCTTGTACAAGCGGCCGCTGGACACGTTGCTGGCGACCTGGGGCTTGTCTTTGGTCATGCAGCAAACCTTCCGCTCGGTGTTCGGCGCCCGCGAAGTCAGCGCCGAGCCACCGGCCTGGTTGATGGGCTCGGTGAACTTCACCGATGCGATTGAAATCCCGCGCAACGGCCTGTTCATGATGGCCCTGACCGTGCTGCTGACGGCGGCGATCTTCCTGATGTTGTACCGCTCGCGTTGGGGCTTGCAGGTGCGCGCCACGGTGCAGAACCGCCTGATGAGCCGCGCGGTCGGGATCAATACGCGCAAGGTCGACCGCATGACCTTCGCCCTCGGTTGCGGCGTGGCCGGGGTGGCCGGTGCGGCGTTCACCACCATCGGGTCAACCGGGCCGACGGCGGGCTCGCAGTACATTGTCGACACCTTTCTGGTCGTGGTGTTCGGCGGCGCGCAAAGCCTGTTTGGCACCATCGCCTCGGCGTTCGTGATCGCGCAGACGCAATCGCTGTCGGAGTTTTTCCTGAGTGGCTCGATGGCCAAGGTGCTGACCTTGTCCTCGGTGATTCTGATCCTGATGCTGCGCCCGCAAGGGTTGTTCTCCATCAAAGTGCGCAAGTAGAGGCGAGCAGATGAAGGCTTTAGACAAGCTGCTGGGCGGCCAGCAAAACCTGATCGGCATCGTGCTGCTGGCGTTGCTGATTCTCGTGGTGTTCCCCCTGACCCTGGATGCGTTCCGGCTGAACATGGTCGGCAAGTACCTGACCTACGCGTTTGTCGCGGTGGGGCTGGTGCTGTGCTGGGGCTATGGCGGCATTCTCAGCCTGGGGCAGGGCGTGTTCTTTGGGGTGGGCGGCTACTGCATGGCGATGTTCCTCAAGCTGGAGGCGTCGGACCCGCAGAGCACCAAGATCCAGTCCACACCGGGCATTCCGGACTTCATGGACTGGAACCAGATCACCGAGTTGCCCTGGCTGTGGCAGCCGTTTCACAGCTTTGGCTTTACCGTCGTCGCGGTGGTCGCCGTGCCGGTGCTGCTGGCTTTTATCATCGGCACGGCGCTGTTCAAACGGCGCGTGGGCGATGTGTATTTTTCCATCGTGACCCAGGCGATTGCGCTGATCCTCACGGTACTGATCGTCGGCCAGCAAGGGCTGACCGGCGGCGTCAACGGCATCACCGACCTCAAGACCTTGCTCGGTTGGGACCTGCGCACCGACAGCGCGAAGCTGATCCTGTACTTCATCAACGCCGGCTTGCTGTTTGGCTGCATCTTTATCGGTCGCTTCATTCTCGCGTCCAAACTCGGCCGCCTGCTGATGGCCATGCGCGACAAGGAAGAGCGCGTGCGCTTTTCCGGGTATGACGTGGCCAGTTTCAAGATCTTCGTGTTCTGCGTGGCTGCGGCGTTTTCGGCGATTGGCGGCGCCATGTTCGCCTTGCAGGTGGGCTTTATGTCGCCGTCGTTCGTCGGCATCGTGCCGTCGATCGAGATGGTGATCTTTGCCGCCGTGGGCGGGCGCATGTCACTGCTCGGCGCGGTGTATGGCGCGCTGCTGGTGAACTACGGCAAGACCTACTTTTCCGAGTCCTTTCCCGAGCTGTGGCTGTACCTGATGGGCGGGCTGTTTATCGCCGTGGTCATGTACTTCCCCAATGGCCTGGCCGGGTTGTGGGACAGCCATGGTCGGCAGGCATTGGCCCGACTGTTGCGCCGTCAACCGCCGATGAAAGCCGTGGCGCCGGTGGTCAAGCCCAAGGCTGAAAGCAAAATCCTGGAGACCCAGCCATGACCGCCGTCGGCTTTGAAATGAACAAACCGGTGTTGGCCATCGAAGGCCTGACCGTGTCATTCGACGGCTTCAAGGCCGTCGACAACCTCAACCTGTATATCGACCGCAACGAAGTGCGCGTGGTCATCGGCCCCAACGGTGCCGGCAAGACCACGGTGCTCGACCTGATCTGCGGCAAGACCCGCGCCACCAGCGGCAGCATCCAGTTCGACGGCCAGGAACTGACCAAAATGCGCGAGTACAACATCGTGCGCGCCGGGGTCGGGCGCAAGTTCCAGAACCCGTCGATCTACGAAAACCTCACGGTGTTCGAGAACCTCGAGATGTCCTACCCGGCGGGTCGCAAGGTCTGGGGCGCGCTGTTTTTCAAGCGCAATGCCCAGGTGATCGCACGGGTGGAAGAGGTGGCGCGGGAGATCTTCCTTGGCGAGTTGCTGCAACAACAGGCGGACTTGCTGTCCCACGGGCAAAAGCAATGGCTGGAGATCGGCATGCTGCTGATGCAGGACCCCGAGCTGCTGATGCTCGACGAGCCCGTGGCCGGCATGAGCGTCAACGAGCGCGCGCAAACGGCGGAACTGCTCAAGCGCATCAGCCAGGGCCGCTCGGTGCTGGTGATCGAGCACGACATGGAGTTTGTCAAAAGCATCGCGCACAAAGTCACGGTGCTGCACCAGGGCAAGGTGCTCGCCGAGGGCAGCATGGAGTCGGTGCAAAGCAATCCGAAAGTCATCGAAGTGTATTTGGGCCACTGAGGAGTCCGGCATGTTCAAGATCGACCAGCTGTCATGCGGCTACGGGCAGAGCCAGATCCTCCACGACCTGGACCTGAACGTGGCCAAGCGCGAGATCGTCGCGGTGATGGGCCGCAATGGCATGGGCAAGACCACGTTGTTCAAGAGCTTGATGGGCATCCTGCCGCAGTGGAAAGGCCAGGTCAGCGTGGACGGACACGACGTGTCGGCGCTGGAAACCCATGAACGGGTCGAGCGCGGGATTGCCTATGTCCCCCAGGGCCGCATGATTTTTCCGAGCATGACGGTGCTGGAAAATATCCAGACCGGCCTGCCGGCCTCCGCGCGGGGCAAGGTGCCGGAGGATTTGTACGCGCTGTTCCCGGTGCTGTACGACATGCAATCGCGCAAAGGCGGCAACCTGTCCGGCGGGCAACAGCAACAGCTGGCGATTGCGCGGGCGCTGGCGACCAACCCCAAGGTGTTGCTGCTGGATGAACCGACGGAGGGCATTCAGCCGTCGATCATCAAGGACATTGCACGCACGCTGAAGGAGATTCGCAACCTGCGCGATCTGACTATCGTGGTCTCGGAGCAGGTGCTGTCGTTCACCCTGGAAATCGCCGACCGCTTTTTGGTGATCGAAAAGGGCCGCTTCGTGATCGAAGAGACGCGGGACCGGGTCGACGAGGCGACGATCAGCCGCTACCTGTCCGTCTAAACCACACAGGTCAACTGTGGGAGCGGGCTTGCTCGCGATGGCGGTCTATCAGTCAATCAAACTGTGACTGATAGACCGCCATCGCGAGCAAGCCCGCTCCCACATTTTTTGCGTATTCCAAGCAACCTTTTTATACGTCATCCAACGTATTCCCCGTTTTACCCCGCTCCCCGAGACTGGTTTCAACGCCACAAGCCATCCGTCCAGGAGCCAGTCCATGACCGAAACGCTGATCAAAGTCGACCTCAACCAACCCGTCACCGAAAACGAGCAGATCCACAACCGTTGGCACCCGGACATCCCGATGGCCTGCTGGGTCAAGCCGGGCGATGACTTCATCCTCGAAACCTACGACTGGACCGCCGGCGCGATCAAGAACAACGACGACGCCAGCGACGTGCGCGATGTGGACCTGTCCACCGTGCATTACCTGTCCGGCCCGGTGGGTGTGCACGGCGCCGAGCCCGGCGACTTGCTGGTGGTGGACTTGCTCGACATTGGCGCCAAGGCCGACTCCCAGTGGGGCTTCAACGGCTTCTTCTCGCGGCAGAACGGCGGAGGCTTTCTCACCGATCACTTCCCCAGTGCGCAAAAAGCGATCTGGGATTTCAAGGGCATGTTCACCCGCTCGCGGCACATTCCAGGCGTGAACTTCGCCGGCCTGATCCACCCTGGCCTGATCGGCTGCCTGCCGGACCCGGTGATGCTCGCCGACTGGAACCGCCGCGAACAGGAACTGATCGACACCAACCCCACCCGCGTACCGCCGCTGGCCAACGCGCCGCTGGCCGCCACCGCGCACATGGGCAAGCTCAAGGGCCAGGCCCGCGACGATGCCGCCGCCACGGGCGCGCGCACCGTGCCGCCGCGTGAGCATGGCGGTAACTGCGATATCAAGGACTTGTCTCGCGGCTCGAAGATCTTCTTCCCGGTCTACGTCAACGGCGCCGGGCTGTCGGTGGGCGACTTGCACTTCAGCCAGGGTGACGGCGAAATCACCTTTTGCGGCGCCATCGAAATGGCCGGCTGGGTGCACATGAAGGTCGAGCTGATCAAGGGCGGCATGGCCAAGTACGCGATCAAGAACCCGGTGTTCAAGCCGAGCCCGATCACCCCGAACTACCAGAATTACCTGATCTTCGAGGGCATCTCGGTGGACGAACAGGGCCAGCAGCATTACCTGGACGTCAACGTCGCCTACCGCCAGGCGTGCCTGAATGCGATCAACTACCTGACCAAGTTCGGCTACTCACCGGCCCAGGGTTATGCGGTGCTCGGCTCGGCACCGGTGCAGGGGCATATCAGCGGCGTGGTGGATATTCCGAATGCATGCGCGACCTTGTGGCTGCCTACGGAAATCTTCGAGTTCGATATCAACCCCAACGCCAACGGCCCGACCCGGTTCCTCGACGGCAGCGTCGACCTGCCCATCGCCCCGGACCTGTAGCCATGCCGACCTACGAATACGCCTGCGAGGCGTGCGGTACGTTCACGATGTTGCGGCCGATCGCCCAGCGCAACGAACCCAGCCAGTGCCCGTACTGCGCAGGGCCGGGGGGGCAGTTGCGGGTATCGGCCCCGGCCTTGCAAACGCTGTCGGCCAACCAGCGCAAGGCCATCGCCGGCAACGAGCGCAGCGCCCACGCGCCGCAAACGCTCGGCGAGTACCAGGAAAACCGCCGACATCCAGCGGGATGCGGCTGCTGCGGCGCCAGTAAAAAGGTTGAACCGAGCAAGGCTAACCCGCTGGGCCTCAAGACCAAAACCGGGCCACGGCCGTGGATGATCAGTCACTAGACCCGGCGCGTTGCAATGCGTCATGCCTTGGGCGATGGCGACAGCCGGATGACCGGTGGCTGGTTTCTGTGCAATAGGCTTGCAGTCTGAATATTTTTGACTAATATAATCCGGGTAAAACAAATACTACCCGGGTATAAAACATGGATTCGCAAACCCCCCCTCGTTGCACCGCTTTCGTTCACCACCAACGTGTGGTGGACGGCCCCTATGCCCACGTTGCCCAGGTGTTGGCGGGCCTTGACCTGCCCTCCGGCAGCTTTCTGGTCTTCGACGATGCCAGCGGCGCCCAGGTCGATTACCCTTGGCCCGTAGGTTATGCAGCCGCGCTACCCGCGCCCGCAGAGGCGCAAGATGAGCCGCCCGCGGCCCCTACGGTCGGGCGCCCCAAGCTGGGCGTGGTCGCCCGCGAAGTCACTTTGCTGCCGCGCCACTGGGAGTGGTTGGGCCAGCAGCGTGGCGGTGCGTCGGCCGCGTTGCGGCGGTTGGTGGATGAAGCGCGCAATGCCCATGCCTGCCGTGATCAAATGCGCCAGGCCAAGGAGGCCAGCTATCGTTTCATGAGCGCCATCGGCGGTGACCTGCCGGGTTTCGAAGAGGCCTCGCGGGCGCTGTTTGCCCAGGACGCCGCAGACTTTTCCAATAAGATCGCGCTCTGGCCGGTGGACGTGCAGACGTACCTGGCCTGGCTGTCGCGCAACGCTTTTACTGCCTGATTATCATCCAGGGACCCGAACTACCATGGAAGTCACCCAACAACGCCCACTGTGGCAGATCTACCTGATCTTCCTCGCACCGATGGTGCTGTCCAACTTTCTGCAGAGCTTTTCCGGCACGCTCAATGGCATCTATGTCGGGCAAATGCTCGGTACCCAGGCGCTGGCGGCGGTGTCGGGGATGTTCCCCATCGTGTTTTTCTTTATCGCCCTGGTGATCGGCCTGGGGGCGGGGGCCTCGGTGTTGATCGGCCAGGCCTGGGGCGCCCGGGAAATCCATATGGTCAAGGCAATCACCGGCGCCACCCTGACCCTGGGCGCGCTGGTGGGCTTGGTTGCGGCGGTGCTCGGCAGTCTGTTTGCGCGTCCGGCACTCCAGGCGCTGGGCACGCCGGGGGACGTGCTGGACGACGCGGTAGGCTATGCCCAGGTGATGATGCTGATCATGCCGCTGCTGCTGGTGTTTATTCTCTACACCCAGTTGCTGCGCGGTGTCAGTGACACGGTTTCGCCGTTGCTGGCGTTGATGGTCTCGACGTTCGTCGGCCTGCTGCTGACGCCAGCGCTGATCCGCGGCTGGATCGGCCTGCCGCCCATGGGAATCCAGAGCGCGGTGTATGCCGGCCTGGTGGGGAACGCAGCGGCCATGCTGTATCTGATCCTGCGCCTGCGGCATAAAAACCATGTGATGGCGCCGGACCGCGAATTGCTCGCGGCCTTGCGGTTGGACCGCCTGATTCTCGGCAAAGTCTTGCGCATTGGGCTGCCCACCGGACTCCAGATGGTGGTGCTGTCGCTGTCGGAGCTGGTCATCCTGGCCCTGGTCAACAGCCACGGCTCCCAGGCCACGGCGGCCTATGGCGCGGTGACGCAGATCGTCAACTATGTGCAGTTTCCGGCGCTGTCGATTGCCATTACTGCGTCGATCCTCGGTGCCCAGGCGATTGGTGCCGGGCGCCTGGAACGTATCGGGCCGATCCTGCGCACCGGGTTGCTGATCAATACCTGCCTGACCGGCGGCCTGATCCTGCTCGGCTACCTGCTGTCGCACTGGTTGCTCGGCCTGTTCATCACCGACGACGCCGCGCGGATCAAGGCCGAACACCTGCTGCATATCATGCTGTGGAGCATTCTGGTGTTCGGCTTCCAGGCCGTGATAGGCGGGATCATGCGCGCCAGCGGCGTCGTGCTGATGCCGGTGGCGATTTCGATCTTCTGTGTGCTCGGCGTGGAATTGCCGGTGGCCTACCTGCTCAATGCGCAGTTCGGCCTGGAAGGGGTGTGGATGGCGTTTCCGCTGACGTACCTGGCGATGCTCGGTTTGCAGACCGCGTATTACCGGCTGGTGTGGCGGCATAAACAGATCACCCGGTTGGTGTGATAAAAGGTTGCGCAAATCAAGGAAAGAAGGCGTTTCAGTCATGGCAAATCCCTACGCCGAATTGTTCCAGGCGCCCGGCGCCCGGGCTTTCGTACTGGCCGGCATGCTCGCGCGCATGCCCATCTCCATGACCGGTATCGGCGTGATTACCATGCTCTCGCAGGTGCATGGCGGCTACGGCCTGGCCGGCTCGGTGGCGGCGGTGTTCGCCCTGGCCACGGCATTTTGTGCGCCGCAGGTGTCACGGCTGGTCGACCGCTACAGCCAGGGCAGGGTGTTGCCGATCGCTGCGCTGCTCGGCGGTGGGGCATTGTTGTTGCTGTTGCTGAGTACGCGTTTGCAGGCGCCGAACTGGGTGTTGTTTGTGTTCGCCGCGCTGGCCGGTTGCATGCCCAACATGTCGGCGATGGTGCGGGCACGCTGGACCGAGTTGTACCGGGGCCAGCCCAAGCTGCAGACCGCGTTTGCCCTGGAGTCGGTGCTCGACGAGGTGTGCTTTATCATCGGCCCGCCGATTTCGGTGGGGTTGAGCGTGGTGCTGTTTCCGGAGGCCGGGCCTTTGGTGGCGGCGTTGCTGTTGGCAGTCGGCGTCACTGCGTTCGTGATGCAACGCCAGAGCGAGCCGCCCGTGCATGAACGCCATGATCATCACGACCGCTGGCTGATCGCTTCGCCTTCGGTGTTGATCCTGATGATCCTGTTGCTGGCCATGGGGGTGATTGTCGGTGTGGTGGACGTGGTCAGCGTCGCTTTTGCCCAGCACCAGGGCCAACCGGCGGCGGCAAGTATTGTGCTGTCGGTGTATGCCATCGGCTCGTGTCTGGCCGGTCTGGCCTTTGGCACCCTCAAGCTCAAAGCCGCGTTGCCTCGCCAGTTCCTGTTCTGCGGGGTGGCCACGGCGTTGACGACCTTGCCGTTGTTGCTGGTGACCAATATCCCCGGCCTTGCGGTGGCAATCTTCATCTCCGGGCTGTTCTTTGCCCCAACCCTGATCGTGTCCATGGCCCTGGTGGAGCGGATCGTGCCGCCGAGCCGCCTGACCGAAGGCATGACCTGGCTGATCACCGGCCTGAGCATCGGCGTAGCCATCGGTGCCGCCAGCTCCGGCTGGATGATCGACCACTTCGGCGCGGCCAGCGGCTTCTGGGTGGCGCTGGCGGCGGGAGCGGTGGTGCTCGGCGCGGCCGTGTTGGGCAGTCGGCGGTTGGGCTAGTCAGCCAATCGCCGGGGCCGGTTCGGCGCAGTGATGTAGCAAAAACTCATTCAGCGCCTGGCGCGTCAGGTCGTTGAGCGTGACTTTTTTACGGCTCGCCGCCAGCGCGGCCGCCAGGTGCAGGTCATGGCCGACGCGCACATTGAACGAGCCTTTGCACGGCTTCTCCGGCGTTTGCCCCAGGGCCTGGCAGGTCTTGATGTAGTCATCCACGGCCTCGCGAAAGGCCGCGTCCAGCTCTGCGACGGTTTTCCCTTCGTAGCTCACCAGCGCCTTGATGAACAGGATTTTGCCGAACAGGCAGTTGTCGTCGAGGCTGGCTTCGATAGAGCCGATGTAGCCTTTGTGTTTGAGTGGGTTGTTCACTGAATCAGTTCTCCTGATTTCAATTGTTCGATGATCTGGCGCCGAATGTAGTGCTTCAGTTCGTTGCCGGGGTGCGGCTTGTGCAACGTGATCATTGCACTCGGGTCACCGATGTCGAACTTGACGCGGCTTCCAGCGCCTTCGATCAGCGTGTAGCCAAGGCGACGCAACAGCGTGACGCGCTCGGGCCAGGTAAATGCCATGTGCTCGTTGAGCAATTTGGCTAGCAGCTTCTCTTTTTTTGGACACGGCGTTCACCGCGTGTAACTAAATTTAGTTGCACGATGTGGTGTGCGTCAATGCTAGCCCGACTTCGTGCGCCTTTCCCGAGATTGATGTAACCCCTGATGACGCGTCGCTCGACGCCCGCCATCCCCCCGCTAATTTTTGCCTGTCCGGTTCGTTTTATAGGGACGACGTGCCTTTGTGCTTCCCGCCTATTGCTCCGGACTCCAAGAAATGAATGCTGAAGACTCCTTGAAACTCGCTCGCCGGTTTATCGGGTTGCCCCTGGAAAAACGCCAACTGTTCCTGCAGGCGCTGCAGAAGGAATGGGTGGATTTTTCCCGGTTCCCGATTCCGGCAGGGGTGGAGGCGGCGGATCGCCAGGCGTTGTCCTACGCGCAACAGCGCATGTGGTTCCTTTGGCAACTCGACCCGGCCAGCGGCGCCTACAACCTGCCGGGGGCGGTGCGGCTCAAGGGCGCATTGAGTCTGAGCGCCATGCGGCAGGCGTTCTCCAGTCTGGTGGCGCGCCATGAAACCTTGCGCACGGTGTTCCAGCGCCAGGCCGATGAGCGCCTGGTGCAAGTCGCGGTCGAGCCGTCGTTGGCGGTCGAGCCGCTCGATCTGAGCGCGCTGGCCCCCGCCGAGCGCGAGCAGGCGGTCAACGATGCGCTCATCGGTCAATCGCTGCTGCCGTTCGACCTGGAGCACGGCCCGCTGCTGCGCGTGCAATTGCTCAAGCTGGACGCGCAGGAGCACGTCTTGCTGCTGACCTTGCACCACATCGTTTCTGATGGCTGGTCGATGAACGTGCTGATCGACGAGTTCATCCGCTGCTACGACGCCCATGAGCGCAACGAGGCACCGCAACTGCCGCCATTGCCGATCCAATACAGCGACTACGCCCTGTGGCAGCGCCGTTGGCTGGAAGCGGGGGAGCAGGCCCGTCAGCTCGAATACTGGCAAGCGCGCCTGGGCGACGAGCATCCGGTACTGGAGTTGCCGACCGATCGTCCGCGCCCGGCCATGCCCAGCTACCTGGGCACGCGCCATTCCTTCGCGATTGAGCCAGCCCTGGCCGCGCAACTGCGCCGCTGTGCGCAACAACACAACGTCACCCTGTTCATGCTGCTGCTCGGCGGGTTCAACGTATTGCTGCATCGCTATACCGGCCAGGGCGACATCCGCATCGGCGTGCCGATCGCCAACCGTAACCGCAGTGAAGTCGAAGGGTTGATCGGCTTTTTCGTCAACACCCAGGTGCTGCGCACCGAGCTCACCGGGCAGACCCGTGTCGCCGAGCTGCTGCAGGACATCCGGGAGCACGCCCTGGGCGCCCAGGCTCACCAGGATTTGCCGTTCGAACGCCTGGTCGAAGCGCTGAAGGTCGAACGCAGCCTGAGCCATACGCCGCTGTTCCAGGTGATGTACAACCACCAGCCGGTGGTGGCGGACATGGCCTCGGTCCGTACCGCTTCCGGCCTGGAACTGGCCCTGGTCGAGGGGCAAGGCCGCACCACTCAGTTCGATTTGACCCTGGACACCTATGAACAAGCCGGCACCCTGCAGGCCGCGCTGACCTATGCCAACGACCTGTTCGACGCGCCCTCCATCGCACGCATGGCGCGGCACTGGATCAGCCTGTTGCAGGCGATGGTCGCCGACGGCGAACAGCGCATTGGCGAGTTGCCGATGCTGGCCGCCGACGAACAACACGTGGGGGTGCATGCCTGGAACCAGACCGCCGAGGCGTACCCGACCGAGCGCGCCATTCACCATTTGATCGAAGACCAAGTACAGCGCACGCCGGATGCGCCGGCGCTGGTGTTTGGCCACACCACCTTGACCTATGCCCAACTCGAGGCCCGCGCCAACCAACTGGCCCATGCCTTGCGCGAGCAGCAGGTCGGCCCCGATGTGCTGGTCGGTGTCTGTGTCGAGCGCTCGGTCGAGATGGTGGTCGGCCTGCTGGCGATCCTCAAGGCCGGCGGCGCCTACGTGCCGCTGGACCCGGAATATCCGCGTGAGCGCCTGGCCTACATGATCGAAGACAGTGGCGTGCGCCTACTGCTCAGCCAGCAGAGCCTGTTGCCGTTGCTGCCCGTCGAAGGCCTGCAGGTGATTGCCCTCGACCAGGCGGCGCAGTGGCTCGACGGTTACAGCCGCGCGGCGCCAGCGGTGCCGATCCACGCGCTGAACCTCGCCTATGTGATCTACACCTCCGGCTCCACCGGCCAACCCAAGGGCGCCGGTAACAGCCATTGTGCGCTGGTCAACCGCTTGTGCTGGATGCAACAGGCGTATGGCCTGGATGCCAGCGATGCGGTCTTGCAGAAAACCCCGTTCAGCTTTGACGTGTCGGTATGGGAGTTCTTCTGGCCGCTGATGACCGGCGCACGCCTGGTGGTCGCAGCGCCTGGCGAACACCGCGAGCCGGCGCGACTGATCGAAACCCTCGACGCGCAGGCGATCACGACCGTGCACTTCGTGCCGTCGATGCTCCAGGCCTTCATCCATGAGCCCGGCGTGCAACGTTGCAGGCGCCTCACGCGCATCGTGTGCAGCGGTGAAGCCTTGCCCGTGGACGCGCAAAACCAGGTGTTCGCCAAACTGCCGAACGCGGCGTTGTACAACCTCTATGGCCCGACCGAAGCCGCTATCGACGTGACTCACTGGACCTGCGTCGACGAAGGCGCGGCCAGCGTGCCCATCGGCCGGCCGATCGCCAACCTCGCCACCTACGCGCTCGACGCGCAACTCAACCCGGTGCCGGCCGGCGTTAGCGGCGAGCTGTACCTCGGCGGCACGGGCCTGGCGCGCAGTTATCAGCGTCGCCCGGCGCTGACCGCCGAGCGTTTTGTGCCGAGTCCGTTCATTGCTGGCGAACGCCTGTATCGCAGCGGCGACCGCGTGCGCCAACGCGCCGATGGAGTGATTGAATACCTCGGCCGCCTCGACCATCAGGTCAAGCTGCGCGGCCTGCGCATTGAGCTCGGCGAAATCGAAACGCGCCTGTTGCAACACCCCGGCGTGCGCGAAGCGGTGGTGCTGGTGCATGGCGGCAAACAACTGGTGGCCTATTTGGTCCTGGACGGCCAAGCGCCGACTGACCTCAAGGCCTGGCTGCTCGGCAGGCTGCCGGAATACATGGTGCCGACGCATCTGATCGCCCTGGCGCAGTTGCCGGTGACCGCCAACGGCAAGCTGGATCGCAAGGCCCTGCCATTGCCGGACGCCGCCGCGCAGCAGACCTATAGCGCCCCGGAAACGCCCGTACAACAAACCCTGGCTGCGATCTGGAGCGATGTGCTTGGCATTTCGCAGGTCGGCCTGGACGACAACTTTTTCGAACTGGGCGGTGATTCAATCATCTCCATCCAGGTGGTCAGCCGCGCCCGTCAGGCGGGGATTCGCCTGAGCCCACGCGACCTGTTCCAGTACCAGAGCGTGCGCAGCCTGGCGTTGGTGGCGAGCCAGGAGTTGGCGACTGCGATTGACCAAGGCCCGGTCAGCGGTGAAGTAATCCTGACGCCGGTGCAGCAGGGCTTCTTCGCCCAGGCGATCCCGGCGCGTGAGCATTGGAACCAGTCGTTGCTGCTGACCCCGCGTGAGGCGCTGGAACCTGCACGGCTGGACGCGGCCTTAACGCAATTGATCAACCATCACGATGCCCTGCGCCTGCGCTTTACCCAGCAGGCCGGCGGCTGGCGGCAAGTTCATGTGGCCCCAGTCGCGGCGTCGGTGTTGTGGCAATCCCACGCTGCGAGCGACGCCGAACTGGCGGCGCTGTGTGACGAAGCCCAACGCAGCCTCGATCTCGAACAAGGCCCGCTGGTGCGCGCGGCGTTGGTGAGCCTGGCCGATGGCAGCCAGCGCGTGTTGCTGGTGGTGCATCACCTGGTGGTCGATGGCGTGTCCTGGCGCATCCTGCTCGAAGACCTGCAACAGGCGTACCGCGCGCAAACGCTGCCGAGCAAAACCAGCGCCTACCAGGATTGGGCACAGCAACTGCAGGCCTACGCGCCAACGCTCAACGCGCAATTGCCTTACTGGCAGGCACAGTCCTTGGACGCCGATCTGCCGTGCGACAACCCCCAGGGCGGGCTGCAAAACCGCCTGGGCACCACGCTCGAAATGCGCCTTAACGCCGAACAGACCCGCCAACTGCTGCACGACGCCCCGGCGGCGTACCGTACCCAGGTCAACGACCTGCTGCTGACGGCCTTGGCGCGGGTGATCAGTCGTTGGAGCGGCCAGCCCGCTGCGCTGATCCAGTTGGAAGGGCATGGCCGCGAAGACCTGTTCGATGCGCTCGACCTGACGCGCACGGTCGGTTGGTTCACCAGCCTGTTCCCGGTGCGCCTGCAAGGCGACGGCGAGCTGTCGAGCGCGATCAAATCGGTCAAGCAACAACTGCGCGCCGTGCCCGACAAAGGCCTGGGCTACGGTGTGTTGCGCTACCTCGGTACGCCCGAGGCGCGCGAATCCCTCGCAGGCCTTGGCGCACCGCGCATCACCTTCAACTACCTGGGCCAGTTCGACCGCCAGTTCAATGAGTCGGCGCTGTGGGTGCCGGCCAACCAGGGCAGTGGCCAGGCCCAGGACCCCGAAGCAGCGTTGGCCAACTGGCTGACGGTGGAAGGGCAGGTGTACGGCGGCGAGCTTGCGCTGCGATGGGGCTTCAGCCGCGAGATGTTCGAGGCTTCGACCATTCAAGGCCTGGTGGACGATTACCGGCGCGAACTGCTGGCCCTGATCGAACACTGCGTCGACCCGCAACACGGCGGTTTCACCCCCGTCGATGTCGACCTGGCGCGCCTCACCCAGCAGCAACTGGATGACCTGGCGCTGTCGCCCAGAGAGGTGAAGGACCTGTACCCGCTGTCGCCGATGCAACAGGGCATGCTGTTCCACAGCCTGTACCAACAGGGCCAGGACGACATCTACGTCAGCCAACTGCGCGCCGACATCCACGGCCTCGACGTGCCGCGTTTCCGGCGCGCCTGGGAGCACGCACTGGCGCGGCACGACATGCTGCGCACCGGGTTTGTCTGGCAGGATGCCCAGGCGCAGCCGCTGCAGGCGGTGTATCACACGCTCGGTTTGCCGTTCGCCGAATATGACTGGCAGGCCCGGCCAGATCAGCAGGCAGCACTGGATGCCTTGGGCGAATCGACCCGGGCGCAAGGTTTTGTGTTGGAACACGCGCCGCTGCTGAGCCTGAAACTGGTGCGTACCGGTGTCGATCGCTTTCACCTGATCTACACCAATCACCACATTCTGCTGGATGGCTGGAGCCGCGCGCAGCTATTCGGCGAGGTCTTGCAGCACTACGCCGGGCTGCCGTTGGCGGCACTGCAAGGGCATTACCGCGACTACATCGGTTGGCTGCAGGCCCAGGACGCGGCGGCCAGCGAGGCGTTCTGGAAAAGCCAACTGACGGCGTTGCAGGAACCGACGCGCCTGGCGCGTGGCACGCCGTCGGGTCACCCGTCGGCCAAGGGCAGCTACGAGCTGGCGCTTAGCACCGAGCAGACCGCGCAACTCAAGGCTTTCGCCCAGGCACACAAAGTCACCCTGAACACCCTCGTGCAAGGCGCCTGGGCGTTATTGCTGCAACGCCACACCGGCCAGGACAGCGTGGTGTTCGGCGCGACGGTTTCCGGGCGGCCCGCCGGCTTGGCGGGCGTGGAGCAGCAGGTCGGGCTGTTCATCAACACGTTGCCGGTGATCACCACGCCGAGCCCGACGCTGTGGGTCGCTGACTGGTTGCAGCAGCTCCAGCAACAGAACCTGAGCCTGCGTGAACACGAGCACACGCCGCTGTTCGACATCCAGCGATGGGCCGGGGCCAGCGGTGCCGCATTGTTCGACACGCTGTTGGTGTTTGAAAACTACCCGGTGTCCACCGCGCTGGCCGCCGGTGCGCCGGCCGGGCTGGCCTTCAGCAACGTGCAGAACCTCGAACAAACCCATTACCCGCTGACGGTGCTGCTGGGGGCAGGGGCTGCGTTGGCGTTCGAGTTCAGCTTTGATGTGCAGTTGTTCAGTGAGGCGCAGATTCGGCAGTTGGCCGAACACTTCCAGTACCTCCTGCACGGCTTGGCCAGTGCAACGCCGCAGCGGTTGGGGGATTTGCCGTCGCTGACGGACGCAGCACGCCGGCAGGTGCTGTACGACTGGAACGCCACGGCGCGCGATTACCCGCTGCAGCGTTGCGTGCATCAGTTGATCGAAGCGCAGGTGGCGCGCACGCCGCACGCACCCGCCTTGGTGTTCGGCCAACAGCGCCTGGATTATGCCGAGCTGAACCGCCGCGCCAACCGCTTGGCCCATCGCTTGATGGACGCCGGCGTGGGCCCCGATGTGCTGGTCGGGCTGGCGCTGGAACGTTCCATCGACATGGTCGTCGGCCTGTTGGCGGTGCTCAAGGCCGGTGGCGCTTACGTGCCGCTGGACCCGGACTACCCGCGTGAACGCCTGGCTTATATGCTCGAAGACAGTGGCGTGAAGTTGCTGCTGACCCAGGCGCACTTGCTGGAACAGCTGCCGATTCCCCAAGGCTTGCAAACTCTGCTGTTGGGCGAGTCAACCTTTGAAGGCTACCGCGAGCACAACCCAGACGTTGCCCTGCACGGCGAAAACCTCGCCTATGTGATCTACACCTCCGGCTCCACCGGCCAGCCCAAAGGCGCCGGCAACCGGCATGCGGCCCTGACCAACCGCTTGCTGTGGATGCAGGAAGCCTACGCCCTCGACCTCGGCGACGCGGTGCTGCAAAAGACCCCATTCAGCTTCGACGTGTCGGTGTGGGAGTTCTTCTGGCCGTTGATGACCGGCTCACGCCTGGTGGTCGCCGCGCCGGGTGACCATCGCGAGCCGGCCAGGTTGATCGACCTAATCAATGCCGAACGCATCACCACGCTGCACTTCGTGCCGTCGATGTTGCAGGCGTTCCTGCAAGAGCCGGCGGTCGCTACCTGCCACAGCTTGCGGCGCATCGTGTGCAGCGGCGAGGCGCTGGCGGTGGACGCGCAGCAGCAAGTCTTCGCCAAGTTACCGCAGGCCCGGCTCTACAACCTGTACGGCCCGACCGAAGCGGCGATCGACGTGACCCACTGGACGTGCGTCGATGAAGGTCGCGATGCGGTACCGATTGGCCGTCCGATTGCCAACCTGGGTGGCTACATCCTCGACAATCACCTCGAACCGGCCCCGGTCGGTGTCTTGGGTGAGTTGTACCTGGGCGGCGTCGGCCTGGCCCGGGGTTACCATCGCCGTCCTGCATTGACTGCCGAACGCTTCATCGCGCATCCCTTCGTCAACGGCGAACGTCTGTATCGCACCGGCGACCTGGCGCGTTATCGCGATGACGGCGTAATCGAATACGCCGGTCGCATCGATCATCAAGTCAAGCTGCGCGGCTTGCGCATTGAACTGGGCGAGATCGAAGCGCGCCTGCTGGAACACGACCTTGTGCGTGAAGCCGCAGTGCTGGCGGTCGACGGCCAATACCTGTTGGGTTACCTGGTGCTGCGAGACGCTGGCGATGATTGGCGCGATGCAGTCAGCGCGCATTTGGCTTGCCATCTACCGGACTACATGGTCCCGGCGCAATGGCAATTGCTGGCACGCATGCCCCTTAGCCCCAACGGCAAACTCGACCGCAAGGCGCTGCCCAAACCGCAGGCCGCCAACCGCGAGTACCGCGCACCGCACAGCGAGCGCGAGCAGCAGATCGCCGCGATCTGGGCCGAGGTGCTGGAGCTGGAACGCGTCGGTCTGAACGACAACTTCTTTGAACTGGGCGGGCATTCCCTGCTGGCCACGCAAGTGGTGTCACGCCTGCGCCATGGCCTGGGCCTCGATGTGGGCTTGAAGGCGCTGTTCGATCAACCGGCGCTGGGCGATTTTATCCGCACCTTGGCGCCGGCATGTCTTGAAACCAGCCGCATCGAGCGGGTTGAACGCGACCAACCGCTGGCCTTGTCCTATGCGCAGGAGCGTCAGTGGTTCCTCTGGCAACTGGACCCGCACAGCGCCGCCTACCATGTGCCACGGGCCTTGCGCCTCAAGGGCCGGCTTGACCACGCGGCTTTGCAGCGGGCCTTCGACAGCCTGGTGGCGCGCCACGAAAGCCTGCGCACCCACGTGCAACAAGAGGCCGAGCACACCGTGCAGGTGATCCGCCCGTCGGCGCGGATCGAACTGGCCTTGGTCGACATTGACGCAACCGCCCTCAAATCGCGGGTGCAGGCCTGCGTTACCCAGCCATTCGACCTGCGCCAGGGCCCGCTGATGCGCGTCAGCCTGCTGCGCCTGGCCGCGGATGAGCATGTCTTGGTGCTGGTGCAGCACCACATCATCTCCGATGGCTGGTCGATGCAGGTGATGGTCGACGAGCTGGTGCAGCTCTACGCCGCCTATAGCCAGGGCCAGGCCCTGCAATTGCCGGCGTTGCCGATCCAATACGTCGACTATGCGCTGTGGCAACGCCGTTGGATGGACGCCGGGGAGAAGGCCCGCCAACTCGCGTACTGGCGTGCAGTGCTCGGTGGCGAGCAGCCCGTGCTGGAACTGCCGTTCGATCACCAACGCCCGGCCGTGCCGACCCATCGCGGTGCGCGCTTGAATATCGCGCTGGCGGCGCCGTTGCTTGACGCTCTCAAGACCCTGGCCCAAGGCGAAGGCGTGACGCTGTTCATGCTGTTGCTGGCGTCGTATCAAGTCTTGTTGCACCGCTACAGCGGCCAGCAGGATATCCGCGTCGGCGTGCCGATCGCCAACCGCAACCGCGTGGAAACCGAGCGCCTGCTCGGCTTCTTCGTCAACACCCAGGTGCTCAAGGCCGAGATCGATGGGCACACCACCGTCCGCCAACTGTTGGCCCAGGTCAAACAGCGTGCGCTGGAGGCGCAGGCGCACCAGGACCTGCCGTTCGAACAGCTGGTCGAGGCTTTGCAGCCGGAGCGCAGCCTTAGTTTGAGCCCATTGTTCCAGGTTGCGTTCAACCACCATGTCAGCCGGTCCGGCCGGCATTTACAACGCCTGGCGCAGTTGGACATGAGCCCGGTGAGCTGGGACGAAACGGTCGCGCAATTCGACTTGACCCTGGATATCGAGGAGTCCGACGAGCAACTGGGCGCATCGCTGAGTTACGCCACCGATCTGTTCGAAGCCTCCACCATCGAGCGCATGGCGCGACACTGGCAGAACCTGTTGCAGGCGATGGTTGCCGACCAGCAACAAAGCATCGCCCAGTTGAACCTGTTGGACAGTGATGAGCAGCAGCACATTTTGCAGCTGTGGGATCGCACCGACTCGGGCTTCTCGGCCCAGCGTCTGGTGCACGAATTGGTCGCCGACCGTGCACGGGAAACCCCTGATGCGGTGGCGGTGAAGTTCGATGCGCAAACCCTGACTTACGCTCAGCTGGATCGCCAGGCCAACCGCCTGGCCCATGCCCTGATCGCCCGTGGCATTGGTCCGGAAGTGCGCGTGGCGATTGCCCTGCCGCGCAGTGCCGAGAGCTTGGTGGCGTTCCTTGCCGTGCTCAAGGCGGGTGGCGTGTACGTGCCACTGGATGTGGAGTACCCACGAGATCGCCTGCTCTACATGATGCAGGACAGCCATGCGAAGTTGTTGTTGACGCACAGCCGGGTCATGCAGCAATTGCCGCTGGCTGAAGGCCTGGACACCCTGGCGATTGATAACCGCGAGGCGTGGGCCGACTACAGCGACACCGCACCTGAGGTCACGCTGCACGGCGACAACCTCGCCTACGTGATCTACACCTCTGGTTCCACCGGCCTGCCCAAAGGCGTGGCCGTCGCCCACGGTCCGTTGGTGGCGCACATCATCGCCACCGGCGAACGCTACGAAACCACGCCGGCCGATTGCGAATTGCACTTCATGTCGTTCGCCTTCGACGGTTCCCACGAAGGCTGGATGCACCCGTTGATCAACGGCGCCAGCGTGCTGATCCGCGACGACAGCCTGTGGTTGCCGGAGTACACCTACGCGCAGATGCATCGCCACAACGTGACGATGGCGGTGTTCCCGCCGGTGTACCTGCAACAACTGGCCGAACATGCCGAACGCGACGGCAATCCACCGGCCGTGCGCGTGTATTGCTTCGGCGGTGATGCGGTGGCGCAGGCCAGCTACGACCTGGCTTGGCGTGCGCTGAAACCGACTTATCTGTTCAACGGCTACGGCCCGACCGAAACCGTGGTCACGCCACTGCTGTGGAAGGCCCGCCGAGGCGACCCGTGCGGCGCGGTTTACGCGCCCATCGGCACACTGCTGGGCAACCGCAGCGGCTACGTATTGGACGCGCAACTCAACCTGCAACCGATCGGCGTGGCCGGCGAGCTGTACCTGGGCGGCGAGGGCGTTGCTCGTGGTTATCTCGACCGTCCTGCGTTAACGGCTGAGCGCTTTGTGCCGGCCCCGTTCGGTAAAGCCGGCAGCCGCGTCTACCGCAGCGGCGACCTGACCCGTGGCCGTGCGGATGGCGTGGTCGACTACCTCGGCCGCGTCGACCATCAAGTGAAAATCCGTGGCTTTCGCATCGAACTGGGCGAAATCGAAGCGCGGCTGCGCGAACAGGACAGCGTCGGCGAAACCGTGGTGGTGGCCCAGGACGGCCCGACCGGCAAGCAGTTGGTGGCCTATGTCGTACCGGTCGATCCCGCTTTGATCAACGAAGTCGAGTTCCGCGACGCCCTGCGCCGCGCACTCAAGACCCGTCTGCCGGATTACATGCTGCCCACGTATTTCATGTGCCTGGCGCAGATGCCGCTGACCCCCAACGGCAAGCTCGACCGCAAGGGCCTGCCCACACCGGACGCAAGCCAGTTGCAGCAACACTATGTGGCCCCCGAAACCGAGTTGGAGCAGCAGATCGCCGCGATCTGGGCCGATGTGCTGCGCCTGCCGCAAGTGGGTCTCAACGACAACTTCTTCGAAGTCGGCGGCCATTCGCTGCTGGCGATCCAGATCACCTCGCGGGTCCAGGCCGAGTTGGGCCTGGAGGTGCCGTTGGTGGACGTGTTCCAGACCGAATCATTGCGCGCCTATGCCCAGGCAGCGGCGACGTTCCGCGCCGGTACCGCGCAAGATTTTGATGACCTTCGTGACTTTTTGAGCGAACTAGAGGCGATTTGAACCATGCTTTCCAACCCCAATATCGACCTGGTGTCGCGCTTTCTTCGCCTGCCTCTGGAACAACGCCAGCAGTTTTACCAACGCCTGCAAAGCCGGGGCATGAGCTTCGGCCAATTGCCGATTGCCCCGGCGCGCCAGGACGGCGAGAGCCTGCCGCTGTCTTACGCCCAGGAGCGCCAATGGTTCCTCTGGCAACTGGAGCCGGACAGTGCCGCCTACCACATCCCGAGCGCCTTACGCCTGCGTGGGCGCCTGGACAAAAGCGCGTTGCAGCGCAGCTTTGACAGCCTGCTGGCCCGCCACGAAAGCCTGCGCACACGCCTGCACCTGGAGGGCGAAAACCGCTCGCAGGTGGTGCTGGCCCACGCCTCGATCGACATGACCGAAAGCGCGGTGACGCAAGAACAGGTGCAGGCGCGCATACAGGCGGAAATCGCCCAGCCGTTCGATTTGCAGCACGGCGCCTTGTTGCGGGTATGCCTGCTGAACCTGAGCGAAGACGAGCATGTGTTGGTGCTGGTGCAGCACCATATCGTCTCGGACGGCTGGTCGATGGGCGTCATGGTACAAGAGCTGATGCAGCTATATGCCGCCTATAGCCAGGGCAATGAATGCCAACTGGTGCCGTTGCCGATCCAGTACGCCGACTACGCCCTGTGGCAGCGCAGATGGATGGAAGCCGGGGAGAAGGAGCGCCAGCTTGGCTATTGGCGCGAACACCTCGGCGGCGCTCAGCCGGTGCTGGAGTTGCCCTTGGACCACCCGCGCCCGGCCCGGCAAACCTACCGTGGCGCGCGCCAGGGTGGGCTGTTGGAACCGGCGTTGGTCGCTGGCCTTAAAGCCTTGGCGCAACGTGAAGGCGTGACCCTGTTCATGTTGCTGCTGGCCGCGTTCCAGACCCTGTTGTATCGCTATAGCGGCCAGGCGGATATCCGCGTCGGTGTACCGGTCGCCAACCGCAACCGCGCCGAGACCGAACGCCTGATCGGTTTTTTCGTCAATACCCAGGTACTCAAGGCTGACATTGACGGCCAGATGACCTTCAGCCAACTGCTGGCCCAGGTCAAACAGCGCACCCTGCAAGCCCAGAGTCACCAGGACCTGCCGTTCGAACAGTTGGTGGAGGCGCTGCAGCCGGAACGCAGCCTGAGTCACAACCCGTTGTTCCAAGTGATGTTCAATCATCAGGCGCAAGCGCTCACGCCCCATGGCGAGCAGCAATTGCCCGGCCTGGACGTGGAAACGCTGGAGTGGCAAGGCCAGACTGCGCAGTTCGACTTGAGCCTGGATACCGAGGAAAGCCCGCAAGGGCTATGGGCCTCGTGGACCTACGCCACCGACCTGTTCGAAGCTGCCACCGTTGAGCGCATGGCGCAGCATTGGCACACCGTGCTGCGCAGCGTGGTCAGTGGCGCCGCCACGGGTATTGCGCAACTGGCGATGCTGGCCGCAGATGAGCAGGGCCATTTGCTCAGCGAGTGGAACGACGGCGCCGCCGCCTTCGGCAGCCCGAGCGGGGTTCACGCTCTGTTCGAAGCGCAAGCGCAACAACGGCCGGACGCCATTGCGCTGTGCCTTGACGAGCAGGTGCTGACCTACGCTGAGTTGAATCGCCAGGCCAACCAGTTGGCCCATTACCTGATCGGCCAGGGTGTCGGGCCGGAAGTGATGGTCGGCGTCGCGGTGCAGCGCTCGTTCGCCATGGTCGTTAGCCTGTTGGCGATCCTCAAGGCCGGTGGCGCGTATGTGCCGCTGGACCCGCAATACCCGCGCGAGCGCTTGCTGCATATGCTCGAAGACAGTCACGTGCGCCTGGTGCTGTGCCAATCGCCGCAGCCATTGCCGTTGCCCGCCGATGTCATGCGGCTGGACATCGACCGCGCCGATCAAGCGTTGCGGGGTAGCGCCCAGCACAACCCACAGGTGGCGGTCGATCCGCTTAACCTCGCCTATGTGATCTACACCTCCGGTTCCACCGGCAAACCCAAAGGCGTGGCGATCAATCACGCGGCGCTGACCGAGTTTTCCAGCATCGCCGCCAGCTATTCGCAACTGACCGCCGAAGACCGCGTCCTGCAATTCGCCACCCTGAACTTCGACGGCTTCGTCGAGCAGCTTTACCCGGCCTTGACCCACGGCGCCACGGTCGTCCTGCGCGGTGCCGAATTGTGGGACAGCGGCCGCCTGTACGCCGAAATCATCCGCCAACGCATCACCCTGGCCGATTTGCCGACCGCCTACTGGCACCTGTTCCTGCTCGATTGCCTGGCGGCGGGGCCGCGCAGTTATGGGGCGTTGCGCCAGGTGCATATCGGCGGCGAAGCCATGCCGTTGGACGGCCCGGCGCAATGGTTGAAAGCCGGCCTCGGTCATGTGCGGCTGCTCAACACCTACGGCCCGACCGAGGCCACGGTGGTATCGAGCGTGTTGGATTGCACCTCGGGCAACGAGACCATCGGCGCTACTGCCAGCCCGATTGGCCGCTCGCTGCCGGGGCGTGCGCTGTACGTGCTCGACCGCGACCTGAACCTCGCACCCTTCGGTGCGGTGGGTGAGTTGTATATCGGCAGTCAATGTGGCCTGGCCCGCGCTTATCTGAACCGGCCGTTGCTGAGCGCCGAGCGCTTCGTGCCGGACCCGTTCGGTGCCAGCGGCGAGCGGCTGTACCGCACGGGCGACCTGGCACGTTACCGCGCCGACGGTGTAATCGAGTACGTCGGCCGGGTCGACCATCAGGTGAAAATCCGTGGGTTCCGTATCGAACTGGGGGAGATCGAAGCGCTGTTGCTGGCCCAGGACGGCGTGCGTGAAGCCCTGGTGCTCGCCGCTGATAATCAACTGATCGCCTACCTGGTTTCTGCCGAGCAAGATGCTGAAACTCTGAAAACCGCGCTGCGCGAGCAACTGCCGGACTACATGGTGCCCGCGCACCTGATCTTCCTCGAACGCATGCCGCTCAACCCCAACGGCAAACTGGACCGCCAGGCGCTGCCCAAACCGGATGCCAGCCTGACGCAGCAGGCGTGGATCGCGCCAGTCACCGAGCTTGAGCAGCAAATCGCCGCCGTCTGGGCCGACATCCTCGGCGCCGAGCGCGTCGGGCTGACCGACCATTTCTTCGCGATGGGCGGGCACTCGCTGCTGGCGATGCAGGTGGTCTCGCGCCTGCGTCACACCCTGGCGCGTGAAGTGCCGTTGAAGCTGGTGTTTGAACAGCCACGCCTCGACGCTTTCGCCGCCGCTTTGCAAGCGCTGGAGGCGCAACCCCTTGAGCAGGCTCCGCCGCTGGTCGCGCTCAGCCGTCTTCAACCGTTGCTGCTGTCTTACGCCCAGGAGCGCCAATGGTTCCTCTGGCAGTTGGACCCCGACAGCGCTGCTTACCATATCCCCAGCGCCTTGCGTCTCAACGGCCCGCTGGACCGCGACGCCTTGCAGCGCAGTTTCGACAGCCTGGTGGCGCGCCATGAAAGCCTGCGCACCCATGTGCAGCCGGCAGGCGAGGGCGCCGTGCAAGTCATTCGAGCGCCGGCCCCGTTGCCGATGATGTTTGCCGAGATCGATGAGGCCGATCTGCAGGCGCGGGTTGCTGCCGACATCGCGTGCCCGTTCAATCTGCAACAGGGCCCGTTGTTGCGCGTGAGTCTGCTGCGCCTCGCGGCAGAAGAACATGTGCTGGTGCTGGTGCAGCACCATATCGTCTCCGACGGCGGCTCGATGCAGGTGATGGTCGATGAACTGGTGCAGCTGTATACCGGTTACACCCAGGGTCGCACCGTGCAACTGCCGGCCATGTCGATCCAGTACGCCGACTATGCGCTGTGGCAACGCGACTGGATGGAAGCCGGCGAAAAACACCGGCAGTTGGCTTACTGGCGCGACCTGTTGGGCGGGGAACAGCCGGTATTGGAGCTGCCGTTCGATCACCCGCGACCGGCCCAGCAGAGCCATCGCGGTGCGCGTTTGGACGTGCCGTTGCCAGCGCCGCTGACGGCCGCTCTAAAAGCTCTGGCCCAGGCCCAGGGCGTGACGATGTTCATGTTGCTGTTGGCCTCGTTCCAGACCCTGTTGCACCGTTACAGCGGCCAGCAGGACATCCGCGTCGGCGTGCCGATTGCCAACCGTAACCGGGTCGAGACGGAACGCCTGATCGGCTTCTTCGTCAACACCCAGGTGCTCAAGGCCGAGATCGACGGGCATACCACCGTCCAGCAACTGTTGGCCCAGGTCAAACAGCGTGCGTTGGAAGCCCAGGCGCACCAGGACCTGCCGTTCGAACAGTTGGTCGAAGCCCTGCAGCCGGAGCGCAGCCTGAGCCTCAATCCGCTGTTCCAGGTGATGTTCAACTACCAGACTGATGCCCCCAACGTCGCCGCACCGGCACTCTCGCAACTGCGTATCGAAAACCTGGCCTGGGAGCGCCGGACCGCGCACTTCGACCTGGATCTGGACACCCACGATAGTCGTGACGGTCTCTGGGCTTCCCTGGGGTACAGCACCGACCTGTTTGACGCCTCCACCATCGAACGCATGGCGCGACACTGGCAGAACCTGTTGCAGGCGATGGTTGCTGATCAGCAACAAAGCATCGGCCAGTTGAACCTGTTGGACAGCGATGAGCAGCAGCACATTTTGCAGCTGTGGGATCGCACCGATTCGGGCTTCTCGGCCCAGCGTCTGGTACACGAATTGGTCGCCGACCGTGCACGGGAAACCCCCGGTGCGGTGGCGGTGAAGTTCGATGCGCAGCACTTGACCTATGGCGAGCTGGATCGCCAGGCCAACCGCCTGGCCCATGCCCTGATCGCCCGTGGCATTGGTCCGGAAGTGCGCGTGGCGATTGCCCTGCCGCGCAGTGCCGAGAGCTTGGTGGCGTTCCTTGCCGTGCTCAAAGCGGGTGGCGTGTATGTGCCGCTGGATGTCGAATACCCGCGTGATCGCCTGCTCTACATGATGCAGGATAGCCGTGCGAAGTTGTTGTTGACGCACACTCGAGTCATGCAGCAACTGCCGCTGGCTGAAGGCCTGGACACCTTGGCAATCGACCGCACTGAAGTATGGGCCGATTACAGTGATTCAGCCCCCGAGGTCACGCTGCACGGCGACAACCTCGCCTACGTGATCTACACCTCTGGCTCCACCGGCCTACCCAAAGGCGTGGCCGTCGCCCACGGCCCGTTGGTGGCGCACATCATCGCCACCGGCGAACGCTACGAAACCACGCCGGCCGATTGCGAATTGCACTTCATGTCGTTCGCCTTCGACGGTTCCCACGAAGGCTGGATGCACCCGTTGATCAACGGCGCCAGCGTGCTGATCCGCGACGACAGCCTGTGGCTGCCGGAGCACACCTACGCACAGATGCATCGCCATAACGTGACGATGGCAGTGTTCCCGCCGGTGTACCTGCAACAACTGGCCGAACATGCCGAGCGCGACGGCAATCCACCGGCCGTGCGTGTGTACTGTTTCGGCGGTGATGCGGTGGCGCAGGCCAGCTACGACCTGGCCTGGCGTGCGCTGAAACCGACGTACTTGTTCAACGGCTATGGCCCGACCGAAACCGTGGTCACGCCACTGCTGTGGAAGGCCCGCCGAGGCGACCCGTGCGGCGCCGTCTACGCGCCCATCGGCACACTGCTGGGCAACCGCAGCGGCTACGTATTGGACGCGCAACTCAACCTGCAACCGATCGGCGTGGCCGGCGAGCTGTACCTGGGCGGCGAGGGCGTGGCCCGTGGTTATCTCGACCGTCCTGCGTTAACGGCTGAGCGCTTTGTGCCGGACCCGTTCGGCAAAGCCGGCAGCCGCGTCTACCGCAGCGGCGACCTGACCCGTGGCCGTGCGGATGGCGTGGTCGACTACCTCGGCCGCGTCGACCATCAAGTGAAAATCCGTGGCTTTCGCATCGAACTGGGCGAAATCGAAGCGCGGCTGCGCGAACAGGACAGCGTCGGCGAAACCGTGGTGGTGGCCCAGGACGGACCCACTGGCAAACAACTGGTGGCCTACGTGGTGCCCGCCGATCCGGCGCTGGCCGAGGCCGGCCCGGCGCAGGTGGCGTTCCGCGAAACCTTGCGGCGTGCCCTGAAAACCGGCCTGCCGGATTACATGGTGCCGGCGCACTTCATGTGCCTGGCGCAGATGCCACTGACCCCCAACGGCAAGCTCGACCGCAAGGGTTTGCCCGCGCCGGAAATGCTGCAAGGCGTGTGGGTCGCGCCGGTCAGCCCTTTGCAACAGCAAGTGGCCGCGATCTGGGCCGATGTGCTGGGGGTCGAGCGCATTGGCCTGAGCGATCATTTCTTTGAACTCGGCGGGCATTCCCTGCTGGCCATGCAGGTGATCTCACGCGTGTGCCAACTGCTGGACCGCGACGTCGCCCTGCGCGTGTTGTTCGAACAGCCACAGCTCGAAGGCTTTGTCCTGGCGGTGCAAGCGCTGGATGTCAGTGATGTGCCCCTGGCGCCGCCGCTGGTGGCGGTCGAGCGCGATCAACCGTCGGCGCTGTCCTACGCCCAGGAGCGCCAGTGGTTCCTCTGGCAACTGGAGCCGCACAGCGCGGCCTATCACGTGCCCAACGCCTTGCGCCTGAGCGGCCACCTGGACCGCGACGCCTTGCAGCGCAGCTTCGATAGCCTGCTGGCGCGCCATGAAACCTTGCGCACGGTGTTTGTCAGCGACGCTGATCGCACCTTGCAGCAGGTGCTGGCGCCGGCCGCGCTGCCCATCGACACCTGTGTGCTCGACAGCGCGGACGCCGCTCAGGTACACGCGCGGGTCGAAGCAGAAATCGCCCGGCCGTTCGATTTGCGCCAGGGCCCGCTGCTGCGCGTCACGTTGTTGCAACTGAGCGAACAGGAGCATGTGCTGGTGCTGGTGCAGCACCATATCGTCTCGGACGGCTGGTCGATGGGCGTCATGGTGCAAGAGCTGATGCAGCTCTATGCCGCCTATAGCCAGGGCAATGAATGCCAACTGGCGCCGTTGCCGATCCAGTACGCCGACTACGCCCTGTGGCAGCGCGACTGGATGGAGGCGGGTGAAAAGCAACGCCAGCTGCGCTATTGGTGCGAGTTGCTGGGCGCCGAGCAGCCCGTGCTGGAACTGCCGCTGGATCACCCGCGCCCGGCGGTGCAGAGCTACCGGGGCGCGCGTCTGGAGGTCGCCCTTGAGGCGGCGGTGGTCGCCGGGCTCAAGGCCTTGGCGCAACGCGAAGGCGTGACTCTGTTCATGCTGTTGCTGGCCGCGTTCCAGACCTTGTTGCATCGCTACAGCGGCCAGGCGGATATCCGCGTCGGCGTGCCGATTGCCAACCGCAACCGGGTCGAGACCGAGCGCTTGATCGGCTTTTTCGTCAACACCCAGGTGCTCAAGGCCGATATCGACGGGCAGATGACGTTTGCCCATTTGCTGCAACAGACCAGGCACCGCGCCCTGGAAGCCCAGGCGCACCAGGATTTGCCGTTCGAGCAACTGGTGGAAGCCTTGCAGCCCGAGCGCAGCCTGAGCCATAACCCGCTGTTCCAGGTGATGTTCAACCATCAATCCGACGCTCGCGTACAGCGTGGCGAACAACTGCCTGGCCTGCGACTGGAAGGGTTGGAGTCCGACAGCCATCCCGCACATTTTGACTTGAGCCTGGACACCCAGGCCTCGGCCGATGGCCTGTGGGCGACGCTGACCTACGCAACCGATCTGTTCAGCGAAGCGACCATCGAGCGCCTGGCGCAGCACTGGCGTCACCTGCTGCAGGCCGTGGCCGTCGATGCCCAGCAGCGCCTGTGCGAGTTGCCGTTGCTGACCGGCACCGAGCAGGCGTGCCTGTTGCAACAATGGAACGCTGGTGCCGCCGCCTTCGAACACCCGCTCGGCGTGCATGGGCTGTTTGAAGCTCAGGCGCAGCGACGTCCCGAGGCGATTGCGCTGCGCCTCGACGAGCAGGCGTTGACCTATACCGAATTGAATCGCCAGGCCAACCAATTGGCCCATTACCTGATCGGCCTGGGCGTGGGCCCGGAGGTCTTGGTCGGCGTCGCGGTGGAGCGCTCATTCGCCATGGTGGTCAGCCTGTTGGCGATCCTCAAGGCCGGTGGCGCCTATGTGCCGCTGGACCCGCAATACCCGCGCGAACGCCTGCTGCATATGCTTGAGGACAGTGGTGTACGCCTGGTGTTGAGCCAATCCCATGTGCCTATGCCGTTGCCCGAAGGCGTGCAAAGCCTGGCGATTGATTCTGTGGCGGGCCCGTTGGCGCAGTGCGCCCGGCATAACCCACAGGTGGCGGTCGATCCGCTTAACCTCGCCTATGTGATCTACACCTCAGGCTCCACCGGCAAACCCAAAGGCGTGGCGATCAACCACGCGGCGCTGACCGAGTTTTCCAGCATCGCCGCCAGCTATTCGCAACTGACCGCCGAAGACCGCGTCCTGCAATTCGCCACCCTGAACTTCGACGGCTTCGTCGAGCAGCTTTACCCGGCCTTGACCCACGGCGCCACGGTCGTCCTGCGCGGTGCCGAATTGTGGGACAGCGGCCGCCTGTACGCCGAAATCATCCGCCAACGCATCACCCTGGCCGACTTGCCGACCGCCTACTGGCACCTGTTCCTGCTCGATTGCCTGGCGGCGGGGCCGCGCAGTTACGGGGCGTTGCGCCAGGTGCATATCGGCGGCGAAGCCATGCCGCTGGACGGCCCGGCGCAATGGTTGAAAGCCGGCCTCGGTCATGTGCGGCTGCTCAACACCTACGGCCCGACCGAGGCCACGGTGGTGTCGAGCGTGTTGGATTGCACCTCGGGCAACGAGACCATCGGCGCCACCGCCAGCCCGATTGGCCGCTCGCTGCCGGGGCGTGCGCTGTACGTGCTCGACCGCGACCTGAACCTCGCACCCTTCGGTGCGGTGGGCGAGTTGTATATTGGCAGCCAATGCGGCCTGGCTCGCGCTTATCTGAACCGGGCGTTGCTGAGCGCCGAGCGCTTCGTGCCGGACCCGTTCGGTGCCAGCGGCGAGCGGCTGTACCGCACGGGCGACCTGGCGCGTTACCGTGCCGACGGTGTAATCGAGTACGTCGGCCGGGTCGACCATCAGGTGAAAATCCGTGGGTTCCGTATCGAATTGGGGGAGATCGAAGCGCTGTTGTTGGCCCAGGATGGCGTGCGTGAAGCCCTGGTGCTCGCCGCTGATAATCAACTGATCGCCTATCTGGTTTCTGCCGAGCAAGATGCTGACACTCTGAAAACCGCGCTGCGCGAGCAACTGCCGGACTACATGGTGCCCGCGCACCTGATCTTCCTCGAACGCATGCCGCTCAACCCCAACGGCAAACTGGACCGCCAGGCGCTGCCCAAACCAGATGCCAGCCTGACACAGCAAACCTGGGTCGCGCCGGTCACCGAGCTTGAGCAGCAAATCGCCGCCGTCTGGGCCGACATCCTCGGCGCCGAGCGCGTCGGGCTGACCGACCACTTCTTCGAGATGGGCGGGCACTCGCTGCTGGCGATGCAGGTGATCTCACGCCTGCGCCATCTACTGGGGCGCGAAGTGCCGCTGCGCAGCCTGTTTGAACAGCCACGCCTGCAAGGTTTTGTGGCCAGCGTGCTGGCGCAGGCGACCCCTGCGCAGCCGCTGGCGCCGCCGATGCGCGCGGTGGATCGCGAGCAGCCGTTGCCGCTGTCCTATGCCCAGGAGCGCCAATGGTTTCTGTGGCAGTTAGACCCGGACAGCGCCGCCTATCACATTCCTGGCGCGCTGCGTCTCAAAGGCCCACTGGACCGCGTCGCCCTGCAGCGCAGTTTCGACAGCCTGGTCGCCCGTCATGAAAGCCTGCGCACCCATGTCCGGCAGGACGGCGAAGGCGCGGTGCAGGTGATTGCCGCGCAGGCCGCCGTCGACATCCTGCGACTTGAGTGTGACGAAGCCGGCTTGCTCGCGCAGGTCGAGGCGCAGATCGCCCAGCCGTTCGACCTGCAACAGGGCCCGCTGCTGCGCGTGAGCCTGTTGCGCCTGGCCGAGGACGACCATGTGCTGGTGCTGGTGCAGCACCATATCGTCTCCGATGGTGCGTCGATGCAGGTGATGGTCGATGAGCTGGTGCAACGGTATGCGGCGTACAGCCAGGGCCAGGACGTGCAACTGCCGGCGATGGCGCTGCAATACGCCGATTACGCGCACTGGCAGCGCGCCTGGATGGATGCCGGGGAAAAACAACGCCAACTGAACTACTGGCGCGAGCGCTTGGGCGGTGAGCAACCGGTGCTTGAACTGCCGTTGGACCATGCGCGGCCGACCCAACAAAGCCATCGCGGTGCGAGCCTGGATATCCATGTGCCGTCGCCGCTGCTGGCTGCACTGCGTGAGTTGGCCCGGCAGCAGGAAGTGACGCTGTTCATGCTGCTGCTGGCCTCGTTCCAGACCTTGCTGCACCGCTACAGCGGCCAGGCGGATATCCGTGTCGGCGTGCCGATTGCCAACCGTAACCGGGTCGAGACCGAGCGCCTGATCGGCTTCTTCGTCAACACCCAGGTACTCAAGGCCGATATCGACGGGCACCTGACCGTGGCCCAACTGCTGCAACAGGTCAAACAGCGTGCGCTGGAAGCCCAGTCGCACCAGGACTTGCCGTTCGAACAATTGGTCGAAGCGCTGCACCCCGAGCGCAACCTGAGTTTCAACCCGCTGTTCCAGGTGATGTTCAATCACCAGACCGAGGATGCCGATCAACCCTGGCAGTTGCCGGGCCTGCACGTCAGTGGCCTGGAATGGCAGACCCGCACGGCCCAGTTCGACCTGAGCCTCAGCACCCAGGAGACCGGTGATGGGCTGTTTGCGTCGCTGATTTATGCCACCGACCTGTTCGAAGCGAGCACCCCGGCGCGCATGGCGCGTCACTGGTTGAACCTGTTGGAAGGCATGGCCCGCGATGCGCAACAACGCATCGGGCAGTTGCCGTTGCTGCAGGAAACCGAGCAGCAGGCGTTGGTCCATGATTGGAACGCCACTGCACAGGCTTATCCGCTGCATCGCGGTGTCCACCAATTGATGGAAGAGCAGGTCGCACGCACCCCGGATGCGCCGGCACTGGTGTTCGGCCAGGAACGCCTGAGCTACGCCGAGCTGAACCGCCGCGCCAACCGTTTGGCCCATCGTTTGATCGAGGCCGGCGTGGGCCCGGATGTATTGGTCGGTGTCGCGTTGGAGCGCTCCGTGGAAATGGTGGTCAGCCTGTTGGCGGTGCTCAAGGCCGGGGGCGCCTATGTGCCGCTGGACCCCGACTACCCGCGCGAGCGCCTGGCCTACATGCTCGAAGACAGCGGTGTGGCGTTGTTGCTGACCCAGGCGCGGCGGCTGGAGCACCTGCCGATTCCGCCCGGGTTGCCAAGCCTGGTGGTGGGCGAGTCCTGGTTCGAAGGCTATGGCGAAGGCAATCCGGGGATTGTCCTGGACCCTGAAAACCTGGCCTACGTGATCTATACCTCAGGCTCCACCGGGCAGCCCAAGGGCGCAGGCAATCGCCATTCGGCCTTGACCAACCGCCTGTGCTGGATGCAGGACGCCTATCGGCTGGAGGCGCGCGACGGCGTGCTGCAGAAAACCCCGTTCAGCTTTGATGTATCGGTGTGGGAGTTCTTCTGGCCGCTGATGACCGGCGCTCGATTGGTGGTGGCGGCGCCTGGCGAGCATCGCGATCCGGCCGCGCTGGTCCGCCTGATCAACGCCGAACAGGTCACCACGCTGCACTTTGTGCCGTCGATGTTGCAAGCGTTCCTGCAAGACCCCGGCGTCGCCACGTGCCACAGCCTGCGGCGCATCGTGTGCAGCGGCGAAGCCTTGCCAGTGGATGCCCAGCAACAGGTCTTTGCCAAACTGCCCGCAGCCGCCCTGTACAACCTGTACGGCCCGACGGAAGCCGCCATCGACGTGACCCACTGGACCTGTGTCGATGAAGGCCGCGACACGGTGCCGATCGGCGAACCTATCGCCAACCTGCGCACCCATGTGCTGGATGCCCACCTGCTGCCGGTGCCTGCGGGCGTGGCGGGTGAGCTGTACCTGGGCGGCGAAGGCCTGGCGCGCAGCTACCATCGTCGTCCGGGCCTGACCGCCGAGCGCTTCGTGCCATGCCCGTTCCACCACGGCGCACGTTTGTACCGCAGCGGTGACCGGGTACGGCAGCGCGCCGATGGGGTGATCGAATACCTCGGGCGCCTCGATCATCAGGTCAAATTACGCGGCTTGCGCATCGAACTCGGTGAAATCGAAGCACGCTTGCTGGAGCACCCACGGGTGCGCGAAGCCACCGTGCTGGTGGTGGAGGGGCAGCATTTGGTTGGTTATGTGGTGCTTCACGACGGCCACGCCGACTGGCGCGCCGACGTCAGCGCCCATTTGGCCCGCCACCTGCCGGACTACATGGTGCCGGCGCAATGGGTGGTGCTGGCGCAGATGCCGCTGAGCCCCAACGGCAAACTCGAGCGCAAAGCCTTGCCCAAGCCGGATGTTGATGGGCAGGGCCAGACATTCGTCGCGCCGCAGACCACGCTGCAACAGCAGATCGCCGGGATCTGGGCTGAGGTGCTGGACATCGAACGCGTGGGGTTGCACGACAACTTCTTCGAATTGGGCGGCCATTCGTTGCGGGTGCTGGTGCTCAAGGAACGGATCAATCGGCTGTGTGGCGGCGCGCTGGCGGTCAGCCAATTGATGCTCAATCCTACGGTGGCCGGCCAGGCGCGCTGTATCGACGGGGATGGATCAAGTTCGTTGATCGTGCGGCTCAACAGTCAGACCGAGGGCACGCCGCTTTATCTGTTCCACCCCAGTTTTGGCTCGGTGCATTGCTATAAGCCGATTGCGCTGGCGCTGCGCGAGCAACGGCCGGTGCTGGGGCTGATGTGCCGGGCGCTGGTGGAAGAGGGCGGCGCGGTGCCGACCTGGATGCAGATGGTCGAAGACTACGCCGAACAACTGTTGAGCGCTCAGCCGCAGGGCGCCTTCCGCCTGGCGGGCTGGTCGTTGGGCGGCAACCTGGCGATGGAAGTGGCTTATCGGCTGGAGCAGGCCGGGCGCACGGTGGAGTGGGTCGGCTGGATCGACGCGCCACCGCCGACGCGGTTTGCCGCGTTCTGGAATCAGGCTGCCGCTGAGCCTCAGTGGGAGAGCAGCGCAGTGCAGCGGCGGGCGCAGATGCTCGAAGTGATGTTCCCGGCATTTGCCGCGCAGATCCAGGCGCAATGGCGACTGGCGCAACAGGCTGGATGCAGCGAGGAGCAGCAGTGGCAGCAGGTGTCCGACTGGGCCGATGCGACGCTGGGGGAGAGCTTTCGGGTGCTCAAGGATGAACTGCAGGACGGTGGTGAAACCGAGCGTTCGTGGGCGATCAAACAGATCCTCGACCAGCGCTTGCAGGACACCGACTACCGCGCCATCAAGGCACCGGTTACATGTTGGTGGGCGGCGCGCAGCGAAGCTGGCCTGCACCAGGCGCTGATCGAGAACGGCATGCGTGAGGTGATTGGCCAGGCAGGTATCCGACGCTCGATTGTCATCGACACGACGCACCACCGGATTGTCGATAATGCTCAGTTCATCAAGAGCCTGGTGGCGGAAATGGCGTGATTCCACCCACGCCGCCGATCCCTTGTGGGCGCTTTAGCGCCCCACAGTGGATTGGCGAACGGCCATGAAAAAGTCCCGTATCTCGCGATACGGGGCTTTTGTGTCAACGCGGGGTCAGAAGTTCCAGCGGGTGGTGACCATCATGTTGCGTGGGGTGCCAGGGTACGCCGAGTCATAGAAACCGATGTTGGTGTAGTAGTGCTTGTCGAACACGTTGTTGACGTTGAGGGTGGCTGACAGGTTCTGGGTGATCTGGTAGCGCGCCATCACGTCCACCAACCAGTACGCGTCTTGGGTGAGGACTTCGGAGCGGCCCAGGCCGGAGTTTCTGATCGACTTCCAGCCTTCGCTCTGCCAGCGCGCGCCACCGCCGAGGGTGAATTTGTCCAGCGGGCCGGTGAGTTTGTAGGTGGTGTAGAGGTTGATCTGGTCTTCCGGCTCCCAGGTAGAGACCTTCGTGCCGCTGTCGTCGCGGGCGACCTTGTGGGTGTAGCCAGCCTGCAGTTGCCAGCCAGTGGCGATTTCGCCGGAGATTTCCGCTTCGTAACCCTTGGTCTTGGACTTGATGCCGTAGTAGGGCGAATCGTTGATCAGGTCGGCGCCGGGTGAGGTGTCGAGTTCTGGACGGTTCTCTTCGTGGACTTCGAAATAGGCGAGGCTGGCGTTCAGGCGGCCGTCGAAGAATTCGCCCTTGAGGCCGATCTCGTAGTTCGTGCCTTCGTCGGGTTCGAGCATCTTGTCGTTGCGGTCGCGGTAGTCGGTTTGCGGCTGGAAGATCTCGGTGTAGCTGGCGTAGGCGGTGAAGTTGTCGTTGAGGTCGTAGGTCACACCGGCATACGGCACGACTTTGCCGCTTACCTTGGATTTGCTGGTGCCGGTGACTTCATAGTTGGCCAGGCGCGCGCCGAGCAACAGGTGCATTTCGTCGGTCAGGCTGAAGCGGCTGGTGAGGTAGCTGCCGGTCTGGCGGGAAGTCTGGTCGATGGTGCGGTATTGAACCCACGCTGGCTCCGGGATGTCACCGTCCCAACTGTAGAAGTCAGCGGAGTTGGTGCCGGGCGCGAAGACGGCGTTATAGCTCTTGCCGTCCCATTTGCTGATCGACAGGGACTGGCCCACCACCAGTTCATGCTCACGGCCAAACAGTTCAAACGGTCCGGAGGTATAGGCATCCAGGCTGTCGGCGGTGGTTTCGCCGGTGTGTTTTTTCGCAAACAGCGAGCTTTGGTTGCCGGAGTCCTGGGACAGGGCGCCCAGCGGCGCGTTGTAGCCGTTGACCTGATGGTTGTATTGACCTTTGGCGACCCAGCCATTGCTGAAGGTGTGTTCCAGGGTGGCGAATGCCGTGCGGCTGTACTGCCCCCACGAACCCCATTTCGGGCCGTTGTTGAACGAACGCGGCAAGTCCAGCTCTTTACCCTCGGCATCGAAGATCATGCGGCTGCCGGTCCAACTGGAGCCTTTCGGGTCGCTGTCTTGGTAGTCGGCACCGACGGTCAGCAGGGTGTCTTCGTCCAGGTCGGCTTCGAGAATCCCGTAGAACACGCTGGTCTTGCGCGAGTAGTGGTCGAGGAACGACTGCTTGTCGTTGTACGCCGCGACCACGCGGCCACGGACGTTGCCGGTGTCGGTCAGCGGGCCGCTGACGTCGATCTGCGAGCGGTAGTTGTCCCAGGAACCGGCCCCCAGCTCGATACTGCCCTTGAAGTCGGCCGTCGGCTTCTTGCGGATCAGGTTGATGGTGCCGCCCACGCCGCCGGCGCCGGTGAGCAGGCCGGTGGCGCCCTTGAGCACCTCGATGCGGTCATAGATGGCCATGTCGGTGAGGGTCTGGCCGGCGGAGTACTGGGCGTCGCGCAGGGTCGGAATGCCATCGTACTGGAAGGTGTTGATGGAGAAGCCACGCGAGAAGTAGTTGGTACGTTCGCTGTCATAGGTCGACACCGTGATGCCGGGGGTGTGGCGCATCACGTCGTCGATCGAGCTGAGGGCGAAGTCATCCATGGCTTGGCGCGTGACCACGGAGATCGACTGCGGGGTTTCCCGTGGCGTCAGCACCAGGCGCGTGGCGGTGGCGATGGTGCCTGGGGTATAGGAGCCGGTGCCTTCGGTCACGGTGCCCAACTGGTTGGCGGTTACCTGGGTGGCGCCGAGTTCTATGCCGGTCGAAGCCTGGAGGCTGATGCTCAGGGTGTTGCCCTGCAGGCCATAGCCGACGCCGGTGCCTTGGAGCAGGGTGGTGATGGCGCGGTCCGGGTCGAGCTTGCCTTTGACCGCATTGCTGCGCTTGCCTTCCACGTCGGTTGGGCTGTACAGCACTTGCAGATTGGCCTGCCGACCGAATGCCTGCAGGGCACTGCCCAGGGATTGGGCCGGCACGTCGATCTCGAGTTCTTGTGCCTGCACATAGCTGGCAATCGGCAGCGACACGGCCAGGGCCAGCGCGCTGGGCAGCAGGTTGAAATGCAGGGCCCGTCGCATCGATAGCGCTTTGCTCAGGGGGCTCAGACCGAGTCGTACTGACATGAATGCTTTCTCTTCTAGGTTTTTAGGTGGGCAGTTTATACGTATCTATTGAGGCTGGTTCTCATTACCACTAGTGAGACGTTCCTAATTGGAAAAACCGGAAAAGAAATTTCAAGCCGGCGCCATTTCCTCTACGACCTGGCCCGCGCGCAGGCGCACCAACTGGTCGGCGATGTCGAAATAGCGGTCGTCGTGGCTGATCACGATGATGGTTTTGCCCAGGCGTTTGAGGTCCGGCAGCAACTCGGTGTAGAAGATGCGTCGAAAGGCCGGGTCCTGGTCGGCGGCCCATTCGTCGAACACCAGCACCGGGCGCTGTTCGAGCCAGGCGTTGACCAGCGCCAGGCGCTTGCGTTGGCCGGTGGACAGGTCGGTGGTGCTGAACACGCCATCCTTGACGCTGACCTTGTGCGCGATTTCCAGGCGTTCCAGGTACGGGGTCGCGCTGTCCGGGGACTGGGTTGCGCTGCCCTGGACGAGGTCGTCGAACAGGTAATAGTCAGCGAACACGGTGGTGAACAACTGGCGATAGTCATCGCGCAGCAGGTCGGTGACGGGTTCGCCGTTGAGGCGGATCTCCCCGACATGGGGCTGATACAGGCCCAGCAGCAACTTGATCAGGGTGGTTTTGCCACAGCCGTTTTCGCCGACGATAAACACAATATCGCCTTGCTTGATGCTCAGGTTGATCGGCCCCAGGTGGAACGGTTCGCTGCCTGCCACCGGCGGCGGGCTGTAGCTCACGCCGCGCAGTTCCAGGCTGTGGACCTGCGCATGCGGCGCTTCGCTAGCGTCCATCAACAGGTGCGGTTCCGGCGACGAGAAGCGCTCGGACAGTTCGGTGATACGCGCAAAGGCAATCCGCGCCTTGCCGATGATCGGCAGGTAACCCACCACGTGTTCCAGCGGGCCTTTCATGTACAGCAGCACCAGCACGAACCCGGTGATCACCGCCGGGTCGGGGTTCGGGTTGTAGGCCTGCATGGCCAGCGCGAGGCCGATCACCACGAAGAACAGCATCGAGCCGAAGGTCTTGGCCACGATGTAGATGTTGACTGAGCGCACCTGGATATCGCTGATGCGGTCGGCGGTTTCCTGGATGCGGTGGGTGTTCATGCGGTAGCGGCGCGGCCGATGAATGCGCAGTTCCTTGGCGCCGGAGGCAATTGCCGAGTAGTGGCGTTGCAACTCATCTTCCAGGTCGCGTGCCTCGTCGAAGCCACGGATGCCCTTGGCCCCGGCGATGAACTGGACGCTGCAGCCGATGACGATGGCGACGATCATCATCAGGAACATCGGCACCGACAGATACGCCAGGTAGCCCAGGCAGCCGAGGGTGACGGTGGTGGCGATCGCCAGCGGGGTGAAGGCGAAGGAAAAATCGCTGATGGTGTCGACGTCGTGGGTCAGCACCGGGATCAGGCGGTGGGAGCGGTAGCGCTCGATCTGCTCGATGGGCGCCGACAGCACTTTCTCGCCGAGTTCCTTGCGCAACGCTGCGATGATGCGTTGGCCCACATAGTTGGTGCCGATGTCCGACACAATCGAACTGGTCAGGGCCAGCAGGCACAGGGCGGCAAACGTCAGCACCACGCCTTGGGTCATCCCGGTGGAGGCGTGCAGCGCGTTGTTGATAGTGGCCAGCAACAAGGTGATGGCCAGGCCACCGGCCATGCCCAGCGCGACGGAAACCGTCACGAGGGTCCGAAAGGGCCTGAGTAATGCGAGCAGACCGTTGAAGGCGCCGCGCTTGGGGTCGGTCATAAATACTTCCCGGAGAGTGAATAGAGGGGCTGGGCACACAAACCCTTACCCATGACAAACGAAGCGTCGGCGCGAGTATTTAGCGCGGCGCGCCTGGCGGCAGTGGCGGCGGATAAATTGCCCGGGGCCTGGTTCGTTCTTGTGATGTAGGCGCACGCGTAACCACGCCGTGCGCGTTCCCTTCAGCGAGAGCGAAACAATGACGAAAAAGAATCTGGTGTATGTGTGGTCCCTGCGAAATGCCGCCGCCGACAAGGCCGGGCAGGCGGTGGCCTACAAGGACCACGCGCGCTACATGAAGTCGGTGCTGGAGTTTCTGGTGGGGTCGCTGAACGACACGCCGCTGGGCGAGGCCTACAACCTGGTCGGCGTGGTGTATGACGACGACGAGCAGAACCCGCGGGACCGGCAGTTGGTCGCCGATTACGGCTTTGCCTACCAACCTGGGCGCCAGTGGCTGTACCCGGCCGACCTGCAGGTGCAGGGCCAGCGGGTCAACGACCTGCTGCTGAGCGTGGCGTCCACCTACCGCCGCCTGCCACGGGGCAGCGCCGAACATATCGCCGGCAAACAGGATTTCGAGCGCCGCCTGCATGACACGCTGGTGGAACTGAAGGCCGATATCGTGGTGTTGGACGGCTTGCTGGTGATCCTTGATGAATTGGTGCGTCCCGGTGCGCCGTTCGCGCGCCGGATCATGAATATCCATCCGGGCATTACCCGTCTCGAATCGCCTTACGAGCGCCGTGGCGCCTATGCCACCTGGAACGCGCTGTACGGAGCGCGTGGGCAGACTGTGGTGGACTGGGCCACCAAGGCAACCACGCCATCGGAACCGCTGTACCTCACCGGAGCGTCATTCCACTACGTGGACAACGGCATCGATTCCGGGGAAGTGTTCCACGACGTGCTCAAGACCGAGATCTCGCCGGACGACACGATCCTCGAACTGCGCTGGAACAACTTCAATAACAGTCTGTTCCCGGCGCTGCATGAAGGGCTGGCGTTGTTGGCGCAGAAGGATTGAAGCAAGCGCGGTCAAAGGTGGGAGGGGGCTGGCTCCCTCCCACATTGAAAAGGGCGGTGTTTTAGAGATCGCGCACCACGCGAAAGCCGATCCAGTCCCCACGCGTCTGCGGATAGATGTTGTTGCGGTTGCCAGAGCGTGAAAACACCGGCGCTTCACCCCAGTCGTTGCCACGAATCTGATAGACCTCGCAGCCCGGTTCGACCCAGGCGCTGCCGTCTGCAGGCGCCCCCAGGTAATTCTCGTGGTAACAGTCGGCTACCCGCTCATAGACGTTGCCGTGCATGTCATACACGCCAAACGCATTTGGCGGGTAGCTGCCGGCTGGCGAGGAATAGCTATAGCCATCCGCTGGCCCATAGGTGTTGGCATGCTCGGCGATGCTGTAACCCTTGCCCTCATCGAAAGGAAACGGGAACGGTCCGCTTGAGCCGGCGCGGGCGGCGTATTCGCGCTGCGCTTCACTGACCATCTGGTAGGTCTGCCCGGTCGTCTTCGACAGCCAGGCGACATACGCCTTGATGTCGTCCATGTCCATGCACACCGCTGGCTGGCGCGGGCCCTGGGGGTAGCGCGGTTTGCTGGCGATGCATTCACGGCCTGGGCGGGTGTCGCCATCGGCGATCTTGACCCCGGCCTGGCGCACGTAGCTGTCCCATTCGGCGGCGGTGATCTGGAAACGGCTCATGGCGAAGGGCTTGGCGAAGGTCACTGCATGCAGCGGGCCTTCGTCGGGCTCGCGGCCGACTTCGTCGTCCGGGGTGCCCATGGTGAAGGTGCCGGCCGGCAGTACGACCAGCTCCGGGCAGTCCTTGCAGTCCTTGAACACGTTGCCCGGCTGCGGCGTGGCGGCGTGGGCCAGGCCGGGCAGCAGGGCGCCGCAGAGGACGGTAAGCGCCAGGGCGGGCAGGCGGTTGAAGCGGGATGAAATCATCGGGGCCTCTCGTTCAAAGGAAAAAATCGCCGTCACCACCGCTGGCTCAGAGGGGCATAAAAGGTATGGCGATCGGTCATGGACTGACGTCATGGGTGATTAATGGGTTTGGCGGCTTGTTGGACCTGGTCCCACACCCGCAGGAAGTTGCCGCCCCACAGCTTGGCGATATCGGCTTCGGAGTAACCGCGCTGGAGCAGTTCGGCGGTGACGTTGCGGGTGTCGCCGACGTTCTCCCAGCCCTGAAGGCCGCCGCCGTCGTTGAAGTCCGACGAAATACCGACGTGATCGATGCCGATCTTGCGCACGGTATAGTCGATGGCATCCCCCCAATCCTTGAGGGTGGCCTTGGGTTCGTCTTCGAGAATGGCGTATAGCGCCTGGGCGTATTGGCCGAACTTCTGCTCGGGCCATGCGGCGATGATCGCGTCCCCCGGCATCAGGGCCATCGCCAGGTTGGGCAACGGTGGCAAATCGAAACGGGCGCGCAGGGTGTTGAGCGTGTCCTGGGTCGCTTGGCTCAGCGGGCGCAAATACGCCCGGAAACCCACCACCTGCACCACGCCGCCGCTGCGCTTGATCAGTTGCAGCTCTTTGTCGCTGAGGTTGCGCGGGATCTCCACCGAGGCGCGTGGTGCCGAGTGGGACGCCACCAGCGGCGTGCGGCTCAGTTGCGCAACCTGCTCCAGGGCCTTGGTCGACATCTGCGACACATCGATGATCACCCCCAAGTCGTTGAGGCGGTGTACCGCTTGCTGGCCGATGTCCGACAGCCCGTCGAGGGCATCGCTGGAGTCATTGAAAAACGGCAGCGGCCGCGATGAGTCGGACCAGGCGTTATTGCCGATATAGCTGAAGCCGAACATGCGCATGCCGCGTGCCGTCCACAGGTCGAGTTGGTTCAGGTCGGTGCCCAGCGGGTAGGCGTTGAGCATGCTGATAAAGACCGCGAATTTGCCTTCGCCATGCAGGCGCCGAAAGTCATCCGGGGTGTAGGCGATGCCCACTTGGTTGGGGAAGTCACGCACCATGCCGGAGATGATTTTGTAGCGCACCTCCTGCTCGTGGCGGGCTTCCTCGACAAACCCGTCGCTGGGCTTGTGCGGCGCGTTGGGGCCATTCCAGATTTCCGGCCAGCCGAAAATCGTCAGCGCCGCCCCGGACAATCGCCCGCGCCGCGCCTTGGCCAGGTCGAACTGGCCGCCGCGATCCTGGTCGGCCTCGTTGCCGGCGGTGCCGAAATCCAGCGGTACGGTGATATGGCTGTCGAACGACAACAAGCGGTCCTGCAAGTCATTGGCCTGCTTGATCACCGCCAGCCGGTAGCCGGCAGTGCCCTTGAACCAGTGATCCCAGACCAGGAAACCGACCCCGGCGCCGATGGCCAATGCCAGCGGCAGGCCGATAAACAGCGCCTTTTTCGAACGTGGTTTTGTCATTGCCATCTCAGTCAGTTGAGGCCTTTGCTATCTGGGAGGAACGAGCGATGAGCGGGGAAATTTAGGCCCCGGCGACGGCGCGGTAAATTTCCCCCACAGGCAAACGTTCTAGCTCTGATAAAGCCGCTTCCCAAGGTAGACAATGACGATCTCTCGACGTGGGTTCATCGCAGGCCTGGCGCTGACCGGCGCCGCCGTGCCTGCGGCCCTTAATGCCCATCGCGAGTGGACGCGTGAAGCATTCCCCATCACCCCCGGCGAAGCCACGGTGGATCTGGCTGACACCGCCGGCCAACACTTGGCGAACACCCTGCGCGGGGTGTGGAACCTGCGCCTGGAAGGCCGCGACGCCGGCCTCAAGGGCTTGCCCACGCAGGGCCTGGCGTTGCTGCTTGATGTCGCGCCGCGTGGGCGCGGCCTGCGTGGCTATCTCGACACGACCGAACACCTGCGCGCCGATGGCGAACCGCGCTACCGCGTCCTGGGTGATTTGCTCACGGGCGCGGGCACCGAGCTCTATTGGCGCCTGATCGACCGTGACGCGGCAGACGGCGCGCCTGCCTATGAATTCAGCATGACCGTTGATGAAGTCTGGGGCGTGTTCGGCAATGCCGGCAGCGGCACCCTCAGCGGGCAGATCCTCGACCTCGCCCGACCCCTGGCGCTGACCGAACCGGATAATCGTTTTGTCGCGCACAAACAGCCGTTTCCCGAAGCTCGCCAGCGCATCGGCCTCAACCCGTCGCTGCTGGCCTGGTTGATTTCCCCCGAGCACCGCCTGTTCCACCAACTGTGGCACGCCACCCGCGATCAATGGCACAAGCTCTCCGAGGACAAGCGCGAGGCCCTGCGCGGCATCGGCTGGCAGCCCGGCCCACGCGGTAAGGAGCGCGAAGCGCGGGGCAAACTCAAGGATCGCAACGGCTCGGGCATCGACTTCTTCTTCATGCACCGCCACATGCTCGGCACCGCACGCTCGATGCAGGACTTGCCGTCGTGGCCGGCGTTCCCCGAACCGCAACCGGCGTTGGAACGTGATCGCCTGGGCTTCCTGCGTTACTTCGATAACCACGACGGTTTTGCCCTGCCGCCCACCTGGCGGGCACCGGACGACGGCGACTACACCCAATGGGTCAGCGATATCAAGGCCGCTGAGACCTACCACAGCAACTTCCAAGTATGGGAATCCCAATACCGCGACCCGCGTTACCTGGCCAAGCTGACCCTGGGCCAGCTCGGTTCCGAAATGGAACTGGGCCTGCATGACTGGCTGCACATGCGCTGGGCCTCGGTGCCTCGCGACCCCTCCAACGGCGCGCCCGTGCCCTTCGCCCGCGACCCGGCGGACTTTGCCGCGCGTTGGTATGCGCCCGAAAACGACTTTCTTGGCGATCCGTTTTCCTCCCACGTCAACCCAGTGTTCTGGAACTTCCATGGCTGGATCGACGACCGCATCGAAGACTGGTTTCGCGCCCATGAGCGCTTCCATCCGGGCGAGGTAAAACGCCTGGAGGTCAACGGCGTGGCATGGTTTGCGCCGGGGCGTTGGGTCGAGGTCGGCGACCCGTGGCTGGGCCCGGACACCCATGGCTGCAGCACCACGCCGGGTTTGCAGAGGGGGCGTTCGATGGAGATGGACCCAGAGACCATGAAGCTCGCCCTGCGTATTACGTTTGCTGCGCAAGACGAAGCGCTGCAAGGCTTGTTCAAGCGGGTGCCGAAGCGCCCGTGGTATGCGCGGCATTTGAAGGTGAAGGCGCGGGAGGTTTAGGCGTTTTTTGCTGGGGTTCAATGTTTATGATGTAAAACGGCGGCGGGGTGGTTTATCTCCTGGTCCCTGAGCGTTCGCTTGCTTATATGTTTTAGTACTAGGTGAGTAGGAAAATATCGAAATGGATTTATATAAAACTCCATATTTCTACTGTTGTTTTGTTGTATGCCTATAGGGTTAAGAAATATCTGACAGTTAAATCCCGGCTCGGGGTTTAAATCTTAAATATTCTTTGCAATAAAGATAATCTGCGTGATTTGTGGGAAATATCTCCGATGCGCAATGGAAAGTTCCCGTCCGTGATTCGGGGGGTGGTAAATTCCCGCAGTGATACTTCATTCTAGTGAGCAAGGGGATGCCGTGTGCCATGTAGCACGTTGGTGTTCCAGAGTGGGGATTTAACTTCATTAAGTTCCCGTCTTACTTTTCTCTAATGGCTGATCAGCGCTGTTGGAAAAATCACGGAATGAAGCGATGACGCTAAGCAGCTTTCAAAATGAAGTGCCAAAGGCCCGGGTTAATATCAAGCTCGACCTGCATACCGGCGGTGCGCACAAAAAGGTTGAGTTGCCTTTGAAACTGATGGTGATGGGTGACTACAGTAACGGCAAGGAGCAGCGTCCGCTCTCCGAGCGCAGCAAGGTCGATATCAATAAAAACAACTTTGACAGCGTCCTGGGCGAGTTCTCGCCGGGTCTGAAGCTCGCGGTCAACAACACCTTGGACGACGATGCGTCCGACACCTCTGTCGAACTGAGTTTCCGGCGCATGAAGGACTTCGAGCCCGAACAGGTGGCGCGGCAGATTCCACAATTGCGTGCCTTATTGGCGATGCGCAACCTGTTGCGTGATCTCAAATCGAACCTGCTGGATAACGTGACCTTCCGCCATGAATTGGAACGCATCCTCAAGGATGATGCGCTCAGTGACGAACTGCGCGCTGAGTTGGCTGCCTTGGCGCCTGAAGAAGAACGTTAATTCATTGCGGTAGTTTAAAGGGAAGTTAAATCATGTCTTTAGAAGATTCCAGCGTGCAAACGCGCGGCGCCACAGTGTTGTCTGAAGAAGCCAGTGGTGTTTATGCTACGCTGTTTAATAAAATCAATTTAAGTCCTGTTTCTGAGTTGGCAGGTATTGATATCTTTCAGAGCTCGGACGCGCTGTCTGAAGTGTCCGTCGATGAACGGGTGACGGCGGCGGTTAGTGTGTTTTTAAACTTGCTTAAGCAAACGCCGCAAAAAATCGAGCGATTGGATAAAGTCCTGCTGGATGAACATATCGCTTCGCTGGACAGGCAGATTGGCCGTCAGCTCGATGCAGTCATGCACCATCCTGACTTCCAGCGCGTCGAGTCAACCTGGCGCGGTGTGAAATCGCTGATTGATCAGACAGATTTCCGTCAGAACGTTCGCATAGAACTATTGGATGTCAGCAAGGACCACCTGGTACAAGACTTCGAGGACGCGCCAGAAATTGCCCAGAGTGGCTTGTACCTGCATACCTACACGCAGGAGTACGACACCCCGGGTGGCGAGCCGATTGCGGCGGCTATCTCAAACTATGAATTCGATCGTAGGCCTCAGGACATCGCGCTGCTGCGCAATATTTCCAAAGTGGCCGCCGCCGCGCACATGCCGTTTGTGGGGGCCGTCGGCCCAGCCTTCTTCGGCAAAGAGACTATGGAGGAGGTGGCCGCGATCAAAGACATCGGCAACTACTTTGATCGTGCCGAATACATCAAGTGGAAGTCATTCCGTGACAGTGATGATGCGCGTTACATCGGCCTGACCATGCCACGTGTCCTGGGGCGCTTGCCCTATGGGCCCGACACCGTTCCCGTGCGCAGTTTCAATTACATCGAGACTGTCAAAGGGCCGGATCACAACAAGTACCTGTGGACCAACGCATCGTTTGCCTTTGCCGCGAACATGGTCAAGAGCTTCATCACCAACGGTTGGTGCGTGCAGATTCGTGGGCCGCAATCGGGTGGTGCGGTGACTGAACTGCCGATCCATTTGTATGACCTTGGCACCGGCAATCAGGTCAAGATCCCTTCCGAAGTGATGATTCCGGAAACCCGTGAGTTCGAGTTCGCCAACCTCGGGTTCATTCCGCTTTCGTACTACAAGAACCGCGACTATGCGTGTTTCTTCTCGGCCAACTCCGCGCAAAAGCCGGCGCTGTACGACACGGCCGATGCCACGGCGAACAGTCGAATCAACGCGCGCCTGCCTTACATTTTTCTGCTCTCACGCATTGCTCACTATCTGAAGCTGATCCAGCGCGAAAACATTGGCACCACCAAGGACCGGCGTTTGCTCGAGCTGGAACTGAACAAGTGGATCGGCGGGCTGGTCACCGAGATGACTGATCCGGGCGATGACTTGCAGGCCTCACACCCGCTGCGGGATGCGAAGGTTACGGTGGAAGACATCGAGGACAACCCCGGTTTCTTCCGCGTCAAGTTGTACGCCGTGCCGCACTTTCAGGTCGAGGGTATGGACGTGAACTTGTCGCTGGTTTCGCAGATGCCCAAGGCCAAAGCCTGATTCAGTCGTAGGGAAACGATGCCATGAATATCGATCGCCCTCTGTGGGCCGCTGGGGCGTTGCTGTCGCCGCAGCAATTCCAGCAACAGGCACGCTGGGAGGCTTGGACCAACGAACAGCTCGCGCACCTGGCCCTGGCACACCCTTGGGGTGTCCAGGCGGTGGGGTTCGACCTGGACGCATTGCGGCTGGGTAAGCTCAAAGCGACTCAACTGCGTGTGCGCATGCCTGATGGCACGTGGATCGACACTGAGCAGGTGGACCGCCTGCCTGCCGCCTTGGAGCTGGCGCAGTTGCTGGCTGACGACGATCAGGCAGTGCTATTGCACGTGGCCTTGCCCCTGGAGCAGGCCAATGGCAACAACTGCCTGTTCGAGGGCGGCCGGGCCGATCGACCGATGCGCTACTGCCAGTCTTGGCGTGAAGTACAAGATATTTACGCCGATGAGGTGCAGTCGATTGGCGTGCTGGAGCATGCACTGAGCCTACGCCTGCAGCGTGATGACAATGCGGATTACATGACGTGCCCGGTCGCACGTCTGGTGCGCGATGGGCAGGGAGCCTGGAGCCTCGACCCGGCCTATGTGCCGCCGTTGCTGAGTTTCGCCGCGCACCCGGGGCTGCTGAACCAGTTGGACAACCTGTTGACGCAGTTGTCCGCCAAGCGGCAAAGGCTCATGGGGATGCGGCGGGAAAGCAACCAGCGCATGGCCGACTTTGCCGTTGCCGACGTGTCGCTGTTCTGGCTGCTCAATGCCTTGAATACCTATCAGCCGGTATTGGCCGATCTTCTGGAGTTCCCCGCACGCCATCCCGAGCAGGTCTACCAGCAGTTGATCAAGCTGGCCGGCAGCCTGCTCACGTTTTCGCTGGAACACGATGTAGACAAGATCCCCGCATACCGGCACACGTCGTTGGAAGCAGTGTTCCCGCCGCTGATGCACACCCTGTCGCTGTTGTTGGAGGCCAGTCTACCGTCGCGGGTCGTTGCTCTGGTGCTGGAGGTGCAGGGAATTAATCGTTGGCAGGTCACGCTGAATGACCCGCGCTTGCGCGAGCGTGAGGGGGCCGATTTCTATCTGTCGGTGCGCAGCCGGTTGCCGGCGGCGCAGGTGCAGGAGCAGTTCCCGCGCCTGTGCAAGATCGGTACGCCGGATGATGTCGATTATCTGATCAACGCGGCACTCGACGGGGTGCCGTTGCAGTCCCTCAGCCATGTGCCGGCGGCGATTCCATTGCGCCTGGAAAATCAATACTTCGCGCTGGATCTCGGTCATTCCAAGGGGCAGGCGGTGTTGGACGAAGGGGTCTGCGCTTTCTACGTTCCAAGCAGCTTGGTCGACGTCAAGCTGGAACTGTTTGCGGTGCTGCGCTCATGAAACCGACGCCTTCCAACGCGCAAACCGCAGTGGCGGTGGATATTGACGCGCTGTTACAGGACACCTACCTGTTGGTGGTTGAGTTGCGCCAGGGCGCCTCGGTGCAGCCTGGTCGGGAGTTGGGCGAACTTTGTGTCGAGCAGGTTGAGCAGACTCGGCAGCGCCTTGAGCGGGCGGGCCTGAGTCCGCGCAGTATCGACCACATCAGTCATGCTCAATGCGCGCTGCTCGACGAAGCGGTGCTGACCTGCGCCGACGCCGATGCCCGTACCGATTGGGCCAGCGCACCGTTGCAGGCCAAGTTTTTCAATCGTCATCAGGCCGGTGAGTTCCTGTACGAGGCCATGCGTGACGTGTTGAGCGAGCCTGCGCCTGACCGGCATGTGCTGACGGTATTTCAGCGCGTATTGATGTTGGGTTTTCGCGGGCGCTATCGTGATTTGAGCGACCCCGAACGCGAGCAATTACGGGTGGCTCTCGACGCACAGGTGGCGCCGTTCAAGGTCAGTCAACACGCGCCGACGCAGGTAGGCGGTGGCGAACTGAGCGCGGGTTTTGGTTGGCTGCGTTCACCTTTGATTCATCTGCTGACAGTGGCCCTGTTGCTCGTTGCGACGTGGTGGGGATTGGATCATCTGTTGAGCGATGCGATTGCCTCGCTCTTGCCGGATCAGGGGTGAGTGCCAGATGACCTTCAATCTGCATCGCATCCTATACCTGTGGGCGGGTGTCCTCGTGCTCGCGTTGCTGCTCATCATTCCGCTCGCGCTGTGGGCGCGTGTACTCGGCGTGTTGATCGCGGTGTGCTGTGTGGCGTGGGCCTGGGTATCACTGCGCCTGCGCGCCGAACGGCAGCATGGGTCGCTGAGGTTGGCCGAGGGCAGGGGGATACCCGCCGCTGGGTTTCGTCACCCGGTGGTGCTGGTCTGCGGTGATGGCCTGGATGGGCTGTTCGGCAGGGTTGCCGCCGAGCGGTTGGCCCTGCGTGTGACTGAGCAAGGGTGCTACGTGCGCGTACCGAGCCTGGAGCAACTGCGGGTTGTCACTGATCAGGTTCTGGCCGTGCGTCCGGGCTGGGCCGGGCAACTGGGCGTGATGTTCAGCGTCAGTCCCGGCGCGCACAGTGATGGGGCCGTACTCGCCCGTCAGGTGCGCGCCTTCAGTCATCAGGTGGCCTTGGCCCGCAAGCGCGGCGTTGCGCTGCCGCTGTTGCTGGTGAGCTACCTGCAAACCTTGCAGGGCGAGGCGCCTTGGTTCTGTTGGGGCAACGGGCAGGCCGAGGTCCGTGTGTGTGATGCGGGTGCTTGCGTCAGCCTGGATGACTGGCAACAGCAACCTGCTGACTCGCCCAGGCAGGCCGCTCGGATGCACGCAAGCATTCAACTGAGCAGCACTGTGGCCTGGCTTCATGAAGCGGTACTGCCGCACCTTGTCAGTCGCAACGCTTCTGGCTTGGCGGCGACCTGCGCAGTCACGTGGGTGCCGGCATTGCCGCATGCCGTGAAGGGGAACCTGTGGCAGCACTGGTTACGCAGAAAAGTGGCGCTGGCGGATCACAGAGAGGCCGTGACGAATGCGGTGTTGCCGTTCCCGGACCCTTTGCTCAACCTGTTGCCGCTCGGCCCGCTGCGTTCCCCGGTGCAACGTGCAAGCGTTATTGCGCTGTGGTTGTTCGCCGTGGCGGGTGTTGTCGCGCTCGCCAGTTCGGCGTGGCAGAACGCCCTGTTGCTACGCCAAGTCAGCGATGACTTGCGACGTTATTCGGCTATCCCGCAACCGACCCAGCGTAACCAGCGCGAGTTTCTTTGGCGTGAAAATGCCCTGACCGTGCTGCGCCAGGACGCCCAGCGTCTGGACGCGTACTACCGGCACGGTGCGCCCCTGGCATTCGGCTTGGGCCTGTATCGCGGCGAACGCATGCGCGCCGTGCTGCAGGCGGTGCTGGCCGCTCACGTTGAACCGCCACCGGCCACATCACCGGCGCGGGCTGCCCGCCCGGTGCGGTTGGACAGCCTGTCGCTGTTCGCCAGCGGCAGTGCCCTGCTTAAGCCGGATTCGGCCAAGACCCTGATCAATGCGCTGGTCGATATCAAGGCCCAGCCCGGCTGGCTGATCGTCATTTCGGGGCATACCGATGCCACTGGCGACCCCGAAAACAACCTTCGACTGTCCCGCGCCCGCGCCGCTGCCGTGCATGACTGGATGCAGCGCTTGGGCGGCATTCCCGACAGCTGCTTTGCCGTGCAGGGCTTTGGCGCCAGCCAGCCGATTGCTGGCAACGACACCGAGGCGGGGCGTGCAGCCAACCGCCGCGTTGATATCCGTCTGGTGCCTGAGGCGGGGGCCTGCGTGCTTCCCGTCGCACACCCGGACAGGCAACCCCCGGTCGCATTCCGCGACATTTAAATCTACGAGAAAAAGGAGCTTCACATGGCAATTCCCGTTTACCTCTGGCTGCAAGACGACGGCGGCGCAACTATCAAGGGTTCGGTGAACGTGCAACAACGCGAGGGCAGCATCGAGGTGGTTGCCCAGGATCACAGTCTGTACATCCCCACCGACAATAACACCGGGAAATTGACCGGTACGCGGGTTCACACCCCGTTTCTGTTTTCCAAGGAAATCGATGCGTCCAGCCCCTATCTCTACAAGGCGGTCACCACCGGGCAAACGCTCAAGAGTGCTGAGTTCAAGTGGTACCGCATCGACGATGCGGGGCAGGAGGTCGAGTACTTCATCACCAAACTCGAAGACGTCAAAGTCGTGAAAGTCGCGCCGAAAATGCACGACGTCAAAGACCCGAGCAAAGAGAAGCACAACCACCTCGAGCAGGTGGAGTTGCGTTACGAGAAGGTCACCTGGACCTACAAGGACGGCAACATCATCCACTCCGATTCATGGAATGAACGCCAAAGCGCTTGATACGCGTGGAGCAGCAGGTGGGCCTTTGCCTGCTGGCTCCCGGTGTGCTGGGTTGAGCGTCCGTTCGCGGGCGTTCAGCCAAACACATCGAGTTTCAAACCCGCGGCTGGCGTTATCGATGACACACCACCATCACCGAACAAGGATGTAACCGTATGGCCCAACATTCCACGCGCTTGCTTCGCCGTCTCAACCCTTATTGCACCCAGGCGTTGAGTGCAGCGGCTACGTTGTGCCAAAGCCGTGCCCACGCGCAGGTCACCATCGAACACTGGCTGCTCAAGTTGCTGGAGCAAGGCGAGGGCGACCTGACCCTTATCGGCCGTCGCTACGAATGGGATATGGATGCACTCTGGCGCGGCCTGATCGACCACCTGGACACCCTGCCGCGCAGCGTGCAAAACAAGCCACAGCTGTGCGGCAAGCTGCAACAACTGATCAAGAATGCTTGGCTGCTGGCATCCCTGGATGGCAATAACGAGATCCTGCGCTCGGCGCATTTGCTCGGTGCGCTGCTGGAAACTCCGAGCCTGCTGGTGTGCGACGCCACTTGGCCGCTGCTTAGTATCAGCGATGCCCAGTTACAGCGGTTATTGGTGTTGCTCGACCAGCGCTCCGAAGAACGTGCGCAAGCGCAGCAAGAAGCGGCACGGGACCACACTGAGCTGCCCGCTTTATCCGGCACCGATGAACCGGATGCCCTGAAAGTCATCTTGGACAAATTCACCCACGACGTTACTGCCAAGGCGCGGGCGGGGCAGATCGACCCGGTGTTTGGTCGTGACGATGAGATCCGTCAGGTGATCGATATTCTCAGCCGTCGGCGCAAGAACAACCCGATCCTGGTGGGGGAGCCCGGCGTAGGCAAAACCGCTTTGGTTGAAGGTCTTGCGTTACGCATCGTAGAGGGCAATGTCCCCGACAGCCTCAAGCAGGTCACCTTACGCACCCTTGACTTGGGTTTGTTGCAAGCGGGCGCCGGGGTCAAAGGCGAATTCGAACAACGCCTGAAAAACGTCATCGAGGCCGTGCAACTGTCGCCGCATCCGGTGCTGCTGTTTATCGATGAAGCCCACACTCTGATTGGCGCTGGTAACCAGGCGGGTGGTGCGGACGCCGCCAACCTGCTCAAACCGGCCCTGGCGCGTGGCGAGTTGCGCACGGTCGCCGCTACGACTTGGGGTGAATACAAACAGTATTTTGAACGCGATGCCGCTTTGGAACGACGCTTCCAGATGGTCAAGGTCGACGAGCCGGACGACGCCAACGCCTGCCTGATGCTGCGCGGCCTCAAGGCGCGCTACGCCAGCCATCACGGCGTGCACATCCAGGACGCGGCGGTACAAGCAGCGGTGACGCTTTCACGGCGCTACCTGACCGGCCGCGAACTCCCCGACAAAGCCATCGACCTGCTCGACACCGCCAGTGCACGGGCACGCATGAGCTTGGACTGCGAGCCGCAAGCGCTGGTGCGCCTTAAGGCCCAGCAGACGGCCCTCGAGCTGGAACGCCAGGCCCTGGAAGAAGACCAGCAACTGAGCGGCAGCCCCGCCAGCGAGCGCCTGGCGATCATCGACGCGCAGCACGCCGAGTTGCACCGCCAGCTAGTCGGGCTTGAGGCGCAATACCGCAACGAACTCGAGCTTACCCAGCAATTGCGCGATGCCCGTCAGGCAGAACCAGCACAAAGGACCGTCTGCCTGCAATTGCAACAACAACTGAGCAACGCCCAGGGCAACCAGCCACTGCTGTCCCTCGACGTCGATGCGCGCAGTGTGGCCGAAGTCATCGCTGACTGGACCGGCGTACCGCTGGGCAGCTTACTCAAGGACGAACAAGCCAACCTGCTTGAGCTGGAATACCAACTGGGTGAGCAAGTGATCGGCCAGGACCCTGCGCTCAGCGCTTTGGCCCAACGCCTACGCGCAGCTAGGACCGGCCTGACAGATGAAAAAGCCCCGCTGGGCGTATTTTTGCTGGTCGGCACTAGCGGCGTCGGCAAAACCGAAACGGCGCTGGCGCTGGCCGACACGCTGTTCGGCGGCGAAAAATCGCTGATCACCATTAACCTCTCGGAATATCAGGAAGCCCATACCGTCAGCCAGCTCAAAGGCTCACCTCCCGGCTACGTCGGTTACGGTCAGGGCGGCGTGCTCACCGAAGCCGTGCGTCAACGCCCCTACAGCGTGGTGCTGCTCGATGAAGTCGAGAAGGCGCACCGCGACGTTCTCAATATTTTTTACCAGGTCTTTGATCGGGGCTGTATGCGCGATGGCGAAGGTCGGGAAATCGACTTTCGCAACACCGTCATCCTCATGACTTCCAACCTTGGCAGCGATGAACTTCAAACTTGCCTGCAAGAGTTCCCCGACGCATCCGACAGCACCTTGCACGCGTTGCTGCGCCCGATCCTGCGCGAACACTTCCAGCCAGCCTTATTGGCTCGTTTCCAAACCCTGATTTACCGCCCGCTTCAAGCCGACGCCCTCCAACGTATCGTCGCCATCAAACTCGCCCACGTTGCCAAGCGCTTGCAGCGTCATTACGGATTGGATTGTCAGGTCGACGCAGCCCTCAGCGCGGGGCTGGTTGCGGCCTGCCTGCTGCCCGACACAGGCGCGCGCAACATTGACAGCCTACTCAACCAGCAGATTCTGCCGGTCCTCAGTCAGCGGTTGTTGCAACGCCAAGCCGCCCGGCAGAAAACGTTTGGCGTGACCTTGGGCTACAGCATTGAGGAAGGGATTGTCCTGCATTTTATCGACGCCCAAGACGCTGTTTCGCCCGTTGCGATGGAGGCCTGAACATGCTCAACCAACTGCGCAGCTTCTACGACCACAGCCGGCACACACTCAGCGTGCGCGACGTTGATGCACTGCTTGACGTCCTGGCCTTTGAGGGCAAAGAGGGCCTGAGCCAACCCTTCACCTATCGTGTGGAGTTCACCAGCACAGACGGCGATATTGCTGCCGAAAAAATGCTCGGACAGAACGCCAGTTTTAGTTTGCATGGCGCCCCACAAAACTTTTCCAAGCGTGGCTTTAACGGACCCGCGAACGGCCCATTGCGCACGCTTCACGGGGTAGTCACCGGCTTCAAACGCCTGTCCGGCTCCGCTGATGAAGCCCGCTACGAAATCACCCTGCAACCGCACCTTGCCCTGCTTGGGCGAGGCCGACAGTTCCGCATTTACCAACACCAATCTGTACCG
>NZ_JAFCVO010000011.1:0-242149 GCF_049897085.1 Pseudomonas sp. PSPC3-2
CCGATGGTAGTGTGGGGTTTCCCCATGTGAGAGTAGGTCATCGTCAAGATTAAATTCCAGAACCCCTGTTTGCTTACGCAGACAGGGGTTTTGTTTGTCCGCTCGAAAAGTGCGAAGAGCGCCACTGCGGTGGTCTTCGGTGCGTCCTTGTCGTGGTTTAGTAACGGCTCTTTGAGTGTTTGTGCCGCGATCCTCAAACTGCAAGATCATACAAGAACGGTTGCCCCTTCCTTCGATAGTCTGACAACTCTCATCTACCAGAGGATTGGTCATGGCTCAGCAACAGCACTCAGCACAACCTGTAAATCTCGCGCAAAAAGCTTCACTCATCAGTGAACAGTGGAGCCCAAGAGTCGTAGCCGAGATGAACGACTACCAGTTCAAGGTTGTACGCATCGAAGGCGAGTTCATCTGGCACTCACATCCAGAAACCGACGAGGCGTTTCTCGTGCTTGAAGGGACACTGCGTATCGACCTTCCGGAAGGTCCCGTGTATGTGGCGCCGGGGGAGTTGTATGTCGTTCCTCGCGGAATAGAACACCGGACGGCCGCCGAAGGCGAAGCCAAACTGATGATGATCGAACCTCGCGGCATCTTGAACACCGGCCATGAAGGGGGAGACCGCACCGCCATGAACGACCAGTGGATCTGAAATCCATCCTGCTGTTCCAGGCCACCGTCGCCATCTGGCAACAGTGGCCTCGTCCCCCGACGCTCGGTACCGCCTGCACCACACGACCCTTCCAGGCTACCGTTTGGGAAATCGATGCAAAGTGTTTCTGCATTTTTGCTATGGTGCAGCACATTTTCACAAGGATTGATCTTTCATCCGCAGGACGCGGCGTCGACCTTTTTCAACGAGATGCTGTAGAAATGCCTGAACCGATACCGATCAAAGACCACGAAAACGAAAACCGCCTGGTCAACAAACGCCTGTTCGCCTGCGCCTTGTTGGTGATCGGCATCACCTGTGCCCTGGTGGGCCGCCTGTATTTCCTACAGGTGGTGCAATTCGACTATCACTCGACGATTTCTGAAAACAACCGTGTCCACGTACTGCCCATCACGCCGACTCGTGGCTTGATCTATGACCGCAACGGCGTTGTGCTGGCTGACAACCGCCCAAGCTACAACCTGATCATCACCCGCGAGCGCACCACCGACCTCAAGGGCGAGCTGGACGAGATCGTCAGTCTGCTGCACCTACCGGCAGAAGACCGCGCCGTGTTCGACAAGGCGCTGAAGCAGGCGCGGCATCCTTTTGTGCCGGTTACGTTGTTTTATGAGCTGACCGAAGAACAGATCGCCGAACTCGCCGTCAATGAGTTCCGTCTGCCCGGCGTAGACGTCGAACCGCAATTCGTTCGCCACTATCCCCTGGGCGCGCACTTCGCTCACTCCATCGGTTACGTTGGCCGCATCAACGAAAAAGAATCCAAGACCCTCGACTCGGTGGAGTACCGCGGCACGCAGTCCATCGGTAAGACTGGCATCGAGCGGTTCTACGAGTCAGAGCTGCATGGCCATGTCGGCTATGAAGAAGTCGAGACCAACGCCCAGGGACGCGTACTGCGCGTGCTCAAGCATACCGACCCGATCCCCGGCAAAAACATCGTGCTGAGCCTCGACGTCAAACTCCAGGAAGCGGCTGAAGAAGCCTTGGGCGATCGCCGTGGCTCGGTGGTAGCACTCGACCCGCAAACCGGCGAAGTACTGGCTATGGTCAGCAAGCCCAGCTTCGACCCCAACCTGTTCGTCACCGGCATCAGCTTCAAGGAATATGCGGCCCTGCATGATTCTATCGACCGTCCGCTGTTCAACCGCGTCCTGCGCGGTCTCTATGCGCCGGGCTCGACCATCAAGCCGGAAGTGGCCATCGCGGGTCTCGACAGCGGGGTAGTGACCGCCCAGACCCGTGTGTTCGACCCCGGTTACTACCAATTGCCCGACTTTGACCACAAATACCGCAACTGGAACCACAGCGGTGATGGTTGGGTGGATATGGACGCGGCCATCATGCGCTCCAACGACACCTATTTTTACGACCTGGCCCACAAGCTGGGCATCGACCGCCTGCATGACTACCTGGCCGAATTTGGCCTCGGCCAGAAAGTCTCCCTGGACATGTTCGAAGAGTCAGCTGGCCTGATGCCGTCCCAGGCCTGGAAGCGCGCGACGCGGCGTCAACCCTGGTTCCCGGGCGAAACGGTGATCCTCGGCATCGGCCAGGGTTATATGCAGGTCACGCCGCTGCAATTGGCCCAGGCCACCGCGTTGATTGCCAATAAAGGCGTGTGGAATCGACCGCGCTTGGCCAAGACTATCAACGGTGTGGCGCCAGTGGACGAGCACCCGATGCCCAACGTGGTCCTCAAGGACCCGCGTGACTGGGAACAGGTCAACCACGGGATGCAACTGGTGATGCACGACCCCCGCGGGATCGCTCGGGCGGCCGCGCAGGGTGCTCAATACCGGATTGCCGGCAAGAGTGGTACCGCGCAGGTGGTGGCGATCAAGCAGGGTGAGCGCTACAACCGCGACAAAACCTTGGAGCGCCACCGTGACAACGCGCTGTTTGTCGGGTTTGCGCCGGCGGAGCACCCTCAAATCGTGATTTCGGTGATGATCGAAAACGGCGAGGCCGGTGGCCGCGTCGCAGGCCCGGTGGTGCGCCAGATCATGGACGCCTGGCTGCTCGACCACGAAGGCCACCTGAAGCCGCAATATGCGACGCCGAGCAAGGCCCCCGGCGATCCCCACGTCTGACTCACACCTGCCATTCGTCCCACTGCTCCACGCCCTCATGTGCCAGCCACGGCACATCATGGGCCGTCCAGATATGCGCGGTGGGCCTGACACCCGGATCATCGTCCAGCGTCGCCACCCGCACAATCACATGGGGCTGATGCCCACGCTCGGCCATCAGATGTGAGCCACAGCGTGAGCAGAAACGCCTGAATTTGCCTGGCGAAGATTCGAAGGCCGCCAACAGTTCCTCGCCCTGCGTCCAGCGAAAATGTTCACGCATCACGCCGGCGGTGCTCACAAACGCCGCCGCATGCACCTTGCGACAGCTATCGCAGTGGCAGTGGCTGATGGGCATGTCCAGGCTGTCCACCTGGTAGCGCACGGCTTTACAGAAGCAACTTCCATTCAACGGGTCAGTCATAACCTATGGCCGGGTCAACGATGGGGGCATCATCATCGCGCAGAACCCAAGGTTGCGCATTGGTCGATGTCGCCTACTGTCAATGGAGGAGGTGACGTATGCACGTATCAGATCGAATCGAACGGAAAGTCCTACTGAACGCTCCACGCAAAAAGGTGTGGGAGGCGCTCACCGATGCCGAGCAATTCGGCCGCTGGTTTGGCATCGCCCTCAAGGGCAAGACCTTTGTCGCCGGGGAAACGATCGAAGCGCCGATCACTTACCCAGGTTACGAACACGTGATCTGGAAGGCCAGGATCGAACACATCTTGCCGCAGACGCGGTTTTCGTTCTCGTGGCACCCCTTCGCCGTAGAAAAAGGCATCGACTACGACAAGGAAACACCGACGCTGGTGGAGTTCACCGTTGAAGACCGCGCCCCGGGCATTTTGCTGCGGGTCGTTGAATCCGGCTTCGACACAGTGCCCGAAGCCCGCCGCCTGAAAGCCTTCAAAATGAATTCCCGCGGATGGGACGAGCAAATGCGCAATATCGAAGGCTACCTGAGCCACTTCCACCAAGGCATCGCCTGAGGCGATTGCGCGCTGTGCGCGCGTTAACGTGCCGCGTTTGGCCGGATGCCGGGTAGAATCACGCCCTGAAAGTGATTCCTGAGGTGCGGCACGGTGGATTTACAGCAGGGTTTTGTCCTGACCCGGCATTGGCGCGATACCCCGGCGGGGACGCAGGTCAGTTTCTGGCTGGCCACCGACCAGGGGCCGAGGTTTATCCGCCTCCCCGTGCAAAGCTCGGTGATGTTCATCCCCGAAGCCCATCGCAAACCGCTGGATTGGCTGCTCAAGGGCGAGCGCGATGTCGAATTGCGCCCGCTGGAGCTGTGCGATTTCCATCACCGCAAGGTCTTGGGCCTCTACACCCGCCAGCATCGGCAACTGATGGACCTGGAAAAGCGCCTGCGCGCCGCCGGTGTCGATGTCTACGAAGGTGACGTGCGCCCGCCCGAGCGTTACATGATGGAGCGTTTCATCACCGCCCCCGTGTGGTTCGACGGCACGCCCGACGCCACGGGCGCGCTGCTCGACGCGCAGATGAAACCCGCGCCCGACTATCGCCCGCCGCTCAAGCTGGTGTCCCTGGACATCGAGACCACCGCCCAGGGTGATCTGTATTCCATCGCCCTCGAAGGCTGCGGCGAGCGCCAGGTGTACATGCTCGGCCCGCCGAACAAAACCGATGCGGTGGACTTCAAACTCGACTATTGCGACACCCGCGGCCAATTGCTCGAGCGCCTCAACCAATGGCTCGCCACGCATGACCCCGACGCGATCATCGGCTGGAATGTGGTGCAGTTCGACCTGCGCGTGCTCCACGAACACGCCCAGCGTCTCAACGTGCCACTCTTGCTCGGCCGGGGCGATGAGCCCATGGCCTGGCGCGAGCACGGCAGCCGCAATCATTACTTCGCGGCCGCGGCGGGGCGGCTGATCATCGACGGTATCGAAGCGCTGCGCTCGGCCACCTGGAGTTTTGAATCCTTCAGCCTGGAAAACGTCGCGCAAACCCTACTCGGCGAAGGCAAGGACATCTCCACGCCCTACCAGCGCATGGATGAAATCAACCGCATGTTCGCCGAGGACAAGCCGGCCCTGGCGCGTTACAACCTCAAGGACTGCGAGCTGGTCACGCGGATTTTCGAGAAGACCGAGCTGCTCAAGTTCCTGCTGGAACGGGCCAGCGTCACCGGCTTGCCGGCCGACCGCAACGGTGGCTCCGTGGCCGCATTCACTCACCTGTACCTGCCGCTGATGCACCGCCAAGGCTTCGTCGCGCCGAACCTGGGCGACAAACCGCCCCAGGCCAGCCCCGGCGGATTTGTCATGGATTCACGCCCCGGCCTCTACGAATCGGTGTTGGTGCTGGACTACAAAAGCCTCTACCCGTCGATTATCCGCAGCTTCCTGATCGACCCCGTGGGCCTGATCGAAGGCCTCGAGCACCCCGATGACAGCGAGTCGGTGGAAGGCTTTCGCGGCGCCCGGTTTTCCCGCACCCGGCACTGCCTGCCGGCCATTGTTGCGCGCATCTCCGAAGGTCGCGAAGAGGCTAAGCGCGAACGCAATGCGCCGTTGTCCCAAGCGCTGAAAATCATCATGAACGCCTTCTACGGCGTCCTCGGTTCCAGCGGTTGCCGGTTCTTCGATACGCGCCTGGCGTCGTCGATCACCCTGCGCGGCCATCAGATCATGCGCCAGACCCGCGAACTGGTCGAAGCCCAGGGCTATGAAGTGATCTACGGCGACACCGATTCCACCTTCGTCTGGCTCGGTGGCGCGCACTCCCAGGAGGACGCCAGCCGCATCGGCCAGGCGCTGGTGCAACACGTCAACGATTGGTGGCGCGCGCATTTGCACACTGCATTCGGCCTGCACAGCGCCCTGGAGTTGCAATACGAAACCCACTTCACGCGCTTCCTCATGCCGACCATTCGCGGCGCCGAGGAGGGCAGCAAGAAGCGTTACGCCGGCTTGGTGGTGCGCGGCGACGGCAGCGAAGAGATGGTCTACAAGGGCCTGGAAACCGTGCGCAGCGACTGGTCGCCCCTGGCCCGGCAATTCCAGCAGGAGCTCTACCATCGTATCTTCCACCGCCAGCCCTATCAGGATTACGTGCGCGACTACGTGCGGCGCACCTTGAGCGGCGAATTCGACGAGCTGCTGATCTACCGCAAGCGCCTGCGCCGGCGGTTGGACGACTACGAGCGCAACGTCCCGCCGCACGTGCGCGCTGCGCGCCTGGCCGACGACTACAACGACCGCATGAACCGCCCGCGCCAGTACCAGCGCGGTGGCTGGATCAGCTACGTGATCAGCGTCAACGGCCCGGAACCGCTGGAAGTGCGCCAGGCACCGATCGACTATGACCACTACGTCACCCGGCAATTGCAGCCAGTGGCCGATGCGATCCTGCCGTTTGTGAATGACGACTTCGGCACCCTGGTCGGCGGGCAAATGGGCCTGTTCTAAACTATTTGCCTCGCGCGGGTGAGCGTCTACGCTGTTGGCGTGCTCGGCAATTGCTACGTGATACCAAGGAGGTCCCCCATGTACACGCTCTACGGCACCGACGACTCCGGCTCATGCATGATCGAAATTGCCCTGCAGCGTTGCGCGGTGCCATGGCATCGGGTAGACGCCAGTTCCTGGCAGGACGGCGAGGGCAGCGAAGCGCTCGCGCGTATCAACCCGCTCAAACAGATCCCCACGCTGGTGACCCCCGATGGCCAGGTGCTGACGGAAAGCGCGGCGATTCTGATCCACCTGGGCCTGGAATTCCCCGCCGCCGATCTACTCGCCGACAACCGTGCGCAGATCCTCCGCGGCCTGGTGTACATCGCCGCCAATTGCTACTCGGCAATCGGCATCATCGACTACCCGACGCGCTGGCTGGGCGACGCCGATGAGGCCGCGCAAGCACAATTGATCAGCGGCACGCGCCACTACCTGCACCGGGCCTGGTTGGTGTTCGCCGATCAGTTTGCCGACCAATTGTTCGCCGCCGATCAGCAGCCGAATGCCCTGGGCATCATGGCGGCGGCGGTGTCGCGCTGGGATGCGGCGCGAGAGGCGTTGCACGCCTCGCGGTCGGCGTTTGCGCAGACCCTGGACAGGGTGGATGCCGATCCGCTCGTGGCGCCTGTGTTTGCTCGGCATTGGCCGTAGTGGGAGGTCTCTTAATATTTCGGCAACCAAAAGAAACAATGGCCGCCAAACCGACCCAATCCCTTGCGTAGCAGGTGTCCTGGCCTACGCTTTCTCAAGGTGGTGTAGGAATCATCCTTGAATTTGGCTGTCGCAGACATGAAACTCAAGAACCCTGCATGGAATTCAAAGGAGGTGCGCATGCTCATCCGGTCGCTGACCCTGGCTACCTTGATGGCTTTTACGGGGCCGCTGTTGGCTGCTGCTGATATCAACCCGCTCAAGCAGGATTTGGGCAAGGCCCGACCGCTGGTGGTGGTGGAGCTTGATTCCGGCAATGAAACATTGGTCAAGCTCAAGAAACAGCTGGACGAGCCTGCCACCAAGCAGTCCTTTGAAGAGCGCGGCATGGTGTTGTACACCGTGAAGTTTGGCAGCATCGGTGCCGAAGGGGAGAAGTTCGCCAAGGACCCCAAGGACAACAAGAAGCTCACACCGCCTGAAACCAACGCGCTGATCCGCGCCCTCAAATTAGGCGCCGGCAGCGGCACCAAAGTGATCCTGGTAGGCAAGGATGGTGAGAAGAAAGTTGAGAAGACCGTGCCACCGGATGCCCTCGACTTGAAGGACTTCTTCAGCGCAATCGATCAGATGCCGATGGCCGAGAAAGAAGCCGCCGCCGCTGCAGAGCCCGAACCTGTCGCACCCGCTCCGGCCAAGGGCGCCAAGCCCGCCAAGCCGGCGAAACCTGGCAGCAAACCGGCCCCTCAGCCATTGGATGACTGAGGCCTATCCTTCTGCGGGCGCGCGCCCGTAGATATCGTCAAAGCGCACAATGTCGTCTTCGCCCAGGTACTCGCCGCTCTGCACCTCGATCATCACCAACTCGATGATGCCGGGGTTGGTGAGGCGGTGTTTGTGCCCGGCCGGAATGTAGGTGGACTCGTTGGCGTTGATCAGAAATTCCCGCTCGCCATTGGTGATCTGTGCGGTACCGCTGACCACCACCCAGTGTTCGCTGCGGTGGTGATGCATCTGCAACGACAGTGACGCCAGCGGCTTGACCACAATGCGCTTGATCTTGAAGCGCGCACTTTCCTCCAGCACGGTGTAGGTGCCCCATGGTCGCGTCACTGTGCGGTGCAGGTTGTACGCCGGATGGTTCTGGCGCTTGAGCTCGGCCACGATGTGGCGCACATCCTGGCTGCGATTGGCATCGGCGATCAGCAGGGCGTCGGCGGTGTCGACGATGATCAGATCGCGCACGCCCACCGCGCCGAGTACGCGCTTGGGCGAGTCGATGTAGCAGTTGTGTACGTCATGCAGAATCGCTTCGCCATTGACCTGGTTGCCCTGGGCATCGCTGGGGGTGAGCTGGCGCAGGGCTTCCCAGGAGCCGATATCGCTCCAGCCGATGTCGCAGGGCACCACGGCCACCTGCGCGGACTTCTCCATCAGCGCCACGTCGATGGACAGGTCCGGTGCGCTGCCGAAGCCTTCGGCATCCAGTTCACGCTGGCGCGAGGTTGTATTCTGCAAACTCTGGCTGTGCGCCAGCGCAGCCTTGGCGGCCGCCATCACCTGCGGGGCATGGGTGGTCAGCTCGTTCACCAGGGTGCTGGCCTTGAAGCAGAATATGCCGGCGTTCCACAGGTGCTTGCCGCCGTCGAGGTAGCCTTGCGCGGTGGCCAGGTCGGGTTTTTCGACAAAGCGGTTGACCCGGTTTCCCGCCCCCAGCGCGGCACCTTGTTCGATATAGCCGAAGCCGGTTTCGGGGCGATCAGGCTCAATACCGAAGGTCACCAGATGGCCGGCTTCGGCCAGTTCGCGGGCCTGGCTCACGGCCACGGCAAACGCGGTTTCATTGAGGATCAAATGGTCGGCGGGCATCACCAGCAACTGGGCATCGTCGCCAAAGTGCTCCTGCACATGCAGCGCCGCCACGGCAATCGCCGCTGCCGTGTTGCGGCCGAAGGGCTCCAGCAACAAGTCCAGGGGCAGCTGGGCCTTGTTCACCAGACGGTAGTCATCCAGGGTGCGAAACAGCAGGTCACGGTTGGTGACGGTGAGCACGTTTTCCACACCGGGCAGGCGGCTGGCGCGCAGGAAGGTTTTCTGCAGCAGGCTCTGGCCATCGCGCATGTGCATGAACGGCTTGGGCATGTTCTGCCGGGACACTGGCCACAGTCGGGTGCCCGAACCGCCGGAAATGATGCAGGGAATTAATCCGTCGTGGGTATTCATCAATGGACTTCTTGGGTGGAAAGGACGGCCCACGCCTTTGGGATCAAGCCTGATCGCAATCGCGGTGACCCGCATCATCGGCGACTAGCCGCGCAGCGGCAACTGCGACGTGTTGAGCATCAGGATGCCGTCCACGTCGCTGAAACGCTGTGCGAGAGCGCGGCGTCGAAGAGCGGGTTGCCGTTCAGCGCGACCGCCCACGACGAACATCGGCCAGTGTCAACCCAGTCGAGCGGCCGCCCGCGCAGTGATCTCGCTCCGGACCTTGCGCGACTCGGCCGTGCGCTTGTTGGCTTCTTCCAGCACAGATATGGGCGCGGTATCCGGCCGGCCTGAATCGAACGGCGGCGCCGGTGCGTATTCGATCTGCAACTGCACCAGTTGCGCGGTCGCTTCGTCGTACAGCTCAGCCGCCAGGGTTAGGGCGAAGTCGATCCCTGCAGTAATCCCGCCGCCAGTGAACAGGTTGCCGTCACGCACCACGCGTGCTTGTACCGGGATGGCGCCGAGCGGGGCGAGCAGGTCGTGGTACGCCCAATGGGTGGTGGCCTTGCGACCGCGCAGCAAGCCGGCCGCACCGAGCACCAGCGAACCGGTACACACTGAGGTGACATAACGCGCGGTGAGCGCCTGGGCCCTGAGGAAGTCGAGGGTTTGCGGGTCTTCCATCAACGGGCCGACGCCACTGCCGCCGGGGACGCAGAGCACATCCAGGGTCGGGCAGTCGGCGTAAGTCATGGTCGGCGTGAACACCAATCCGGTGCTGGACGTGACCGGCGCGAGGTCTTTCCACACCAGATGCAATTTCACATCCGGCAGCGAACCCAACACGTCATAGGGGCCGGTGAGGTCCAGTTGTTGGATGCCGGGGAACATCAGAAAACCGATCTGCAAGGACATGAACGAAGCTCCGATAAAGGGTGGACGGCTTCACTCTAGAGGCCTAGGCTTTGGCGAATACGCCATTGAACCCACACATCACGCCAATCATGCCTCGACTCATTCACGTACTCGCTTTTGATAATGCCCAAGTGCTCGATGTGACCGGGCCCTTGCAGGTGTTCGCGTCCGCCAACGACCTGGCGCGCCAGCGCGGTGCGCCGTTGCCCTACGCGGTCGCGGTGATCGCCGCCCAGACGGCGCCGGTGATGACCTCCGCCGGCCTGGCGCTGGTGGCCGAGCCGTTGCCGGCCGTCGACACGCCTTGCGACACCCTGATCATCGCCGGTGGCTGGGGCGTGTACGGCGCCGCCGAAGACCCGGCGCTGGTGGACTGGGTGCGCGAAAAAGCCCGGCACACCCGGCGTATGGCGTCGGTGTGTACCGGGGCTTTTTTGCTGGCGGCCAGTGGCTTGCTTGACGGTTGCCGCGTGGCGACCCACTGGACGCGCTGTGAAGAACTGGCGCGCAAATTCCCGGCGCTGACGGTGGAGTCCAACCCGATTTTCATCCAGCAGGGTGCGGTGTGGACGTCGGCCGGTGTGACCGCCGGTATCGACCTGTGCCTGGCCCTGGTGGAAGAAGACCTGGGCCGTGCCGTGGCGCTGGAAGTGGCGCGGCACCTGGTGGTGTTCCTCAAGCGTCCCGGGGGGCAATCGCAATTCAGCGTGACCTTGTCATTGCAAAAAGGCGACAGCCGCTTCGCCGAGTTGCACGCGTGGATCGCGGAACACCTGACCCTCGACCTGACCCTCGCCACCCTGGCCGCCCAGGCCGGCATGAGCGAGCGCAGCTTCGTGCGCCATTACCGCGCCGAAACCGGCCAGACCCCCGCGCGTGCCGTCGAGTTGATCCGCGTCGAAACCGCCCGCCGGCAACTGGCGGACAGCAGCGCATCGATCAAACGCATCGCCGTGCAGTGCGGGTTCGGCTGCGAAGAGACCTTGCGGCGCAGCTTCCTGCGGGTCTTGTCAGTGACGCCGCAGGCCTATCGCGAGCGCTTTTCGCCAGTGGCCTAGGCGAGCAGTTCCAGGAGCGCCGCAAGGGTCGCTTGCGGCGCTTCCTGAGGAATATTGTGGCCCACGCCGGGCAGCACCTGCCGCCGATAGACGCCGCTGAAGTGCTGCGCATCGTCATTCTCCAGCGGCGGCGGGCCCACGCCATCGTCGGCGCCGCACAGCGAAATCGTCGGCACCGTGATCGTCGGTTGCAGCGCCAGCGCCTGTTCGATGGACGCCAGTGCGGGATCGCCCGGCGCGTACATGAAGCGGTGACGGTAGGAGTGAATCACCACGTCGACAAAGTCCGGGTTATCGAACGATGGCGCGCTTTGGCCGTACAGGCTTGGCCCTGCGGCCCAGGAGGGCGACCACAGTGACCACAGCAATTGGCAAAACGCCCGGCGATTGGCGATCAACCCATCCACGCCACGCTGGGTGTGGAAGTAGAACTGGTACCACAACCGATGCTCCGTTTCCGGCGGCCTGGGTTCGAGAGACTTGGCAATGTCCTGGATGTTATAGCCATCGCCGCTCACCAACCCGCGCACCCGTTCCGGCCACAGCGCCGCGACAATACACGCAGCACGCCCGCCCCAGTCATAACCCGCGAGGGTAGCCCGCGGGATACTCAGCGCATCCATGAAGTCCAACAGGTCCTTGGCCAACGCCGCCTGTTGCCCGGAGCGCATCACCTGCGCGTTGATAAACCGCGTCGGGCCATAGCCGCGCAGGTACGGCACCAACACCCGGTAACCACGCTCGGCCAGGGCCGGGGCGATGTCGTCGTAGCCGCGAGGGTCGTAGGGGAAGCCATGCAGCAGGATCACCGGCTCACCGCTGACGGGGCCGTGGGCTTCATATGCCACATCGAGCATAGAGGTGCGTATGTGAAGCAGCGGAGGGGCGATGCGCATGGTGGGCTCCTGTCGGCTGGGCAATGACTGCTGATGAAACTAGTGCCGATCCGCTAAAGCCACAAGTAGGATCAAGTGTGTCCTGCATTCAGGTTGCCTGACCCACCGCCATCGCGGCCTCGCGGGAGCTCGATGGGTGGTGTTCAAGGCTGCCACACCGTCTTCTCGCCGCTCAATTTGCGGTCCAGAAACGTCGCCGCGCTGATCAGCGCCAAATGGCTCAATGCCTGAGGCATATTGCCCAAGTGCCGCGCCTGGTTGTCGAACTCTTCGGCGTACAACCCCAGCGGGTTGGCATACCGCAGCAACTGTTCAAACTCCAGATGCGCCTTTTCCACCTGCCCGGCGCGGGCCAGGCATTCGACGTACCAGAACGAGCAGGCGGCAAACGCGCCTTCGGTGCCTTGCAGGCCGTCGATCTGGCTGTCGTCGTTGCGATAGCGATAGACCATGCCGTCGCGCACCAGGCTTTTCTGGATCGCTGCGAGGGTCGAGAGCCAGCGCGGATCGGTGGCGGCGACGAAGCGCACCAGCGGCATGAGCAGCATCGAACCGTCCAGCGCGGTGCTGCCGGTATGCTGCACAAAGTGCCCGCGTTCTTCGTTCCAGAAGTTACCCCAGATATCCGCGTAGATCGCCTGGCGCGTCTGGTCCCAGCGCGCGAACGGCGCCGGCAACGAGCGCTTGGACGCCAGGCGAATCGCACGGTCCAGCGCGACCCAGCACATCAGCCGCGAGTGCAGGAAGTGATGCTGCTCGCCGCGCATTTCCCAGATACCCACGTCTTTGCGGTTCCAGATATCGCAGACCTGATCCGCGAGTTCTACCGTGTGTTTCCAGCCTTCGTGGGAAATGGCTTCGCCGTATTTGTTGACCAGGTAAACCGCGTCCATCAACTCGCCGTAGATGTCCAGTTGAACCTGGTCGAACGCCTCGTTGCCGATACGCACCGGCGTCGCGCCGCCATGCCCGCGCAAGTGCGTCAGTTGGGCTTCCGGCAGTTCCTGGCGGCCGTCGATGCCATACAGGATGTTGATCTTGGCGGGCTGGTCGCAGCAGTCGCTGACCCGGCCTCTGAGCCAGCGCATGTAGTGATTGGCTTCTTCGACAAAACCCAGGCGCATGAAGGCGTAGACGGTGAACGAGGCGTCGCGGATCCAGGTGTAGCGGTAGTCCCAGTTGCGCTCGCCGCCGGGCGATTCCGGCAGGCCGAAGGTGGCGGCGGCGATGATCGCGCCATGTTTGCGCGAGGTCAAAAGTTTCAGGGCCAGGGCCGAGCGGTTGACCATTTCGCGCCAGCGCCCACGGTAGTTCGATTGCGCGATCCAGCCACGCCAGAATTTCAAGCTATGCGCCAGCGCCAGGTCGGTGCAACGGCTGTCGACGCGCGGGTCGTCTTGCCCGCCGAGGACGAATTCGGCGCCTTCTTCCTGGGCCAGGACGAAGCTGGCCACTGCGGCGTTGTCGTCGATCTGCATGGGGTGGCTGCTCGACAGGCGCAGGCCGGGCTGGCCGTCGGCGGCGAAACACACGGTGCCGTTGTCGAGGCTGGCGTGGGTGGGCGTGCGCGCATAGTCGTGACGCACGGCGCAGCGCAGGTGAATCGTCACCCGGCCGCTGACCGCACGCACGCGGCGAATCAACAGGGGCAGGTCGTCGACCTCCTCACTGATGGTCAAAAAGTCAGTGATTTCCACCACGGCGTCATCGCTGAGCCAGCGGGTTTGCAGCACGTTGGTGTCAGGCAGGTAGATCTGCTCGCGGCGGGCGTTGGGCAGGTCCGGCGTCAGCTGGAAAATGCCGGCGTCGGGGGTGTCGAGCAGCGCGCAGAAAATCGAGGGGCTGTCGAATTCCGGCCAGCAGAAAAAGTCGATGCTGCCCTTGTCGTTCACCAATGCGGCACTGCGCATGTCGCCGATGATGCCGTGGGCATCGATGGCGCTCTGAGGCTCGTTCTTGAAATCAACCATTGCCGCGATACTCCGGGAAAAGGCGCAAGCCGCCCTCGACAAACAAGGTGCTGCCGGAACGGGCAGCGGTGACCTGAGCGACTTGTTGCTCCAGCGAGAGATGCATCAGCTACCCACCTTTGAGTTGCGTTCAGTTAGCTGACTGGCAAGGCACCGCACAAGTTCACGTAAAAAAGCCCGTCAGCCCAGCCGGCTGGCATTCGCCGATTGAGCGCGCGCTTGATGACTGAGCTTTTACGCCTACCCCCGGCGAGCCGGAGGGTATCTCCTACACTCTGTCGCCGGTCAGAGCCCGGCTCGGTGTGCTTTGAGGTAGAAGCTCTTCGAGCTCACGTATCCCGTTCGGCAACGTCATTTACCCAGCCACGCTGATTGTTCAGATTTCTGAGCCTAGGCACTTTTGCGCTGCCTGACCGGGTCGGGCGGCGACGGTGCGGGTTGCGCCGAAATCGCTTGGGAGGGGGATGAGTTCCTTATCCCGGCAGATGCTCTTCCTACCCGGCAGTTGGAAACTTTCAGCTCTCTCAGGAACCGACTCCCACAGTTCTGCCACACAGGATAAGCCTGCTTCCGCTGGTTTCCTTCACGATTTGTCGATCGTCGGGCGGCTGGGACGGTGAGGTAAGGCGTCTGATCAAACCGAACTGGAGAACTAAATGTCGGTATCAGTATTCCATCAGTCTGTCGCTCATTCCTCTGATGAGAAGTCTCTCAGAGGCTCCATGTCCAATGCCGAGCGGTCTACGACCTCGTCTGCCAGCCAGAGCTTGTTCTGGGATTCGTATCACTTCGGCTCGGCATTCGGCAGCGCGCCGTCACGCCCGCACCTTGGCCACGGTCATTTTAACCCGGGGCCGCCGCCACGTCCGCTGCCTGATGGTGTGTGCCCGAACCCAGGCCCACCTCCGCGCCCGACTCCCGAGCGGCCGGACCCGTATTATTCGAAGCAAAGCAATCAACAACTGGCCCAGGCGCTGCTGACCAATTATGGCGCGTTCAAGGGTGGACAGTATTCGCGGCAAGTCACGCGCGAAAGCCTGCAAAAGATGGCAGATCAATTGCCGGTGGACGCCAATGTTCGTCTGGCGAAGGAACTGCTGCGGCGTCCCGATCTGATTCGGGCGCTCGATCGAAACATGAGTACCGGTGCTTCGGATGGCCGCTTGTCCAGGGAGGATATTCTGAGCGTCATTCGTTCCGATAACCCCTTTAAACTCAAAGATGACAAAGAACTGGTCAAAGAAATGCTCGGCCATTTCGAAGAGTTGAAGAGGAAAGGCCGGGGCAACAGCATCACGCTCGACAAACTCGAAGAACTTGCGAAGCAACCGTTGACGGGCAATCCGGCCACTGACCATCTCATCGAATTGGTCAAGGAAGTCATGTCCCGTTCGATTCTGCAGGGGCGGATGGATAATGTTGACGAGTGGCAGCGTGACGGCAAGGTTTCGCGACGCGAATTGCTGCAACTGCTGCAACAACTGCGTTAACTCTGGCACAGCCGAATGCCGCGTCACCCGCGGCATAGGTTGGCAAGCGTGTTGAGCAGGAAGCACCACTTCAACCAGGCAGGAACCGCTTGCGAGGTTTTACCACGAGGACATTGCCGTCAGCCGTTGAATGGCTATCGGTGTCTTCATCTACCGAATCAGGTGTGGACGATGAATCCGACATCATTTGAATCTCAACCCTCCCAGTACACTGTTGCGACCTTGGCGATTCCTGCACGGGAAGCAGGAGCCCAAAGCAAATCCCGTTCGCAGGCGCTCAACCTCACGTCGTCGCCGAAGTTCAGCTTCAGGGCGCCCACTGCCGAAGATTTCGATAAAGGTTCTCGAGCGTTCATGGAAGAACCGGTGTCCAGCCCTGTGCTTTCAACGCTCGCCGGTTTATGGAGCAAGTTGTCCTGTCGTCCCGCCAATGACGCCGACCGGCATTTAGGCTAGCCGTTGTAACGTGCTGCCTGGGAAAACGATAAGGCAGAGAAAAAGCGATCAGGCGTGCATGAGCTACTTGAAGGATTCAGGCCGCTCATGTCTTTTGTTCATACCCGCAGTATTTTGCCGCTGACCGCCACCGCGGCCAGCAATCCCCCGATCAGCAGGAAGGCGGTCGCCAGGCTGCTCCCGTGGGCAATGAAGCCGATCACCGCAGGCCCGGCCAGAATGCCGGCATACCCGAGGGTGGTGATGGCCGGCACGGCAATGTGTTCCGGCATGACGGTCTGTTTGCCGACCGCGGAGTAGAGCACCGGGACGATATTTGAGCAGCCGGCGCCGACCAATGCGTAGCCCAGCAGAGACATTTCCCAGGCTGGCGACAGGGTGGCGAGGAAGATCCCGGCCGCCGCCAGCGCCCCGCCTGCGACGATCACCCGCGCAGCCCCCAGTCGACGGACAATCCGGTCACCGCTCAGGCGCCCGGCGGTCATGGTCAGGGCAAAGGCCGCATAACCCAGGCCGGCATAGGCTTCATCCAGGCCGCGTTCAGCGCTGAGGAACACTGCACTCCAGTCGAGCACGGCGCCTTCGGCCAAAAATACGATAAAACACAAGCAACCGATAAACAGCACCACGCCATGGGGAATGGCGAACGGCGGCCCTGAGCTTTCACTGCCGTAGGGCAACAAATGCGGGCCGGCCTTGAGCAGCGCCAGCGCCATGATGATGATCACCACCAGCGTCGCCTGCAGCGGCGAAAACCCCAACCCCAGCAGCCCGGAGACCCCCGCTGCGCCGACGATGCCGCCCAGGCTGAACAACCCATGGAAGCCCGACATCATGGTTTTGCCGCTGGCGCGCTCAACGATCACCGCTTGCAGGTTGACCGTGGAATCAACCGTGCCCAGGCCCGCGCCGAACAGGAACAGAGCGGCGATCAGCAACGGGATCGAACTGACGGTGGCCAGCATGGGCAGGGCCAGACAGAGCAGGATCGTCCCGGCGCTCAGTACGCGCCGGCAACCATAACGAGAGGCCAGTGCGCCGGCCATCGGCATGGCGATGATTGACCCGACGCCCAGGCACAACAGCAACAGGCCCAGGGTGCCCTCGTTGAGTTGGGCGCGGGCCTTGGCATACGGCACCAGCGGTGCCCAGGCAGCGATGCTGAAGCCGGCGATGAAGAAGGCGATACGGGTCGACATTTGCTCCAGCCGCCCGGGAACCACGGGCGCTGGGGTGGGGATGGCAGTCATGGAAAATCCTTGGTTTTGCGTTCAGCGAACGATGTCCGGCGCGACATCCTTGCACATCAAGCCCCAGCGAGCGAGCCAGGTTCGCGCGGGGTTCACGCCGACTGCAGATTTTATTTTTTCCATCACGGAACGCTCTGGACGCTCGCAGCCACTTAGAGGTCATCGCGCTGTAGGAGGTGTTCTGGAAGGTGCGTAATCCCCGTGAGAATTGCTGAACCCCAGGCCTCTTGCGGTGGATGACGCACCTTCCAGACCACTTCCCACACGTCGACCGTTCTGTAATACGCTGCTGCTTCTGTGTGCTGGTGACTTGACGGACGAAGCGATGAAGGACTTTCAGGCAGGCGACAACATGACCCGGTTCTACGATGCCCGCGGCAACATCTATGGAGTAGTCAGCCCGGCCTGTTTGCGCCGCCACGGTGTCGAGGTGCCCGACAATGCGGCCCTCGCGGCGAGCAGGCGGGACGCGTGGGCACTGCCGGCGATTGCCGCCGAATGTGGCTGGGGGCCTTCGCCGCGTCCGGCCGGTGCCAAGGCGCACCGGTGTGATGGGTTGTTGGTGGGACCGTTTCAGGCGGCGCCGCCGTTTGATCTGTTGATCGTCAACACGGACGGCTCTCTCGCGGAACGCAGTGGCAATGGTCTGACCATCTTTGCCCAGGCGCTGAGCGATCAGGGTTTGATGACGCAGGGCTGCGAGCTACGGGTGCATCACGACAAACAGGATGCGAGGTCGCCGCTGGCGACTTTTGTAGAGCCGGCGCTGTACGAGCAGGTTCGCGGGTTCTGGCTGGCCTTGGGGCAGCCGGCGTTCGGCCCGCTGGCGGTCGGCGCGGTGGGCGTAGACCCGCTTGTCGCCCAGGGTTGTGCGTTCAGCCATGTGCCCGCGCTGGCGGCAATCAACCCGCAATGGACGCGCAGCCAGTTTGTCCGGGTGGGCAACCCCCATTGTGTGACGTTGGTGACGCAGGCCGCTGCACTGCCGGACAATCAGCCGATGCACCAGCCCGCGCTGTTCGAGTCATTGCAGGCGATTGCGTTTGCGCCACCTGCCGGGCGTGGCCAGCCCTGCGTGGCCGGGGTCAATTTGCAATGGGCCGCCCGGGCGTCCGGCAACCGAGTACTCGCGCGGGTATTCGAGCGGGGAGAGGGGCCGACGGCATCCTCCGGGACCAGCGCCTGTGCGGTGGCGTGCGCGGCGTGGCGCGCGGGTTGGGTCGAGGGCGCGGAGGTCGCGGTGGTGATGCCGGGCGGTACGGTGCCGGTTCGGCTGCAGACCCAGGCTGAGACAGTGCTGAGCGTCAGCCTGTTCGGGGCTGCACGGCCGCAGATCGAGGCAGGGCCGCGCGGCTGATCGATTCGAGTCGCAAACACCGCGTACTCGATTCGATCGTCGGCCCCCCGGCGATCTACAAAAACTCTACCTGCGCCGGCTGGCGCTTCATCAATACCTTGCCGTTGCGGATCGAGTACAGCGCCTGGCCCTGGCTGCGAATCACCTCGTAGTCGCTGTCTGCCGAAAGGATCAACAGGTTGGCCGGCCGGCCGGGCTCCAGGCCGTAGCGATCACCGAGGGCCATGGCCTTGGCGCTGTTGTCCGTGACCAGGTCCAGCGCGCTTTGCAGGTTGCGGTAACCGAGCATGTGGCAGATGTGCAACCCGGCTTCGAGCACCCGCAGGATGTTGCCGTTGCCCAGGGGGTACCACGGATCGACGATGGAGTCCTGGCCGAAGCACACGTTCATGCCGGCTTCCAGCAGCTCGTTGACGCGGGTCACGCCGCGCCGTTTCGGGAAGCTGTCGAAGCGCCCTTGCAGGTGAATGCTTTCGGTGGGGCAGGAGACAAAGCTGATACCCGAATGCCCGAGCAGGCGGAACAGTTTGGCGCAGTAGGCGTTGTCGTAGGAGCCCATGGCCGTGGTGTGGCTGGCGGTGACGCGGGCGCCCATGCCGCGGCTGCGGGCTTCTTCGGCCAGCACTTCGAGGAAGCGCGAGTGCGGGTCGTCGGTTTCGTCGCAGTGAACGTCCACCAGGCAACCGCTGCGTTCGGCCAGGTCCATCAGGAACTTCACCGAACTCACGCCCTGGTCGCGGGTGTATTCAAAGTGGGGGATGCCGCCGATCACGTCGGCGCCCAGGCGAATGGCTTCCGCCATCAACTCGCGGCCATTGCGGTACGACTCGATGCCCTCCTGGGGAAAGGCGACGATTTGCAGGTCGATCAGGTGTGTACTGTCCTCGCGCACTTCGAGCATGGCTTTGAGCGCGGTGAGGTTCGGGTCGGTGACGTCGACGTGGGTGCGCACGTGCTGGATGCCGTGGGCGGCGAGGGCCTGGATGGTTTTTTTGGCGCGCGCTTTGGTGTCTTCGTGGGTGATGGTGGCTTTACGTTCGCCCCAGCACTCGATCCCTTCGAACAGGGTGCCGCTCATGTTCCAGCGCGGTTCGCCGGCGGTGAGGGTGGCGTCGAGGTGGATGTGCGGTTCGACGAAGGGCGGTATCACCAGGTTGCCGGCGGCGTCCAGGTCGTCGGGCGCTGCGGTGGGCGCTGTCGTTTGCGGCGTGATGCTGGCGATCCGGCCGTGTTCCAGGTGCAGATCATGCAGGCCTTCACGGTTGCGTAGGCGGGCGTTGATGATGTGCATGGGCAAGTTCCTCTTGGCTAAAAACAATCAGGCTGACAGCCGCCAGATCATCAGCGCGATGCCGATGTCCAGGCGGTCATATGAATCATCCAGCTTCAGCCCGCACAGGGCCTCGATGCGCTGGACGCGGTGCGTCAGGGTATTGCGGTGTACGGCCAGGCGCTGGGCGGCAGCCACAAGGTTACCATTCTCGTGGAACCAGGCTTCGAGGGTCGGCATCAGGCTCGGCCCATGGTGCAGGTCGTGACGTAGCAGCGGGCCCAGGCGTTCATTGAGAAACTGGTCGAGCAGCGCGCGATCGCGCACGCCGCTGAGCAGCTTCAATACGCCGAGTTCGTCATACACGCACAGCCCGGCGCGCTCGCTGAAGCGCCGCGCAGCGGCCAACGCCTGGCGCGCTTCATCCTGAGCCTGGGCCAGGCGCGCGGGCGGGTGGGCGGCGGCGCTCAGGCCGATAAACAGTTTCAGCGGCGCCAGGCGCAGGTTCAGCGGCTTCAACCAACCGGCCAGTTGCTCACGGTTAGCCAGCGCCGCGACGGCATCGGCGGCCGGCAGCAGCAACGTCCATTGCCCGGCTCGCCCGAGTACCGGCACCGAGGCCGACAACTGCCGCAAGCGCCGGGTAATGCTGTCGTGTTGCCGAGCCAACTGCGCTTCCATGTACGCGGCCTCACCCTGGGTAAATAACGCGTCGCTGCCCTCCAACTGCAACTGCACGATTTGCCACTGGCCGGCCAGGGGCATACCCAACTGTGCGGCGCGGTGCAGCAGCAGATCCAATGATTGATAGTCACCGGCCAGCAACCGCTCCAGCACATCGTGCCGCGAGCGGCCCAATTGCTCCGAATGGATCAACGCTGAACCGATCGCCTGGGTCACCAGCACCATTTTCAGCGAGTAAGGCTGTTCGATCAGCGGCATGTCGGCGGCTTCGGCCGCCTCCAGCAAGCGCTGGGGAATCGCCTGGATATAGGCCGGCCCGGTGAGAATCACCAACCCGGCCACCTGACGCAGGCAGGCTTCCTCCAGCAGTTGCAGCAAGTTGGCCTCGTCCCGTGGGTGATTGATACCGGTGACGAACACCAGTTCGCCGCCCAGCACCCACTCGGCGATGCCACTGTTTTCCGCGACATACGGCCAGCGCACGGCATTCTCCAGACCCGCCGCCCCGGCGCGCAGGCACAGAGACTCGAGCCCCGGCAGGGCGAGCACATCGGCGATGGTCAGGCTCATGCCTGTGCGTCAGCCAACGCTGTCCGCCCGCGCAGTACGGCGGTGAGCGCCATGTAGGTCAGCGACGCGGCCACGATCCCCACCAACGGTGCCACCCAGGGCGAATTGAACGCCAGTACGGTGCCCACGGCGTAGGCCGTCAGCCCCGGCCAGTTGAACGCGGGCAGGCGCGCATCGGCCAGGCGCGGGTAGTGGCCGCGATAGCGATAGAAGAAGTCCGCCATGATCACCCCGCCAATCGGTGGAATCACCGTGCCCAGCAGGATCAGGTACGGCACCAGCATGTCGTACATGCCGAGCAACGCCAGCAGCGTGCCGATCACCGCACCGGCCAGGGTGACTGTCTTGCGGCGGCGGGTGCGCAGCAGGTTGCAACCGGCCACGGCGAAGTTGTAGATGGTGTTGTCCTGAGTGCTCCAGATATTGAGCAGCAACATGGCCATCGCGGCCATGGCAAAGCCTTGCAGCAGCAACACCTCCACCACGTCGGGTTGTTGATAGACGATGGCGCCATAGGCCCCGATCAGCACCATTAAGCCGTTGCCGACAAAGAAACCGATCAGGCTGGCGAGCACCGCGACCTTGGCCGAGCGGGAAAAACGCGTCCAGTTGGTCGCCTGGGTCGCGCCGCTGACAAAGGTGCCGAACACCAACGTGATCGCCGTCGACAAGTCCAGCTCTGACGTTGGCACCACCGCCAGCAACCCCTGCAGCCCGCCGACTTTCACCGTGGCGACCCACATCGACAGGCACAACAGAATGCCCATGGCCGGCACGGCGATGTAGGACAAAATCTCCAGCCCGCGATACCCCACGTAGGCCGTGGCGCAGAACAGCAGGCCAAACACCACCATCAGCGCCAGCACGTTGCCCTGGCTCAGCTCGAAATATTTGCCCAACACCACGGCGGCCGTAGCGGTGCCCCAGGCGTACCAGCCGATCTGGGTGAAACCGAGGATCAAATCACTGAGCTTGCTGCCGACTTCGCCAAAACAGAAGCGCCCCATCAACACCGAGTTCAGGCCGCTCTTGAATGCGATGTAACCCAAGCCTGCGGCATAAATGCCCAACAGCAGGTTACCCAAGGCCACGACGCCGAGCATGTCGACGAAACTGAACGCCACGCCCAGCTTGCCGCCGGCAAACATGGTTGCGGTAAAAAAGGTAAAGCCCAGCAGCACCATGGCGGTGGACGCCAGGCCCTTGCGCGCATGCATCGGGACTTCGCTGAGGGGGTAATCGTTACCTGGTTCTTGCTGCGTCATGTGCCTTGCTCCCTGAATGAGTGACGCAGGCCTGTTGCACCGCGCGTGCCAATTGAGCAGCAGTGACGGGCGCACGGTGGGCGTTGTGCAGTGTGCACAGGTTTTATCGCCAAACAGGGGCGGAGCACGGGCGGGAGTGGTCGCGGTGCCCAATCGGGCACGAAAGCGGTGCAGCGGTGATACACATTGGATCAGTCGAACAGCGTCTGCGTGGTCTCGCCGCGATGAAACGCAAAGGCCGCCTCAAGATCACTTTCGATGGTGCGCCCACGGGACAGCGGCGGCAGGTTGTCGAGGGCGAAAAACCCCACCTCGGTGGTTTCGAACCCGGCCGTCGGCGCCAGTTGGTCGACCCGTTCACACAGGAAATACAGTTTGTAGAAGTCCCGCACATCTGCGCGGTACAAGCCCTTGGCCTTGTGCGTGACGCTATAGAGCGCCCGCGCCGTCACCGTCAGCCCAGCTTCCTCGCGGATTTCCTTGATGATGTTTTCCGCCGCCGACAAACCGATATCGGCATAACCCCCCGGCAGCGCCCAGCAACCATCGGTCGCCTCGCGCACCAGCAGAATGCGCTCGCCGTCGATCACCGCGCCGCGTACATCGATCATCGGCGTCGAGTAGCGCTGGGCGAAATCCGAGACCAGCCCGGTGATGCGCTCCAGCGGCACATTGCCCAATTGCGCGAGCATGCTGTGGGCGATCTCGGCAATTTCCTCCAGGCGCTCGCGTTCGAAGTCGTCGGTGCAAAAATGCAGCCCCGTGGAAGCCAATGCCTGTAAGCGTTTGGCCTGGGCCAGCCAGGTGTTTTCCATAGGGCGCTCCGACAGGGCGTTGACGTGAGGTTTACTCGCCGTGATAGATGCAGCCGCTGGTGCAGGTTTCATGGATGCGAATCGCGCTGAGTTCGGGCAGCAGGGGTTTCAATTCGGTCCAGATCCACTTGGCCAGTACTTCGCTGGTGGGGTTTTCCAGGCCGGGGATGTCGTTCAGGTAGTTGTGGTCGAGGCGTTCATAGAGCGGCTTGAAAATCGCCTTGATCTCCGAGAAGTCGCGAATCCAGCCGGTATGGGGGTCCAGGTCGCCGCTCAGGTGGATCGCCACCTTGAACGAATGCCCATGCAGGCGCCCGCACTTGTGGCCGTCTGGCACGTGGGGCAGGCGGTGGGCGGATTCGAATGTAAATTCCTTGAAGATTTCCACAGTATTTTTCAGCTCGGTCAGGTTTCTGGCAGGCGGCGAGTTTAACAGCTACATCGCGCCTCGCGCATACCGCTGGGTCAAAGCGCCTGCAAGCGCTCGCCCAGGCCACCCTGGTCGGCCAGTTGCAGAAACTCATCGCCCAGGCGCCGGCTCTCGCTCATTGCGGTTTGCCAGTACTTGTTGCGACTCGCGTCATCGCCCAGAAAGCGCTTGAAGTCGCTGCGGTCCGGCAGTTTGCCGTGGGGCAGGCGGGCCAGGTAGTCCTTCGACGGTGCCAGCAGCAACACGTCCTGCAAGCCTTGTTGATTGCTGCGTCGCCACGGCAGGCCCTTGTCGAACCAGCCGGGGATGACGCGGTCGGTGAAGTGCGGGTACAGCACGATGTCATCGCCGTGGTAGGGCAGGTCGAGGTGGTAATCCAGCAGGCCGCCGTCGCGGTAGGTGCCCGCGCCAGCGCCAGGCAGGTCGCGCACGCCTTGCATCACCATGGGGATCGAGCCGGACGCCAGCAGCGCCTGGCGCAGGTTGCCCAGGTTCAGGTCGAGGAAGCGCGACGGGAAATCCTGCAGCGCATGCACTGGCGGCGCCTGGCGTGGGTCATGGATGATCAGCCGTTCGAAATGCCGCGCCAGCCGTGCGCGGCCGCGCAGGTTGTCGGCAATCACCGACGACAAGCCCAGGCCCAGGCGCCCGCGGTGATCGTCGGCGAGCAGGCCGTGGCTCTTGACCACCATGATGTTCAGCCGATAGTCGGGGTTGTCCAGCACCCGCGCATCGCGTCCAGCCAGCAGGTCATCGAGCATGCGCCGGCAGCTCTGGCTGACCTCGGCCATGGTCACGCCTTTGGCAAAGCGTTGCTCGTTGTACAGGCGGCCGAGGTCGAGCAAGCCTTGCACCGGGTCGGGCAGGCAGGCGCTGGCAAACCGCCAGGAACCGATGGAGGCACCGATCAGCGCACGTTCGCGCGGCGCGCGGGGCAGCCAGTCGCCGAACAGCGCCAGGTCCAGGCCCTGAATGCCCAAGGCCTTGGGCCCGCCTGCCGCACCGGGAAGGATACCGACATCGGCAGGCGTGAGGCCTTGCTCTCGAATGCGCGCAAAGGCGCGCTTGCCGGCCTTGAGTGTCAGGGCGGGAAACTTGATGTGGATGGCTGTCATACCGGTCTCTGTTGAAGCGAGCAGGGCAGTATAGAAAATCTTGCACGATGAGGGAAAACGGCTGGCTTGAATTGCCATGGTGGCAATTCAGTTTCAGTTAAGTTGCCACGGTTACGTTGGTGCGGTGTAGGACATTCAACCGGAAATGGAGGCTTACGTGAAAACCCTCACGATTTTGTTCTCCACCCGTATCATTGCCCCATTGCCTATTTGGGCCACGCCCGTAACCGGGCCACCCTCAAGGAACATCAGGACACGTAATGAAGGTAAATCTACGCGCGTGCAGTCAGGTGGCGCTGGTATTGCTGCTAACCAGCTCAAGCCTGTCGGCCCATGATCTTGGTCAGGACGAAGCCTTGCACCTGCGCCAGAAGGGCGTTATCGCCGCGCTGGAACACTTGCTGGGGCCTGCGTTCGAGCGCTACCCAGGCGCCAAACTGCTGGATGCCGAGCTTGAAGAGCACAAGGATCGTCCGGTGCGCTATATCTATGAAATCGAATTGCTGACCGTCGAAGGGGTGGTGCGCGAAATCGAGCTCGACGCCAGCACCGGTGAGTTGCTCAAAGATAAGGAAGACGACTGATGCGCCTGCTGTTGGTGGAAGACAATGTACCGCTGGCCGATGAACTGCTGGCCGGCCTGCAGCGCCAGGGCTATGCCGTCGATTGGCTGGCCGATGGGCGCGATGCTGCGTACCAGGGCCGCAGCGAACCCTATGACTTGATCATCCTTGACCTCGGCCTGCCCGGCTTGCCCGGGCTTGAGGTGCTGGCGCAATGGCGCGCCGCCGCGCTGGCCACCCCGGTGCTGATCCTCACCGCCCGCGACTCCTGGGCCGAGCGCATCGAAGGGCTCAAGGCCGGGGCCGACGATTACCTGAGCAAACCGTTTCATCCCGAAGAGCTGCACCTGCGCGTCCAGGCGCTGTTGCGTCGCTCCCACGGCCAGGCTAACCAGCCGACCTTGCAAGCGGCCGGCCTGCACCTGGATGAAGGGCGTCAATGCGTGCTGCGCGACGGCGACGAAATCCAGCTGACCGCCGCCGAGTTCCGCCTGCTGCGCTATTTCATGCTGCACCCGGAGCAGATCCTCTCGAAAAGCCATCTGGCCGAGCACTTATATGACGGCGAGACCGAGCGCGACTCCAATGTGCTCGAAGTCCACGTCAACCACCTGCGCCGGAAATTGGGCCGCAGTGTGATCGAAACCCGGCGCGGCCAGGGGTATCTGTTTGGCGCCAGTCCTGCATGAGGTCGATCCAGCGGCAGCTGAGCCTGGGGCTGATCAGCGTGATGGTGGTGGTCGGTGTGGTGCTGGCGCAAACCAGCCTATGGTTGTTCGAAGCCGGTTTGCAGCGCTATTTGGAAGCCGGTTTGCGCAACGACAGCGAGAACCTGCTGGTCGCGCTGGTGCGCGGGCCGAATGGTGTGCAACTCGACGAGCAACGCTTGTCGCCGGCCTATCAGCGGCCGTTCTCGGGGCATTATTTTCGTATCGATTTCGCCGACACCCACTGGCGCTCCCGCTCATTGTGGGACCAAGAGCTGCCACGCCTGCCCGAGGCCGGGCTCAAGGGCAACCTGCAACTGGGGCCGGAACGTCAGCAACTGTTGGTACTGCGCTCGGACTACAAGCGCTTCGGCCAATCGATTTCCATCAGCGTGGCCCAGGACTACACGCCCGTGCGGGAAAGCTTTCGGCTGATGCGTCAGATCGGCCTGGTGCTGGGGGGGGCGGCCCTGTTGCTGGTGTTGATCCTACAACGGGTCACGGTCCGTCGCGCGTTGCGCCCGCTGGAAATTGCGCGCAACCAGATCGCCCAGTTGCAACAGGGCCAGCGCTCGCAACTCGACACCCAGGTGCCGCAGGAGCTGGAGCCGCTGGTGGCGCAGATCAATCACCTGCTGGCCCACACCGAAGACAGCCTCAAGCGTTCACGCAATGCCCTGGGCAACCTTGGCCACGCGCTGAAAACCCCGCTGGCGGTGCTGTTGAGCGCGGCATCGAGCGAAGCGCTCAAGGATCAGCCGCACTTGCGCACGCTGTTGCACGAGCAGCTTGAACAGGTGCAACAGCGCCTCAACCGCGAACTCAATCGCGCGCGCCTGGCCGGCGAAACCCTGCCGGGCGCCTTGTTTGATTGCGCGAAAGAGCTGCCGGGCTTGCTGGCGACCCTGAACATGGTCCACGGCGACCACCTGGACTTGAGCCACCACGCCGCCCCAGATCTGCAATTGCCCTGGGATCGCGAAGACTTGCTGGAGCTGCTCGGCAACCTGCTGGACAACGCCTGCAAATGGGCGGATGCCGAGGTGCGCCTGAGCGTCAGCGAGACGCCGCACAGTTACCTGCTGGCGGTGGAAGACGACGGCCCCGGCATTCCCGAGGCCCAGCGTGACCAGGTGTTCAGCCGTGGCACGCGCCTGGATGAACAGATCGACGGCCACGGCCTGGGCCTGGGGATCGTGCGCGATATCGTCGAGGTGTGGGGCGGGGTGTTGCAGTTGCAGGAAAGCGAACTGGGCGGGCTCAAGGTGCTGATCGAACTGCCCAAACGCTAGGGCCGGTTAAAAATGGGGGAGGGGCAAGCCCCCTCCCACATGGGATCTCCTTCAGGCGCGGTGTCGGTCGCTCACACTTTGAAATGATCCATCAACCGCTGTTGCTGATTGGCCAGGCTGTTCAACGCCTGGCTGACCCGCGCCGATTCGTTGGCCTGCTCCGACAGCGACTCGGTCACATCGCGGATCGTCGCCACGTTGCTGTTGATCTCTTCGGCCACCGCGCTTTGCTCTTCGGCGGCACTGGCGATCTGCAGGTTCATGTCGCTGATCACCGTGACCGCTTCGCCGATCTGGCGTAGGGCGGTGACCGCCTCGCCGACTTGTTCGACGCTGCCCTGGGCCTGGCGATAGCTGTTGCCCATGGCGCCGACCACATCGGTGGTGCCGCTTTGCAGTTGCTCGATCACCAGGCGGGTTTCTTCCACCGATTCCTGGGTTCGTCGGGCGAGGTTGCGCACTTCGTCGGCCACCACCGCAAACCCACGGCCGGCCTCACCGGCGCGGGCGGCTTCGATGGCGGCGTTGAGGGCCAGCAGGTTGGTCTGCTCGGCGATGCCGCGAATCACTTCGAGCACAGAGCCGATCTGCGCGCTGTTGGTCGCCAGGCCTTCAACCTGGGTCATGGCGGTGCTCATGTCCGCTGCCAGATGGCCGATGTTAGTGGTGGTGCGGTCGATGACTTTCAGGCCATCACGGGTGGCCTGGTCCGCATCGCGTGCGGCTTGGGCGGCCTGGGCCGCGCTGCGGGCGACGTCCTGGGCGGTGGCGCTCATTTCATGGGAGGCGGTGGCCACCTGATCTACCTGGCGGTATTGCTGTTCCATGCCGGCGCTGGTCTCGCTGGCGATCGCGGCGGATTGGTCGGCGGTGCCACGGGCGTCCTGCACCGAGCGTTTGACCTCGGCGATGATCGGTTGCAGCTTGTCGAGGAAACGGTTGAACCAGCCGGCCAACTGCCCCAGCTCGTCCTGTTTGTCGTAGGCCAGGCGGCGGGTCAGGTCGCCTTCGCCGCTGGCGATGTCTTCGAGCATGTGCGCCACGCCCAGGATCGGCCGGGTCACGCTTCGCGCCATCAGCCACACCAGCCCCAGGCCGATTACGGCGGCGAGCAGGCCCAGGCTCAATTCGAGCAAGGTGCCTCGGGTGTTATCGGCGTCCAGTTGCGCCTTGAGCGCTTCGGCCGGGCCCACCAGGATTTTTTCCGGCACATCCAGCAACACGCCCCACGGTTTGCCGTCGGGGATCGGCGCGAACGGCGCCAAGACCTTGAGTCGATGGTCGGCCCGCAGGCTGCTGATCCGCGCGCTGCCGGCCAGGGCGCTGATCAATTGCGCGCCGCTGGCGGGGTCGACCTGGTCCAGGCGCTGGCTGAGCTTGCTCGCATCCGCGCTGTAGCCGGCCAGTAAGCCGGTGGGGCTGAGAATGCTGACTTGGGTCTGGCCGTCATACAGCTTGTGGCTCGTCTGCTGGCTCACCGCCTGTAGGCTGTTGAGGTTGATGTCCACCGACAGCGAGGCGATGACTTTGCCATTCACCGTCAGCGGGAACACGAGGCTGGTCATCAGCACGTTTTGGCCGTCGATGACATAGAAGTACGGTTCGATCACGCACGGTTTGAGGGTGGTGCGCGGGCAGGTGAACCAGGCGTTGGCCTTTTCGCCGCTCGGACCGATGCGGGTGTCGGACATGTCGCTTTCGGGCAGCGACATGGCGGTGAGTGTGCCGGGCGTCGGCTGTGACCAATAGAGGGCGAACCGGCCTTTGTCGTTGCTGCCCAGCTCTGCCTGGTTGACGAACAGCTCATCCTTGCCGTCCAGGGCATTGGCTTCGAACACCAGGGACAACCCGAGCAGGTCGGGGTTGGCCTGCAAAGCGGCCTTGACCTGGCGGGTCAAGTCTTCACGGGTGTCGAAGGCGTCGAGGAAGCGTTTTTCCGCCTGTTCGCGCAGGAACAGCACCTGGCGGGAAAACCCATGACCGTATTGATAGGCATCCATGAACTGCCGGCGGATGCCCAGCGCCTGCGCTTCGCCCTGGGCTTCGATACGCGCCTGGGCCGCTTCATCGAGCATGTGCATGCTGGAGGCTTTGACCCGTTGCGAACTCTGTTCCATGCGATACAGCGACAGACCCACCAGCAGGGTCACGATCCCCAGCAGGCAGAGGCCTGCGAGCAGGGTGATTTTCCATTGAATGGACAGCTGTCTGAGGGACATCGCGGGGCATCCTTAACCTGAAAACATAGAGAGCCCTTAGTATCGGCGGCTGTAATTTTTTCTTTATTCAAACGTTCAATTTAAATCTGTAAGCGACGCCGTTTTTTGACATGCGGGCGCGCCTGCTGCAAAGTGCGCGCCCTCTAATAAGACCTCCTTTAAGCCTGTACGCCGGCAGTCATCCACAATGGCCGCTAGGGCGCGGGTATGCCTGTTGTTTGATTTTTTGCTTGAGGTAACCATGATTAACGCAGTCATCGCCGCAGTCGGCACCATGCTGGTGCTCAGCCTGTCCCGCGTGCATGTGGTCATCGCCATTATCGTCGGCGCCCTGGTGGGCGGGCTGACGGGTGGCCTGGGCATCGACGCTACGCTCAAGGCCTTCAACGGTGGGCTGGGTGGTGGCGCGACGGTGGCTTTGTCCTACGCATTGCTCGGCGCTTTCGCGGTAGCGATTGCCAAGTCCGGCCTGGCGCATGCCCTGGCGGACAAGGCGCTCCTGCTGGTCGATCGCCAGGAAGCCAGCGGCGGCAGCCATGTCAAATGGTTACTGATCGGCTTGCTGTGGGTGGTGGCGATTGCGTCGCAAAACATCCTGCCGATTCATATCGCGTTTATCCCGCTGCTGGTGCCGCCGTTGTTATACGTCCTGACCAAACTGCAACTGGACCGCCGCATGATCGCCTGCGTGATGACCTTCGGTTTGATCACGCCTTACATGTTCCTGCCGGTGGGCTTCGGCAACATCTTCCTCAACCAGATCCTGCTGGCCAATGTGGCCAAGAGCGGCGTGGACATCAGCCAGGTCAACGTGACCCACGCCATGGGCCTGCCAGCGCTGGGCATGGTGGTCGGCCTGCTGGTGGCGGTGTTTGTCAGCTACCGCAAAAAACGTGTGTACGACCTGGAGAAAATCGAGCGGGTCGAACAGGTCGCGGTGCAGTACAACCCGCTGACCCTGTTGGTGGCCGGCCTGGCGATTGCCTCGGCGTTCATCATTCAGTTGTGGCTGGACTCGATGATCATCGGCGCCCTGGCCGGGTTCCTGATTTTTTCGGTGTCGGGCATCGTGCGCTGGCGCGAGACGGACGATTTGTTCACCGAAGGCATGAAGATGATGGCGATGATCGGCTTCATCATGATCGCCTCCTCAGGGTTTGCCGAAGTGCTCAAGGCCACCGGTGACGTGCGCTCGCTGGTGGAAACGTCGGCGGCGTTCATCGGCCATAGCCGTGGGGTAGGCGCGTTGCTGATGCTGCTGGTGGGGTTGCTGGTGACCATGGGGATCGGCTCGTCGTTTTCCACGGTGCCGATCCTGGCCGCGATTTTCGTGCCGCTGTGTGTGCAATTGGGTTTCAGCCCGCTGGCCATCGTCTGCATCGTCGGCACGGCCGGTGCCTTGGGCGATGCCGGTTCGCCGGCGTCGGATTCGACCCTGGGCCCCACCTCCGGCCTCAATATCGACGGCCAGCACCACCACATCTGGGACACTGTGGTGCCGACGTTCCTGCATTACAACATTCCGCTGCTGGTGTTTGGCTGGGTGGCGGCGATGACGCTCTGACGAGGTAGCCCTACAGAATCCGCGCAGTGGGCCGATAACCTCTTAAGTCGCCATGAATAAGAGAGAAAAGCCATGCGTCTGAGCCTGAAGGTCAAAGTCCTGTCCCTTGCCATAGTGCCCGTGCTGTTGTTCGCCCTGGTGATTAGCCTGACCACGGTGTGGATCCTGCAGGGGCAAGCGCGCAACGAGGTGGATGAGACCCGCCAGCACTTGCTCGACGCCGCCAAGGCCACTCTGCAGAGCTATGTGGAAGTGGCAATGACCACGATCAAGCCGCTCTACGACGCCGCCGCCCCGGGTGATACGGCGGTGCGTGCCGAGGTGGTTAAGCTGCTGTCCAATACCAGCTACGGCAAGGACGGCTACTTCTTCGGCTACGACTCCGAGACCATCCGCCTGTTCAAGGGCAACAGCCCGGACGGCGTGGGCAAGAGTTTCAAGGACAACCGCGACCCCAATGGGGTCTACGTCAACCGCGACCTGGTCAAGGTCGGCAAGGACGGCACCCACTACCTGCAATACAGCTCGACCCAGCCCGGGCAGACCGAACTGGTGCCCAAACTGGGCTACACCGAGTACCTGCCCAAGTGGGACATGGTCATCGGCACCTCGGTCAACCTGGATGGCATCGACGCCCAGGTGGCGGTGGTCGAGGCCAAGGTCGAGAAACGCATGGAGGGCGTATTGCTGAGTATCCTCGGCGTGGCCGTGCTGGTGCTGCTGGTGATTGCTGCGGCGGGCATGGTCCTGGCCAATACCATCCTGCGTCCGCTGCACCTGATGAAAGCCAACCTCGACGACATCGCCGCCGGCGAAGGCGACCTGACGCGGCGCCTGGCTATCACCAGCCAGGATGAGCTTGGCGATCTGGCCGGGGCTTTCAACCGTTTTGTCGACAAGATCCACGGCCTTGTACGCCAGATCACCGAAATGACCGCGCAACTCACCGGGCTGGTGGGCCAGGTGTCCGACCAGGCGCAGCGCTCGGAACAGGCCATGGAGCGTCAGCGTCACGAGACCGACCAGGTGGCCACCGCGATCAATCAGATGTCCGCCGCCGCCCAGGAAGTTGCGCACAGTGCCCAAGGCGCCTCCGTCGCGGCGCAACAGACCGACGTCGAGGGCCAAGCCGCCAAGCGCGTGGTGGACCGCAGCATCGCGCAGATCCATGCGTTGGTGAACGATATCCGCAGCAGCGGGGTGTCCCTCGACAGTCTGCAACAGGACGTGTCGTCGATTGTCAGCGTGCTCAGCGTCATCCGCTCGATTGCCGAACAGACCAACCTGTTGGCCCTTAACGCCGCGATCGAAGCCGCGCGGGCGGGGGAGGCCGGTCGCGGGTTCGCCGTGGTCGCCGACGAAGTGCGCGCCCTGGCCAGCCGCACCCAGACCAGCACCCAGGAAATCCAGGGCATGATCGACCGCCTGCAAAAAGGCACCGTAGCCGCTGTGGAGGCCATGCGCCGTTCCAGCGACGCCGGCGACGGCACCTCGGTCCAGGCCAACGAAGCCGGGGCGTCGTTGGACACCATCGCGCAGTTGATCGGCACCATCAACTCGATGAACGCGCAAATTGCCAGCGCCGCCGAAGAGCAGACCGCCGTGGCCGAAGAGATCAACCGCAGCGTGCATCAGATTGCCGTGGCGGTAGACAGCGTGGCCGATGAAACCCAGTTGGGGGCCCAGACGTCGCGCAGCCTGGCGGATCTCGGCCAGCGCTTGGGCCAACTGGTGGGCCAGTTCAGGATCTGAACAGGGCTACAAGACGTCGCGCATCAAGAGGCCGAAGCGCAGATCCATCTCCGCCGGCAAGGGCACATACACCGTGTGCCCATCCCCCGGCGCCACCTCGATGGCTTCGCCCTTGGCGTTGTGCAGTGTGGCCAGGTCGAAGTGAAAATTGCCGGCGGGGGTCATCAATTCCAGGTGATTGCCCAACGCAAAACGGTTTTTCACCTTGACCTCGGCCAGCTCGCCCCGGCGCTCGCCGGTCAATTCCCCGACGAACTGCTGACGCTCCGACACCGAACTGCCGTTCTGGTAGTTCTGGTATTCGTCGTGTACATGGCGGCGCAGGAAACCTTCGGTGTAGCCGCGTTGCGCGAGTGACTCCAGGTTGGTCATCAGGCTGCGGTCAAACTCGCGACCCGCCACCGCATCATCGATGGCCTGGCGATACACCTGGGTGGTACGCGCGCAGTAGAAGTGGGACTTGGTACGGCCTTCGATCTTCAACGAATGCACACCCATACGCGTCAGGCGCTCCACATGCTGCACTGCGCGCAGGTCCTTGGCGTTCATGATGTAGGTGCCGTGCTCGTCTTCGAAGGCGGGCATCTGTTCATCCGGGCGGTTGGCTTCCTGCAACAGGAACACCTGATCGGTCGGTGCACCAATGCCCAGTGTGGGTTGCGGCCGGTATTGCTGGACGATATCGCCGGTGGCGTTTTCCACTGCCGGCGTGGCCTGGTATTTCCAGCGACAGGCGTTGGTGCAGGTGCCTTGGTTGGCGTCGCGCTTGTTCATATAGCCCGAGAGCAGGCAGCGCCCGGAATAGGCCATGCACAAGGCGCCGTGGACAAACACTTCCAGCTCCATGGCCGGCACCTGCTCACGGATTTCGCCGATCTCTTCCAGGGACAATTCCCGCGACAGAATCACCCGGCAGATCCCTTGCTGTTGCCAGAATTCCACACTGGCCCAGTTCACGGTATTGGCCTGCACCGACAAGTGGATGGGCATCATCGGGAAGTGGCGACGCACCAGCATGATCAGCCCCGGGTCGGACATGATCAGCGCATCCGGGCCCATGGCGATCACCGGGGCCAAGTCCTTGAGGAAGGTCTTCAGCTTGGCGTTGTGCGGCGCGATGTTCACCACCACGTAGAACCGCTTGCCCAGCGCATGGGCTTCCTCGATACCCAGGGCCAGGTTGGCGTGGTCGAATTCGTTGTTGCGCACGCGCAGGCTGTAGCGCGGCTGGCCGGCGTATACCGCATCGGCGCCATAGGCGAAGGCGTAGCGCATGTTTTTCAGGGTGCCAGCGGGGGCGAGCAGTTCGGGGGCAAGGACGAGAGACATAGGGAGTGGGACCCAAAAGGTCGCGAGCGTAGCCGAAGGCGTACAGGGATTTATTGATCCAGGTCTACGCTTGCTGCAACAAAGAGGGCACTCCCAGCGATTGCGATGGACTAAGCATTTGGACGCAAACGCGCGTCCGGCTTTTTTGACATGGATCGGACATGAATCAAACCAACCTGCAATTCAAAACGCTGCTGTTACTGCTGGCCCTGGTGACCGTCGCCTTTATCTGGATATTGCTGCCGTTTTACGGCGCGGTGTTCTGGGCAGTCATCCTGGGTATCATCTTTGCCCCGATGCAGCGGCGTCTGCAGGTGAAAGTCGGCTGGAACCGCAACCTGACTTCCCTGGCCACCCTGATGGTGTGCCTGGTGATTGCGATTCTGCCGGTGATCATCACCAGCGCCTTGCTGGTGCAGGAGGGGGCCACGCTGTACAAAAATGTCGAAAGCGGCAAGCTGGACGTGGCCGGGTATATCGAACAGTTCAAGAACTTCCTGCCACCTTACTTTCAGCACCTTCTGGACCGCTTCGGCATGGGCAACCTGGAAGGCCTGCGCGAGAAAATCGTCAAGAGCGCGATGCAGGGCAGCCAGTTCTTTGCCAGCCAGGCGTTCAGCTTTGGCCAGGGTACGTTCGATTTCCTGGTGAGCTTTTTCATCATGCTGTATCTGCTGTTTTTCCTGCTGCGTGACGGCCCGGAGCTGGTGCGTAAAGTCCGCACAGCGGTGCCGCTGGCCGAGCCGCAAAAGCGCCGTCTGCAACTCAAGTTCAACCGCGTGGTGCGCGCCACGGTCAAGGGCAACGTGCTGGTTGCCGTGACCCAAGGGGCGTTGGGCGGTTTGATCTTCTGGTTTCTGGACATTCCCAGCGCGTTGCTCTGGGCGGTGTTGATGGCGTTTCTCTCACTGCTGCCGGCGGTGGGCGCAGGGATCGTGTGGGGGCCGGTGGCGGCATACTTCCTGTTGAGCGGGGCGATCTGGCAAGGCGTGGTGCTGGGCCTGTTCGGCGTATTCGTCATCGGCCTGGTGGATAACGTGCTGCGCCCGATTCTGGTGGGCAAGGACACCAAGATGCCGGACTACCTGATTCTGATCTCGACCCTGGGCGGCCTGTCGGTGTTCGGCCTGAACGGCTTTGTGATCGGGCCGCTGGTGGCGGCGTTGTTCATGTCCAGCTGGGCGCTATTTGTCGAAAGCAAGCCACGGGTCAAGTTGCCGTTGCCCTAGGCTTCAGGCACGGAGCCTGAAGGTTGCCGCTTGTTGTTCGGCAGCCGATAACGAAGTGAGCGGGCCGCTGACGGGCTCGCCATCGTGCATCAGGTACCAGCAGGCGAGTACACCCAGCTTGCGCAGGGGGGCAGGAACGGCGCTGCCGATGACGGACATGATCTGAACAGTGGGCATAAGGACCTCCAATCGCTATGGGGTCACCTTACGGGGTGCCAGCGTCGAGGAAAAATCACCCGGCTTGATAGTCGACATCAACGCCAGGCGTCACTCCACCACTTGGTCGAGCATGTTCACCACTTCCTGCTCATTGAGCAGGCCTTTGCGCACCAGGCTTTCGGCCAGCAGTGCGAGGAATTTTGCGTTGCGGTGGCCTTCCAGGTGCTTGAGTTCGGTCAGTGCGCTGTAGACCTTGCTGGATGTACAGAGTCCGGCAACGTGGTGTGGGTTTTGGGTGGGCATGGTCAGCCGTCCTTGTTGTTATCGGGTTCAGAGGTGGGATAGTGAAAGTGAGTCGTGACACAAACATGACAGCGCGAGACCCGGTCGGGCAAGTAGACTTTCGGCTTCAATGATGTGGGATTGCGGCGCGGCCATTGTCCTCATAGCGACCTTGGTGCGATCAAACCGGACGATTTGCGATAAACCACCATGCAAAAAAAGGCCCCGCGAGTGGGCGAGGCCTGTTCAGGCAGATCGATTCAAACTTACCAGCCGCGGCCGTAGTAGCCGTGGGGAGGGCCGTAATAGCCACGCGGTGGGCCGTAATACACCGGCGCCGGGCGGTAATAGACCTGTTGTTGCACATATACCGGCGGTGGCGGTGCGTAGTACACCGGCGGTGGTGCGGCGTAAACCGGTTGCGGTTGTACATACACTGGCTGCTGCTGCACGTAGACCTCACGGGGTTGGCTGGCAACCACGGAGCCCACGACAGCGGCGCCGACTAACGCACCCAAGACGGCCGGACCACCCCATCCACCACCGTGGGCGGAGGCTTGGCCTGCCATAGCGAGTGCACCGATAAGCAAGGCGATCTTGGGGATTTTACGAATCATGGTCATTCCTCGGTTAGCCCCTGCGCTTGTGGCCTGCAATCAATGGGCTCAAGTAATGTCGCGGGGATACTTTTAAGACAACGTATTTCTGAAAAACAGCACGGCCGATAGGTAAAGGTTGTGTAAGGTCTGTACCGATTTGCTTACTTCAAGGAGTTACCCATGCAGATGCACCCCAATAAGGATACCCAACTGTGCATGTCACTGTCGGCGCGTCCCGGGAATTTCGGCCTGCGATTTCATAACCATTTGTATGAACAGCTGGGTCTGAACTTCTACTATAAAGCCTTCAGCAGCCAGGATTTAGCTGGCGCGATCGGCGGTATCCGAGCGTTGGGGATTCGCGGTTGCGGGGTGTCGATGCCGTTCAAAGAGGCCAGCATTGCCCTGGTGGACGAACTGGACAGCTCGGTCAAAGCCATCGCATCCCTCAACACCATCGTCAACACGGCCGGCCACCTCAAGGCCTACAACACCGACTACATCGCCATCGAGCAACTGCTGAAAACACACGCAGTACCGACAGAGTCGACCTTTGCCCTGCGCGGCAGCGGCGGCATGGCCAAGGCCGTGGCCAGTGCCCTGCGTGACGGCGGGTACGCCAATGGCGTGATCGTGGCGCGTAACGAAGCGGCGGGCAGGGCGCTGGCGCAGAGCCTGGGCTATCAATGGCAGGCGCAATTGGGCGATCTGCGCCCGCAGATGTTGATCAACGTCACGCCGATCGGCATGACCGGCGGGGCCGAGGCCGATCAGCTGGCTTTCGAGGCTGACGCTGTGGACCAGGCGCAGACGCTGTTCGATGTGGTAGCGATCCCTGCGGAAACGCCGTTGATCGTGCGTGGACGTGCCCAAGGCAAGCGTGTGATCACCGGGCTGGAAGTGATCGCGATCCAGGCTCTGGAGCAGTTTGTGTTGTACACAGGCGTGCGGCCGACCCAGGCACAGTTCGAAAAAGCCGTCGCTTTTGCGCGAGGCTGAAGCACATTGCACATCAACTGTAGGCGCAGGCAAGCCGGCGCCTACAGGGTTTTGACCGTGTCAGGCCTCCAGCTGTGCCAGCCGTTCTTCCAGCGCCGCAATCCGCGCTTCCAGCTCTTCGATGCGCTCGACTGAGACCCCGCCGGCCCCGCGTTCCACCGGGCTGCCGCGCGCCGCGATAATCGCCTCGATATCCGCCGGGTCGCCCAGCGCGTGGGTATAGCGATCCTCGCGCTGCCCCGCCTGGCGCGGCACCAGTACGGCCAATCCGCGCGCAATCAGGCGTTCCAGTTGGTGGACGACCTGCTCGGCGTCTTCGAAATCATGCATGCGCCCGCTGCGGGTCAGCAACTCGTTGACCGTCTGCGGCCCACGCAGAAACAGCAGCCCGGTCAGGATCACCTGGGCCGGCACCAATTCCAGGGCCTTGTCGACCCGGTGTTCCCAACGGTCGGCGCGGCTGCCCATGACCAGGCGGGTGAACCCCTGGCCTTCCAGCACGCGCAGGCTTTGGCCGACCTGGCCTTGGCTGAGGTTCATCACCGGCTCGCGGCTGGTCTTCTGGTTGCAGGCCAGGACCACGGCGTTGAGGGTCAGGGGGTAGGTTTCCGGGTTGGTCGCCTGTTTTTCGATCAGGCAGCCCAGGATGCGGATTTCCGTGCTGTTCAGGCGCGGTTCAGGGGTGTCGGTATCGTGCTCAGCGGTCATCGCGCTTTCCCTATGCAGTGAACGCACTAGCCTAATCCTGAAAAAATAAAAGACAAGCGGCCGGCATGGCTATAATCGCCGCTGGTTCCAACCCCGCCCTTACCGATGAGACCGTCATGACTATTTCCCTGTACGCCGCTTCCGTCCCAGTCTTCAAGCAAATGCTCAGCGCCTTGAGTGGTGTGCTGGAAAAAGCTGAAGCCCACGCCACTGCGAAGAACATCGAACCCAACGCCTTGCTGCAAGCGCGCCTGTTCCCTGACATGTTCCAACTGGTGCGCCAGGTGCAGATCGCCGTCGACTTCGCCAAGGGCGTTTCCGCGCGTCTGGCCGAGATCGAGCTGCCGAAATACGAAGACAACGAAGCGACCTTCGCCGACCTGCAGGCGCTGATCGCCAAGGTCCTGGCGTTTATGGACACCATCAAGCCCGAGCAAATCGACGGCAAAGAAGGGATCGAGATCATCACTCGCCCCGGCACCCCGAAAGAAAAGCGCTTCAGCGGCCAGTCCTACCTGCTGACCTACGGCCTGCCGCAGTTCTTCTTCCACGTCACCACCGCCTACGCCCTGCTGCGTCACAACGGTGTGGAAGTGGGCAAGCGTGATTACATGGGCGCTTTCTGAATAGCTGTGTTCTGAGCGCATAGAAAAAAGCCCGGGGTCGTTCCTTTGAGAACGGCCCCGGGCTTTTTTGCGAGCGCTGTTTAAACCGGCTGCTCTTCCTTGCCCAGGCATGCCGCTGCGGTAAACAGCACATCGGTGGACGAGTTGAGTGCGGTTTCCGCAGAGTCCTGCAACACGCCGATGATGAAACCTACCGCCACTACCTGCATGGCGATATCGCTGGGAATGCCGAACAGGCTGCATGCCAGTGGAATCAGCAGCAGCGAACCACCGGCCACGCCCGACGCACCGCACGCGCAAATGGCGGCGACTACGCTGAGCAGCACGGCGGTGGGCAGGTCTACGGTGATGCCCAGGGTGTGCACGGCCGCCAGGGTCAATACGGTGATGGTGATCGCCGCACCCGCCATATTGATGGTGGCGCCCAGGGGGATCGACACCGAGTAGGTGTCTTCATGCAGGCCCAGGCGCTTGCTCAACGCCAGGTTCACCGGAATGTTCGCCGCCGAACTACGGGTGAAGAACGCCGTGATGCCGCTTTCACGCAGGCACAGCAATACCAGCGGGTAGGGGTTGCGGCGCAGTTTCCAGAACACGATGGCCGGGTTGATCACCAGCGCCACGAACAGCATGCAGCCGATCAGCACCACCAACAGGTGGGCGTAGCCGAGCAGGGCACCGAAGCCGGAGGTGGCGAGGGTCGAGGCTACCAGGCCGAAAATCCCTAGGGGGGCGAAGCGGATCACCACGCGCACGATCAAGGTCACGCCGTTGGACAGGTCATCGAGCACCGTGCGGGTGGTTTCTCCAGCATGACGAATCGCTATACCCATGCCGATGGCCCACGCCAGAATGCCGATAAAGTTGGCGTTCATCAGCGCACTCACCGGGTTATCCACCACGCTCAGCAACAGGCTCTGCAACACCTCGCCGATGCCGCCGGGCGCGCTCACGGTGGCGTCGTGGGTGGCGAGCACCAGCGGCGAGGGAAACAGCGTGCTGGCGATCACCGCAACCACGGCGGCCGCGAAGGTGCCCAGCAGGTACAGGAACAGGATCGGCTTGATGTGGGTTTCCTGGCCGTGCTTATGGTTGGCGATCGACGCCATCACCAGCACGAACACCAGGATCGGCGCCACGGCCTTCAGCGCGGTGACAAACACTTTGCCAATGAAACCACTGGCCTTTGCGGCCTCGGGCAGCACGAAGGCCAGCAGAATGCCGGCGATCAGGCCGATGACGATTTGCGTGACCAGGCTGACGCGCGCGAGTCGTTGGAAAAGGGAGGGGGCAGCAGTCATAAACGGTTGTCTCTGGTTTTTTTAGTAGGACGCAGCATTACAGGTGGAGGGCGCTGTAGGAAGCGGGCGCGGAGTCTATCATGCTGTAGGAAATGTCCCGATTGATGCGGCATTCCGTCACCCATTTGCGGCCAATTCGCACAGATTCTGTTAGCATGGCCGCCTCTAATCTTTCCTATCTGTCAGCGGGCCCACGGGCTTTCGTTGATGTCGTCGTTTCTGGAGTTTTCATGTTGTTTCCCATCCTGCTGCTGTCGGCCGCTGGTTTTACCGTGCTGACCACAGAATTCATAATCGTCGGCCTGTTGCCGTCGATCGCCCGGGACCTGAATGTCAGCGTGTCCCAGGCCGGCCTGCTGGTGACGCTGTTTGCGTTCACCGTGGCGGCGTTCGGCCCGTTCCTCACTGCCTACTGCGCGCGGTTCCAGCGCAAGCGCCTGTTCATCACGATTTTGATCATGTTCGCCGTGGCAAATACCGTGGCGGCACTGGCGCCGAACATCTGGGTGATGTCCCTGGCGCGCTTGATTCCAGCGTTGGGCTTGCCGGTGTTCTGGGCCTTGGCCAGTGAAACGGCGGTGGACATCGTCGGCCCGGAATACGCCGGTCGCGCCATCGAGAAGATCGGCTTCGGGATCGTCTGCGCCACCGTCTTCGGCATTCCGGTGGGCACGCTGATTTCCGATATGTTCGGCTGGCGCAGCGCGTTTGCAATCCTCGCGGTGATTGCGTTGGCCAAGGCGCTGCTGCTGTTTATCTACCTGCCGGTGACACAGGCGAAGAACGCGCAGGTGACGTTACGCTCGCAATTCAAGCTGCTGCGCAGCCCGTTGATGCAGGGGCATATCCTGCTGTCGATCCTGGTCTTCAGCGGCATGTTTACCGCCTACACCTACCTGGCGGACATCCTTGAACGCCTGGCCGGGTTCGACGGTACGCTGGTCGGCTGGTGCCTGATGGGTTTTGGCGCGGTCGGGCTGATCGGCAACTCGCTGGGCGGGCGCGCGGTGGATCGCCACCCCTTGATCGCGTCGATGGTGTTCTGCGGGTTCATGATAGCCGGCATGGTCGCCGTGGTGCCCGCGATTCACTCCACCATCGGCCTGGCCGCGGCGATGGCCGTGTGGGGCGTGACCCAGGCGGCGATGTTCCTGGTCAGCCACGTGCGGCTTATGAAGGCCGCACCGCATGCGCCGGCGTTTGCCGCGTCGCTGAATATTGCCGGGGCCAACCTGGGTATCGGTCTTGGTGCCTTGGTCGGTGGGCATGTGATCGACACCCTGGGCCTGGCCAGCCTGGGCTTGGCCGCGTCGGGGTTTATCCTGGTGTCGATCCTGCTGGCGCTGTGGCTGATGAGCGCCAAACCGCTGCCGACCAGCGCCTGAACCCTCAGGGCAGAGCGGTGAACAGTTCCCGCCTGGCACCTTCGGTTATCGCCACGATGCCGGGGTGCTTGACCTTGCGTTCTACCGAAATCGCATAGAACGACTCGGTCACCGCATCCGTCTGGCCAATCAGCGCGACGCCATACTGGCGCACCACCTCATCGGCAATCACGCTGGGGGCGATAAAGATCCCGCTGCCGGATTGGCCGAATGCCTGCATCAATGCACTGTCGTCGAACTCGCCGATGATCTTCGGTTGGATCTGCTGCTCGGCAAACCAGCGCAGCAAGCGGCTGCGCACCACCGTCTCCGCCCCCGGAATCAACAATGGCGCCCCCTGCAAACACTGTGGGAAAACGCCGCCGTGCCGGTCAGCCAACGCTTGAGTGGCGAAAAAACTGATGCCGCATTCGCCCAACTTCTGGCTGTAGCCCTTGATGTCCAAATGCGTGGGCATGGGGCTGTCGGAAATCACCAGATCGAGGCGCTGGATCGCCAGATCGGCGAGCAGGCGTTCGAGTTTGTCTTCGCGGCAGGTGATGCGGATTGGCTCGCTGAGCTCCATCGTCGGCGCGATCAGCCGGTAGACGATGGATTTTGGCACCACATCCGCCACCCCGACCCGAAACAAGATCTGCTGTTCATCCGGCTGCGCGCGCAACATCGCCTCCAGTTCATTGCCGGTCTGGAACATCTGCTCGGCGTAGGGCAGGGCCTGGCGCCCGGCCTCGGTCAGCTCCAACTGGCGGCCTACCCGCTGAAACAGGGCGATGCCGAAGGTTTGTTCCAACAGGCTGATCTGTCCGCTGATGGTCTGGGGCGTGAGGTTCAATTGCTCACAGGCGCGCACGATGCTGCCGGTCTTGGCCACCACCCAGAAGTAATGCAACTGTCGGTAATTGAGCATGCCGGCCTACACTTCGTTAAAACCGAAGTATACGCGAGAAAAATACGAATTTTCCTGAAGTGTCCCTCTGCCTAGAATGCGTCGCTATCGAGGGGCCACTATTTGGACCCAATGGTTCTAACGAGGAAAACATCATGAAACTCAATTCCCTGGGCGCGGCATCGTTGCTTGCGCTTTCATTGGTGGTGGTCAGCGGCTGTGATCAGGTCGAAAAAAGCGCACAACAGGTGATGGGCAAGGCCACCGAGTCGGCCAAGCAAGTGATCGACGAAACCCATAAGGCCGCCGAGCAGGCGTTGAGTGAAGCGACCCAAGGCCTGATCAGTCCGCAGAAAAAAGACGATCAGCCGCAAAACGAGTCTGAATCGACGCGTAAAGAAGCCTAATTTCCCAGCACAACGTCAGGATTGATCTATGGACTACCTTGTACAACTGGCCGCCAGCCCCACCGCCTGGGTCGCACTGGCCACCTTGATCGTGATGGAAATCGTGCTGGGCATCGATAACCTGATTTTTATCTCGATCCTCACCAACAAATTGCCCGAGCAGCACCGGGCCAAGGCCCGACGCATCGGTATCAGCATGGCGTTGGTATTGCGCCTGGGTCTGTTGAGCACCATTGCGTTCATCGTGCAGTTGACCACGCCGGTGTTTGAAATTTTCGGCCAGGCGTTTTCGTGGAAGGACATGATCCTGATCGCCGGTGGCCTGTTCCTGGTCTGGAAGGCAACCACCGAGATCCATCACAGCATGGACCCGGAGCCTGAAGAGAAGGCCAGCACCAGCAATGCCGTGTCCATCGGCTTTGCTGCGGCCATCGGCCAGATCTTGATGCTCGACCTGGTGTTCTCCATCGACAGCATCATCACCGCCGTGGGCATGACCGAGCATTTGCCGATCATGATCGTTGCCGTGGTGACCTCGGTCATCGTGATGCTGGTGGCGGCTGAGCCGCTGGCCAAGTTCATCAACGACAACCCGACCGTGGTGATGCTGGCCCTGGGCTTCCTGATCATGATCGGTATGACCCTGATCGCCGAAGGCTTCGGTGCCCATGTGCCCAAAGGCTACGTGTATGCGGCCATGGCGTTCTCGGCGGCGATCGAGTGCTTGAACATCGCCCGGCGCAACCGCCACAAGCGTTTGCTGGCCGCTCGTCAGTAATCGCAGCAACCCCAAAAAGGCCGGCTGTGCTCGTAAGAGTCCCGCCGGCTTTTTGCCGTCTGTTAGAATCCGCGCACTTGATAGCTTGAGGTCCACCATGAACGAGCCGATTCGCCTTACCCAGTACAGTCATGGCGCGGGATGTGGCTGCAAGATTTCGCCCCAGGTATTGGAAGTGATCCTCGCTGGCAGCGGCGCACAGAACCTTGACCCGAACCTGTGGGTGGGCAACGCCTCGCGCGACGATGCGGCGGTGTACGCCATCGACGACGAGCGCGGCGTGGTCTCCACCACTGATTTTTTCATGCCGATTGTCGATGACCCGTTCGATTTCGGCCGGATTGCCGCCACCAACGCGATCAGCGACATCTACGCGATGGGCGGCGACCCGTTGATGGCTATCGCCATTCTGGGCTGGCCGGTAAATGTATTGGCTCCGGAGGTCGCCCGCGAAGTGATCCGTGGCGGCCGCTCCGTGTGCGACGAGGCCGGTATTCCCCTGGCCGGCGGTCACTCCATCGATGCGCCGGAGCCCATTTTCGGCCTTGCCGTGACCGGTATCGTGCAAAAGCGCCATATGAAGCGCAACGACACCGCCACCGTCGGCTGCCGTTTGTACCTGACCAAACCCCTGGGCATCGGCATCCTGACCACCGCCGAAAAGAAAGGCAAATTACGTGATACGGATATTGGTCTGGCTCGTGATTGGATGTGTACCCTCAATAAGCCTGGCAGCCGCTTCGGCAAATTGGCCGGTGTAACGGCAATGACTGACGTCACCGGCTTCGGTCTTTTGGGCCATTTGGTGGAAATGGCTGACGGCAGCGGCGTGACGGCACGCATCGAATATAACAAAGTCCCACGCCTGCCCGGGATCGAGGACTACCTGGACCAGGGCTGCATGCCGGGCGGCACCTTGCGCAACTTCGACAGTTATGCGAGCAAACTCGGGCGCCTGCAGGAGCTGCACAAGCGCGTGCTGTGTGACCCGCAGACCAGCGGCGGCCTGTTGATCGCCGTTACGCCCGAGGGCGACGCCGAGTTTCATGCGATCGCCCGCGAACTGGGCCTGACCCTTGAGCCCATCGGTGAATTAGTTGAGCGACAGACCCACGCGGTAGAGGTGTTTTGATGGCGACTGACATCACCGACTACCGCGACATCTTCCTCAACGACCGCCCGATGATGGATACCCGCGCGCCGGTCGAGTTCACCAAGGGCGCCTTCCCAGGCGTGGTCAACCTGCCACTGATGACCGATGACGAGCGTCAGCGGGTCGGCACTTGCTACAAACAGCAGGGCCAGCAAGCGGCTATCGTGCTCGGACACGAGCTGGTGTCCGGAGCAATCAAGGCCGGGCGCATCGAGCAATGGGCGCGGTTCGCCCAGGCCAATCCGGACGGCTATCTGTACTGCTTTCGTGGCGGTCTGCGTTCGCAGATCGTGCAGCAATGGCTGAAAACCGAAGCCGGTATCGAGTACCCCCGCGTCGGCGGCGGCTACAAAGCCATGCGCGGCTTTTTGCTGGACACCGTCGAACAGGCGGTCGCCGAGTGTGACTTCGTGTTGCTGGGCGGCATGACCGGCACCGGCAAGACCGAAGTGCTCGGCCAACTGCGCAATGCGCTGGACCTGGAAGGCCACGCCAACCATCGCGGTTCCAGCTTCGGTAAGCGGGCCACGGTGCAACCGTCCAACATCGACTTCGAGAACCGCCTGGCGGTGGACCTGCTGAAAAAACGCGCGGGCGGCATCGAGCAGTTTGTGGTCGAGGATGAAAGCCGCATGATCGGCAGTTGTGCGCTGCCGTTGCCGTTGCACAAGGGCATGCAGACCTTCGCGATGGTGTGGTTGGAAGACACTGTCGAAGGCCGGGTCGAACGTATCCTGCGCGATTACGTGGTCGACCTTTGCGCTGAATTCATCGCGGTATTTGGCGAAACCGGCTACGTACTGTTTGGTGAGCGCCTGACCCAGAGCCTGGCCAATATCCACAAGCGCCTGGGCGGCGAGCGCTTCCAGCGATTGCAGGCGATTCTGCAGGACGCCCTGGCGGAACAGGCCCGCAGCGGCGCTGTGGACCTGCACCGCGTATGGATCGAAGGGTTGCTGCGCGAGTACTACGACCCGATGTACGCCTTCCAGCGTGAAAGCAAAGGCGCGCGCATCGAGTTTGTCGGGGAGCAGGCAGCGGTGCTGGAGTATTTGCGCGAGCGTGGTGTGTTGCGAGGTTGATGCTTGCCTGCAATAAGGCCCTCAACCCCGCCCGCCACCTACAGAATCGCCGCTCCAATCAAGCCGCAGACCACGCCCAGCAGCATGGTCAAACCGGCCACCGTGACCAGCACCCGCGCGTCGAAATCCTTGCGCAACATCAGCAGTGACGGCAGGCTCACGCTCGGCAGGGTCATCAACAAGGCCACGGCCGGGCCGCTGCCCATGCCCAGCGTCATCATGGTTTGTACGATAGGAATCTCCGCGGCGGTCGGAATCACGAACAGCGTGCCGACAATCGCCAGTGGCACCAGCCACAGCAGGCTGTTACTCATCGCCCCATCCACATGGGGAAACAACCAGACCCGCGCCGCGCCCAATACCAGCACCGCCAGGATATAGACCGGGATCGTGCTCCAGAACAGTTGCCACAGGGTGCGCAACCAGCGGCTGAAAAACGGTTGCGACTCGATCACGCTGGCCTCGGCCACCGCCCCCAGCGCCGCTTCCGGTACTTGCTCCGGGCGCGCGATACGCTGGGCCACCAGGGACACGCCGACCACCAGCACAATCCCTGCCACCAGCCTTAACGCCGTGAAGCCCCAACCCAGCACAAACCCCATGAATACCAAGGTGGCCGGATTCAGTACCGGGTTGGCGATCCAGAACGCCAGCGCCGCGCCCACCGACACCTGCTGCCGACGCATGCCCGCCGCCACCGGTGCCGCGCAGCAACTGCACATCATTCCGGGCAAGGCGAACAGCCCGCCGCGCAGGGTCGAACCCAGCCCGGCACGACCGAACAGGCGCAGCAGCCAGTCGCGGGGGATCAACACTTGCAGCAACGAGCCGAGGATCACCGCCAGAACGGCGGCTTTCCAGATTGCCAGGAAATACACCTGGGCATAGGCCAGCGCTGCTGCCAGGGGCGAGGTTTGCTGGTCATTGAGAATCGAGGCGCCGATGCTGTGGTTGTCGGCGGCGACAAATGCCTTGAAGTAGTAGGGAGACCACTTCACGTAGTAAAGGCCGATGCAGGCGACCAGCACGAACAGTGCTGGTTTCCACCAGAACGACCAGCCCCGGTTGGGCTGGGTGGAGGCGAGGTTGGACATGGTGTTGATCCGTAGATGAGTCAATAGCCGCGCATCATACGCCCCTATCGCCCAGCCTTCAGATATCTGCGCTGACCTGCGTCGCCGGTGGGCAGGTTTGTTCGCCGTTGTTCAGGCCCTGCTTGTAGTTGCGGCTCAGCAGCGATGCCTTGCCGTTATGCCAGGTGAGTGTCAGCACATACAGCGTGTCGTAGTCATTACCGGACCAGTCTTCGGTGATGGTGTGCTTTTCGCCCACCGCTTCACTGGCTACCTTGTTGATCAATTCCGGCAGATAGCCATGGGACCAGGCAGTGTAGATGATGGCGTTGTGGTACTTATTTTCCACCAGTTCGTCGGCGAGGGCGCTGGTGTCATTCGCCGAAAACTTGATGTTCACCGGCAACCCGAGCTTGATTGCGCTGGGGCTGATGGTCATGAGTGGGCGAATGTAGCTGTAGGAATTGTCTTTTTCGCCTTCCTCGACATTGCGCGTCGGGTTGGCGGCGAAGACGAAGTTGGCCTTGCCGAACTTTTCCGGCAACACGGTGGCCAGGTTCATCGCACGGTTCAGGCCCTGGCAGTTGAGCTGGCCCAGGCCGCCGGCGGGTTTTTCACCGTGGCGCAGGAACACCAGGGTTTGCACGCCGTCCACCGGCTCGGCGCTGCTGATGCGCGATTGCAGGGTCAGGCCGAGGACGCCGCCCACCAGCAACAAAGGCAATATGATGTATGAATATCGTTTGAGGCGTCGCGTAAGGCACAGAGGCTTTATTGTCATTAGATTCGAGTCTTCAGTGCGTTGGATTAAGGCGGACAAGCCCGGCGCCAGTGACGCATGCTGCGTCCTGCGGTGCTCCTAGTGTTATAGCAAGGTGCCTCCATTCACCGTTCAGGCGCACTTAAGAGTCCGCGAGGCCGCTTTGGTTCGCCCGTGGGGGAGATTAGCGAGGGGATGTTGCGTAATGATGACCCATGCAGGATACCGGGCAGATGATTATCATGGGGGCTTTCCGCCGAGGGATATCCCGATGAACTCACTCGCCGCTTTCCCGATCAACCGCAAATGGCCCGCCCAGCATCCGGAGCGTCTGCAACTGTATTCGTTGCCCACGCCCAACGGGGTAAAAGTTTCGATCATGCTCGAAGAGCTTGGCCTGCCCTACGAGGCGCACAAGGTCAGCTTCGAGACCCAGGACCAGCTGTCGCCCGAGTTCCTGTCGCTGAACCCGAACAACAAGATTCCCGCGATCATCGACCCCAACGGCCCCGGCGGTCAGCCGTTGGCGCTGTTCGAGTCCGGTGCGATCCTGCTGTACCTGGCGGAAAAAACCAGCCAGTTGCTTTCCGAAGATCCAGCCACACGTTATGAAACCATTCAGTGGCTGATGTTCCAGATGTCCGGCATCGGCCCGATGTTTGGCCAGGTGGGGTTCTTCAACAAGTTCGCTGGCAAGGCCTACGAAGACAAGCGCCCGCGTGACCGCTACGTCGCCGAGTCCCGGCGCTTGCTGGACGTGTTGGAAAAACGCCTGCTGGGCCGCACTTGGATCATGGGCGACGACTACAGCATCGCGGACATCGCGACGTTTCCGTGGATCCGTAACCTGATCGGTTTCTACGAATCCGGCGACTTGGTCGGCATCGCCGATTTCCCCAATGTGCTGCGCGCGCTGGACGGCTTTGTCGCACGTCCGGCGGTGATCCGTGGCTTGAACATTCCGAGCTGAGCCCATGCCGACTTTCGATTTCAAACAACTGGATGTCTTCAGCAGCGTGTCGCTCAAAGGCAACCCGCTGGCGGTAGTGCTGGGCGCCGACAGCCTCAGCGAGCAACAGATGGCCGACTTCGCCAAGTGGACCAACCTCAGCGAAACCACGTTTTTACTCACGCCCCGCGATCCACGGGCTGACTACCGGGTGAGAATCTTCACCACCTTGCAGGAGCTGCCGTTCGCCGGGCACCCGACGTTGGGCAGTTGCCACGCGTGGCTGCAGGCGGGGGGGGGGGCGCAAGGGGAGGAGATTATCCAGGAGTGTGAAATCGGCCTGGTGCGTATCCGTCGCCAAGGCGATGAGCTGGCGTTTATCGCGCCGCCGTTGTTGCGTTCGGGCCCGCTGGATGCCGCGTTGCTGGAGCGCGTGCGCCTGGGGTTGGGCCTGGCGCCCGAGGCCATTGTGCGCAGCCAGTGGGTCGACAACGGCGCGGGTTGGCTGGCGGTGATGCTGTCCGACCGCCAGGCGGTGCTCGATCTGCAGCCCGATTATGCGCAATTGCTCGGTCTGGCGGTGGGCGTGATTGCACCCTGCGATCCAGCGCGCGACGCTGTAGACGCGCACTTTGAAGTGCGCGCGTTCATCGCCGGCGACGGAGCCCCCGAAGACCCGGCCACCGGCAGCTTGAATGCCGGGGTGGCCCAATGGTTATTGGGCGAAGGCCTGGCGCCGAGCCGCTACGTGGTCAGCCAGGGCACGGCGATGGGGCGCGCGGGGCGTATCCGCATCGAGCGCCAGGACGATGAAATCTGGGTCGGCGGTGCCGTCGCGGTGTGTATCGAAGGACGTCTACAGCTCTAGATCAATGCAATTGTTGCGTGCATTGCAATAAACTATTGGTTGCCTGGCGTTTGTGCTGCCGGGCGCGGGGGGCATACGCTTTCGCCCCAAAGTTTTTAGCCATATTCAGGACAGCCATGACCAGCCAGTTCCCCCAAGCCCGCCCACGCCGCCTGCGCCGCTCCCCGGAGTTGCGTAGCTTGTTTCAGGAAACGGAGTTCACCCTCAACGATCTGGTGCTGCCGATTTTCGTCGAAGAAGAAATCGATGATTTCGTGCCGATCACCAGCATGCCGGGTGTGCTGCGCATCCCTGAGAAAAAGCTGGCCGGGGAAATCGAGCGTTATGCCCGCGCCGGGATCAAATCGGTGATGACCTTTGGCGTGTCCCACCACCTGGACGCCAGTGGTAGCGACACTTGGAAAGAGCGCGGCCTGGTCTCGCGCATGTCCTCGATCATCAAGGATGCCGTGCCGGAAATGATCGTGATGTCCGACACCTGTTTCTGCGAATACACCGACCACGGCCATTGCGGCGTGATGCATGGCGCCCATGTCGACAACGACGCAACGTTGGTTAACCTCGGCAAGCAAGCCGTGGCGGCTGCCCGTGCCGGTGCCGATGTGATTGCGCCTTCGGCGGCGATGGACGGCCAGGTCCAGGCCATTCGCCGGGCGTTGGATGACGCCGGTTTCACGCATATTCCGATCATGGCCTACTCCACCAAATTCGCTTCGGCCCTTTACGGTCCGTTCCGTGAAGCGGGTGGTAGCGCGCTCAAGGGCGACCGCAAAAGCTACCAGATGAACCCGATGAACCGCCGCGAAGCCGTGCGTGAATCGCTGCTGGACGAGCAGGAAGGCGCGGATGCGCTGATGGTCAAACCGGCCGGTGCCTACCTCGACATCATCCGCGACATCCGCGAAGCCTCGCGCCTGCCGGTGGCGGCGTATCAGGTCAGCGGCGAGTACGCGATGATCAAGTTCGGGGCCCAGGCGGGCGCGATCGATGAGGACCGGGTGGTGCGGGAAACCCTGGGTTCGATCAAGCGCGCCGGCGCGGACCTGATCTTCACTTACTTCGCCATGGACCTGGCGCTGGCAGGCATCTAAAACACCCCACTTGTGGGAGCGGGCAACCCCCGCTTCCACAGTGGGTTGTAGCGTTTTTCAGCGCTGTGCAAGCGCCAGGTTCAACCCCAACCCCGCGAAGGCCGCCGCAAAACTGCGCCGCAGCCAATTCTGTACCCGTGGTGACTCGATCACCGCGCGGCGAAACACATTGGCCAGCAGGCCATACACCACAAACACCGCAAACGTCATGGCCATGAACACGCCGCTTAGCACCAGCATTTGCAAGGCCGGCGCCGTGCTGGCCGGTGTGACGAACTGGGGTAGGAAGGCCAGGAAGAAAATCGTCAGCTTGGGGTTCAGAATATTCAGCAAAAAACCGCGCAGCATCAGGCTGCGCGCCGTGGTTGTCGTTGGCGCATCATTCATCGCAAAGGCCGAACGATCGCGCCAGGTGGCATAGGCCAGGTACAGCAAGTAGGCGGCCCCGGCGAATTTCAGTGCTTCGAACGCCAAGGCGCTGGTGTGCAACAGCGCGGAAAGGCCGAGGATGGATGCCAACAAGTGCGGGATGATCCCGGCGGTGCAGCCCAGCGCGGCGAACACGCTGGCGCGCTTGCCGGCCGTGAGGCCTGTGGACACGGTAAAGATCACGCCGGTGCCGGGGACCAGCACGACGATCAGACAGGTGATGAAAAAGTTCATGCTGAGCATGGCATTCAAACTCCTTGTACGAATGGTCGATGACAAATCCTGTCATATTCGCATTGTGTTGGCGAGGGGAGGCATAGGGCGAACCCGCGTTAGACTTACCGGTCGATATCTGCAATGCCCGGCCCATCGCCCTCCAAGGAAGCCCCATGCATCTACGCCGCCTGATCCTGTGTCTCACGCCCTTGCTGGTACTGGCCGGTTGCGCGACCTCACGCGGCCCGCAACAGCCGGAGCGCAGCGAAGCCGAGGTCAAGGCGCAGATCGTGCGCCTGCTGCCCGCCAAGGTCGCCGATCGCAATGGTTGGGCCCAGGATATCTACACCGCTTTCGACACCCAGCACATCTACCCCAGTACCGAAAACATCTGCGCCGTGCTGGCGGTGACCGAGCAAGAGTCCACTTACCAGGTCGATCCCCCCGTGCCGAATATGGGCAAGATCGCCCAGGATGAAATCCTGCGCCGTGCCGGTAAGGTGCATGTGCCGGCGGTGTTGGTCCGCACTGCACTGCAACTGCGTTCGCCCACCGGTAAGTCCTACGCCGATCGGTTGAGCGCTGCACGCACGGAGAAGGACTTGAGCGGGATCTTCGATGACTTCATCAGCATGGTGCCGTTGGGCAACACGCTGTTTGGTGGTTTCAACCCGGTACACACCGCCGGCCCGATGCAAGTGAGCATCGAGTTTGCGCAGAAGCAGTCGCGGGGTTATCCCTACACGGTGGACGGCACGATCCGTCGGGAAGTGTTCACCCGACGTGGCGGTATGTACTTCGGCATCGTCCATTTGCTCGGCTACCCGGTGAGTTATGACCGGACGCTATACCGTTTTGCCGACTTCAACGCTGGCTGGTACGCCAGCCGCAACGCTGCGTTCCAGGCCGCCGTCAGCCGCGTCTCAGGCACCGAGTTGGCGCTGGACGGGGATTTGATCCGCTACGGCTCGCTGCTGCCCGGCAGCACCGAATTGGCGGTGCGTTCCCTCGGCGCCAGGCTGGACATGCGCAACCCCAGCATCCGCAGTCAGTTGGAGCAGGGCGAGCAATTGGATTTTGAGCAGACCACGCTCTACAAACGCGTGTTTGCCCTGGCCGAGACAGCGGCGGGCAAACCGCTGCCACGGGCGATCCTGCCGGGCATTGTGCTCAAAAGCCCGAAGATCACCCGCAACCTGACCACCGCCTGGTTCGCCCAGCGCGTAGATGAGCGCTATCAGCGCTGTATGAAGCGCTGAGGTCATTCCTGAACGGGGTTGGTGAATTAGCCCCAGGCATCGCAGAGGATATGCGCGGTTGATGATAATGGTCGCTGTGTGGGGCCTGGGGTACACCTCATGGCTGACTCCAAGGAAGAACCCGCGATGATCGCTCACGCCGTGCCCGAAGGTTTTGTCTCATTGCCGCGCAGCAGCCCGCTCCTCGACTTGTTAGGCCCGGCCTATTGCCGGGGTGAAGGCTTGCAACTGGAAATCGGCCTGCGCGCCGACAACCGTCACGCCAATGGCCGTGGCACGGTGCATGGCGGGGTGTTGGCAACCTTGGCGGATATCGGCATGGGCTATGCGATGGCGTTTTCCAGTGAGCCGCCGTTGCCGTTGCTTACCGCGAGCATGACTGTGGATTACCTGGGCGCGGTGCAAGTGGGGGAGTGGATGGTGGTACGACTGGAGCATCACAAGCGTGGCCGGCAAATGGCATTTGCCACGGTGAGTCTGCAGGTGGGGGACAAAATCGTGGCGCGGGCGAACGCGGTGTTTGCGGTGGCGCGTGCGGACTGAAGGCGAAAAAAAGGCCCGGTTTTTCGTGGAGCCGGGCCTTTTCGTGTGTTGCTCTTGAATCAGCTGCGCTCAAGGGCCAGGGCTACCCCTTGGCCGCCGCCGATGCACAGCGTCGCCAGGCCTTTCTTGGCGTCGCGTTTGATCATTTCGTGCAGCAGGGTCACCAGAATGCGGCAGCCTGACGCGCCGATCGGGTGGCCAATGGCGATCGCGCCGCCGTTGACGTTGACCTTGTCGGCGTCCCATTCCAGCTCTTTGGCCACCGCCAGGGATTGCGCGGCAAAGGCTTCGTTGGCTTCGACCAGATCCAGGTCGGCCACGTTCCAGCCGGCTTTCTCCAGGCAACGGCGGGTGGCCGCGACCGGGCCTATGCCCATGATGGCCGGGTCGACGCCGGCATTGGCGTAGCTGGCAATACGCGCCAGCACGGGCAGGCCGAGGGCCTTGGCCTTGTCGGCGCTCATCAGCAGCACGGCGGCGGCACCGTCGTTGAGGCTGGACGCGTTGCCGGCGGTGACGCTGCCGTCTTTCTTGAACGCGGGTTTGAGCTTGGCCAACGACTCGGCGGTGGTGCCGGCGCGCGGTTGTTCATCCACGGCGAAGGCCACCGGGTCGCCCTTGCGCTGCGGGATCAGAATCGGGGTGATCTCATCGGCAAAGCGGCCGGCTTCGATGGCGGCGACGGCTTTTTGCTGGGACTCGGCGGCGAAGGCGTCCTGGGCTTCACGGCTGATGCCGTACTTGTCCACCAGGTTCTCGGCGGTGATGCCCATGTGGTAGTCGTTGAATGCATCCCACAGGCCGTCGGTGATCATGCTGTCGATCATCTTGGCGTGGCCCATGCGCAAACCGGTGCGCGCGGCGGGCAATACGTAGGGGGCCAGGCTCATGTTCTCCATGCCGCCGGCAATGATCACGTCGGCATCGCCACAGCGGATGGCCTGGGCGCCCAGGTGCAGGGCCTTGAGGCCCGAACCGCAGACCTTGTTCAAGGTCATCGCGGGTACGGCATGGGGCAAGCCAGCGAGGATCGACGCCTGGCGCGCCGGGTTCTGGCCTGAGCCCGCAGTGAGCACGTGACCGAGGATCACTTCATCCACCTGGGCCGGGTCGAGGCCGGTTTGCTCCAGTAGGCGACGGATCACGGCAGCGCCCAACTCCGGTGCCGGGATGGCCGCGAGCGATCCTTGAAAGCTGCCTACGGCGGTACGTGTGGCAGCAACAATCACAACGTCTTGCATGGAATGTGTCCTCACTGGAATTGCATTTCCGGAACGTGGTCGGGGACGATCAGTTTACCGGCTGTCTTGCTGACAATCTCTTCAATACTGACCCCAGGGGCACGCTCCTTTAGGATAAAGGCGCCGTTGTCGATTTCCAGGTATGCGAGGTCCGTCAGTACGCGTTTGATGCAGTGGGCACCGGTCAGCGGCAGGGTGCATTGGCTGAGCAACTTGGACTCACCGTCCTTGGACGCGTGGGTCATGATCACGATGATGTTTTCCGCGCCGGCCACCAGGTCCATGGCGCCGCCCATACCCTTGACCAGCTTGCCGGGGATCATCCATGAGGCGATGTTGCCCTGTACGTCCACTTCAAACGCGCCGAGCACGGTGAGGTCGACATGGCCACCGCGAATCATCGCGAAGGATTCGGCGGAGGAGAAGATCGAGGCGCCGATGCGCGCGGTCACGGTTTGTTTACCGGCGTTTATCATGTCGGCATCGATGGTCTCTTCAGTGGGAAACGGGCCCATGCCGAGCAGGCCGTTTTCCGATTGCAGCATCACTTCCATGCCTTCGGGGATGTAGTTGGCCACCAGGGTCGGAATGCCGATGCCCAGGTTGACGTAGAAACCGTCCTGCATTTCGCGGGCGACGCGTTGAGCCATTTGTTCGCGGGTGAGAGCCATGGTGCTGTTCCTCTTATTCTCTTCGGGCTGGAGGGATTATTTGCGGACAGTGCGCTGTTCGATGCGCTTCTCGAAGGTGCCGCAGATGATCCGGTCGACGTAGATGCCAGGGGTGTGGATCTGCGACGGTTCCAGCTCGCCCGGTTCGACGATTTCCTCGACTTCAACCACGGTGATCTTGCCGGCGGTGGCGGCCAGCGGGTTGAAATTCTGGGCGGTGTGGCGGTAGATGACGTTGCCGAAGTGGTCGGCTTTCCAGCCTTTGACGATGGCGAAGTCGCCGGTGATGGATTCTTCCATCAGGTACGGGCGACCGTTGAATTCGCGGGTTTCCTTGCCTTCGGCAACCGGGGTGCCGACGCCGGTGGCGGTGAAGAAGGCCGGAATGCCGGCGCCGCCGGCGCGCATTTTTTCCGCCAGGGTGCCTTGGGGGGTGAGCACCACTTCGATCTCGCCGCTGAGCAGTTGCTTCTCGAACAGGGCGTTTTCGCCCACGTAGGACGCGATCACTTTGCGGATCTGCTTTTCTTCCAACAGCACGCCCAGGCCAAAACCGTCGACGCCGCAGTTATTGGAAACCACCGTCAGGTCGCGGGTGCCTTTGCGCTTGATCTCGGCGATGAGGTTTTCCGGGATGCCGCACAGGCCAAAGCCGCCGGCGAGCACGGTCATGCCGTCTTCCAGGCCTGCCAGTGCCTCTTCATAGGACGCCACGCGTTTATCGAAACCTGCCATATAGCACCTCTTTTATTGTTTGTGGGCCAGTCAATGTTCCGAGTGTTGCGCTGACGGATTGATTTGTTAAGTTGTTTTTTAAGGTTGATTGATTTAAAAAACTGCATAGTCGAGCCGTCGTCCGGAGTAACGTCATGACCGTCAAACAGATGCGTGCCTTTCTGGCCGTGGCACAGAGCCTGAGTTTTGCTGCTGCCTGCGAGCGGCTGCACCTCTCTCAATCGGCACTGAGCCTGACCATCAAAGGCCTGGAAGAAGGGCTGGGCGGGCGCTTGTTCAGCCGCAATACCCGCAATGTCGCGCTGACCCCTGAAGGGGAATCCTTGTTGCCGCTGGCGCGTCGGTTGATTGCCGATTGGGACAACGCCGAGGATGAACTGCGCCAGCGCTTCACCCTGCAGCGCGGGCGGGTGACGGTGGCAGCGATGCCGTCGTTTGCAGGCAACCTGTTGCCGCCGATCCTGAAGATATTCCGCGCGCGTTACCCCCATGTGAACGTGACGGTGCATGACCTGATCAACGAACAGGTGCTGGAGATGGTCCGTGATCGCCAGGTCGAGTTGGGCGTGGCGTTCGAACCGTCCGAAGGTTCGTCGCTGGCGTTTACGCCGTTATACCTGGATCGTTTTATTGCCGTAGTGCCTGCGGATTCACCCTTGGCACAGCGCGCTGAAATCGAATGGAAAAGCCTATTGGAGCAACCGTTCATTACCTTGCAACGACCCTCTACAGTGCGGGTAATGCTGGAGGAACACCTGGGTGCCTTGCAGATGAAATTGCCGGTGGCGTTGGAGAGTCACCAATTGGCGACGGTGGGCAAGATGGTTGCCAGTGGCCTGGGCGTCAGCGCCGTGCCGGCCTTATGTGCGCAGCAGATGCAGGAGGCGGGCGCCCATTGCATCACCTTGACCGATCCGGTGATCGAGCGGCCGATTGGTGTGTTGACCAAACCGGGGCATGAACTGTCGGCGGCGGCACAGGTGTTGTTTGATATTTTTCGCGATGAGGCGGGGAAAGGCCGTTACCCCAACTTTTGAAGTTGCATAAAAAAATGTGGGAACTGGCAAGCCAGTTCCCACATTAGTTGAGTTGTACTTAGGAGTAGCGATCGATTACTTTAACTTGCGCGCTGTCTTTGAAAGATACCCACGCGTGGTTAAGTGTGTCGAACACCTGCTCGATAAAGTTGCGATCGGCCGCAGCTTTCTTGCCAACATAACCCTGGCCACGGCGGTACACCTTCAGGCGCGCCGCCAGTTCACGGTTATTTCTGTCGAACTCGGCTTCTTCGGTATGGGGCGCCAGGCAGTCAATTTGGACTTTGCCCGATTTACCAATCCACAGGATATGGTCGTCGAGTGTGTCTTTCTGCGCTGCGAACATCTCAGCCAATTGTTCGATAGTTGGTTGGTTGTTCAGATTCATGTGTAAGCCCCTTGACCAGTTGGCGATCTATCAATTGATTCGTTAAAACTGCTTAGTTGTCTCCGGTTCCGAAAACCGGGCGTCAGTGACGGTCTGCCGAATACGGGCAGGGTCTTGAACCTGATGCATGTAGTCTTGCTGATGAACTGCTACGCAATGGTTTCATAACGAAGACAAGTAGCGTTTGAGCTCCTTGTACCGAACCCTTTGGGTCGGTCAGCTTCATCAATCTGCCTTGTGGGCAGTGCACATCCGGAAAAAACAGCTCGGCGGTCAGACGAGCTTGTTCAAAACGCTTGTTACCAACGCTCCCGATCCGGGAGACGTCTAGATCATGCAAGGACAAAAAGGTTACGTCAACGGTTATGTAGTGATTATTTTTGATCACTACATAAATCGTCGTGGCGACGGGGCCGTGCGGGGAAGTGTGACTTGGGCGTCATTTTTTGTGCGGTGGGTCGCCGGAGCTCGTTAGCCTGGCCGGGTTCCCCACTCATTTTTGATGCGCAGTGTTCTGGTTATCCCAGGCGCTCTGCCAATAGCGGCAACAACCGCTCGCAGGACGCCGCGATCTTCATCTGCAACAACTCATCCCCACGGGTCTTGCCCAGATTGATGGCAATCACCGGCTTGCCTTGCTCGACCATCGCCTTGCACAGGCGAAACGCCGAGTAGGCCATCAGCGATGACCCCACCACCAATAAACCCTCGGCTTGCTCCACCGCCGCCATCGCCCTGGCGGCGGTGGCCTGGGCAACGTTCTCGCCGAAGAACACGACGTCCGGTTTCAGCCGTTCGCCGTTGCAGTGGGGGCAGCGGGGCACACGAAAGCGTTGTTCAAAAGCAGGATCGAGCAGGGTATCGCCGTCGGGTGCCTGCACGGCATCGACGCCGGCCAGGTAGGGGTTCTCGGTTTCCATCAACCGTTGGATCACATTGCGTGCGCTGGGCCGCTGGCAATCCAGGCATAGCACGCGATGCAAGCTGCCGTGCAGCTCGATCACATCCTGGCTACCGGCCTGGTCATGCAACGTGTCGACGTTTTGCGTGATCAGCCCGCTGATACGCTGGCGGTGTTGCAAGGCGGCCAGAGCCAAGTGCGCCTGGTTCGGCTGCGCAATGCGCACCCGTGGCCAGCCCAGCATCGCCCGTGCCCAATAACGGCGGCGCGCTTGTGGGGTGGCCAGGAACTCCTGGTACATCATCGGCGCCTTGCCCCGGCGTATGCCTTCGCTGTCCCGGTAGTCCGGGATACCCGACGACGTGCTGATTCCCGCCCCGGTCAGCACCAGAAAACGCCGTTCGGCCATGGTCCGGTGCAGGATATCGAGGTGGTCTTCCTGATGTTCGAGCAAGTCGAGCATGGGGTCTCCTATTCGCCGCGAATGTATTGCTCCAGTTGCTTGATCAGGTTGGCTTGTTCGGCAATGGCCTCCTTGACCAGATCGCCGATGGAGAGCAAACCCAGCAGTTTTCCGTCGACGACCACCGGCAAGTGGCGCAGGTGACTGTCGGTCATGATGTTCATGCATTCTTCGACCGTTTTATGGGCATCAACCGTTATGACTGGAGAACTCATGACCTCATGGACTTTGGTGGTGACTGAAGAGAGGCCTTTGAGTATCAGTTTTCGTGCGTAGTCACGTTCGCTGATGATGCCAACCACCTCGCCCTGCTTGACGACCGGCAAGGCCCCGACATTTTTCGATGACATCACCACTAACGCTTCGAATACGGTGTGGTCCCATTCAATGGTGTGGACTTCCTGGTTTTGCTTGTCTTTGGCTTTGAGTACTTCTGAGACGGTTTTCATGGCGGCCACTCCGGTATTGTTGTTGGGACGTCTGCAATCCCCTACAGAATCCTAGACGGCCCGCGCGGTAGCAAGGACCAAAGCGGCGTTAAACCCGTCAAAAAACGTCATACCCCGGGTTTATTCATGGTTTACCCGGTACTTGTCGGCTTTTTCGCTCGCTTCGGGCTGGCCGCCGTCTTGCGGGGTGCGGCCGTGCGCTTCTTTTTCCACGGTGTGGCGCCGCGGCCTGCCGGGCTGGCAGGGCCGGTAATGGTCATGCGCATGCCGTTGCAGCGGGCCACTTGCTTGCTCATCCAGGCCGCTTGTTTGGCGACGAACTCTTCCAGGCTCATTTCGCCGCTTTGCACCATGTCCAGCGCCTGTTCCCAGATCGCGGTGGTGCCCGGGTCGGCGATGGCGCGGGGCACTGCATCGATCAGGCTGAACGCCGCCGGGGTGGCCGAGAGTGCCTTGCCGTTCTTCATCAGGTAGCCCCGGTCCAGCAGGCCCTGGATGATCCCGGCGCGGGTGGCTTCGGTGCCGATGCCGGTGGTGTCCTTGAGCTTTTGCTTGAGCAGCGGATCTTCCACCAGCTTGGCGACGTTTTTCATCGCCTTGATTAGGTCGCCTTCGGTGAAGGGTTTGGGCGGCTGGGTCCACAGGTCCTTGAGGTTGACCTTGGCGACGGCGTAATCCTGGCCCTGCACCAGTGCCGGCAGGGCTTGCGGTGCCGGCGCCTCACGGCCCTTGGCCGGTGCAAGGGCTTCGGGCAGCGCGCGCTTCCAGCCCGCTTCGATGACGACTTTGCCCACCGCGCGCAGCGCCTGGCCTGCACAGTCGAAATCCGCCTGGGTGCGATCATATTCATGGTTGGGCAGAAACTGCGCCAGGTAGCGCGCGCGAATCAGTGTGTAGACCGCCCGATGCTTGCCGGTGAGCTGCCCGACATCCTTGCCGGCGCCGGTGGGAATGATGCCATGGTGGGCGCTGACCTTGGCGTCGTTCCACGCCCGCGAGCGGCGTTGGGGATCGATATGCGGCATCAGTTCGTTGACCGCCGCGTCGGCACGGCCCAACGCGGCAAGGATCTTCGCCGCGTCGCCATGCTGACTCAAGGGCAGGTAGCCGCAATCGCTGCGTGGGTAGGTGATGGCCTTGTGGGTTTCGTAGAGCGATTGGGCGATGTCCAGGGTTTCCTGGGCGCCGAGGCCGAGCTTCTTCGAGCAGATTTCCTGCAGCGTACCCAGGTCGAAGGGCAGCGGGGCGACCTCGCGCATGCGTTCGGTGCGCAACTTCACCAGTCGCGCGCTGGCAGCGTGGGTCATGGCGTCGGCGGCGTCTCCGGCGAGTTGCGGGTTGAGGCAGCGGCCTTGATCGTCACAGGCGTCGTCGGTGGCGCGCCATTGGGCGGTGAAGGTCATGTGCGCGTGGCGCAGGTCGACATCGATGGCCCAGTAGGCCACCGGTACGAAATCGGCGATGCTGCGGTCACGGTCCACCACCAGGCGCAGGGTCGGGGTTTGCACGCGGCCCACCGGCAGCACGCCCTGGTAACCGGATTGACGGCCTAGCAAGGTAAACAGGCGGCTCATGTTCATGCCGATTAGCCAGTCGGCGCGGGAACGGCCCAGGGCCGAGTGGTACAGGCTGAAGGTTTCGGCGCCGGGTTTGAGCGCAGCCAGGGCCTTGCGAATGGAAGCGTCGTCCAGCGCCGACAGCCATAGCCGCTGGATCGGCCCGCGATAGCGGCAATGCTCCACCAGCTCGCGGGCGATCATTTCACCCTCACGGTCGGCGTCGGTGGCGATCACCAGCTCCTGGGCTTCGCCCAGCAGGCGCTTGACGGCCTTGAACTGGCTGGCGGTCTTGGGCTTGACCCGCATCTTCCATTTGTCCGGGATGATCGGCAGGTCGGCGAGCACCCAGCGCTTGTACTTGGCGTCGTAGGCATCGGGCGGGGCGGTTTCCAGCAGGTGGCCGATGCACCAGGTGACGGTCACCCCGTTGCCCAGCCAGCAACCGTCGCCACGGCGAGTGGCGCCGAGCACGGCCGCAATATCCTTGGCCTGGGAGGGTTTTTCACAGAGGAACAGCCGCATGGTCATCACATCAGATCGGGTTGATGCCTTGCAGGATGCGGAGTCCGAGGGATTTGAGCAACCATTATCTGTATGGATGTACAGCAATTTGTGTGGCGCCGCAGAACAGATGTGGGAGGGGGCTTGCTCCCGATGGCGACCTATCAGTCAATGCAAAGATAACTGAAGCCATCGGGAGCAAGCCCCCTCCCACAGGGGACCTACGGTGTTCAGGAGGTCGGGTCAGTTGTTATCGATATCCACGTGCCGCGTTTCCTTGAGGCAGAACATCCCGACAATCAGGCTCACCCCGGTCACGACCACCGGATACCACAAGCCGTAGAAGATATCGCCGGTGTACACCACCAGGGCAAACGACACGGTCGGCAGGAACCCGCCAAACCAGCCGTTGCCGATGTGGTAGGGCAGGGACATCGAGGTGTAGCGGATGCGTGTCGGGAACAGTTCAACCATCAGCGCCGCCAGCGGGCCGTAGCACATGGCCGCGATCAGGATCAGCACAACGATCAGCACCACCACCATCACCTTGTTGACCTGGGCCACATCCGCCGATGTCGGGTAGCCGGCCAGGGTCACGGCAGCGCGCAGGGCCGCTTCGTCAAAGCCATCGATGCGCACGTCGCCCACGCTCACCTGCACCGGGCTGCTCGCAGGGGCGGCGGCGCTGCTGTAGGGCAGGCCTTGCTTGACCAGGAAGGTTTTGACCTTGTCGCACGGGCTATCAAAACGCGCCTTGCCCACCGGGTCGAACTGGAAGGTGCAGGTGGCCGGGTCGGCCAGCACGGTGATCGGCGCTTGGCGGCTGGCCTGGTCCATCGCCGGGTTGGTGTAGTGCGCCAGGCCCTTGAAGATCGGGAAGTACAGCGCGGTCGCCAGCAGCAGGCCGAGCATCAGCACCGGCTTGCGCCCGACCTTGTCCGACAGCCAGCCGAAGAAGATAAAGAACGGTGCCCCAATCACCACGCTGATGATGAGCAGCATATTGGCCAGGGCCGGGTCCATCTTCAGGAACTGCGTGAGGAAGAACAGCACATAGAACTGTGCCGCGTAAAAGGTCACGGCTTGTCCGCCGTTGATGCTGAACAGCGCAATCAGCACCACCTTGAGGTTTTCCCACTTGCCGAAGGATTCGCGGATCGGTGCCTTGCTGGCCTTGCCTTCCTCTTTCATTTTCAGGAACGCCGGCGATTCATGCAGGCTCATGCGAATCCAGGTGGAAATGCCCAGCAACACGATGGAAAACAGGAACGGAATGCGCCAGCCCCACACTTCGAACTGGTCACCGGTGAAGTAGCGGCAGGCCAGCACCACCAGCAATGACAGCAGCAACCCCAGGGTAGCGGTGGATTGAATCCAACTGGTGTGCAGGCCGCGCTTGCCGGCGGGGGCGTGTTCGGCCACGTAGGTGGCTGCGCCGCCGTATTCACCGCCCAGCGCCAGGCCTTGCAGCATGCGCAGGGCGATCAGAATGACCGGCGCGGCAATACCGATGCTGGCATACGTCGGCAACAGGCCGACACAGAACGTCGCCACGCCCATCAGGATGATGGTCACGAGGAACGTGTACTTGCGCCCGATCATGTCGCCCAGGCGACCAAACACCAGCGCACCGAACGGGCGCACCACAAAGCCGGCCGCGAAGGCCATCAAGGCAAAGATAAACGCCGTGGTGTCGTTGACCCCGGCAAAGAACTGTTTGCTGATCACCGCCGCGAGGGCGCCATAGAGGAAAAAGTCATACCACTCGAACACCGTCCCCAAGGACGAGGCGAAGATGACTTTTCTCGATTCGCTACCGGTGCTCGCGCTGACCGCCGAGCCCAGGGTTTGAGCATGTTCTGACATCGGGTATCCCTCACAGTGATTATTTATTGTTGTTCCACTGTCGGCGCCAGGTGTGGCGCCGCTATTCAGATTGCATGGACCAGTTCTCTCTCCGGGGCAAGGCTCCTTGTGTTCGGCGAAAGGATCAGTTGCGCGGCTTTCTCCGCAATCATCAGCGTCGGTGAGCAGGTATTGCCGGACGTGATGCGGGGCATGATCGAAGCATCGGCGATGCGCAGCCCCGGCACGCCGTGGACCCGCAGTTGCGCGTCGACCACCGCGTCCTGGTCACTGCCCATGCGGCAGGTGCCCACCGGATGGAAGATCGTCGTGCCGATGCGCGCTGCGGCTTCGTGCAGTTGCTCTTCGGTTTGCAGCGCATCGCCGGGCAAGTATTCCACCGGTTTGAACGGGCTCAGGGCCGGCGCGGCGACGATGCGTCGAGTCAGGCGAATCGCATCGGCGGCCACCCGCAGGTCTTGCGGATGGCTGAGATAATTGGGCTGGATCAGCGGCGCATCCGCCGGGTTGGCCGAGCGAATATCGACACGCCCACGGCTTTGCGGGCGCAGGTCGCAAACCGACGCGGTAAACGCCGGGAACGCGTGCAACGGCTCGCCAAAGCGCTCCAGGGACAGCGGTTGCACATGGTATTCAAGGTTGGCCGAGGTGTGTTCCGGGCCCGAGCGGGCAAACGCGCCGAGCTGGCTGGGCGCCATCGACAGCGGGCCGCTGCGGTCATACAGGTAGCGCAGGCCCATGCCCATCTTGCCCCACACGGAGCCCGCGATCTGGTTCAGGGTGCGCGCGTTTTCCAGCTTGTAGATCAGCCGCAGTTGCAGGTGGTCCTGCAGGTTGCCGCCGACGCCCGGCAGTTCATGCAACACATCAATGCCGAGCGGTTTGAGCACGTTGGCCGGGCCAATCCCCGAGCGCTGCAGAATGCCAGGCGAACCCACCGCGCCTGCGCACAACACGATTTCCTTGCGCGCCTTCCAACTGAGCTGTTGGCCGTGCTGACGCCCGAGCACTGCCGAGGCGCGGCCGTTCTCCAGCAATACGCGGTCGACTTCCACGTCGGTCAACACGGTCAGGTTCGGCCGCCGGCGGATCGGCTTGAGGAACGCCTTGGCCGCATTCCAGCGCACGCCGGCCTTCTGGTTGACCTGGAAGTAACCGCAGCCTTCGTTATCGCCCTGGTTGAAGTCGCTGATGTTGGCGATGCCGCTTTGGGCCGCAGCCTCACGGAAGGCATCCAGAATCGGCCACGACAGCCGTTGTTGTTCAACCCGCCATTCGCCGCCGTCGCTGTGAAATTCCGAACCGCCGGCAAAATGGTTTTCGCTTTGCTTGAACAGCGGCAGCACGTCTTTCCACGCCCAGCCGGCGTTACCTTCGGCTGCCCAGCCGTCGTAATCCTGGGCCTGGCCGCGCATGTAGATCATGCCGTTGATCGACGAACAACCGCCGAGCACCTTGCCCCGTGGGTAACTCAGGGCACGGCCTTGCAGGCCGGCTTGGGCTTCAGTCTTGAAGCACCAATCGGTGCGTGGGTTGCCGATGCAGAACAGGTAGCCGACGGGGATATGAATCCAGGGGTAGTTGTCGCGTCCACCGGCTTCAAGCAACAGCACACGGTGGGCGGGGTTGGCGGACAGTCGATTGGCCAGCAGGCAGCCTGCGGGGCCGGCGCCTACGACGATGTAATCGTATTCAGCAGTTGCAGTGGGCATCTGAGGTCTCGCTTGTTTTTCTTATTGGCTCCATCCTAGTTGTTAGTTTTCGTCTTAAAAATGTTAGTTTTTACCCAGCCGCTGTGCGTTTTTAAACAGTGCGGCTCAGGCTCACGGATTGGAGGCGCTATGTTCGACTGGAATGACCTGCGGTATTTTCTCGAGTTGCAGCGCAGCGGCCGCCTGCTCACCGCCGCGCAACGCCTGAAAACCACCCACGCCACCGTGGCGCGGCATATCGAGGCCATTGAGAAAAGCCTCGGCACCGCGTTGTTCGTGCAGCACGCCCACGGCTATGAGTTGACGCCGTCCGGCGAGGCCCTGCTCAAACATGCCGAAGCCATGGAAAACGTCGCGCTGCTGGCCGAAGACGAACTGACCCACACCGCCGCACCCCTGGGCAAGATCCGCCTGGGCGTGGCCGAAGGGCTGGGCGTGATGTTTCTCGCCAGCCGCATGGGCGGGTTGTTTGAGCGCTATCCGGGGTTGGAAGTGGAGCTGGTGGCCGTGCCGCGTTTCGTCAGCATCCTCAACCGCGAAGCCGAAATCAGCATCCACCTCGAACGTCCCAGCGTCGATCAACTGGTCACGCGCAAACTCACCGACTATCGCCTGGCGCTCTACGCCAGCCGCGCTTATCTGGCGCGCAATCCGCCGATTGAAAAACGTGAAGACCTCGCCGGCCATGCCTGGATCGATTACGTCGATGACCTGCTGTTCAGCCAGGAACTGAAATTCCTCAGCAGTTTCTGTCGCAACCCCAAGGTGGTGTTCCACAGCACCAGTGTGATCGCCCAGCACCAGGCAGCACGTTCCGGCCTGGGGATTGCTGTGTTGCCGTGCTTTATGGCGGCCAGTGACACGGAGTTGGTGTCGTTGCTGCCGGGGGAGGGGATTGAGCGCAGTTATTGGATCAGCTCGCGCAGGGAACTGCACAAGTCGGTGCGGCTGCGGGTGCTGTGGGATTACGTGGTGGAGTTGTGCGCGCGTGAGCAGCCGCTGTTGCTCGGCGAGTCCACCTGAAGAAACCGGATCAAAAATGTGCGAGGGGGCTTGCTCCCGATAGCAGTGTGTCAGCCAAAACATGCATGACTTCATCACCGCTATCGGGGCAAGCCCCCTCCCACATTGGATCTGTGGTGTTGCTTGAACCGAGTCAGTCGCGCAGTTCGAATTCCGCACTGCCCAACCGTTCCCCATTCACCAGCACATGCACCGCGTGCTTGCCGGGGTAGTGCTTGCGCGTGGTCAGTTCACGGATATGTTGTTCGCGGCTGATGCGCTGATGCTCGCCTGCGCCAAGGGTAAAGGCCTTGAGCTTGAACACTTTGGCCGCGCTGTGGCCGGCGCTTTTTACATAGTCGATGGCGTAGTCCACCACCAGTTTCTGTGGCGCAGCGGCGGTGGATTCGAGGCTGAAGGTCAGGTTGATCCGCTCCCCCAGTTTGATCACCGCCGGGGTGACGCGCAGGTGATGAATCTTGACCTCGGCCTTGGCTCCTGCGCCGATGATCGTCAGCGCGCGGGTGTTGCCTTGCTTGATCAAGCTGCGCAGCGCATGGCGCGCGATCCACGCAGTGTGCGGGTTATCCAGCGACCAGCCTTCGATCAGGCTGAGCACCCAATCGGGGTGGTCCTTGGTGATGTCGTTGAGGTGGTTGGCCACGGACTTGCGCACATACAGGCTGCTGTCGGCCTTGAGGCTGTCGAGGATCGACGCGCACAGCGCGGGGTTGGCCTGCACGTCGGCCAGGCGAAATGACCACGGCAGTCGCGGTCGCGAGCCTTCGCTGGCGAGGCGGCGCACGTGGTCGTTGTCATCCAGCGACCACTCTTGCATCACTGCCAGGGTGCGTTGGAAGTCGTGCAGCAAGAAGTGCCGGATCGCGAATTCGGAGGAACCAAAGGTCGTGAAGTATTTGAGTGCAGCCATGGAACGCTCGAAGTCATCCCGGCCATGACTCGCCACGTAGTGCGGCAGGAACAGGCTGACAAACCCGCTGTTCAAGCGCGGTGCGAGCGCATAGAGCAGCTTGAGGGTCTGCGGGTAGTCCAGCGGGATCACCGCATGCAGGCTGTCGCTGACCCGCGCCATGCGCTGCATCACCGACAACTCGGCCAGCCCGGCCTTGGCGTGCTTGAGAAACCCATTGGCGTCGAACGCCGGGTACACCGCCGTCATCTCGGTGGCGATGTGTTGCAGGCGTTCGAGGTTGAAGATTTCCTTGAGGGCCGGGGCGCTTTGGTCGGTCATCGGTGATTCCATGGGGGGTTAGAGAAACCAGCGGTATTCCCGCGTGTTGATCTCCTGTTGAAACGCCAAGTGGTCCTGGCGTTTGTTCTCGCAGTACACGTCGACAAATTCTGCGCCCAGCTTATCGCGCAATACCGCTTGATGTTGCATGGCGCGCACGGCCTCGAGCATTTCCAGGGGGAAGTCGCTGCCGCTGTTGCGGTCATCATTGAGTGGGGCGATGGGTTCGCGCTGGGCTTCAAGCCCGTGCTCCAACCCCGCTAGAATCGCCGCCAACACCAGATAGGGGTTGGCATCGGCGCTGGCCAGGCGGTGTTCGATGCGCAGGTTGCGCGGGTCGGATTCCGGGATGCGCACGCACGCATCGCGGTCTTCAAAGCCCCAGCTCGCACGGGTGGCCGCGTTGACCGTACCACCCAGGCGGCGGAAGGCGTTGTGGTTCGGCGAGAAGATCGGCATGCAGTGCGGCAGCAGCTCCAGGCAACCGGCGACGGCGTGGCGCAGGGGCTGCTGTTGATGGGCGGCGAGCAAGTTGTTGCCGGCGCCGTCGTACAGGCTGACATGCACGTGCATGCCGCTGCCGGGGAATTGCAGGTAGGGCTTGGCCATGAAGCTGGCGCGGTAGCCGTGTTTTAGCGCCACGCCACGGGTGCTGCGGCAGAACAGGGCGGCCCAGTCGGCGGCGCGCAGGCCATCGTCCAAGTGGCCGAAGTTGATCTCGAACTGGCCGGGGCCGAGTTCGGCGGTGATCACCGTGATGTCGATGCCTTGGTCCTTGGCGGTTTGTGCCATATCGTCGAGTACCTCGCTGAAGCGCGACAGTCGCTCGATATGCAGGTTGGGCTGGTCGTCGGCGTCCTCACTCAACGGGTCGCGGGCGAATTGCGGCAGGCCGTTGTCGAGCTTCTTGTCGAACAGGTAAAACTCCAGTTCGAAGGCCACCACCGGATGAATGCCCTTGTGGTGCAGGCGTTCCAGGACCTTGGCCAACACTTCTCGCGGTTCGAATTCGATAGGCGCTTGCGTGCCGTCCGAGGTGATCAGCATCTGGCCCAGTGGCTGCGATTCCCAGCTCACTGGTGTGAGCGTGCCCGGCACCAGGCGGCGGTTGGCGTCGGGGTCGCCGTCGTTGAAGCAGTAGTCACCGATCTTGAACAAGCCGCCCTGAACCCCCAGCAGTACGGCGTTCTGCGGCAGCTTCAACGGGCCGCCAGCGGCGACTTTTTCCAGCATCTCCACCGGGTAGCGCTTGCCGTAGAAATGCCCGGGGATGTCCAGGGCGATCAGGTCAACGTAACGCACGTCGGGGTGGTTCTGGCGAAAGCTCCGTACTTCGGCCAGCAGCGTGGAGGAATGGCTTTTCACGGGTGTAGCTCCTAGTTGTAAACCCACAGCACGCGGGCGGGCAGTTCGGTCAGGTTGGCGTAGCGGCAGCGGGCGAAACTGGCCAGGTGGAAACTGTCGCCTTGGCGCAGGGTGACCGAATCGGCTTCACCTTCCCGCCACAGCGTCAACTCACCCTCCAGTACAAAACCGGCCTGCTCGGCGCGGTCGCTCATGGTCTGCTCACCGCTGTTGGCGCCGGGGGCCAACAGGCTGTCGAGCATCGAAAATGCGCCGTTCATACTGGGGGAGACCAGGATGTCGGTGATGCCATTGGCGTAATACACCGTGCGCCGCTCGTTGGGGCGCGTCACCCAGTTGATGGCCTTGGGCTTGCTCAGGCTGTAGAAATAGGTGGTGGGCACGTCAAGGGCGTGGCTGATGGCGGTCAGGTCCGCCACGGTCGGGCGTGACAGGCCGCGTTCGACCTGAGACAGGAAGCCCACCGAACGCTCGATCTTTTGTGCCAATTGCGCGAGGGTGAGTTTCTTGTACTTGCGCAGGTCGTGGATCAGGATCGCGAGGGCTTCGAGTTCTTCTTGCTGGTTCATGAAATTTATTTCGTTAAATTTCATGAAAAATTACATGAATATTTTCACGATGGCAATGGGTGATGGCGTTGGGCAGCATTTATTCGCACTGGCGCAGGCGCTGCGGCGAACACCTTGTGGCGAGGGAGCTTGCTCCCGTTGGGCAGCGAAGCTGGCCTCATCCATTCATCGCGTTTGTCCGGGTGGTTCGGGGTCGGGCCTTTTGGAGCTGCTGCGCAGCCCAGCGGGAGCAAGCGCCCTCGCCACAGGGGGCGGGGGAAGCCAAGAGGTCGGCTTTGGGCTGAATGATTCCACACGACTGCGGTCGGAACCTGGGTACGCCTCATTACTTGAAGGAGCACCCATGAAGTCCAAATCCCTCGTCGCCTGCCTGCTGGTCGCTGCCAGCCTGTCCACCGCCAGCGTTGTCGTGCAGGCCGGTGATACCCCGCAGGAAACCGTGCAGCCTTCCAACATCAATGCCCGTGACTTGAAAGAGGGCGACCGTGCGCCGGATATGCTGATGCGCAAGGAGTTGGCGGTCAGTGACTGGAAAAAACGCGGCTTGAAGCAGCCCGAAGAGGACAGCCAATGGGCCCGTGTCGGCAATAGGTTTGTGCTGCTCAAAACCACCAACGGCACCATCCTCGAGATCACCCCGGTCACGCAATAATCCGCTGGAAACGCCTGCTTTTTTTCAGGTTCCTGGGGTAAGGTAACCGGCTGCAATGGTCGCGTTACCTTAATGGAATGAGAGCAGGATGCTTGCCACACTAAGACACTACCCCCGCACCGTGAACCTGTTGCTGTCCGCCACGTTGATGCTGACGCTGGCCAAGGCAATCACCTTTCCGTACCTGGTTATCTACCTCACCCGACACTTTGCCCTGGACATCATCCAGGTCGGCCTGGTGATCGGCAGTTCGCTGATCGTCGGATCGTTGCTCAGCGTGTACGGCGGGTTTCTCGTCGATCGCATCAGCAGCTATCGGTTGCTGCTGGGCTTGAGCGCGCTGTTTGTGGTGGGCTTTATCGGCACGCTGCTCGCGCAGAATATCTGGGCGTTCTATGGCTGCCTGATCTTGATCAACCTGGCTTACGCGGTCATCGATATTGCGATCAAAGCCGGCTTTGCCAGCCTCCTGCCGGAAGACGGGCGCAGTGAAGTGTTTTCCATCAAGTACACCCTGACCAATATCGGCTATGCGCTGGGACCGTTCTTTGGCGCGATGGTGGCCAAGCTGGATATCAGCTTGCCGTTTATGCTCTCGGCGCTGTTGGGGGCGGGGTTTTTCCTGGTGTACTGGCGCTGGGGCGATCGTGCGCTGGCCACTGTCGATACCACGCAAAAGCCGGTGTCGTTCCTAGCCGTCGGCCGCGTGCTGTTAAAGGATCGGCGGCTGGTGTGCTTCACCGTTGGCGGCTTGCTTAGTGCGGTGGTGTTCGGCCAGTTCACGGCTTATCTGTCGCAATATCTGGTGACCACCACCACTGCTGAATACACCTACAAGGTCATCAGCGCCGTGCTTACGACCAACGCGGTGTTGGTGATTGCCCTGCAATACGTGATCGGTCGCCGCATCTCGCACCGTTATCTGAGCCAGTGGCTGATCTTCGGCTTGAGCATGTTCATGCTGGGGTTGATCGGCTTTGCGCTGTCCACCAGCGTGCTGTGGTGGGTGCTGGCGATGGCGGTGTTTACCGTGGGGGAAATCGTCGTGTTTCCGGCCGAGTATATGTTTATCGACCGCATTGCCCCGGACCACCTGCGTGGCATGTATTACGGGGCGCAGAACCTGTCCAACCTCGGCGCCGCGCTGGGGCCGGTGCTGTGCGGGCTGGTGTTGTCCAGTCAGCCGGCTCCGTTCATGTTCTACATGCTGGGGGCGTTTATCATCGGTGGCGGGGTGTTCTATTTCATGGGTGCGAGGCTGAAGGCAAGTCATCCAGGGTGAGTTTGCCCAGGTGGTTGCTTTGCAACTCGTAGCGTAATTCTTCGACCATCTTGTCCACTTCTTGTGGGGTCTGCAGCTGTTTGTTGCTGATCCCTGTGACTACCAGGTCGACGCGGCCGGTTTCGGCGTCGAAGACTTTGAGGGTCAGCGAGGCGTCGCGGCACAAGGTGAATTCGCAGGTCAGCGGCGATAGGCCTTCTTCGATGCAATTTCGCAGTTGAGACAGGGTAAACATGCTAATTCCTTCCGGGTGTCGAGTAGGACGACACAGCCTCGAAACCCTGTGTCCACCTCCGGAAGGTTAAGCATTACACCGACATGCAATAAGGCGAATTCGCACTAGCCGCACTAGTGCATTTGCACGTTCAACGTTTGTTTTTAAGGCGCAATTCACCGGCGAACAGCCCGCGTTCACGGGCCCAGACGATCGCCGCACTGCGGCTATGCACCCCCAGTTTGGAATACACCGTGGCCACATGGTTGCGCACTGTGTTGGGCGCCAGCTTCAGGCGCGAGGCGATCTCTTTGTCGGCCAGGCCTTCGCAAATCAAACCCAGCACATCGCGCTCGCGCGCGGTGAGGTCGGTGAAGGCAATGCCCGGCACGTTGGGGCGGTTGACGCTTTTGGCGTTGGCCAGTTTTTCGATCAGGGTCTGGCTGAACCAGGAGGCGTCCTGCATCACTTCCTCGATGGCCGCCACCAGCTCCAGTTCCGAGCGTTTGCGTTCGGTGATGTTCATCAGTACCAGCAGGTAGCAGGGCACATCCTGGATGCTTACGGTATCGGCAGACACCACGCAGTCGATCACCTCATTGCCTTTCTTGCGCACCTTCAGATCCAGCCCGTCGAGGTTGCCGGCTTTTTTCAGGGTGGCGAACAACTGCGCGCAGGCCTGGGCGCTGTCGATGAAGTTGATGTCTTCGATGGCTTTGCCGATCAGCTCTTCGCTGGTGTAGCCTGTCATGTTCATGAAGGCTTCGTTGATATCCACCACTTGCTGGTTGGCGGCGCTGCACACCAGGGTCGGCACGGGCGAAAGGCGGAACGACTTGGCGAAGCGCTCCTCACTCTGGCGCAGGGCGATTTCCGCCTTGCGCCGAGGCTCCAGGTCGGTGAAGGAAAACAACATGCAGTCTTCCTCGTTCATGTCCAACGGCTGGCCGGCCACGATCACCAACTTGCTGCCGCCCTCGGGCAATCTCAATTCGGCCTGCATCTGCGGGATGGTTGCACCTTCGGCCAGGCGCTGGATGGCCAGGTCTTTGCGCTCGGCGTGTTCGAGTACGTCGAGTTCGTACACCGAACGGCCGATCACCTGGTCGCGGTTGAAGCCGGTCATCTCCAGAAAGCCCTGGTTGACCTTGATATAGCGCAGATCGCTGAGGCGGCAGATCACGGCGGGAGCGGGGTTGGCGTTGAACGTCTTCTCGAAGCGCTGCTCGGCGCTCGCCCATTCGGTGGCGTCGCTGAGGATCAACACCAGCAACTCCGGTTCACCGCGTGAATCGGTCAGCACCAGGCTGCGTAGGCGATGGACCCAACTGCGCTCACCGTCGCCGGTGGACGTGACTTCCACGACCACGTCGCTGAACTCTTCGCCGGCGGCCAAACGGCTGAGGGGGTAGCTGTCCAGCAACAGCGGGTGGTTATTGCGATAGCGCAAGGCGAACCGCTCGGCATACGCCTGATTGTTCGCGCCCAGGTGCTCGACCGCACTGACCCCGTGCATGCTCAGCGCCGCCTCGTTGGCCCAGAGGATGGTCTGGTCGACCTCGGCCAAGATCACCCCGTCGGACAACCCGGAGATGATCTGCTGCAATTGGCGGCGATTGGTTTCTTTGGCGAGGACGTCCTGGCTCATGGTTTCTCCGGGGAATGGGCACATGGGAGTTACGACACCCGGGCTTTGGGATAGTGCAGAGCAATTGTGCCGTGCGACCTGGCGCCCGTTGGCGAGGCTGTTTTTCCACCTGCCGCATTGAAGGCGTAAGATGCCGGCCTTTTTAGCGTATCCCGCAAAGGTGCATCTTGAGCGCAGGCAAAGCCGTCGGATTGTTAATACTCACTTCTCTACTGGCGGCCTGCGGCACCTCGCCGCCACGCACGCCCAACGACCTTTGCGGCATCTTTCGCGAAAAGGCGGACTGGTACGACGCCGCCCAAGTTACCCAAAAGCGCTGGGGTGTGCCGATCCAGTTACCGTTCGCCATCATGTACCAGGAGTCGGCCTTCCGGCAGGACGCCAAGGCCCCGCGTAACTACCTGTTGTGGATCATCCCCTGGGGCCGCGTCTCCACCGCCGCCGGCTACGCCCAGGCCAAGGATGAAGTGTGGAACGACTACCGCAAAAGCACCGGCCGCAGCGGTGCCAGTCGCCAGGACTTCGACGACGCCATCGACTTCGTCGGTTGGTACATGGACAAGACCTACACCCTCAACGGTGTGTACAAGTACGACGCCTACGGCCAATACCTGAATTACCACGAAGGCTGGGGCGGCTATCGCCAGCGCACCTACGCCGGCAAAGCCTGGCTACCTCCCGTGGCCAGCAAGGTGCAGGCCCGTTCGCAGTTGTATGCGCAGCAATATGCGGGCTGCAAGAATGACTTGGGGCGCGGGTTTTGGAGCCGGTTTTGGCATTGGTTGTGAGAGCGACACCCGGCAACTGGTACAGACCTGTGAACTCTGACAGTAGGCAAGATGCAGTGAGCTTCTTAAGCTGCTGCGTGTGCCCTCACGCATTGTTGAAGAAGGAAACTGACAATGAAAAAGTCTGAATTTAGCGCTTACCTTGATAAAGAGATTAATACTGCCCAGTGCCGTATCTCATCCAAGGACAGCAAATCCGATAAGGTCGATTCGGGCCGGGTGGAGTTTTTGACAGCGTTGAAGGATGTTGTCGATGGGAAGCCCCAGCCTAAAAATGTGGGCGTTGTCGGCGCCGTCAATGACGTATTGCAGACACTAGGTCTGCTCTCTCGCGACAAAACCTTACTATCCGGCCTTGAGCTTTGAGGCGGTGATTGCTTTTGTTGTGGTGAGGCAATCGTCCCTCATCACAACGCGTCCCCTTGGTTCAGCGCGGTTGCATGCACTCCGGCGAACGGTCGACCATCACACAGGCCATGTTCACCAAGTGCGGTACCGGAATGATTTGAGTACGGGAGGGGAAGCAGGTTTTGGCAATGATTATGAGGTGGAGTTTTTTGATCGTTCCCACGCTACATGAGGAATGTAGCATGGGGAAAATCTTTACTCTGAGGCTAACCAGCCCACCAGCGGTACCACCAATAGTGTGCTCATCGCCATTGCGATCACATTGCCTATGTAAGGATGAAAATGTGCGGGCAACCGCCCTGCAATTGCGCAGGCTAACGGCGGTGCGATCAATGCCCCCAGGAGTGCACTAGAGCCCATAACCATCCAGCTACCTCCATAAGTCAACACGGCGGCAGGAACCACTGACACCAATGGAACATAGGTCGGATACCAGCCCTTTTTGATCCACTGATATCGCCAGATCACCACACCGATTGCTGACGTCAATGCCTGCGCACCTATAAGGTTTATAAGCAAGCCTGATCCATAAGCCGGACTGATGGGATTCAGAGCATACGCCAGTAACACACCTGCCAGTAGCCCAAGACTAGCGAGTTCATTCCCGAAAAAAGGTGCTTCTGAAAAGTCCGCCAGCACCCGACGCAGGCTCCAGACCACACCATAGGTGGGCGGTTTGGCAGGCATTGGTTTGACTGGTGCTATGTAGTCCGAACGTACCAGCGAGGGCAGCCGACGACAAATTTCAAACGCGATGACGCTACCAGCGGCCATGCCGAGCACATTGCCGATCACCACAGGCAACCCGAACGGTGCGCAAACGAAGTTCACGATCAACAAGCACATTGGCGTCACCAGCAACGCCCCCAGCACTGCACCATTGAGCGTTACCTTCCAACCGCCGCCGAACATCAGCACCATCGCCGCCGGCAGTGAAACGAATGCTGCGAATGTCGGTTGCCATGTCCCGGCAGTTACGGTCCAACCCCACAGCAAGTTGCTCAGTAGCAGCCCCAACAACGAACTGGTCACGAGCCAAGGCCACAATCCTGTTCCGTAGGAAATGGAAAAGCCTTGCCACGATTTTCCGCGCTTGCTCGCCCACCAGGCCATGTATGCACCGCTTAGCAGGCCGAGAGAAGCAAGCTCATGTTTATAAAAGGCAACTTCGCTGATATCCCCCAGCACCCAGCGTAACCAGGCGGTAGAACTAGGCAGGCTCGCAACCATCTCGCTATATCCCGGCCAGGAACCCCGATGACTAATTGCAACCCAAAGCACCAGCAATATGCTGATAAACCCAAGTGTTAGAACCGTGATATCCGCGCGGGAACGCAGAGGTGATGTCTTGGCAAATAGAGTTTCCATGATGTGCCCTCCGGTTAGCGCGGTAGAGCAGGATGTTGCGAATATCCGAGCATCTGATCGTAGAGATCGTTGCGTCGGTCGCGATGCAGATCGTTAAGGTTGTTCCAGATTGGTGCGCTACGGGCGCTGGTGATATCGACGTCGGCAAACAGAATTTCCTGGTGGTCGGCCGAAGCCACTGCGCCGATTGGCCAGCCATTGGTCCCGGCAATTAACGAACATCCGAGGTAACGGGCACCCCGTTCTTCGCCAACGCGGCTGGCGGCAGCGATGAACACGTTGTTTACATGGGCGGCGGTCATCGTCAGGTATGACGCCATGCATTTGCCAGCCTCATCGAACAGCGGCGGCGGTGTCCACACCCAGTTGTTCAGGCTACAAATGATATCGGCGCCTTGCTGGCTGAGAATGCGCGGCACCTCTGGGAACCAAATGTCCCAGCAGATCAGTAGACCGATTCGACCGATCGGCGTTTCAAACACAGGGAAGCCTGTATCGCCAGGAGTGAACCAAAGCTTTTCTAAATTCCACAAATGAGCTTTGCGGTACTTGCCGATAAACCCACTGGGGCCGAGCAGCACGGCGGTATTGAACAACTGGCGATTGTCTATCTCGCTCAGACCGGCTACCAGGTACACCTGATGGCTGCAGGCAAAGTCTATCCAAGCCCGCACACTGACACCGTCTGGAACCGCCTCGGAGTGATCAAAGGCATCCTGACGACTGCTGAAAAAATATCCGCAATTGGAAAGCTCAGGCAGCACGATCAGAGTGGCACCGCCTTTTGCGGCTTCGGTGGCGAGTGCAAGACTTTGACGCAGATTATCGGCTCGATTTGCCATGCCAACCTGGGGGTCAAGTTGAATGACTGCGATGCGGGCGGGGCTTGTTGGTTCGCTCATGGATGTGACCTCTTATTGTTATGCAACCGGGGTGGTTGAATGTTTATAAGAGGCGATAAAATGTTTAATTGGAAGTCAGATGATTCTTGTTGTGTTGTAGTCCATCTCTCTGGCTTTGTTAGTTTTCGATTTGAAATTCAGGGTAGTCTTGCATGCTAAAGCCGCCATTAAATTTTGAGTGGGTTTTACTGCAGATATTGATCACTGCATCAATGGCGCACCTGAAGCAGGGTTCAGTCCAGCCTGCATCCACAGAGAAAGACTCGCCGGAAAAATAAAGCCCCGACTTGTGAGAAAAGTCTCTGTTGTATTTCATCAGGCTCACAGCGTCATAATAGGTGCCGGGCCGGTAAAGTTTCGCACAGCCAAGCGAGTTTTTGTCATTCATCCATCGTTGAACGACTGCCTGTTTCCGTCCTATATAGGGGGATATTTTTTGCCTTATGTTTGTTGACTTTAAGAGGATTCTGTCGAGCTCTTCTATGCATTTGTCGACAAGTTCGTTGTCGCTGAATAGCGATAGCTTTGTTGCGTCATCTTCCCAAGTGTAGCTGAGTAGGATGCAATCGTAAGCGCTATTGTCATTGTAGCGATAGGTGTAAACGTCATGTATGAAGCTGTCAGTTACTATGGCTTGAGGAATGGTGTTGTTATTTGAGAGAAAGGTTTTTTTAAGTGGGGCGTATACCTTGCAACTGGTTTCCCAGTGAGCGGTTTTATAGGCTGCTATTATTTCGAAAGGAAGTATTTCATGATTGAATCCCTCTAGTAAAATTTGTGTCTCTATCAGCCAGGATGGGAGCGTCACTATCACGGAGTCAAAGTCGATGAAATGCTTCTCCGTCATTTCTGGCAGTGAAGTGTTCCAGTCATAATGTACTCGTATTTTTCCATTGGTAAGCTTTTTTAGTTTTGTTACTGAACTATTGGTGATCAATCCAGATTCACGATTAACCAAATGCTCGTATAATGATTCGCGGGTCTCATTTGGCTTTATGAAAAGCAGAGATTCCGCCAAAGCGCCAAGTCCAATGTAATTTGGCTTGTTGAATTTAAGCCCTTTCGAATCCACGGTTTCTATTGCGTTCAAGTACGGTGAAGCTATGGGGGCACCATCCGCATTTACCCGTCCATGGATCAACTGTAGGTGACTGCTGAATCCAAATATAGCTGTGCGTAGTGGGTAAAGCGAGCAGACGTCATAGAATGCCCCCCAACTGCCATCTCCAATTCCGATGGAGTAAAAAACAGCAGACTCATCTGCAGTCATGCCCATCCCGCCGAAATGACCAGGGTCACCTTGATACCACGTATCTATGGTTGGCATTTTAACTAAATCACGAAATGAAATGCCTTCGTATTTTTTAACTATGGCTGACCACATACTTTCCCAGAGCTCAGTGCCATAGTGCTCGCTGACTTTCATGGTCATACGTTCGGCGAATGTTTTCCATTTTGCAAAAACTGCTCCTAGGGTATCGCCAGGCGGCGGAGTTTTTCCGTCGATATTTTTCCAGATCAGCATTGTTGGCTGGCTGTTTCCATCTATACTGCCTTCCCGCAGATATATTCCAGTTGATCGAACCGTAGGGCTACCAGGGTTTGGGAAATTTGAGTGAGTCAGATTAAATTCGCTAGCGTAATAGGCCATGAGTGAGCGCCCGTCTTTGGGTGACTCATTTGATTTGTTGAAAAAAGGCATCCTCATTGCACCCATTTCAAAAGGCGGCCTGCCAACAGTGCTGGTGTTATTGCTCCCGAGCGCTGTGAAATGTCTGCCACCAATGCGCGTTGATTTTTCGAGTAAAGTTATGTTTGTGAAACCACATCTATGTAGCTCCCGTGCGCTCGTTAAACCTGTAATGCCAGCACCTATGATGCCGATTTTATGATTGGTTTCAGTCGCTATGGCGACTCCATTTTTTTGCTCTACCAGGGTGCGATAGTCAAAGCATAAGTCTGGCGGGTTAGGGAATCTAGCTTTCCAGTGGTTAGTGCTGGATCGCTTGCCTCGTTGATGCTGTTGCGCTATATCCGCGGGATAGTTAAAGTCAGATCCTATGGTCATACTGTTTTCCCTATTCAGTGCTGATTGGTGTTCTATAGGTTGAGCTTGAATACTCGAGACAGGAAATAAGCAGAATGTGATTTTCGATTAGGGTGGTTCGCGGTCTTTCGTAGGTGCGAGTCAATCAACTAGGGCGATGTATGACGAACGACGATAATGGGACCTGCTCCCCCCCTCCAATGGAGGCTCTTGCTGGACGAACGGGACTGCATGTACTCCAGCGTTCGATTTATCGCCCCCCCCCCCGATTATGTTCACCGAGTGCGATCTCGAAATAGCGCCTGTGCGCGAGGTGCTGCCCAGCCGGCGGAAACGCCCCGCAGGTTAAAGAGAAATGTCATTGATCCGACGCTTCCTACACTTGCCAACCCCCGCTAATTCTGGGAAAACCCAGCCTTTGCGCAGTCAACGAGAGTCCCCCCCATGAGCGACGAACAACTCCAGATCACCGACATCCGCCCAGGCACCGGCAAGGCCGTGGTCAAGGGTGCGTTGATCACCACCCAATACACCGGCACCCTGGAAGACGGCACGGTGTTCGATTCGTCTTGGGAACGGGGCAAGCCGTTTCAGTGTGTGATTGGAACGGGCCGCGTGATCAAGGGCTGGGATCAGGGGTTAATGGGCATGCAAGTCGGCGGCGTGCGCACATTGTTCGTGCCGGCGCACCTGGCGTATGGCGAGCGCTCGATGGGCGTGCATATCAAGCCCAACAGCCCTTTGCGCTTTGAAATTGAATTGTTGGAAGTGCTGACGCGCGATGATTGAGGGCGACTGAACATGGACGTTGATTTGCACGCGTTACCTGGCTGTTCCATCGAGGGCGTCGCGGTGGTTGAGCTGCTGGACGCTGATGAAGCCGAGCTGCAGGTTTTTTTTGAACGGTCGCCGGGTTACTTCCTGGCGGTGAACGGTGAACCGGCCACGCCGACCGAAGCTCGCGAGGAATTACAGAGCCAGTTGCCGGCAGGCTGGTGTTGCAGCCGGATGTATTGGCTGGGCTATCGCGATAGCGAACACCAACTGGTTGGCGTGGTGAATATCGCGGCGGATTTGCTCGCGACCGGGGTGTGGCATATCGGCTTGTTGCTGGTGGATACGCGCCTGCATGGCAGCGGGCTGGCGCAGCGGCTGCATGCAGACCTCGAAGCGTGGGCCGTCACGCGGGGGGCCGAGTGGCTGCGCCTGACGGTGGTGGTTGGCAATCACAAGGCCGAGCGCTTCTGGCCCAAACTGGGCTATGTGCCAGTGCGTACTCGCGAGGGGATCAGGATGGGGCGGCAACTCAATACGGTGTCGATTCAGGTCAAGGCGCTGGCGGGTGGGCAGGTGCATGATTACTTGGTCCGGGTGCCGGGAGATCGGCCCGTTGCACCTTAGTTGCCGATATACCCATTCAACCTGTGGGAGGGGCGGTGCGACGACTCGACTTGCTCCCTCCCACATTTAAGCTTCGAAGGGCTTCAAGATAGGGGTTTCTGAACCCATCCTGAAGAATCCTCCTATTCATCATGTAGGTACTTTCCTGTGGTTTACTCTCCTGTAATCGGGGCGTAAGCTTCGCGCGTTTTCATCAATAGCGGAGACCCTCAGTGGGTACTTGTTCAAGTGACAGTTGTCGGCCGGTTTCGGTAACCGGCACAGACTTGGCAAGGTAACGCGCATTCTTTCGATGCCGTTGTCTCGCCAAACAGCGAGAAGCGGCATCCCGGCAGCGACCAGTTCTGGCGCCTGTCCTGATCCCCTCTCATCGACGCTGACCAGCACCTGATTCACCTCAGGCTGCTATGGACGCGCCTGCCTTTTTGCGGCAGGCGGGCCAGGCTGGCTGTGCCTTCTTAATTGGGCGCAGTGCCGTCGGCCGTACCTGCACGACGGTTTCCTCGCGCAGGAGTAACACCATGAACTTCACTCTGTTGAAAGAGTTCTTCGCCGGCTTCCTGCGGACCCGGCATATCGCCCGGCATTTCCGGCGCCTGGCACTGCTCGACAGCGTCACCGACGCCAGCGTCAGCCGCGAAGTCCCGCCGACCCTGGCGCAGACCCTGGTGGTCGCCGCCAACAGCAGCGCGGAGCAATTGCTGGGCACCCTGGGCAGTCATGCCGAAGGCTTGAACGCCCAGGAAGCCGACGCGCTACGGGAGCAATACGGCCTCAACGAAGTCGAGCATGAGCAGCCGCTGCCTTGGTGGGTCCACCTGTGGCACTGCTACAAAAACCCCTTCAACCTGCTGCTGACCTTGCTGGCGGTAATCTCCTGGCTGACCGAAGACATGAAGGCCGCCACGGTGATTTTTTCCATGGTGGTGCTGTCGACCCTGCTGCGGTTCTGGCAGGAGGCCAAGTCGAACAAGGCTGCCGACGCGCTCAAGGCCATGGTAAGCAACACCGCGACGGTGTTGCGTCGCGAGGCGGCCAAACCCATTGAACTGCCGATCAAGCAACTGGTGCCGGGCGACCTGGTCGTGCTGTCGGCCGGCGACATGATCCCCGCCGACTGCCGCGTGCTCAACGCCAAGGACCTGTTCGTCAGCCAGGCGGCAATGACCGGCGAATCGATGCCGGTGGAGAAGTTCGCCCAGCAGCAGGACGCCAAGACGCGCAACCCGCTGGACCTGGAAAACATCCTGTTCATGGGCACCAACGTGGTGTCCGGCGCGGCGACGGCGGTGATTCTGACCACCGGCAACAGCACCTATTTCGGCGCGCTGGCCCAGCGCGTCACCGCCACTGACCGTGCGACCACCTCGTTCCAGCATGGCGTCAACAAAGTCAGCTGGCTGCTGATCCGCTTCATGTTCGTGATGGCACCGCTGGTGCTGTTCATCAACGGTTTCACCAAGGGCGACTGGACCGAGGCGCTGCTGTTCGCGCTGTCGATTGCCGTGGGCCTGACCCCGGAAATGCTGCCGATGATCGTTACCTCGACGTTGGCCAAGGGCGCGGTGTTTCTGTCGCGCAAGAAGGTCATCGTCAAGCGCCTGGACGCGATCCAGAACTTCGGCGCCATGGACGTGCTGTGTACCGACAAGACCGGCACGCTGACCCAGGACAAGATTTTCCTGGCGCGCCATGTGGACGTGTGGGGCGAAGAATCCGACGACGTGCTGGAAATGGCCTACCTCAACAGTTACTACCAGACTGGCCTGAAAAACCTGCTGGACGTGGCGGTGCTGGAGCACGTGGAGGTGCATCGCGAGCTGAAAGTCGCCACCGCGTTCCAGAAGGTCGATGAGATTCCGTTCGACTTCAACCGTCGCCGGATGTCGGTGGTGGTGGCCGAGCAAGGCCAGCCGCACCTGTTGATCTGTAAAGGCGCGGTGGAGGAGATTCTGTCGGTGTGCGACCGGGTGCGCCACGGCGACACCAATGAAGCGCTGACCGATGAGTTGCTGGCGCGCATCCGCCAAGTGACCGCGGCCTTCAACGAAGAAGGCTTGCGGGTGGTCGCGGTCGCCGCGCAGCCGATGTCCGACGGGCGCGATACCTACAGCCTGGCAGATGAGAACAACCTGACCCTGATCGGTTACGTCGCCTTCCTCGATCCACCGAAGGAAAGCACCGCGCCTGCCCTCAAGGCCCTGAAAGCCCACGGTGTGACCGTCAAAGTGCTGACGGGCGATAACGAACTGGTCACCGCCAAGATCTGCCGCGAAGTGGGCCTGGAGCAGCAAGGCCTGCTGATGGGCAACGACATCGAGGACATGACCGACGCCGAGTTGGCCAAGGCCGTGGAAACCACCAATGTGTTCGCCAGGCTGACGCCGTCGCACAAGGAGCGCATCGTGCGCCTGCTCAAGGCCAACGGCCATGTGGTGGGCTTCATGGGTGACGGAATCAACGACGCACCGGCGCTGCGCACTGCCGATATCGGTATTTCAGTGGACAGCGCGGTGGACATCGCCAAGGAAGCGGCTGACATCATCCTGTTGGAAAAGAGCCTGATGATCCTAGAGGAGGGCGTGCTCGAAGGCCGGCGCACCTTCGCCAATATGCTCAAGTACATCAAAATGACCGCCAGCTCCAACTTCGGCAACGTGTTTTCGGTGTTGGTCGCCAGTGCGTTTATTCCGTTCCTGCCGATGCTGCCCATGCACCTGCTGGTGCAAAACCTGTTGTACGACATTTCGCAGATCGCGATTCCATTCGATCACGTCGATGAGGAAATGCTCGCCAAGCCGCAACGCTGGCAACCGGGGGATGTGGGCCGTTTCATGCTGTTCTTCGGGCCGATCAGTTCGATCTTCGACATCACCACGTTCGCACTCATGTGGTATGTGTTCGATGCCAACACGCCGGACCACCAGACCCTGTTCCAGTCGGGCTGGTTCGTGGTGGGGCTGCTGACCCAGACGCTGATCGTGCACATGATCCGCACCCCGAAAATCCCATTCCTGCAAAGCCGTGCGGCAATGCCGTTGATGGTGATGACGGGGGTGATCATGGCCGTGGGGATTTTCCTGCCGATGGGGCCGCTGGCGCACTACTTCAAACTGCAGGCGCTGCCGTCGCTGTACTTTGTGTTCCTGCCGGTGATTCTGTTGGGGTACATGGCGTTGACCCAGGCGGTGAAGGGCTACTACATCCGTAAGTTTGGCTGGCAATAACACGCTGTATCAAACGCACCTGGACCCGGCTCCCGGCGGGGCCAGGGGTGGTTTCAATTTGCCGCAGCATTCATGGAGTTTTTTATGCAGGCAATCAACAACATCAACCTCGACTCCCTGATCGATACCGTGGTCAGCCTTACTGCGGCGTTTATCCTCGGTGGCTTGATCGGCTTCGAGCGCCAGTACCGCCAGCGCACGGCGGGCTTGCGCACCAACGTGCTGGTCGCAGTCGGCGCGGCGATTTTCGTCGACATGGCCAACCGCCTGGGCGGCGCGGAAGGCGCGGTGCGGGTGGTCGCGTATGTGGTGTCGGGCATCGGCTTTCTGGGGGCGGGCGTGATCATGCGCGAAGAAGGCAATGTGCGCGGGCTCAACACCGCCGCCACCCTCTGGGCCTCGGCGGCGGTGGGCGCCTGTGCCGGTGCCGACCTGATCCTCGAAGCGCTGCTGGGCACGCTGTTTGTGCTGGCGGCCAACACGTTGCTGCGGCCGATCGTCAATAACATCAATCGTCAGCCGCTGGATGTGGTGTCAGCGGAGGTGACCAACATCCTCTATGTGATTGCACAGCGCAGCCAGCAACAGGCGGTCATGGTGTTGCTGGAAGCCGAGCTGGCGCGTAGCAACTACCCGGCCAGTGATGTCGATGTGCGACCGTTTGGCAGTGAAGAAGTGGAGATCGAAGCAACCCTGGTCGCCACGTCGGTGGACGGTGACGAACTGGACGCCCTGGTGGCGCGTATTTCCACCTCGAGTCTGGTGGTGCAGGCCTTCTGGAGCCCAAGTACCACCGACTGATCGACCCTTGCCAAGGCTAGCCCTGCCAAGGGTTGGCTATGCTCTAGAGAGGAAAAGTCCTACATGCAGTCAGGATTATCCCTTCACAAGAAACATCACCCCATTGCTAAGGTTGATCGCTGCGGCTTTGCGGCAGCGATGATATGGCTTCAAGTGTTCGTGGTGATTTTCAAAGGAAGGGACCAGGCACCCGCCTTCTGGCGATCTGAGGGGCAGTACCGTTCGTCGGAACTGTCAATTCTCACAGGTGGCTGGGTTCCGTGTGATGTGTCAGCGTACTTTGTCCTGTCAGGGGTTTTTATGAGCAAAGCGTTAATAGTGGATGACCACCCGTTTATCCGTGCCACTGTCAAATTTTTGTTGAAACAGGAAGGTTTTACTGAAATCGATGAGGCCGGTAATGGCGCGGATGCCGTGCAGAAGGCCCGGGAAGGGCGCCCGGACCTGGTGATTCTCGACCTGGCGATGCCCAAGTTGGGTGGTCTGGAGGTCATCAGTCGGATCAAGGCCTTGGGCCTGCCATGCAAGATCCTGGTGCTTACATCCTACTTGGCGGTGTTTTTTTCGACCCGTTGCATGCGGGCTGGCGCCATGGGGTTTGTCGCCAAGACCGGTGAGCTGGACGAGCTGCAAAAAGCAATCAAGGCCGTGATGTCCAACTACAGCTGCTTTCCCAGCCTGCCCACCAGTTCGGTGCGCCGCGATGATTTGCAAACGACCGAGTGCGAATTGGTGGCAGCCCTCTCGGATCGCGAGTTGACGGTGCTGCAGAAACTGGCCCTGGGCCTGGGCAACAAGGAAATCGCCGAAGACATGTTGCTGAGCCACAAAACCATCAGCACCTACAAGACTCGCCTCAAGGAGAAGTTGCGCATGTCGTCGGTGGTGCATTTATCCAAGTTCGCCCAGCGCAATCATCTGATCTGAAATGACCGCCACTGCGTTTAAGCGGTTCGCCGCGATCTTGTTGATGGGCCTGTTGCCCATGATCGCAGCGGCCGTCGATGAGTCACACGCACTGCGCTTGTTGGGGCACTCTCAGCTCGAAAACGCGAGCCTGATGCTGGATGAAACCGACTGGCGCTGGCTACGTGAGCGGCGCACGTTGGTGATGGGGGTGTCGGCGCCGGATTATGCGCCATTCGACCTGAGCAACAACAACGACGAGCTTGAAGGCATTACCGCCGATTATGCGGCGCTGGTGGCGCAGGCGTTGAATGTCACCGTCGAAGTGCGGCGCTACCAAACCCGCGATGAAGTGATTGAAGCGCTCAAGCAGGGCGCGGTGGATTTCGTTGGCTCGGCCAACGGCTATGAAGCCGCGGACTCGCAGTTGGTGTTGTCGCGTTCATACGCCAACGATCAACCCACCCTGGTCACCCGTATCGGCGACACCCAGGCCCTGAGCGCAGACTTGGCCGGCAAGCGCGTGGCCATGCTGTATCACTACATGCAGCCCGATGCCGTGCAGCAGTTCTACCCCCACGCGCAGTTGCAGCTATTTGCCTCGACCTTCGAAGCCATCGGTGCGGTGGCGTTCGGCCGGGCCGATGTCTACCTGGGGGATGCCATCAGCACCCGGTACCTGATCAACAAGAACCACCTCAATAACGTGCGTGTGGCAGATTTTTCCGGCCTGGAGGTCAACCCTTTCGGGTTCGCGTTCACCAAGGATAATGTTCGCCTGCGTAACATCGTCAACACAGCGTTGGCCACCGTGCCGTTCAACCAGCAGATGGATATTCTGCGGCGCTGGAGTGCTGGCGGCAGCGGTTACATGGAAGCGGAACGGCTGCGCCTGAGTGACAGTGAGCAGCGTTGGCTGGAGAAACACCCACGTGTGAAAGTGGCGGTGCTCGACAAGTTCGTGCCGTTGTCGTTTTTCAATGAGCAAGGGCAATTCGAAGGGTTGAGCTCCGAGGTGCTGTCGCGGATCAGCCTGCGCACGGGCCTGAAGTTCGATGTGGTGAAGGGCAGTTCGCTGCCTCGACAAATTGACGAGGTCAATGCTGGCCAGGCGGACATGTTGGCGGTGATTACCCCCAGCGTCGAGCGGACCGAGAAGCTGCGCTTCACCCGGCCTTACCTGTCCAGCCCCTATGTGTTGGTGGTTCGCGCCGAAGACGAGCGGCTGGTGACCCTGGAAGACTTGCCCGGAAAACGCCTGGCGTTCATTCGCAGCAACAGCCTGGGTGAGCAAATCGCGCGGGATTATCCCGGCATCGAGTTTGTCGACAGCGCGAACCCTGAGGCGGCCATGGAGCTGGTGGCCAATGGTGGGGCCGATGCGACCGTGATTTCGCTCATCAGTGCGCGCTATATGATCGCGCGTCATTACCGTGACCGCTTGCGTATGACCAGCACCGTCGGCACGGAGCCGGCGCGGATCACGTTTGGCGTCAACCGTAGCCAGTTGGAGTTGTATTCGATCCTCGACAAGGCGTTGTTGAGTATCACGCCTGAAGAGCTGGATGAGCTGACCAATCATTGGCGCAGCGAGATCATCATTGAAGACAGCTACTGGCTGCGCCATCGCAACGCAATCATCCAGGGCTTCAGTCTCGCCGCGGTGCTGTTGTTGATTACCCTGTGCTGGGCCTTTTACCTGCGCAGCCTGATTCGCAAGCGCGCCCAGGCCGAACGCGCGTTGAGCGATCAGATGCGCTTTATGAGCGTGTTGATCGACGGCACGCCTCACCCGATTTACGTGCGCGATCGCCAGGGGCGGTTGATGGCCTGCAACAATGCCTACCTCGATGTATTCGGTTTCAAGCTGGAAGACGTGATCGGCAAGACCGTGGTGGAAACCGACACCGGCAACCCGCCGCAAGCCCAGTCTTACCATGACGACTACCTGAAGTTGATGGCGCGGGGCGAGCCGCAGATTCATGACCGAATCCTCAGGGTGCCGGGGGGCGAAGTTCTCACGATTTACCATTGGATGCTGCCGTACCGCGACGGCGACGAGAAGGTCGTGGGCATGATTGCTGGCTGGGTGGATGTGAGTGAACGCCACCGCTTGCTGGGCCAGTTGCAGGAAGCCAAGGACGATGCCGACGCCGCCAACCGCGCCAAGACGACGTTCCTGGCCACTATGAGCCACGAGATCCGGACGCCGATGAACGCGGTGATCGGCATGATCGAGTTGGCGCTCAAAAGCGCCGAGCAAGGTCGGGCCGATCGCGATGCGCTGGAGGTGGCGTCGGTGGCATCGCGCGGCATGCTGGAATTGATCGGCGATATTCTGGATATCGCACGGATCGAATCCGGGCACCTGTCCCTGGCCCAGGAACCGGCCAACCTGCATGAGTTGCTGGCTTCGGTGGTGCGGGTATTTGAAGGACTCGCGCGAGCCAAGGGGTTGGCGCTGCGCGTGACGCTCGATCCGGCGCTTGATCGCCCGGTGCTGATCGATCCGCTGCGCTTCAAGCAGGTGGTCTCGAACTTGCTCAGCAATGCCATCAAGTTCACCAGCAAAGGCCAGGTGCAACTGGGCGCCCAGGGGGACGTTACAGAGGATCGACTGCTGCTCAGGTTGTGGGTGCAAGACACGGGCATGGGAATCAGTGCTCAGGATCAGCAGCGGCTGTTCAACCCGTTTATCCAGGGCAGCAACGCTGAACAGTCGGCCCGCAGCGGTTCAGGGCTGGGGCTGGTGATCAGCCGCAGTTTGTGCGAAATGATGGGTGGTCAGTTGCACCTGAGCAGTGTGCTGGGGCAGGGCACCCGAGTGGACGTGAGCGTGGCGCTGACGCTGGCGGCCGCGATGCCGGCGCCGGCTTCGGCACCTGTCCCGCACACCCCGCCGACGCGCGCGTTGAGTATCCTGGTGGTGGATGACTACCCGGCCAACCGTTTGCTGCTGGCTCGGCAATTGAGCTTCCTGGGGCATAGCATCACCACGGCGGAGGACGGTGTTCAGGGGCTGGCGCTGTGGCAGGCCGGGCACTTCGATGGGGTGATCACCGACTGCAATATGCCCCTGAAGGACGGTTACACATTGGCCCGGGATATTCGTACACAAGAGCGCGAGCGAGGCCTGGTGCCGTGCCTGCTGTTAGGGTTTACCGCCAATGCCCAACCCGAAGAAGCCGAGCGCTGCCGCCAGGCAGGCATGGACGGGTGCCTGTTCAAGCCTACCGGGCTCGAAGACTTGCGATCGGCCCTGGCCCCGCGCATGGCAAGCCCCTGCGAGCCGCAAGCCGAACCGACGTTTGATCTGGGGACGCTGATCATCCTGACGGGGGACGATCGCGCCGCGCTCAACGAATTGTTGATGCCGCTGCTCGACAGTCTGGAAGCCGATCACAGGCTATTGCCGTCGTTGCGACGCCAGGCCGACTTCGCCAAGTTGCATGACCTGGCACACCGCGCCAAAGGCGGTGCGCGGATGGTCAAGGCGCACGCGCTGATCACCTGTTGCGAAACCTTGGAGGGCGTGTGTGAACGGCACGACCTCCAGGCGCTGGGTGGGGCAGTTGAGGGCGTCGACCAGGCGATCAATGATTTGCATCACAGCCTGAGCGTTTATTGCAATCAGCCTTGACGCGGGGAGATGTCATTCGGTGGATTTGGGACAACTCCTACACGAAGGGGGAACATGCCTGATTTTGTCTGCGGGATATGTCTGGAAAATGGGCCGCTCTCACTCAACGAGCACTGCCTGCCAGGGGTTTGCCATGCCGAACAAAGCACTGACCATCCTGATTGCCGATGAACAGCACCTGCAACGGCTGTATATCGAAAAAATGCTCAACCGGTTGGGGTATCACCGGATTATGCCGGTGCAAACGTTTGAGGAGGTCCAGATCCTCACGGCGATCCCGGCTGAACCCTTTGACGTGCTGATCGTCAATGCTGGGTTGGTGGCCCATACCGGAGGGCCGCAGGCCCAGGTGCGCCACGTGCTGGTCTATGATCACCTGGACTTGGACGTACCCGTCGGCTCGATACCGCAGGTGCTGGTCCGCTTGCCCGGCGTACCGGATAACGTCAATCTTGAACACTTCATGGACATCATCGACCCACCCGAGGCCACCACTGGCCTGCGGGTATTGCCATGGCTGCGGGAGTTATCGCGCATGCCGGTGGCTGGGGTTTAGTCCCACTTCGGCGCTATACCTTTGGGGCTGGTCAGGCGCTGGCCCCGTTCCAGCCCGGCAATCTGCGCCATGTCGGCAGCGCTCAAGGTCAGATACACGGCTTTGAGGTTGCTTTACAGGTTGGCGCGCCACTGTGGCCGTCCGTTTTGCCCGCACTTTGCAGGCAAGCCGGTGCCCATTGCTCAGCCGATGGCATGTTCGCGCAAGCGTTTAGTCGCACTGCGCAACAACTGCTCGGTGCTGTCCCAGCCCAGGCAACCGTCGGTCACCGACACACCGTATTTCATCGCCGGGCCTAATGGCTGGCAGCCTTCGAACACGTGGCTTTCGAGCATCATGCCGATCAGCGAAGTGTCGCCCTGCAGGCGTTGTTCCAGCACTTCATTGAATACCGCCGGCTGACGCAGCGGGTCTTTGCCGCTGTTGGCGTGGCTGCAATCGACCATGATCCGCGCGGCTACCTTGGACTTGGCCAGGTCTTGTTTCACCTGGGCCACGCTCTGCGCATCGTAGTTCGGCCCACGGTGACCGCCGCGCAGCACCAGGTGCGTGTCGAGGTTGCCCGGGGTCTGGATGATCGCCGGGTGGCCCTGGCTGTCGACGCCGAAGTGCCGGTGCGGGTGGGACGCCGAGCGCATCGCATCGCAGGCAATGGCGACACCGCCGTCGGTGCCGTTCTTGAATCCGACGGGCATGCCCAGGCCGCTGGCCATTTCGCGGTGGATCTGCGACTCGGTGGTGCGCGCACCGATGGCGACCCAACTGAGCAGGTCTTCAAAGTAGCCGGCGGCCATGGGTTGTAGCAGCTCGGTGGCGACTGGCAGGCCCAGGCGTAGCATTTCGCGCATCAGTTCGCGGGACAGGCGCAGGCCAGCCGCCATGTCATCGCTGCCATCCAGGTGCGGGTCGTAGGCCAGACCTTTCCAGCCGATGGTGGTACGCGGTTTTTCGACGTAGGCGCGGATCACCAGCAGCATCTGGTCACTGACTTCCAACGCCAGTTTCTTCAGGTTGCGTGCGTACTCCATGGCCGATTCCGGGTCGTGGATCGAACACGGGCCAACGATCACCAGCAAACGTGAATCTTCGCCATTGAGGATGGCGCGCACGGCTTGGCGATGGGCGTGGATTTGTTCATTGAGGAATGGGCTGAGCGGCAACTGGTGCTTGAGCTCAAGGGCGCTGGGCAAGCGCAAGGTCATTGCTTCATTGGCGCTGGTCAGGGCAGAAACGGGCAAAGCGGCGACGGAGGAGTTCATCTTCAAGGCTTCCTGGGCAAGCGGCGGGCGATTCCCGCGCACTCTGCCCTACTGGGGTGTTCGACAATGGGCCGTAGTGGCTACGTGTGCTGGCTTGCCACCGATAGGTGACCGATCGGAGGCGGCAGGCTGTCCCGAGCGGAGCTTGCTAAATCGCCATGCGGTGCAGGTGTCGTAGCGGTAATAGGTGGCGTAGTTCATGTCGTGATTCCTTTAAATGTTCTTGATCAAACAAAGTGTTCAGGGCTGAAAAAGCAAAACCCCCGATCGGGGAGCCGACCGGGGGTTAGATTTCTCTGGTAGGCGACCCCTTGAGCAGTGGGCGCCGATTTCAGGTATCAGGCGCGCCAGTGGCTAAACCAATACCCAAAATAAAAGCTAATTCGTGCGCTCAAACCGTTCACACGGGTAGCCAACACCGAGCGCGAGGCGCTGGCAGCAGGGCAAACCTGAGTGTGGGTGAGTTGCAACATGGTGTTTCTCCAAATGATGGTGTGAGCTTACTAGAGGCGCCCGGTTGGATTCAATCAGTAATTTCTATTGCGTGGAGGTACTTACGGCTATGGGGTGAGTGCCGATATGCTGGTCGCCACTCGATAATGATTGCTGGGACGCGACCATGACTGCCTTGACCCTTGCGGTTGCTCAATCCATTTCCATCGCGGGCGACGTGCCGGCCAATATCCAGCGGCACCTGGCGTTCATGCGCGCAGCGGCTGAGCAGGGCGTGCAACTGCTGGTGTTTGCGGAGTTGTCGTTGACCGGCTATGAGCCGTCCTTGGCGGGTGAATTGGCGATAGCACCCGAGGACGCGCTTTTAACGCCTCTGCGCGAGATGGCGCGGGCGCTGTGCTTGACCGCCGTGGTGGGCATGCCGATCCGCTTGACGCCAGGGGCGGGCGTGTTGATCGCCGCATTGGTGCTGGGAGCAGACGGTTCGCTTGCGGTTTACACCAAGCAGCATCTGCATCCCGGCGAAGAGGTGGCGTTTGTCGCGGGGCAGGGCGGTGTTGCACTCGAGTGGGGGGATGACCGAATTGCGCTGGCGGTCTGCGCAGACTTCTCCCACGCCAGCCATCCACGTCAGGCCGCACAAGCGGGAGCCACGGTATACGCCGCCGGCGTGCTGATCAGCGAAGGCGGCTACGCAACGGACAGTGCGCTGCTTCAGGGCTATGCCGCCGAGCATGGCCTGGTGGTGTTGATGGCCAATCACGGTGGCCCATCGGGCGGCTGGGCGTGCGCGGGGCGCAGTGCTATCTGGGCTGCCGATGGGCATTTGCTTGCTGCCGCGCCGGGTGTGGGCGATGCACTGGTCATTGCTCATCGCGACAGCGGGCGCTGGACCGGCCGATCGGTAGCGCTGTGTGCTGAAGAGGTTCGATGACATGACGTTTCACTTGCGCGCGGCGACTGACCAGGATCGCTCATTTGCCCGGACGCTGACCTACGAGGCCATGCGCGGCTACTACGCGCAATACGATTTGCTGTGGTCCAACGATGGTTTCGACGTCGCCTGGGCGGGGCGCGAGAATTGGTTGATCTGTAGCAACGACACCGTGATGGGCTTCATCAGCCTGAGTCGCGATAGCCAGGCGCTGTATATTCGCGAGTTGCATATTCTCGAATCTTTGCGTGGGCGCGGAGCAGGCAACTGGGTACTGGAGCAAATGGCGCTCAAGGCATGCGGCCAAGGTCGCGGTCTTTTACGGTTGACCGTGTTTAAAACCAATCCGGCAAAAAGGCTTTATCAGCGCAAGGGTTTGCAAGTTGCGGGTGAGGAAGCATGCTTCTGGCGCATGGAGCGCGATTGTCGGCCCAAACCTGTGGACCAATAAGTGACTCATTTGCGCAAAACAGGCACAGCTGTTTAATAAGCGCATACTGCGTTTAGGATAAAATTTCCTGTTCCTGCCTCAGGGGCTCATTCATCGGCAAGGATGATGCCTTCTTTCATGCCCAGAAGGACCGCTACCTTATGGGCCTCTCCACGCCGTCCTTTCTTGCGCCCGGCGAGCACCTGATAAGTGGTTGCGGGGTCGACACCGTGTTCCCGGGCGAACGCTTGAACTGACTTACCTTGATGTTCAAGCCAAGCCTTGGCTTGTGCAGCAGTACGAATTCCGGGCATAGTTCAAAACCGTTCAAGTTTGTTTAATCAAGGGATGAACGTATCACCTCTTGAAGGGTGCCAATTTAGGATCATGCATCCAAATGAGTGGAATCGGTTCGCGTTTAAGGCAAGAAAGAGAGCGGCTTGGCTTGTCGCAAAAAGTGTTTGGCGAAATTGGAGGCGTAGAAGCGAACGCACAAGGAAAATATGAAAACGGTGGGCGTGCCCCGAAAGCCGATTATTTATCGCGTGTGGCCGAAAGAGGCGTGGATCTCCTTTACGTATTAACGGGAGCTCCCACGCCGGCTCAAATGGATAATCTGAGTCAGATAGAAGAAAAAGTGCTGGGCAACTACCGGTCGATGTTCAAAGAGGACCAGGATGCAATCAGCCGGTTGACCTCCACCTTGGCCGAACATTCGGCAACCCTGAAAGTGAACGGCAAATTCAAGCTATAGCCCGCAATTCCTGACCTTTCGCCCAGAAAACAGCGCTGCTCGTCGTTCGACGGGCACGCTCTTCGCGCTCAAACGCTATATATATGACACTTGCAACTAGGTCTGCGCCATGGTTTTTTGCTAAGGTGTTCAGCAACCTATAAGACCATATCGCGAGGTGTCTGCTTGATTAGGGTGCTAGTAGTCGATGACCATGATCTCGTTCGTACAGGCATTACACGAATGCTGGCTGACATCGATGGCCTGCAAGTAGTCGGCCAGGCTGAATCGGGGGAGGAGTCCCTGATCAAGGCCCGGGAGTTGAAACCCGATGTGGTGTTGATGGACGTCAAGATGCCTGGGATCGGCGGTCTTGGTGCCACTACCAAATTGTTGCGCAGCCATCCGGATATCAAAGTCGTGGTGGTTACCGTGTGCGAAGAAGACCCGTTTCCTACACGCCTGCTGCAGGCGGGTGCAGCGGGTTACCTGACCAAGGGCGCAGGCCTGGCGGAGATGGTACAAGCCATTCGCCTGGTATTTGCCGGCCAGCGCTACATCAGCCCGCAGATCGCTCAGCAGTTGGCGATCAAATCCTTCCAGCCCACCAGCGACTCGCCGTTTGATGTGCTGTCCGAGCGGGAAATCCAGATCGCCTTGATGATTGTCGGCTGCCAGAAGGTGCAGGTCATCTCCGACAAGCTGTGTCTGTCACCCAAGACCGTCAACACCTACCGCTATCGCATTTTCGAGAAGCTCGCCATCAGCAGTGATGTTGAATTGACCCTGCTCGCAGTGCGCCACGGCATGGTGGACGCCAGCGCCTGACATGACCACACCGTTTGATCCGAGTGCCTTTCTCTCGACCTGCAGCGGCCGCCCCGGCGTGTACCGCATGTTCGACAGCGAGGCGCGCCTACTATATGTGGGCAAAGCCAAGAATCTGAAAAGCCGCCTGGCAAGTTACTTTCGCAAGACCGGTCTCACGCCGAAAACCGCCGCCCTGGTGGCGCGTATCGCCCAGGTCGAAACCACCATCACCGCGAATGAAACCGAGGCGCTGCTGCTTGAGCAGACGCTGATCAAGGAATGGCGGCCGCCCTACAACATCCTGCTGCGTGACGATAAATCCTACCCCTACGTGTTTTTATCTGACGGCAACTTCCCGCGCCTGAGTATTCATCGGGGCGCGAAGAAGCAGAAGGGCAAATACTTCGGACCTTACCCAAGCGCCGGTGCGATTCGCGAAAGCCTGAGCCTGCTGCAAAAGACCTTTTTCGTGCGTCAGTGCGAAGATAGTTTCTACAAGAACCGCACCCGGCCGTGCCTGCAATATCAGATCAAGCGTTGCAAGGCGCCCTGTGTCGGCCTGGTTGAGCCGGCGGAGTACGCCGAGGATGTGCGCCATTCGGTGATGTTCCTCGAAGGGCGTAGCAATGCCCTCACCGACGAACTCTCCGGCGCCATGGAGCAAGCCGCGAGCACCCTGGATTTCGAGCGAGCCGCCGAGGTGCGCGACCAGATCTCCCTGCTGCGCCGTGTGCAGGACCAGCAAAGCATGGAAGGCGGAACCGGCGACGTCGATGTGATCGCCGCGTTCGTCAACCCGGGTGGCGCTTGTGTTCACCTGATCAGCGTGCGTGGCGGGCGGGTGCTCGGCAGCAAGAACTTCTTCCCGCAGACCGGTATCGACGAGGAGGTCGCTGAAGTCATGGCTGCGTTCCTGGGCCAGTATTACGTCAGCAGCCCTGAGCGCGATTTGCCGTCGGAGCTGATCGTCAACGTCGTGCATGAAGACTTCCCGACGTTGATCGAGGCCATCCACGCGTTGCGTGGCCGTGAACTGGACATCAGCCACCGCGTGCGCGGCACGCGTGCGCGCTGGCAGCAACTGGCCGTGACCAACGCCGAGCAGGCCCTGAGCGCGCGCCTGGCGAATCGACAGCACGTGGCCGCGCGCTTCGAGGCACTGGCCGAAGTCCTCAACCTGGACGAGCCGCCCCAGCGCCTGGAGTGCTACGACATCAGTCACTCCAGCGGCGAGGCCACCGTGGCGTCCTGCGTGGTGTTCGGGCCGGAGGGGCCGATCAAATCCGATTACCGGCGCTACAACATCGAAGGCGTCACCGCCGGCGACGACTACGCCGCCATGCACCAGGCCTTGACCCGCCGCTTCAGTAAATTGAAGGACGGGGAGGGCAAGCTGCCCGATATCCTGCTGGTGGACGGCGGCAAGGGCCAGCTGTCCATGGCCCGCGACGTGCTCAACGAACTGGCGGTGCCCGACCTGATCCTGCTCGGTGTGGCCAAGGGCGCCACGCGCAAGGCCGGCTTCGAGACGTTGTACTTGAATGATGCCGCCCATGAGTTCACTTTGAAGGGCGACTCGCCTGCGCTGCACCTGATCCAACAGATCCGTGACGAAGCCCACCGTTTTGCCATTACCGGCCATCGCGCCCGTCGCGGCAAAACCCGGCGAACCTCAACCCTGGAAGGCGTGGCCGGGGTAGGCCCGACACGCCGACGCGACCTGCTTAAACATTTTGGTGGCTTGCAAGAGCTCTCCCGTGCCAGCATTGACGAAATAGCCAAAGCACCCGGTATCAGTAAAAAGCTCGCTGAGTTGATTTATGCAAATCTGCACAGCGAGTAGAATGCCTACTCACCTCGCAGCCAGTTGTGCCGATGAATATCCCTAATCTGATCACCGTTCTACGCGTCCTGCTTATCCCGATTTTCATTTTGTTGTTCTATTTGCCTTACGAATGGAGCTACATGGCCTCCAGTTCGGTTTTCGCTGTTGCTGCCGCCACCGACTGGCTTGACGGCTACCTGGCCCGCCGCCTGGAACAGAGCACGCCGTTCGGTGCGTTCCTCGACCCGGTGGCCGACAAACTGATGGTGGCTGTCGCACTCGTGCTGCTGGTGCAGGAACACGGCAACCTGTGGCTGACCCTGCCGGCTGCGGTGATCATCGGCCGCGAGATCGTCGTTTCGGCCCTGCGTGAATGGATGGCCGAAATCGGCGCCCGTGCCCACGTCGCCGTGTCGAACATGGGCAAATGGAAAACCGCCGCGCAAATGCTCGCGCTGGTGATCCTGCTGGCCAACCCGTCGGACTTCTCCTTCTGGGTCTTGCTGGGCTATGCCTTGCTACTTGTCGCCGCCGGCCTGACGCTGTGGTCCATGCTCCAGTATTTACGCGCTGCCTGGCCTCATCTGCGGACCACCGTTGAAAAGAAATAAAACTTTTTTGAATCAAGGGGTTGACGGGTGCTGAGGATTCTATAGAATGCGCATCACCAAGACGCGGGAATAGCTCAGTTGGTAGAGCACGACCTTGCCAAGGTCGGGGTCGCGAGTTCGAGTCTCGTTTCCCGCTCCAAACATAGCGCTGCAGAGTTCCACTGAATTCTGTAAGCGATTGAAATAAGGACCTTCGGGTCCTTTTTTCATTCCGGCGGAAACCACTGAAATCCAGCACTATCCAGTGTTTTTAAGTTCTGTATGAGAGTCTTGAATTCGGACGCGCACTGAATTGAATCGCCCCGGGCCTCTCCGCCAACGAGAAGATTGACGCCCACCTATTCTGGCGTGACCTGTGCAAACTTTTTTGCGCTGAAAACGATTAGCCGATCACAGGATACGCGGATAGTTTTGACGCGCTCGTTGAGTTTTGCGAAGCCTTCGAAAATGCGCCGAAATCGAAGCGTGAGCGTGGCAACTTGATTATCACGGCGATTCATGAACAATTTGTCTTCCGCTTCTTCCCCAAAGAATAACTTCAACTCACCTTGTTGCCTTACATGACAATCAGCCCCGACAGGGGCTGATTGCGTAGTGCCTTAAAATGCTGGTGGTGCGCACGCCTGCCCGATTAGGTCGGCTTACGTGAGTCCTGTCGGGCCGGTCAGTATTCACGGGTGTAACCATTTTTATTCCTTCATTGAACTCCACGCAGGGTCAGTCCACAAGTTCTGCTCTGTGCGCCAACGCGGTCATGAGTTGTGAAAGATTATCGGCAAGGGTGAGGATCTGCTGGCCTTGCATTTCATCCTGCCCGCTGTCGCGTTGCGAGGTCGGGCGCACGCAGCTGATGCTCCCCACGACTTTGCCGTCGCCATCGAATATGGGCGCCGCGAGGCCGAAGACGTCAGCATCCACTTCGCTGATGCTCAGCACATATCCCTGGCGGCGCAGTTGCTGGAGCGAGCGTCGGAATTGCGCCCACGTCTTGCCCAGATTGCTGGATTCGACATCACTCGGGTTTTCCAGAAACAGTTGGCTTTGGTGCCGCGAGCCCATATTGGCCAGGATTACTTTGGAAGTGGCTCCCATGAACAACGGTCTTGGCGAACCTCGTGAATAGCTCACCTGATTGGACAGATTGCCGGTTTGATGGACGCAGACCACTTGATCCTTGAACAATCGGCACACCAGCCACGCTTGCTCAGCACCCCACTGTGGAAAGCTGGGCTCCAATGAGTGTGCGGCGCGAACCAACGGATCACTGACGCGCAGTTGGCGATCCCAAGTGATGATTCTCGCGCCCAGGGCATAGCGACCGGCCTCTACCTGAAACAGCAAGTTGGCCTCAGCCAGTTCACGTACATATCGGTAGGCGGTGGAGCGTGTGAACCCCAGCGCATTTCCCATTTCGTCGACCGTCCAGATTGGATGGCGCTCGGTAAACAGGTCCAGGATTCGCAACATCCGCTCCAGGCTGGAGCCTTTGCTGTCAACCAGATGTTCGGCGTTGTCTTCGGAATCAAACGGTCTTTGCATGTCAGCGCTCGTCTACATTACTGTTGCGCAGGATACCAATTCGCGCGATTTCGATTTTGACGATATCACTCGGCTTCATCCAGGCCGGTGGCCGGCCGGAATGAACTGGAGGGTGTGCTTCTGCCAATCCCGATGCAGAGCACTTTGCCTGGGCTGGCAATAACCGGCAGAAGCAGATTTCACTCAATCCCAGGCGGGCAGGTCTTTGAGCGCATCAGCGCCCGTTCGCTCTGTGAGCGTGTTGGTTGTTGCTTGCTTGCGGGGTCCAGTCGCAACAGGGTAATCGCCGTCAGCGCGATGGCGCCCGGGATCAACGCTGCGATGAGGATCTCTGTCAAAACCCAACCGGCCGCCAGCATCAAGCCTCCGCAAACAGGCCCTGTAATGGAACCCACTCGCCCGACGCCTAATGCCCAGCCGATGCCTGTGGAGCGTATTTCCTGCGGGTACAACTCGGCGGCTAAAGCGTTAAGACCTGCCTGCGCGCCCTGCACCAGAATGCCCAGCGCCAGCATCGCGGGGAAAAGCGAATAAAGCGAAACCGGCAATTGGCTGAGCACCAGCACGACCGCCAGGTAGCCCATAAACTCGAGGGTCAGCACGTTGACCGAGCCCCAGCGGTTCATCAGCCAGCCTTGTATAACTGAGCCGATCACACCTCCCAGGCTGAACAGAATAATCGCGCGGATCCCCATGCTTAGCGGTGCATGGGCTGCCACCAGCAGCGTCGGGATCCAGCTCATGATGAAGTACAAAATCAGCAGGTTCATGGCATACGGCAGCCAGAGTAACAGCGTGCGGCGCCACATGCCGGCGGTGAAAAGACGGCTCAGGGAAGTAGAGGCGATTGCCTGTTGGCGCGGACGGCCAAGGTTGGCGGGCAGTTCGGCAAGATCGGGTGCAAGTCGCTTGATGATCGCGCTCAGGGCAGGGCGACTGCCGGGCTTGCGACTGAGGAACTCAACCGACTCCGGAAGCCGCCTTGCCACGACGCCGGCGACCAGCAAGGGCAGCGCGCCACCGATCAGGAAAAGGTTTTCCCATCCCCAGGTGGCGAGGAGTTGGTCGACCGTCAAGCCTGCCAGCATCGCGCCCAGTGGCATGCCACAAAACAGCAGCGTGACGGCACTGCGCGCATAACGCCGTGGGCTGTATTCAGAGATCAGCGCCACCAGGTTGGGGATCGCACCGCCGAGACCTATACCGGTCAGGAAGCGCACGACCAGCAATTGCGCAACGCTGTTAACAAAAGCAGTCAGTAACGCGAACGTGCCGAACAACAGGATCGACAACACCAGAATCTTCTTGCGCCCCAGGCGATCCGCCATAGGGGCAAGTAGCAGGGCGCCGAGCATCAAACCAAATAAACCTGCCGCGAACACTGGGGCCAGGGCTTGGGGCGTCACGTTCAAGCTCGAAGCCATGGCCGTCACCAGGAATCCGACGATCTGGGTGTCGAATCCGTCAAGCACTGCAACCAGGACGCAGAGGGCGAGCAGCTCCCATTGCAAGCGGCTGACAGGCCGGGCGTCCACTACGTCGCAGAGGATATTGCTGGGGGTAGGGGTGTGCATGAACGTACCTCTTATTGTTTTTATTGTCTGGGGCAGGCAGGTGTCCTCGACTACGGCCAAATCTATTACTAAGCAAAAATCCTGTAAAGAGGAGATATGTAAAAATCCCATATAGCAGGAAAAGTGTTATTTTTGCATTCGTCGGCGCTCTGCGTTTACCTCTCCAGTCCAGTTTTACTGCTGGGAGACCTACACGCCCGCGGCGCTCCTCATTTGTCAGCAGGCGGATCAACGGCGAGGCGATGGAGGTACTGATGATTGGACTCGCGGGCAACGTTCTGCCTGTTGTGCGATAGGTCCGTACCGATGAATTCAGCCCTGGGATTGAGCCGCGCCACTTGCGGCAGCAGGCTGGCTGGACCACAACCGATGTCGAGCACCACATCGCTTAAAGACTGGCTTGAGCGCAGCGTCTTACCAGGACTCGATCATGTTCACTCCTTGACCCGGCATGGCGGAGCGTTCGGCGAAGGTTTACCGCGTGATACGGGTGGAGGGGTAGAACAAAACATTGAGTACGAAGAGGATCATCCAGAAACCGATTTCCAGTGTTTCGGTAATAGGCTGGGTGTTTTTGATTGCACCGTAGACATGCACGAAGAACATCAGCATGAAGACCACGAAAAGAATATCGAAGGCATAACTGAAACGGCTGCCAGTGGTGGCCGAACGCAACATCGCTACTTCAACGACAAGAATGAACGCACCGAGGCAATGGCCGAAATAGATAGTCAGGCGTTCGTGTTCAGGGACGCTCCAGTGCATGAGCCGGGCCCTTTGAAGCGATTTTATTTGCGGTGATCACTTCTTCGCGATTTTCCAAGCAAGCGCCGCTTTTGTTTTTCCAGGAAAAACATCACCTCGAGCTTCAGATCATCGGGGTCGAGGAAATAAACGGCATAGTAGCCCTCGCCATAATCCGGATAATCAGCGGGTGCGTCGACAATCGTAACCGCCTGATCCAGCAGGAATGCGTAGAGCGCATCGACGTCCTCACGCGCGCCCAGCTCGAACGCATAGTGGTGGTAGCCCACATCGCCGGTCCGGTGCTTATGTTTGCGCCCCTGGGCATCGGCTTCGGTGATCCAGAACAGGGTTTCGCCGTTGGTCCAGCCAATAACCCGGTCGAACTCCCACTCGATGGTGAATCCCAGGAAACCGAGTACCTGATCATAGAACGCCCTGGAGCGTTCCAGATCACTGACACGAATGGCCAAGTGATCGATCCCGATGACGTTCACCATGTCAGGTCTCCTCGATTTCGATTTCGATTTCGGTTTCCAGGGACAAAGGGCTGCGTTGAAACTCAGAACGGTGCGTCGATATCGACCACGACAATCAGCTTGTGGTTGACGAACTCCTTGAGCCCCAGCCCGATCAGCTCGCGGCCGTACCCCGAGCGGCGCACGCCACCGAAAGGCAGATCGGCTTCGACCTTGGTCGGATGGTTGACGAACACCATCCCCGTGGAGATTTTCTTCGCGACTTCTGCGCCATGCGCCGTATCTGAGGTGAACACCGAGCCGCCGAGGCCGAACGGCGAGTCGTTGGCGATGCGCACCGCATCGTCTTCATCCTTGGCGCGGAACACCATGGACACCGGGCCAAAGAACTCCCAGTAGCGAGCGGGGTTGTCCTCGGCGACATTGGTCAGGATCGTCGGCTGCACGAATGCCCCATCGACCGGCACGGGTGGTCCGACTTCTTCGGCCTTGGCGCCGAGCTTCACGGCGTCGAGGATTTTTTGCTTGACCTCATTGGCGGCGCTTTGCGAGGAGAGCGGCGCCAGGGTCGTCTTCGCATCGAAGGGATCGCCTGCGACCAATTCCGCGACGCCCTTGCGATAGAGCGCGAGGAAGTCGTCATAGACCGCATCGACCACGATCATGCGCTTGGAGGACACACAGACCTGCCCGGCATTCCAATGCCGGCCGAACACCGCCCATTGGCTGGTTTTTGCCAGGTCCGCGTCAGCCAGCACGACGAAGGCGTCGGCGCCGCCGAGTTCCAGGGTGGACTTTTTCAGCGCTTTGCCTGCTTGTGACGCAACCACCGCGCCGGCGCCTTCCGAGCCGGTCAAGGCGACGCCCTGCACGCGGGCATCGTTGATGATCAGCTCGATCTGCGAACGCGTGGCATACAAATTACGGAAGGCGCCATCAGGCAAACCGGCATCCTTCATCAACTGTTGAAAGCGCGCGGCGCTTTGCGGCACATTCGCCGCGTGTTTCAGCAGCACGGTATTACCGGCAGAAAGCTGCGGCGCCAGAATGCGTGCGATTTGGTAATAAGGAAAATTCCACGGCTCAATCGCCAGCAGCACGCCGAGCGGTTCGCACACGACCACCGCCTCACCCTCGGCAGGATCGAGAACCGGGAGTTTCTCCGGCTTGAGCAAGGTTTCGGTATTGCGCACGTAGTATTCGAAGATTTTTGCCGACAGCTCGACCTCGGCTTTCGCCTCGGCAAACAGCTTGCCCATCTCCAGCGTCAGTACCTTGGCAAAGGCGTCGCTGTCCTTGCGCAGGATATCGGCGGCATTCTGCAGGATGCGTGCACGCTCGGCGAAAGGCGTGTCCTTCCAGGCCAGGAAGGCCTCATGGGCCTTGGCGATGGCCGCGGTCACTTCTGCATCGGTCGCATCGGGAAAGGTCTGCAGTGTCTCGCCGGTATAGGGATTGATCGTTGCATATGCCATGTAAAAGCTACTCCAGAACCGTTTCGACTAGTGGGCCTACCCGCCGCTGAGCGCATGTGCCGGGACTGATGAAGGTACACGAGGAACGGGTTTCAAGCATGGAGCGAAAGGTCGCATGTCCATAGACACACGATATGCAGGGGAATTCACTTGACTTCAAGGGCTGCGACGACCATCACTGAAAGATGCGTGTCGCTCTGCCGATCAGCATCGCCAGTTGTCCGCCGTCAGCGGTGGCGAGCATTGCGCCAGACCTCGGACTGCTTGAGCGGTTGGGGTTGCGGATGACGCTTATGGCGGTTGGCTGCTGTCAGCCTTTGTCACTTGTTGGACCTACTACAACGCAAGCTCACTCACGGATACAAGGAGATAAGTATGAAAGCTGCTGTTGTTGCCCAAGGGCAACGCGTGAACGTGACCGAAAAAACATTACGGCCCCTGAAACATGGTGAGGCGCTCCTCAAAATGCAGTGCTGCGGGGTCTGCCATACTGACCTGCACGTCAAGAACGGTGATTTCGGTGATAAAACCGGGGTAATCCTGGGCCATGAAGGCATCGGTATCGTGCAGGCGGTAGGACCGGGCGTCACCTCGCTGAAGCCCGGTGATCGTGCCAGCGTAGCGTGGTTTTTCCAAGGCTGCGGGCACTGTGAATACTGCAACAGCGGCAACGAGACACTCTGCCGCGACGTCAAAAACTCCGGTTATACCGTGGATGGCGCAATGGCCGAAGAGTGCATTGTCGTCGCCGACTACTCAGTGAAAGTACCTGACGGGCTTGATTCTGCGGCGGCGAGCAGCGTGACCTGTGCTGGCGTCACGACGTATAAAGCCGTCAAGGTTTCCAATATTCGCCCGGGGCAATGGATTGCGATCTACGGGCTGGGCGGCCTGGGGAATCTGGCGTTGCAGTATGCAAAAAATGTCTTCAACGCCAGGGTTATTGCCGTGGACATTAACGACGATCAACTGCAGTTCGCCAGGGAAATGGGCGCCGATCTGGTCATCAACTCCCGCGACGAGGATGCCGCAAAAGTTATCCAGGAGAAGGTCGGCGGAGCTCACGCGGCTGTCGTGACGGCCGTCGCCAAAGTCGCGTTCAACTCTGCGGTGGATGCCCTGCGTGCCGGTGGACGCCTGGTCGCAGTCGGCCTTCCGCCTGAAGCCATGAGCCTCAATATTCCTCGGTTGGTGCTTGACGGGATCGAGGTGGTTGGCTCGCTGGTCGGCACTCGACAAGACCTCGTTGAAGCCTTCGAGTTTGCCGCGCAAGGAAAGGTGGTGCCGAAGGTAACATTGCGTCCGATCGAAGATATCAATCAGATTTTCGATGAAATGCAGCAGGGAAAAATCAAAGGCCGCATGGTGATTGATTTGAGTCATTAACGGGCCATTGGCAGCCGCTTAGGCGGCTGCCCATGTAGTGGTCTAATGAAACCTGATACCCCTTTAGGCGAGAATGCTCGCCTAAAGGGGTGTCAGATGAGCAAACAACGCCGCTCCTTTACGGCTGAATTCAAACGCGAGGCTGCCGACCTCGTGCTCAAGCAAAACTGCCGCTACATCCAAGCCAGCCGCTCACTCGGCAGGGGTGAGTCAGCGCTGCGCCGCTGGGTTGACCAGGTCCAGAAAGGTCGCCAAGGCGTCACGCCGCAGAGCAAGAAGCTGACCCCACAACAGCAGAAAATTCAGGAGCTGGAAGCTCGGATCGCCCGGTTTGAGCGAGAAAAATCCATTTTGAAAATGGATACCTGCCTATCGTGACCGCCTGATGCCGACGTTGCCCGCTGGGTGCTACGGTGATGGCTTTCTAGCAACCCATTCGAGATGTCCCTATGAAACCCAATCCGACAATCGATAACGTATTACGCGTCGCGTTGGTTACAGGGTCCACTTCCGGTATCGGCGCAGCCATTGCACGTGCACTAAGCCGGGCAGGCTATGCAGTGGTGCTCCATTCGCGAAATTCTGCGGATACGGGACGCGCTATGGTTGCCGAAATGAAGCAGGCTATTTACGTGCAAGCGGATCTTGCGTTCGAAGCTGACAGGGCCAGGCTTATTAACGAGGCGATCGCCGCGTGGGGGCAGCTCGACGTATTGGTCAATAACGCCGGTATTAGCAGAGTCATTCCGCACGGCGACCTTGCCTCGGCCAATTCGACGGTGTGGCACGAACTTAACGAGATTAATGTCGTGGCGCCGTTCCACCTCGTCGCATTGGCCGAGTCGGCATTGCGCGATGCCGCCCGTTACCGTCGAGCAGGTTGTGTCGTAAACATCAGTTCGCATGCCGGTATCCGTCCTAAGGGCGCATCGATTCCCTATGCGGTAAGCAAAGCTGCGCTTAATCACATGACCCGCTTGCTCGCGGTATCGCTGGGGCCAGAAATTCGCGTAAACGCTGTGGCGCCTGGCTTGGTCGACACGCCTCTGACCGCCGAGTGGACAGAGGCCCAAGAGTTGTGGCGAACTCGCGCACCTATGCGCAGGGCCGCTAGCCCAGACGACATCGCAAACGCTGTTGTAATGCTGGTCGAGTCGGACTACTTAACCGGCGAGATACTCCTCTCTGACGGCGGGTTGAATCTGACCTAGGTTTAGCGTGCTCCGGTATCTGGAGGTGGTTGCAGGCGTTCCGCTTGCGCCTCGTTGACGGTGCCGATGTGTATTATTCCGAGATCTCAGGCCTCGGAAAGCTGAAACCGATAACCGACCCCATACAACGATTCGATGGGCGTTTCCCCTGGGCACGCCTGCTCCAGCTTGCGCCGCAAGTTGCGGATATGGCTGTCCACGGTGCGGTCGGTGACCACGCGGTGGTCGGAGTAGATCTTGTCGAGCAGTTGGTCACGGGAAAACACTCGCCCGGCGGAACGTGCAAAGGTGCTGAGCAGTCGCAGCTCCAGGGGGGTGAGGTCCAGTGCGATGCCGTCTATTGAAGCGCGATATTGCGCTTCGTCGATCAGCAGTCGCGGCGCGGCGTTGACCAGCAGTTGGGGGCCGCGGCGCAGGATGGCCTTGACCCGGGCCACCACCTCCCGTGGGCTGAAAGGCTTGCAGATGTAGTCGTCGGCGCCCAGGTCCAGGCCCAGCAGGCGGTCCACCTCTTCGACGCGGGCGGTGATCATGATGATGGGCACGGCGCTGAAACTGCGCAGGTCCTGGCAGACTTGCATGCCGTCTCGGCCGGGCAGCATCAGGTCGAGCAAGATCAGGCGCGGTGTTTGCGCACGCACTGTCGGCACTACCTGCAAGCCGTTGTCCAGGCACTGGGTCGAGTAGCCTGCCGCGACCAGATAATCCTGCATCAAGGCGGCCAGCTTCGGTTCATCTTCGACGATCAGGATCGGGTTTTTGTCGCTCATGGTTCAGATATTCCGTGGCAAGCGCAGGGTCAGCCAAAGGCCGCCGAGGGGCGAGTGAGCGGCGCTAAGGCTGCCGCCGTGGGCGAGGGCGATGTTGTGACAAATCGCCAGGCCCAGACCGGCTCCGCCACTGGCACGGTTGCGCGATGATTCGCCGCGATAGAAGCGCTCGAACAGGCGCGGCAACTGCTCGGCCGAAACCCCGGGGCCGGAGTCGATAAAGTCGATGCACACGTGGGTGCGATCCACGACGGCGCGGATGCGTATGAGCCCGTTTGGGTCGGTGTAGCGCACGGTGTTTTCCAGCAGGTTGGAAAACAGTTGCTGCAGGCGATTGGCATCGGCCAACAATTCCATAGGCTGGAACGGCAGGTCCAGTTCGACGCGCAGGTGCCGGTCGTTCAGGCGCTCCTGGAACATCGACACGCTGGCTTGCAGCAGTTGATCCACTGCGCACGCGCTCTTGCGGTAGGTCAGCGCGCCCACATCCGCCAGGGACAGTTCATACAGGTCATTCACCAGCTTGCTGAGCATGCTGACCTCACCTTGCAAAGACTTCATCGAGCCTGGGTTCAGGCTGCGCACGCCATCCTCGATGGCCTCCAGCTCGCCGCGCAACACCGACAGCGGGGTGCGCAACTCGTGGGAGACATCAGCCATGAATTCGCGGCGCATCTGTTCATTACGCTCCAGGGTATAGGCGAGTTGGTTGAAGTCACGGGCCAATTGGCCCACTTCATCATTGGAGGCCACCGCCACCCGGCCGCTGTAGTCGCCGCTGGCCAGGCGGTGGGTCGCCGCGGCCACCCGTTTGACCGGCTCCAACAGCGTGCGGGCGATCCACCAGGCAATCAGCATCGCCAGCACCAGCGAAAAGGCGCCCATCACCAGGCTGGTGCGTAACTGGTATTGCTGGAACCGTTCGCCGCCGGCTTCGGTCACGCTCTGGAACGGGGTCACGGCCAGCCAGCCAACGGTTTCGTCGGCCACCACAATCGGACGTAACAGGGCGTCGTCGCCGATATCCGGGTAGCCGTTCACGCGTTTTTTGTGTTCATCCAGCAAGGCCATGCGAAACAGCGCGCCTGTCAGGTCCGACGCCATGGGCGTGCGCAAATCGTTCTTCGCCGGATCTTCGCCGAGTTCGGGCCGCATAATGTCGAACCAGCGATCCGACCGGTTGCGCAGGAACTCCCAGCTGCCTTCACGCGCGTAGGCACTGGCCAGGCGCGGTAGCACGGGCGCCATGCGGTCCAGCGCCTGCTCATTGAGATAGCCGAGAAAGCCCCTTCCAAAACTCCAGCTCGTCGCCACCCCCATGCTCAGGATGACCAGCAGCACACCGGCCAGTACCGCAATAAACAGCTTGGTGGAGATACTCAGCTTCATGCAGGAGGGCCGTTAAGAATGGATCGAACCATTTAGGCCCTGGCGACGAAAAGATTCAACCCGGTCGGGCAATCTTCAATTTTCCTGCACATTTGCCTTGCACGATAGCGCTGACTCAAGCAATCCCGTCTTGTAGAGGCCGTTATGTCGACGAAAATCATCGCCAAATACCTGGTAACCGCCGCGGTTTGCCTGTCTTTGTTCATCCTGGTCCTGCTGGGCGGTTGCTCCGGTGGCAAGCCGGAACCTCAAGCGATCACCCCCAAAGTCTCGGTGATCAGCGTAAAACCCCAGAGCCAAGTACTGACCACCGAGTTGGCGGGACGCACCCAGGCCTTCATGGTGGCGCAGATTCGTCCGCAAGTCGGCGGTATCGTCCAGCGGCGGTTGTTCGTCGAGGGCGCGGATGTCAAGGTCGGGCAAGCGCTGTACCAATTGGATGCGGCGTCCTATACCGCCGCGCTGGCGCAGTCCGAGGCGAGCCTGGTCAAGTACCGCGCCACGCTTAAATCGGCGCAGACCACCGCCAAGCGCGACGCCGAACTGGTGAAGATCAATGCCATCAGTCAGCAAACTAACGAAGACGCTCAGGCGACCTTGCTGACGGCCGCCGCCGACGTGCAAGTCGCCGAGGCGGAAGTCCAAACCGCACGGATCAACCTGGCTTACACGCGCATCACCTCGCCGGTCAGCGGGCGCATTGAAACGTCCACGGTGACCCCGGGCGCGCTGGTGGTGGCCAATCAGGACAGCGCATTGACCACCGTGCAGCAACTCGATCCGATCTATGTGGACGTGACCCAATCGACCACGGAACTGCTGCGGCTCAAGCGTGACCTGGCCAGCGGCGTGTTGCAGTCCAATGGCAACGGCGAGGCGCGGATCAGCCTGAAGCTGGATGACGGCAGCACCTACAACCAGACTGGGCGGCTCAAGGTCAGCGGGGTGAGTGTCAACGAAGGCACGGGCACCGTCACCCTGCGTGCCGAATTTGCCAACCCGGACCACCTGCTGTTACCGGGCATGTATGTGCGCGCGGTGCTGGAACAGGCGCGCAATGACCAAGCCATTCTGATCCCGCAAAAAGCGGTGAACCGCAGCGCCAGCGGTGTGACCACGGCGTTGCTGGTGGTCGATGGCAAGGTTGAACAGCGTGAGCTGACCGTCGATCGCGCGGTGGGTAATCAGTGGTGGATCACGGCGGGCCTGAAGGCCGGTGATCAGTTGGTCGTCGAAGGCGGACAAAAAGTCCGTGCCGGCGCCGCCGTCCAGGTGCAGGACGCCAATGCTCCGGCGGCCACGCCGTCCACCCCTGCGAAGGAGGGTTAAGCGTGGCGCACTTTTTTATTGATCGACCGATTTTCGCCTGGGTCATCGCCATCGTGATCATGCTCGGTGGCAGCCTGTCCATCAGCCAGTTGCCGCTGGAGCAATACCCGGACATCGCGCCACCCACGGTGAAGATTTCCGCGACCTACACCGGGGCCTCGGCCAAGACCGTGGAAGACTCGGTGACCCAGGTCATCGAGCAGCAGATGAAAGGCCTGGATAACCTGACCTACATGTCGGCCACCAGCAGCTCGGCGGGCAGCGCCAGCATCAGCTTGACCTTTACCGCCGGCACCGACCCGGATGTGGCCCAGATGCAGGTGCAGAACAAGCTGCAACAAGCCGAGTCGAGGCTGCCGCAATCGGTACAAAGCGAAGGCCTGACCGTGACCAAGGGCGGCTCGGATTTCCTGATGATCGTCGCCCTGGCATCGGATGACCCCAGCGTCACCGGCACCCAGATCGGTGACTACATTTCCACCACCTTGCTGGACTCCATCAGCCGCATAGACGGCGTCGGCGATGTGCAAACGTTGGGATCAGGCTACGCCATGCGTATCTGGCTGGACCCGGCCCTGTTGGAAAAATACGCGCTGATGCCTTCGGACGTCAGCAGTGCCCTGGAGGCGCAGAACACCGAAGTCTCCGCCGGGCAGCTCGGTGCCCTGCCGGCGATCAAGGGGCAGCAGTTGAACGCGACGATCAGCGCCCGCAGCAAACTGCAGACCGTCGAAGCGTTTCGCAATGTGGTGGTCAAGTCCAACAGCGATGGCGCCGTGGTGTTGCTGGGCGATGTCGCGACCTTGGAGTTGGGCAGTGAAAGCTACGACATCAGCACCGCCCTCAACGGCAAGCCCGCCGCTGCCATGGGGGTGCAGTTGGCGGCAGGCGCGAATGCGCTGAACGTCGGCAAGGCGGTCAAGGCCAAGCTCAAAGAAATGGAGCCGTTCTACCCGACAGAAATGCAGCTTAAAAATGTGATTGCCTACGACACCACGCCATTTGTCAGCCTCTCCATTGAGGAAGTGGTCAAGGCCTTGGGCGAAGCCATCGTGCTGGTGGTGTTGATCATGTTCCTGTTCCTGCAAAACCTGCGCGCGACGCTGATCCCGGCGATTACCGTGCCGGTGGTGCTGCTGGGCACGTTCGGCGTGTTGGCGGTGTTTGGCTATTCGATCAATACCTTGACGATGTTTGCCATGGTCCTGGCGATCGGCTTGCTGGTTGACGACGCCATCGTGGTGGTCGAAAACGTTGAGCGGCTGATGGGCCAGGGACTATCGCCCGTGGCGGCCACGCGTCAATCGATGCGTGAAATCACCAGCGCACTGGTCGGCATCACGATGGTGCTGAGCGCGGTGTTTATCCCCATGGCGTTTTTCGGCGGTTCCACCGGGATTATCTATCGGCAGTTTTCGGTGACCATTGTCTCGGCCATGGTCTTGTCGGTGTTGGTGGCGATGACCCTGACACCCGCGCTCTGCGCCTCGTTGCTCAAAACGCACGACGGCCAGGGGCAGGGTGCTCAGCACGGGTTCTTCGGCTGGTTCAACCGTACCTTTGAACGTGCCAGCGTCGGTTACGAGTGTTGGGTGGGTGCGGTGTTGCGGCGCTGGGGGCGCAGCCTGTTGCTCTATGGCGGAGTGCTGGTGGTCATGGCGGTGGGCTACATGAGCCTACCCACGTCGTTTCTGCCGGACGAAGACCAAGGAATCCTCCTGGCGCAGATCCAGTTGCCGGTCGGCGCGACGGACAGCCGTACCCAGGCCGTGGTCAAGCAGTTCGAGGACTACATCCTCAAACAGCCCGAAGTCGAAGCGATGATCAGCATCAGCGGGCTGGGCATGGGCGGTAACAGCCAGAACACCGCGCGGGCGTTTATCCGCCTCAAGGACTGGGGCGAACGCGGTGGGCCTGGCCAGGGTGCGGCGGCGATTGCCCAACGGGCGACCATGGCGCTCTCCAGCATCGGCGATGCCGACGCTTTCGTCATGCAGCCTCCGACCGTGCGCGGTCTGGGCCAGAGCTCGGGGTTCGACCTGCAACTCAAGGACCTCGGTGGCCTGGGCCATGATGCGCTGGTGGCGGCCCGCGAACAGTTTCTTGAGCTGGCCAGAAAAGATCCGCGCTTGCTGGGGGTTCGCAGCAACGGCCTGGACGATGCGCCGCAGCTCAAGGTCAGCATTGACGACCGCAAGGCCGGCGCCCTGAGCCTGAGTACCAGCGATATCAACACCACCTTGTCGACGGCGTTGGGCGGTACTTATGTGAATGATTTTCTCAACCAGGGTCGGGTGAAAAAAGTCTATGTGCAGGGTCAGGCATCCGCGCGCATGCAGGCCGCGGACCTTGATCATTGGTTCGTGCGCAACAGCAGCAATGAAATGGTGCCGTTCTCATCGTTTGCCAGCAGCACCTGGAGTTACGGCTCACCCTTGCTGGAACGCTACAACGGCAACGCCTCCCTGGAAATCGTCGGTGACCCCGCGCCAGGCGTGAGCTCCGGCGACGCCATGGACGCGGTGGAAGCCATCGTCCGGCAATTGCCCCAGGGCATCGGCTACGAGTGGACAGGGCAGTCCTATCAATTACGCCTGTCCGGGTCCCAGGCCCCGCTGCTCTATGCACTTTCCGTATTGTTTGTGTTCCTGTGCCTGGCTGCGCTCTACGAGAGTTGGTCGGTGCCGTTTTCGGTGATTCTGGTGGTGCCCCTGGGGGTGATCGGTGCGGTGCTGGCGACCCGCGTCGCCGGGTTGAGCAACGACGTGTATTTCCAGGTGGGGCTGTTGACCACCGTGGGCCTGGCCGCGAAAAACGCGATCCTGATCGTGGAGTTCGCCAAGCACCTGCAAGAGCAGGGCAACAGCCTGATCGACGCGACGCTGATCGCGGTGCGCCAACGCCTGCGGCCGATTCTGATGACGTCCCTGGCCTTCATGTTCGGCGTGTTGCCGCTGGCCTTGAGTACCGGCGCAGGCTCCGCCGGGCGCCAGGCCATCGGTACGGGCGTGCTGGGCGGTATGTTCAGCGCCACGGTGCTGGGGATCTTCTTTGTACCGCTGTTTTTTGTGCTGATCCGCCGCCGTTTCGGCCGCGAGCGCAGCGCTAATCAATCTGCTCCGACAGGTGATGCATGATCAAGTCACACTGGCCTTTGCTGGCTGCCATGGTCCTGGGTGGCTGCGTCAACCTGGCGCCCCAGTATGAGCGTCCTGAAGCGCCCGTCTCCGGGCAATGGCTGCCGGCGGCCAGCCTGCCGAAAGGGCAGGTGGGCGCCGACGTCAAATGGCAGCAGTTCTTTACCGACAGCCGCCTGGCGCAGTTGCAGACGTTGGCGCTGGCCAATAACCGCGACTTGCGCCTGGCAAGCCTGAATGTCGAAAAGGCTCAGGCGCATTACCGCATCAAGCGCGCAGACCTGTTTCCCACCCTTGATGCGAGCGTCAGCGGCACCCACAGCCGTACACCCGGGTCGTTGTCCAACACCGGTACGGCGGCCACCACCCACGATTACAGCGCGCAATTGGGGCTGAGCAGTTATGAACTGGACGTGTTTGGTCGGGTACGTAACCTTCGGGATGAGGCGCTGGAAGACTACCTGGCGCTGACGGAAACCCGACGCAGTACGCAAATCAGCCTGGTGGCCGAAGTGGCCACCGCCTGGCTGACCCTGGCCGCCGACAACGAACGGCTGCTGCTGGCCCAGGAAACCCTGACCAGCCAGTTGGCCACCTACGACCTGACCCAAAACAGCTATGCCCTGGGCGGCTCCTCCGCGCTGTCGGTGGCGCAAGCCCAGACCACGGTCGAGTCGGCGCGCGGCGATGTGGCGTCCTACGAGAGCCAGATTCTGCAGGACCGCAATGCCTTGCGCCTGTTGGTCGGCAGTGACCTTCCCGAGGCACTCTTGCCGGGCACGCACTTGGCGTCGGCGGCGGTGCTGGTGGACATACCGGCGGGCCTGCCTTCGAGCCTCTTGCAACAACGCCCGGATGTGCTGTCGGCGGAACACACGCTCAAGTCGGCGAATATCGACATCGGCGCGGCCCGTGCGAAGTTTTACCCCAGCATCAGCCTGACCGCCGACGCTGGCTCGTCCAGCTCGGCATTGGCCGGCCTGTTCAAATCCGGCAGCGGTGCCTGGACCTTTGCCCCGAGCATCAGCGTGCCGATTTTCGACGGCGGGAGTAACCGCGCGACCCTGGATTCGGCCAAGGTCGAGCGCGACATCCAGATACAGACCTATCAGCAAACCCTGCAGACCGCGTTCCGCGAAGTGGCCGACGCGCTGGCCGTGCGCAGCACCCTGGATCGCCGGATCGCCGCGCAACAGGCGCTGACCGACGCCAGTCGCAAAAGCTTCGAACTCTCGGATGCCTTGTATCGGGGCGGCTCGCAAAGCTACCTGGAAGCCTTGGATGCGCAACGCTCGCTCTACAGCGCCCAACAGGACCTGATCACCCTGCGTCTGACCGAGCAGAGTAACCGCATCACGTTGTACAAAGTGTTGGGGGGCGGTTGGAATTAATGGCTCTGCCAGTTGCACACAGAAGCGCAGCGATGGAACGGCTTGCGTGCGTCAAATCGGCTAACTTCATTCAATGGGAAATAAACATGCGTGCCTATCGTTCCAATTTAAGCCGTTGCGTTCAGGTACTGACCTGCGCCTGTTTCATCACGCTTTCACCCCTTTCCCGGGCGGACTCCGACAAGGACCCCTGGGAACGGATTAACCGCCCGATCTTTTCATTCAATGACACGCTGGATACCTACGCACTGAAACCACTTGCCCAGGGTTATCAATTTGTCACCCCGCGCATTGCGCAAGACGGCATTCATAATTTTTTCAACAACCTGGGAGAGGTCAAGAACCTCGCGAACAATGTACTTCAAGCCAAGTTCCATAGCGCCGGGGTTGATACCAGTCGCCTCTTACTCAACAGCACCCTTGGCCTGGCGGGATTGATCGATGTCGCGACGCCCATGGGGCTGCAGCGCAATGACGAAGACTTCGGTCAAACCCTCGGTTACTGGGGGGTAGGTAGTGGTCCTTATCTTGTACTGCCGCTCTTGGGGCCAAGCACACTTCGCGATGCGCCGGCGATCTTTCCCGATATCTACGCCAACCCGGTTCGTTATATCGGCGACGTGCCTACGCGTAATAGCCTGTACGCCGTGGGCATGATCGACGGACGCGCTCAATATATGAAATCTGAAAAGCTCATCACCGGTGATAAATACAACTTCATTCGAAGTGTTTATCTACAACACCGAGAGTTCAAGATTAACGATGGAAACGTGAAGGACGACTTTTGATCGGTGCGTTTTGCACCTTGAGATCAAGATACGCGCTGACACGATCCAACTGCACCGGCCATCAAAGCCTAGGCTTCGATGGCCGGCGACTGGCGTCATGCCGCAGTAGGTTTCACGCGGGCGTCGCTGGCGGTTTCACGAAACAGCCGGGGCGACATGCCGAATGTCGATTTGAAATGCCGGCTGAAGTGAGAGCTGCTGCCATAGCCCCAGGCATAGGCGATCTCGGTGAGTGAGCGATGGGCCTGGTCGTGGTTGCGCAGGTCCTCGGCGCAACGGGACAACCGCCGCTGCCAGATGTACTCGCTGACACTGCACCCCAGTTCGTCCTGAAATGCCCGATGCAAGCTGCGCACCGAGCACTGCTCGGCATTGGCGATGCGTTCTATGCTCAAGTCGCGGTCAGCCAGGTGACGCTCGATATACGCCTTGAGGCGATTCTGTTTGAAGAAGCGGAAGTCGTGGTCGAGTTGCTTTTCATCTTGCTTGTTCTTCAGCGCATTGTTCAGCAGCCCCGCGATACTGTCGCCGATCAGCCCGGCCGACTGGCTGTTGAGCAAGGGGTATTGGTGGTAAGCGTCGCTGATCAAGTGCATCAACATGCGCCCCAGCCCGTTACGGCCGTTCAAGTGCATGTCGCCGGTCTGCGTCAGTTGCCCGGCGGGGCCCTGGAATAACAGGATAAAGTGCTCGCAGCCCTGGGTACTGGTGACGCTGAAGGGTTTGCCGCAGTCGACCAGGAGCATTTCGTCCGGCGCGACGCTGCTGTTTTGCTGACCTTGCTCGAAGTGGCTGACGCCGGCGACTTGCAGTATCAACATCCGCGGCGTGTCGACGACATCGAGCGCCTTGCTCAGGTGGCGTGAATAGCGATGGGCACTGGCGGTCAGGCGGCAGAAACGCAACTGGCCCAAGTCACCGTATTCCAGGCGGCCCTGGAAGTTGCCGTTGTGCAACGGGTCGATGTTGGTGGACTCCAGTCGCTTTATATACTCCGGCGTGCGACCCAGGTGATCGCTCATGAACTCCTTCCACTTCATCAGCCGATCAGAGCGAACGACCTGATCGGTGGACACGCAGGCTAGATTATTCATTGTTTCGCCTTTTGTTTTTTGTTTTGGGCTGAAGGGGCAAGGTGTGAGCCTTGCCCGCTCCGGACAGACGATCAGAAAGGGTAATTATGGCTCCCGGCTTGCCAGGTGACCCAATGGGCCCGGGTAAACTCATCCAGGGCATAGTGACCGTTGAAGCGCCCAAGGCCGGAATTCTTTTCGCCGCCAAACGGTGCGTTGGGCTGATCGTCGACGGTGATGTCGTTGATATGGGTCATGCCCGCCACGATGCCACGGGCAAAACTCAGGCCGCGCGCCATATCACGGGTAAACACCGCGCTGGACAAACCGTACTCGCTGGCGTTGGCCAACGCCAGGGCATGGGCCTGGTTGTCGGCGATCAGCAGCGGCAGCAACGGCCCGAAGGTTTCATCGCGGGCCAAAGCCTGGTCGGGGCTCACTTCGCCGAAGACATGGGCCGGCAGCACCAACCCGCGAGCCTGGCCGCCACACAACTGCTTGAGACCGGCGCGCTCGGCGGCCGCGATCTTCCCCAACAGACCGTCGAGCTGGCTCTGGTTGACCACCGGCCCGATCACCGTGTCGGCCTTGGCCGGGTCACCGGTCTTGAGTTTGCGTACACGCTCCACCACCAGGGCCGCGAAGTCGGCATACAGCGAGCGGTCGACAATGACCCGGTTGACGCTCATGCAGATCTGGCCCTGATGCAGGAAGCGTCCGACGACTGCGGCATGCGCCGCTATCTCGATGTCCGCATCTTCCAGCACCACCAGCGGCGCGTTACCGCCCAGCTCCAGGGCCACGCGCTTGATGTGCTTGCCGCCGGTGGCGATGCGCCCGACATTGCGTCCCACATCGGTGGAGCCGGTGAAGGAGATCAGGCTCGGTATCGGGTGCTCGACGAACGCATCGCCAATCTCCGAACCCGCGCCGACCACCACGTTCAGCGAGCCCGCCGGGAACCCGGCCTCTTCGAACAGATGGGCAATCAACAGGCCGCCGGTAACCGCCGTATCACTGGCGGGCTTGAGCACCACGGTATTGCCCAGCGCAAGGGCCGGCACCACCGAGCGCATGCTCAGGTACAGCGGGAAGTTCCATGGGCTGATCACACCGACCACCCCCAGCGGCTCGCGAAACACGAAGCTCTGTTCGCCAGGCTTGTAGCTGGTCAGGATCCGGCCTTCAACCTGCATCGGCAGCGTTGCACACTCGCGAACCAGGTTGAGGGTGAACTGCCATTCCATGCCCGCCTTGATGCGGGTACTGCCGGACTCGCGGATCAGCCAGTCGATGATTTCTTCGCTGCGGTTCTGGATGACCTGGGCGAGTTTTTCCAGCTGCGCACTGCGCTGGGTCGGGTGCAGCGCTGCCCAGTCGGTTTGCGCGCGCTGGGCAGCCTGGTACGCGTCATCCAGGTCGGCCACCGAGGCCAGGGGCATTTCCAGCAAGGCTTCGTCGTTGAAGGGGTTACGGTCGTCCAGGCGTCGTGCAGAGCGACCTGCACGCCAGGTGCCGTTGATGTATTGATCGCCGTTGATGGCGTAGGCCGCGAGTATTGGAGTTGTCATAGTCTTACCTTAGAGGCAGGTAGCCGCGTCGATTGAGGGTGGGTGAGGGCAGACCCTTTAGGTTGTGCGTATTCAGCTTCGGATCCAGGCGCGTCCCCAGGAGTTGAGGGTGTATTCCTCCTGCGGCCAGACGCCAGGCGGGCGCGTGGCCTCGGTGATCTCCAGCTCGGCCGAGAACTCCAGGCGGTTGCGATCGGCATCGACCACCATGAAGAACAGGTTGTTGCCTGGGCCATGGCGACCCGGGCCGAAGAACAAGGTGATCCGTTCCTTGGCGAAGCGGTCGCCCCAGTCGCGAATGTCGTTCCATTCGTTGGTTTCGTAACAGTGGTGATCCCACTCGTTTTTCGACCCACGGAAGAACGCCAGCGAATGGTGTTCATCGTCCGAACGCAGGAAGCAGGTGGTGAGCTGGCCGCTTGGCTCGTCGACGACATTGTCCGAGACGGTGAAGCCCACGGTGTTGACGTAGAAGTCGATCATCGCTTCCAGCTCCGTGGTCTGGAACACCACGTGCTGCAGGCGGCCCGGCATGCCGTTGCGGTCGAGCGTGGACGCGCCGCGAGACACGCCAAATACGGTTTGCCGACCCTGGGGGTCACGGATTTGAAAGGCGCCCGCTTCCAGCAGCGGCGAGTCGAGCGCTTCGACGTTACAACCGTTGCCGAGCAGGCGTGTGCGCAGTGCGCTCAAGTGCGCTTGGCTGCCCAGGTCATACGCCGCCGCGAGCAGGCCGCTATGGTCGGCGGGCGAGATCAGCATGGCCCGTTGAGGGCCCTGGAGCAGCCAACTGCCGTCAGCCTGCGCCAGGCCGTCCATGTCCAGCAGGCGCCGATAGAAGTCGACTTGCTGCTGTGGATCTTTGCTCGCCAGGTGCAGGTAGCACAGGCGGGCGGGGGTGGAAGTCTGCAAGGTTTGCATAAACACCTCTGGGTCTGAAGGTTCAGGGGTAGACGGGCGCCATGCCCGGCTCAGCTGCGCAGTGGCTTGTCAGCGTGATGCCGAACAACGCCTGCAAGGATTCGGCGACCTGATCGTGCGTGGTCCTGTCGAAGATGGCGGCGACATAGCGATCCGGGCGCAGCAGCAGAAACTTCTGGCTGTCGCCGAGCAGGTCCTTGAGCGCACTCTCACGGTCTTGCAGCACGGTGCAGCCGGGGATCGACGGCAGCGTCTGAACGTGCGCGGGCAGGATCAGGATGCGTTTGGCCTCCAGGTGGTCCCACAGACCGTGCCGTAGTTCATCAAGGCGTTGGTGGGTCGGGTCGCCATAGTGGATCAGGGCAAAACCGGCACCGATGGTCGTGTCCAGCAGTTGTGTGTGGCCTTGGGCATCGGTCAGCAATGGCTGAGGAAACATTTGCCCGCAGGCCAGCTTTCCGGCCTTGCCTTCGGGCAATACCAGGCCTTTGGTAAACCGTGGTTTGGGCTTGAAGCGCATGTGCAGGAAATAATCGCGCAGCGGCGGCACCAGGCCGATTAACGCGAATGCCGTGCTGATCAGGCGAGCCCGCAGCACGGTGGCCGGCGCCATGACCACGCCAAGGTTCAGGGCCAGCTTGATCAAGGCCCAGGCATGGTCGCGCCGCTCGCTTTCGTAAGACAGCAGGGCGGTCGCGGCCATTTGGCCCTTGAGCACGGCGATCAGCTTCCAGCCCAGATTGTGCGCATCGCGAACGCCGCTGTTCATCCCTTGCCCGGCGTAGGGCGGGGTCAAGTGCGCGGCATCGCCAGCAAGAAATACGCGGCCGACCTGCCAACGCTCGGCGACGCGGGCATGAAAGGTGTAGACCGTCTTGCGCACGATGGACACCGGGGCATCGCCCTTGAACGGACGCAGCAGCGTGTGCAGGCATTCGGGGCTGAGCACCTGCGCATCGGTTTCGCCCGGCTTGAGCTGGAACTCAAAGCGCCGAGTACGGTGCGGGCCGGGCACTTCCACCACCGGGCGGCGGGCATCGCAATACACGCGGGTCTGCCAGAAGGGGTCGTCATCCTGGTCGGTATCGACCACCAGCCAGCGTGAGGAGAAGCTCGACCCTACCATCTCGATCCCCAGTTGCTTGCGCACCGGGCTGCGACCGCCGTCGCAGGCGATCAGGTAGCTGGCCTTGACGTCGAGCAGTTGGCCATCGGCATCCTTGATCAACGCGCGCACGCCATGCGGGTCTTGAGTGAACTCGAGCAGTTCGTGATTGAAGCGCGCTGTCAGGTTCGCGAAACGTTCAAGGCCGACCTTCAGCGTGCTTTCGAACAGCGGCTGGCGAAACGCATTACGCTTGGGAAACCCATATAACCTGCCGGTGGGCTCGACCTTGCCGAAGCAACGCCCGCCCGCGCGGGTGAAGTAATGCACGCCATAGCCGGGCACCACATCGCGCAACACGGCGTCATCCAGCCCGATGGCTTGCATGGTGCGCAAGGACTCATCGTCGATCGAGACGGCGCGTGGTTCGGTCACGGTGCCGGGTTTGCGGTCGATGATCAGGGTATCCACATTGGCCTGGCCGAGGAGGTTGGCCAGGGTCAGTCCGGTAGGCCCTGCACCGATGATCAAGACTTGGGTGCTGACGCTGTTGAGGGTTGTCATTGTTATTCCCTTCCAAAGTTTTCAGTCTGGCTACGCGGGGCGATGGGTGAGTGTCGCCATGCGCTGCGACAGGGCCTGCGCGAGGGCCTGCATGTGTGCCCCTTGTTGCGCTTCCTGTGCGTTGTCGCGCTCCTGAATCGGACGAAGGCAACTGATGCTGCCGACCACCTTGCCGTCGCTGTCGAAGATCGGTGCCGCGAGGCCGTAGACGCCGCGATCAATTTCAGCCGCGCTGGCGACGTACCCCTGGCGGCGCAGTTGCTGCAGTGAGCGGCGGAACTGTTCCCAGGTCTGCCCCAGATGGCTGGCGCGCACTTCATCGGGGTTTTCCAGAAACAGCTGACTGTGCTGGCGCGACGTCATGTTGGCGAGGATCGCCTTCGAGGTCGCGCCGAGGAACAGCGGGCGGGGTGAACCACGGGAGTAGCTGACCTCGCTGAACAAGTCGCCATGCTGGTGGATACACACCACCTGGTCTTTGAACAGTCGGCAGATCAACCACACCTGTTGCTCGCTCCAGCGTGGCAGGTCCTGCTCCAGGGCGTGTGCTGCGCGCACCAGAGGGTCGCTCAGGCGCAGTTGGCGGTCCCAGGTGATAATCCGCGCGCCCAGCGCGTAGCGGCCGGCTTCGACCTGAAACAACAGGTTCGCCTCGGCCAACTCGCGTACGTAGCGGTAGATGGTCGACCGCGTGTAACCCAGCGCAGCGCCCATCTCGTCGACCGCCCAGATCGGGCTGGCCTCGGTAAATAAATCCAGCACCCGCAGCATGCGTTCCAGGCTTGAGCCTTTGCTATCGGCGTCCTGCTCTGGCAGGTGCTCTGATTCAGGCAATAGCTTCATGGCCTACTGCTCATCGGCGATGCTGTTGCGCAGGATGCCGATGCCCGAGATCTCGACCTCGACGGTATCGCCGGGCTTCATCCATACCGGCGGTTCGCGGAATGCGCCGACGCCACCGGTGGTGCCGCTGACAATCACATCGCCGGGCGCCAGTTCGGTGAAGGTGGAGCAGTATTCGATCAGGTGGCGCACGTCGAAAATCATGTCGCTGGTGCGGGTGTGTTGCATCACTTGGCCGTTCAGGCGCGTGGTCAATTCCAGGTCTTGCGGGTCGCCGATCTCATCACAGGTCACCAACCAGGGACCGAAGCCGCCGGTGCACGGGAAATTCTTGCCCGGCACGAACTGGATGGTGTGCTTCTGCCAGTCACGGACGCTGCCATCGTTGTAGCAGGCATAACCGGCCACATACTCCAGCGCATCTGCGGCCTTGACGTGGCGCGCGGTTTTGCCGATGACCACGGCGAGTTCGCCTTCGAAATCGAGCTTATGCGAAGCCTTCGGACGAATGATCGGTTGCAGGTGCGCAACCTGGCTGTCGGCGAAACGCGTGAAAATCATCGGGTAGGTCGGCATTTCACGACCGGTTTCACGCACATGGGTGGCGTAGTTGATGCCAATGCACAGCACCTTGCCCGGGTTCTCGATCACCGGCAGGAACGTGACGTCCGCCAAGGCTACGCGTGGCAGCGGGGCCAGGACGGCCGGCGTCAGTTCACCCAGGCGATTGATGGCGATGGCCTGCTTGAGGTCGGTGCCAAAGGTGGGTTTGACCGATTCCAGGTCAATCACCTGAGTACCCTCAACCACGCCGTAGGTGGTACGGCCTTGAACGATAAAACTCGCGAATTTCATGAAGTGTCCTCTCGGAAAGGGGGGCGGGGGGGCTGCAATGGACTTAATCTAGTCTTGCGAATTAATCCTGTAAAGTGGGATTTTTGTATAAATCCTGCATTTAGGAATAAATGTGTTTTTTCTGTTCGGTGATCGGATCGCGGCCTGAAACGCCAAACAGCCCGTGCCATTCCAGCAAGTGGATGGCTACGGGCGTGGCGATTGGAGGAGGGGGAAACGCTATGCCGCTTTAGCGCGGTGCCCAGCAGCCGTGCAGCGACATGCGCATACGGAATGGGACTTTGATACGGGCGATGGGGCCGGCCGCCATGTCAGTGGCGTCCAGCACCACCAGCTCGCTGCGGCCTTCGGCAATGAGGTTGAGCAGGCAGACCACGTAGCCATCGCCTTCCGCTGCCTCAGCTGTGCGTGGAATGAAAATGGGCTCCTGAAAGCACCCGCTGTCCCCGGGAAACCAGGCATCGGTGACGCCGGTTGTCAGGTTGATGTGCGCCAGCAGGTTAAAGAATTGAAACGGCATCGGTCCATTCGCCGAGTTATAGGGGCGCTGCGGATCAAAGGCGAGCAGGAATCCGTGTTCATACTTGCGACCTATGTAACGGTCATCGCAACGGGGAAACTCACAGGGATAGTCCGTCAGCGCCTGCGGTTGCAGTTCGTCCTGTGCGCTGCTCAGGTCAAAGACCCAGCGCATCAGGCTGGCCGCCAGGGTTTCCGGCGGCGGTACGAAACCGTCCGCCTGGGGGAAGAAGTAGAAGACGTTGCCACCGGTGACCGGCATGTCCAGATAGACCTTACCGTCTTCGTCGAACGCATTCAGGGTATGGCCCTGGAAGCCGTCCTTGGGCCCTTTGAACCACCGCACGTCGCGTGCGTCGCCGTGGCGCGGCACCACGGCAAACAGTTGGGGCAACTCGGGCTGCCACTGGAAATGCGGGCCGCCTTTTTTCATGCGCTCGACGTCCACCGTCAGGGGGATCAGCGGGAACACCACATAGTGCTCGGTGACCGCGAAGTCGTGGACCATAGCGGCGTAGGGCGCCTGGAACCAGATCTCGTGCAGCAGTTTGCCCTGCGGTGAAATTTCGAAATACGCCATGTCCGGTGTGCCGTCGCCTTTGGCTTCGTAGCTGAAGGCCAGCAGGTTTCCGGTCAGCGGGTCGAGCTTGGGATGGGCGGTGAAGGTGGCTGAGTCGATCTGCCCGTCGAAATTCCACTCGCCGAGGGTTTCCAGCGTCTGTGGGTCCAGCGCCCACGGCATGGCATCTTCCTTGAGTGCCAGCAGGACGTTGTTGTGCGGGATCACGGAGGTGTTTGCCGTGGTGTTGTTTTTTGCCGCCAGCGGGTCATTGGTGTAGGCATTGCGATAGACGCCGTTGAGCGAACGCCCTTCACGGCGCTGGGCGACCAACCGATCGGTGAGCACATAGCGCCGACGCAGCGAGACCCGGCCATCGGCAAAATAGAAGCCGCTGACCATGGCGTCGCCGTTGAAGAAGATATCGGTGCCCAGCATGGGCGGGTATTGCGGGTCCGGCGAGACTTGATAAAAGGTACCGCAGATCGCTTCAGGCACAACGCCTTCGATCTCCAGGTCGAACACCTCGCCCTCTACGCGGCTGGGGGCGTACAGCGCGCCGGAAAACTCGGGGGTTTGGGGAAATGGAATATTCATTGCGTCATCTCATTGATCCAGTGGGTTCACGTCAGGGCAGGGTATTCAGGCAGATTGCGGCGACAGGGCCGGTGTGCGCGGTTTGACGCCTCGACGAAAGCGCGCCACCACCAGGCACGAAATGATCAAGGCCACGACATACGCCGAGGCTGCCAGCCATCCCACCGCCCGAAAATGCCCTTCGCCGACCACCAGCGCGGCGCCAAACGGGCCCAGCCCTTGACCGACAAAAATCGCCGCATTGCCCAGGCCGGCCAATCGACCGGAAGGGTCCAGTTCGGCCGCCATCGACAGCAGGTAGGGCAGGCTGAAAAACCACACCATATGGATCAGGCACGCCGTGGCGGCAAACGCGACGGTACTGTCGCCGTAGACCATGACCAGGGTCGCCAGCAACGCAGTACCAAAGCTCAGCAGTTGCGGAAACAACAGACCCAGACGGCGCCCCAACAGCCCGGAGAGCCCGGCGCCCAGAGCACCGGCAAGGATGCTGCCGCCGAGGATGGCGCCGATTTGCTGGGGTTCCAGGCCAATGCTTTTGCCAATGCGTTCCTGATACACCCACAGCGCGGAGTGCCCGAAAAACAACAGTGCAAACAGCATGATCAGCAGCACGGCGGTCAGCCCGAACGGCTGAGCCGCACCATGGGCGATGCGATGGGCATCGGGGTAGTGCCTGGGGATTTTCCAGCAACCCAGCGCCGCGAGCAGGCTGGTGATGGCCAGCAAGCAAAACGCGCCCTGCACACCAAACGCCTGCAAGAGCGTGGGCATGGACGTCACCAGCAGCATGCCCCAGAGCAGGTTACCGATATTGATCACGGCAAACGTCGCGTCTTTCGACCTGCGCAGCGCAGCGGTCGCATACACCACCGCCATGACCGCGCCACAGCTGGCGCCGCAGATGATCCTGAACACCACCAGCCAAGCCTGGCTGTGCAGTTGCGTGCTTGCCAGGTTGCCGGCGGCCAGGATCAGCAAGGCAACCAGCGCAAAGCGGCGGCGGTCGACCCGTGCCATAAACAGCGCACAGACGCCGCAAGCCATGGCCATCGCTATCAGCTCGGCGGCGAAGATCGCGCCGATGGCATTGAGCGGCAGCCCCAGTTGATCAATCAGCGCGCCGCCCAGGATCGGCTGGATCTGCAGCGTTCCCAGGGAAATGACCATCATCAGGCAAATAGCGCCCAGTGATTTCTTGCTGTCGATGGAGTCGAGCGCATTCATCACACATCACCTCAGTCAGAACTTGTGAACATAGCGGACTTGCACGGCGTAATCCGTTTTGCTGCGGTTTTCCACACCGGTCTCTTTATAGGTATTGAGCCAGAAGGCCTTGTCTTCGGTCATTTTCCAGAACAGGCCAGGGCCAATGCCGAGGACTTTTTCGCGAGAATTACTCAGGCGGTCGCCGTTGACCTGGTCATCCGAAATCTGCCTGAAGTAATAGCCGTTGATCCCGACTGAAACCTTCGGGAACACCTCATATGAAGCCGTAAAGTTGGCCCAGGCCGATTGCCCTGATTGGGTGTCGCGCACCGGCCGTCCTTCAAAAACCTGCGTCGAACTGCTTGCCGGGTCGTTGTTCTTGAAGTTGTACAAGTAATTCAGGCGCCAACTCACTTCCCAGCGCGGTGCCGGCATCAAGGTCGCGGCCCAGTAGGGGTTGAAGGAGAAGTAATTGGAGCCGGGATTCAAGTCCTTGTGTTTGTCGTACTTGCCGGTGGGCAGGATCGTATCGAACGCCACGCGCTGCACAAACACCGGCCGGCCTTCGGCGTTGACGATCGGATCGAACTGGATCTGCGGGCCGACGGTGACGTCACCCAGGCCGACGCCGTTGTCCTTGAGCTTGACGCCGTTGTCGCCAAAGTTGCCGTCCAGGGAGACCACCGGTACCAACAGGCTCCAGCCCAAGTGCGCGCCGCCGCCGATGGTGTCGGGTGAGTAATAGCTGAACTGGTTGATCAAGGTAATGACATTGATCTTCGGGTTATCGAAGTTGCGGTTGTCCTTGCCGCCATTGTCACGAATGCTGCTGGCCGTACTGAACTTCAGATAGGTCTGATGCGTCAGCCCGGGTGGTCCGGCGAACCCGTCGTAGAAGCTGGTGCCGCCTAGGTTGATGCCGCTGGGTTGGCTGACCGTGGGCGGTGGTGGGCCATCGGCGGCGTGCACGGTAAAGGCGATGAGGCTGAGTGCCAGGCAAGCCGGCAGGGATCGAGTCAAGTTCATTGCGATGGCTCTATTATTGGAATTGTGAGCGGGGGTTAACACCCCTGGCACTTCGACTGTAGTGCCCGGACACACGCAATGCTTGAGTGCAACGGCCAGATTTGACTGAGCGTGCCACCGGCGGCAAACGCGCTGGCACGGTAGCGTCATACAGCGCATTTTCACCGGGGTCTGCACGCACCTTGCGGTTGTCGGCCACGGTTGATTTCCGAGACCGTGGAGAAAGTGATACTTAGTAAAAAGTTTTATTGACTAAAAATAAATATCGGGTAATTATTTCTGTGCATCTGCTCTCATGCAGAGTCATCTCCAGGGTTATCTCCCGATGAGTCATCAACCCCCGTCTTTTCTTGAGACGCTTTACGCCGAGGCAACTGAATCGTCATCGGCCACTTGCGTGGCACCTTTGCTGATGCATGGCTTTCCCGCCGAGCCGAAACACCGGGTAACGTGGGACAACTGGATGCGTCCTCCCTTCAGCCAGTGGGGGTTTCGCAACCTGGCGCGACTGCGCCCCACCATTGACGTACCGGCGGGTCCAGGACCTGTCGATACGCTCAAGCAGGCTCCCAAAGCGCTGGACCAGCTGTGTTTCGACAGTGAGTGTGGGCTGAGCATCAGTGTTATCGATCACCTCAACGCCAGCCAGACCGACGCCTTTTTGGTGATGCAGGGCGACACGGTCTTGTTCGAGCGCTACTTCAACGGTCAGCAGGCTTGCGACCGACACATCATGTTTTCGGTGACCAAGTCGCTGATCGGCACCCTTGGCGAACAACTGGTTTGCAGTGGCGTGCTCAAGCCCGGGTTACCCGCCGCGTACTACGTGCCCGAGTTGGTGGGCTGCGCGTTTGGTGATGCGACGGTGCGCCAGTTGTTCGATATGGCGGTGGGCATCGACTACAGCGAGGTGTACGACGATCCCAGCTCGGAGAGCTCGCAGTACGGTTACGCCTGCGGGTTTCAACCGGCGCCGGCGCAATACGTCCAATTCGAGTCGTTGTACCAGTACCTGCCGTCCCTCAAAAAGCGCGCTAGCCACGGTGGTTTTTTCCATTATGTGACCGCGACCACTGAAGCCTTGGCTTGGGTCATGGAGCGCGCCTCGGGCAAGGCCTGCAGTCAGTTGTTGGCGGAAATCTGGGGCCGGTTGGGCTGTGATCGCGACGGCTATTTCATGGCTGATCCCTGGGGGCGTAACGTCGCCGGGGCGGGTTTCAGTGCCACCTTAAGAGACATAGCGCGTTTCGGCCGTCTGCTGGCCAACGATGGCTGCCATGAAGGGCGGCAGCTGCTGTCGCCCGAGACCGTGGCACGTATCGCCGCCGGGGGGGACCCGGCGATCTACGCGCAAAATGCCGAGTTCTCCAGCTGGACACCGGGTGCCTCCTATCGAAGCCAGTGGTACGTGTTCAACGATCACAGCCAGGCCCTGATGGCCGGCGGTATCCACGGTCAGTACCTGTTCATCGACAAGCCCTCCGGCGTGGTGATCGTCAAGCAATCGTCGCTGACCGATGCCGTCGGCCCGTTCGATGCCGATAGCGTGCGCATGCTGCGCGCTATCGGCGCTCACCTGAGTCACTGATACACCCCGAAAAATAAGAGTCTTGCGTTTTATTCACCTGGCTTTGCCAGGTGTTGGCGGCCCTTTGCGTCGCCATTGACTGCCCTGTAACAACAATAATTACACAGGAGCTTCTTATGGTTTATATCAAGCGTTTCTCTCGAGCGCTCTTAGCGGTCGGCTTACCCTTGACCACCCACGTCGCGTTGGCGGGCTACACCTTTGAGGACGGCGATCTCAAAGGCGAAGTCAACCTCACAGTAGGGGGGGCGACGCTATCAACCCGTGGCGTCAACTTCGGCAGCGGACGTGTCGATGCGCGCAACGGTAAAAATGGCGGCACCAAGATCGACTGGCAAGAGTTCTACGTAAAGCCTGGTGTCAAACTCGAGTATGCGTTGCAACCCGATTTCAGCCTGCTAGCTGGCGGTTCGCTGGTAGCGGCGAGCACGTTCGGCGATGGCGATGCGGGCGGCAACACCCGCAGTTCCGACGGCAAGGTTGCCGCTGAAGAACTGTACGGCGGGTTCCGCGCCGGTGAGTGGAAGTTCACGGCTGGCCGTCAGAACTATATGGTCGGTACGGGTTTCATCGTCATGGACGGTAACCTGGACCAGCTCAAAGACGGCGCCTACTGGCTAGGTCCTCGAACCGCCTTCAAGGATTCGGCGATCCTGGCCTGGGATCATGGCGCCTTGAAGTCTCAGGCATTCACCCTGCGCACCGACGATGACCTGGGTGATTTCCGCATGACCGGCGTCAACCTCGATTACAACCTCGACGACCAAGTGACACTGGGTGCCATGGCCATGCGGGTCAACGCCCTGGGGCCCAAAGGCAGTACGCTCCCCAGGCGTCGCGACGGGATGCAGGTGTACAACCTCAGGGCGCTCAATGCCAAGGTGCCCGGGGTACAGGCGCTGACCCTGAATGCGGAGTACGCGTTGGAGCGCGGTAGCGGCGAGGGGGTCGATTACGACGCCAACGCATGGTACGGCCAGGCCGACTATACCTTCAGCACGCTGCCGTTGACGCCCGTGATCGGTTATCGCTACGCGAGCTTTTCCGGTGATGACAACCTCTCCGATAACCGCCAGAAAGCCTGGGACCCGCTGAGCAAGGGCTTCGTCGACTGGGGCACGTGGCTCGTCGGCGACGTGGTCGGCAACTACCTGCTGTTCAACAGCAACGAAAATGTCCAACAGTTCTCGCTCAAGACCCACCTCAACGAGACCCTGACCCTCGGCGCGATTCACTACCAGTTCTGGCTCGATGAGAAGAACTACATGGGCGCAGCGGTCCGTGATCGGCGCTTTGCCGATGAGAGCGTGATATTCCTCGACTGGACGCCAACGCCGTCGTTTTATACGTCGCTGTCCTATAACTGGGTCAAACCACTGGCCGCTGCCAAGCAGGTATTTGGTGACGACCAGACCTTCAGTGCGTTGGAACTGTATTTCACCTATCGCTATTAAGTGCCGCGAGCCTTTGCGGCCGCGCTGGAGTGTTTTTATCATGAACAGTTTTTTGCGTAATACCGTGTTGGGCACTGTCGCTTCGTTGTTGATCAGCGGTTTTTGCCTGGCCGAAGAACGAACCGTAAGGATCTACAACTGGATCGAATACCTGCCGCCGGAAGTGCTCAAGAGCTTCCAGGAAGAGACCGGGATCCGCCCGATCTACGATGTGTTCGACAGCTCCGAAACCATGGAGTCCAAGCTGCTGACGGGAAACTCCGGGTATGACGTGGTATTCCCGGGCACCGCCAACCTGGGGCACCTGATCACCGCCGGTGCCGTCCAGCCGTTGGACCGCGCGCAGTTGCCGAACTGGCAGCACCTGGACCCCGAGTTCATGAAATCCCTGGAAGCGGTGGGTGACACCGGCAATCGTTATGCCGTGCCTTACCTATGGGGCACCACATTGATCGGCTACAACGTCGACAAGGTGCGCAAAGCCTTGGGCCCCGACGTGCAGATGAACAGTTGGGACATCATCTTCAAGGAAGAAAACCTCGCCAAGCTCGCCAGTTGTGGCGTGGGTTTCCTCGACGCCGGCAACGAGATCCTGCCGATTGCCTTGCACTACAAGGGCCTCGACCCCAATAGCCAGACGCGCGAGGACTATCCGCAGGCCCAGGCCGCGATGATGAAGATCCGCCCTTACATCACCTACTTCAACTCGTCGCGTTACGGCATGGACCTGGCCAACGGGGATGTCTGTGTCGCCGTGGGTTGGTCCGGCGGTATCGCGCTGGCCAAACAATTGGCGGATGCCGCCGGCAAGGGGGTCAAGGTCGAGATGGCACTGCCCAAGGAAGGGGCGCCCATGTGGTCGGACGTGATGATGATACCGGCCAATGCGCCCGATCTTGCGCAGGCCCATGCGTTCATCAATTACATCCTGCGCCCGGACGTGATTGCCCGCATCAGCAATAAGATCGGCTACCCCAACCCGAACAAGGACGCCACCGCGCTGGTGGACGCCAGCATCCGCAACAACTCTAATATGTATGTGCCGGCCGAAGCGCGTAAGACACTGTTCGCCTTGGAGCCGGTTCCGGCCGCCGTGGAGCGGATCCGTACCCGCACCTGGACCAACATCAAGACCAACCGCTGATCGGTGTGGCCCGGTACGAGCGCGCCGGGCTCGGCCAGGGTGCAACTCAGGCCTGCATGCCGTAAAACAGCAACTCGGTGATACGCCTGACCTGCGCGGAATGTGCGTCGACATCCGGGTGTTCCTGGTTCACCAGCCGGAACAGCTGCAAGTGTGAATAGTCGTTCAACAGAAACGCGGCCAACTCCACATCGAGTTGCGGGCGCAGCTTGCCGGCCAGTTGCAGTTCCCTGAGCAGTTGGCTGATTTCGGCCCTGAGCGCATCGTTCATGGCCCGATAGCCTGCGGGCAGTTCATTGTTGCCACCGAACAGGATCAACGGCAGCAGTTCGCGCCAAAGGCTGGGGTGCATGACTTCCAGGGCATAACCGGTGAGCAGCCGTTCCAAGTGGCAGAGCGCTTCGACCGGGTCCGCTATTTCCAGGATCAGGCTGCGGACGTCGGTGATGGCGCGTTGATCGGCGTGGTGCAGGATTTCCAGGATGATCTCCTGCTTGTTGCCGAAGTACTTGAACACCGTCGGCGCCGACACGCCGGCCTGGTTGGCGATCTGCTCGATGGTGGTGTTCTGGAAACCCTGGCGTTCAAACAGTTCGATTGCCGCCTTACTGATGGCTTGCCGGCGTTCGGCTTTCTGACGTTCACGCAGTCCGCTCACGGGAGATCCTTGTCGCGATGAAAAAGAGGCGTATGTCGCCCGTTACCCCTGCAAAATACTTAGTTGGGTAAAGATTTTAAAGCACTAATTGCCATTCAAGGGATTTGCCGCTGATGCTTCTTCAACCGGTAAGCAAATTGAGCGCGGCTGAGCCCCACGAGCCTGGCGGCGGCGGCCAGGTTGCCTGCGTTGTGTTGCAGCGCTTCATTGATCAGGCGCGATTCAAGGCCTTCGATGGAAAACCCTTGGTCCAGTTGGCCAAGGGTGTCCAGCAGTGCAGGGCGGGGCGCGGTTGTAGTCACCTGCGGCGCGGTATTTGACAGGCTGCCGTGGTCGTCCAGGCCATAGGGGTCGGTGGGCATCGGCTCGTTGCGAAACAGGTGCACCAGGTCAATCGCTTGGCCTTCGTCACTGGCGATCAGGCCGCGTTCGATCAGGTTTTGCAGCTCGCGCACATTGCCCGCGAAGTCATAGCGCAGCAAAACCTTCAGGGCGCGCATGGTCAGGCCCACCGGCGTTCGCGCGTATTCCTGGCAGAAGCGCGTGAGGAATGCGTTGATCAGCAGCGGAATGTCGTCCCTGCGTTCGCGTAGCGGTGGCAGGGCGATGGGGTAGACATTCAACCGGTAGAACAGGTCTTCACGAAAAGTACCGTCAGCCACGGCTTTACGCAGGTCGATATTGGTGGCGGCCACCACGCGCACATCCACCTTGATACCGCGCACCCCGCCGACCCGTTCGATTTCCCGTTCCTGCAAGGCCCGCAGCAACTTGCTCTGCCCGCCCAGGCTGAGGCTGGTGATTTCATCCAGAAACAGTGTGCCGCCCTGGGCCCGTTCGAAACGTCCGGGGCGCGAGTGCGTCGCGCCGGTATAGGCGCCGCGTTCGACACCGAAGAGTTCGGCCTCGATCAGGTTATCCGGAATGGCCGCGCAATTGAGCGCCACGAACGGGCTGTCATGGCGGCGACTGAGCTGGTGCAACTGGCGCGCAAACATCTCCTTGCCCACCCCGGACTCTCCGCTGATCAACACCGTTGCCGGGGTCAGCGCGACGCGTTGCAGGGCTTGTGTCGCGGCGTTGAAGGCCGCGCTGGCACCCACCAGCGTTTGCGGCGGGTTGGCCCTGGCGCTGTGGCTCACCGGGTGCTCGGGCGTGGGCGCGACAGTGGCGCTGGTGACGGCCTGGGACACATTCAGGTAGCGCAGGTCCTGCTCGACGTCACCCCATTGCTCGGCCGTCTTGCCGATCACCCGACAGCTGCGGTGGCCCATGCCACGGCATTCCACTTCGCGGAAAATCACCATCTGCCCGAAGAGGCCACTGACGAAACCGATGGCATAGCCGGTTTCAGTCCAGCACACCGGGTCCTGGCCGATGCCGTAGGCGCCCACATGCTCATCCGCCTCGCAGGAGTGGTGCCAGAGGAACTCACCTTCATAGAACCCCGAATCGGCATCGAACTTGAAGTGCAGCGGTTCGACCTTGGTCATGCCTTCCAGGGTGTGCAGGTGTGTCCCGGCGCGAAATACGGCGGCGGCATCGGCCTGTGGCCAGCGCTCGCGTATCAACCGTGCATCCCGCGCGCCGGAGGCATAACCGGTGCGGGTGAACAGGCCGCGAGCCTGCTCCAGGCCCAGGCGCGCGATGACCTCCCCGCGCAGGGCGCCGAACGACGAACTGTGCAGCAACAACATGCGTTGATCGTTGAGCCAGATACGCCCGTCTTCGGGAGAAAAAAACAGGCAGTCGGTCAGTTCCGCCGGCGTGGGCGAGCTGCTGTCACTGAGTTGACGGCTGTCGCCGCGCGGATGATAGGGCGCGGTGGCCACCCGGTCGTCGGGCAGCGCGCTGTGGGGATTAGTCATTGTTATGCCCCTGCAAAGCGAGTGATCGATATGAGTAACTGCTCAGATAGTTATTAAACATAACCTTATCAATTGAACAAGTCGCAGGCCTCTGGTTTTTTCAAACAACCGGCGCAGGGTGTGTGAGCGCAGCGTCACAGGCCTCGACCCAGAGCCCTCGACGCTTTATATCGGCGTCGTTGCGTGCAAGCGGCACAGCCTTTGCTCAAGGCTTGATGCGGCGTTTGCAGCGTGTGCAGACGAAGACAATTACAAAAAACCGGGAGTTACCATGCCAGTGTCTGAAACCACCCACTTTCTACAGCGGGCCATTGAGTCCGAATGCCTGTTCAACGGCGATTGGATACCCGCCTCCGGGTCCGTGATCCCAGTGATCGAACCCGCCACCGGCGAACCCTTGATGCGCTGCGCCATGGCCAACCCGGCCGACATCGCCATTGCCTGCCGCAGCGCGGCCCTGGCGCAGCCGGCATGGGCTGCATTCGGCCCACGGGAGCGCGCCGAGGTGTTTCGCAAGGCGGCGGACCTGGCTCAGCAGTCCTTTGCGGAACTGGCGCTGTATGTCGCCCGGGAAACCGGCGGCGCGTTGTTCAAGGGTGAACACGAAGTGCGCGAAGCGATAGTGCTGCTGCATCAGGCAGCGGGGCTGTTGTCCCAACCTCACGGGGTGGTGCTGCCCAGTGCAGCAGGGCGGCTGTCCTATGCACGGCGTCAGCCCCATGGCGTGGTCGGAGTGATTTCACCGTTCAATTTTCCGCTGGTGCTGTCGCTGCGCTCGGTGGCGCCGGCGCTGGCGGCGGGCAATGCGGTGGTGCTCAAGCCCGACCCGCAGACGCCGGTCAGCGGTGGTTTTCTCATCGCCCGGCTGTTCGAGGAGGCGGGCTTGCCCAAGGGCCTGCTGCAGGTGTTGCCCGGCGCCGCGCCGGCGGGGGAGGCGCTGTGCCGCGATCCGAATGTGCGGATGATTGCGTTCACCGGATCCACGGCGGCGGGGCGCAAAGTCGCCGAAGTGGCGGGGCGACACCTGAAAAAAGTCGCGCTGGAGCTGGGCGGTAAAAACCCGCTGATCATTCTCGAAGACGCCGACCTCGACCTGGCCGCGAGCAATGCCGCCTGGGGCGCCTGGCTGCACCAGGGGCAAATCTGCATGGCGACCGGCTTGATTCTCGCCCATGAATCCATCGCCGAACGCCTCACGCGCAAGTTGGTGGACAAGGCCCGGGCGTTGACGGTGGGCAATGCCGCCCGGGGTGAGGCCGCGCTCGGCCCATTGATCAATCAACGGCAATTGCAGCGCGTGCACGAGATCGTCAGCGACAGCCTGCAAGCGGGCGCGCGGTTGGAGGCAGGCGGCGAATATGACCGGTTGTTCTACCAGCCCACCGTGCTCAGTGGCGTGCGTCCGGGTATGCGCGCGTTTGAGGATGAAATCTTCGGCCCGGTGGCCACGGTGGTCAGCTTTACCACGGACGAGGAGGCCATCGAACTGGCCAACCGCACCGAGTACGGCCTGTCGGCGGCCATCATCTCGCCGTCGGTCGGGCGCGCCATGGCCATCGGCGAACGGCTTGACTGCGGCCTGCTGCACATCAACGACCAGACAGTGGCCGACGAATGCATTAACCCGTTCGGCGGGCGCGGTGCCTCCGGTAATGGCGGCAGCGTGGGCGGGCCGGCCGACTGGGACGAGTACAGCCAGTGGCAGTGGGTCACAGTGAAAAATACCCCGCCCGCCTATCCGTTCTGAGCGACGGCTCATCGGTTTGATCCACCCATGCCTATACAAAAATAAGAGGGCTTGAACATGAACCTGCAGAACAAAACCTTGATCGTCACTGGCGTCGCTTCCGGCATTGGTGCCGAGCTGGCGCGACTCGCGCGTTTCCAGGGTGCCACGGTGATCGGCGTTGATCGCCATGAACCGCAACTGACCTTGGATGGCTTCTTCCAGGCTGACCTGGGCGACCCTGCCAGCATCGATGCGCTGGTGGCGCGCCTGCCGGCGCGGGTCGATGGGCTGTGCAACATTGCCGGCGTGCCCGGTACGGCGCCCGTGCAAGCGGTGGCCACGGTCAATTACCTGGGGCTGCGGCACCTGACTCAATCGCTGCTGCCACGCATGCCGGCGGGCGGCAGCATCGTCAATGTTGCTTCGGTCCTCGGCGCGCAATGGCCGCAACGGCTGGAGCTGCACAAGGCCCTGGCCGCGACGCAAAGCTTCGCAGCAGGACAGCAGTGGCTGGCGGCCAATCCGGTGGAGCAGGACAGCTGTTATCAGTACTTCAAGGAAGCGCTGATCGTGTGGAGCTTCCAGCAATCCCAGGGCTGGTTTCGCGATCACTCGGTGCGCATCAACTGCGTCGCGCCGGGGCCGGTGTTTACCCCGATTCTCGGCGATTTCGTCAGCATGCTCGGGCCGGAGCGGGTGGCCGAGGACAGCCAGCGCATGACCCGTCCGGCCCTGGCCGATGAGGTGGCGGCGGTGATTGCCTTCCTCTGCTCAGACGCCGCGCGCTGGGTCAACGGGGTCAATCTACCGGTGGACGGTGGGTTGGCGGCGACCTACGTGTAGGGGTTGCAACAGTGGTAAACCCCGGCGCGAATCCTCCGCGTCGGGGGTCTTGAATAACAACAAAAATACAGGACATACAAGATGCTCAAGCCTATCTTGCGGACGGTTGCGGCCATGACTTTGGTCGCACTGTCATCGACTGCACACGCTTACGACCTGCCCGGACTCAACCTCGGCAGCACCAGTTTCTACGACGGCTCACCGGCCCCAGCCGGCCCTGGCTGGTACCTGGAGGAATACCTGACGTACTCCCGGGCCAGCCGTTTCAATGATGCCAACGGCAACAAGCTGGCGTTGCCCAAGCAGGACCTGGAGGTGGTGGCGCCTACCACGCAGATCATCTACGTCGGCCAACCCCTGGCCAATGGCGCAATGCCGGGATTCACCCTGCTCAACACCTCCCTGGTCCACGCGGATGTCGACGACGGTTTGAACAATACGGCGCTGAGTTCCCGCGCCGGTTTGGGTGATGTGACGCTTGGTGCCTTCCTGCAACTGCCGACCCTGAGCCGCGCCGATGGCAGCCCGTTGTTGACCCAACGAGTCGAAGCCGATGTCTCGGTGCCGGTGGGGGCCTATGACCGCAAGCGCTCGATCAACCCGGGCAGCAACTTCTGGTCATTCAACCCGTATTACGCGGCGACGTACTGGTTCAGCCCGAAGTGGTCGGCGAGCGGGCGTTTCATGTACCTGTGGAATGGCAAGAATGATGATCCGCAGGCAGGCTTTGGTGATGTTTCCGAGACCCAGGCCGGCCAGGCGTTGCATGCCAACCTGACGCTGCAATATGCCTTGAGCCAGCAATTGAGCGTGGGGTTGAACGGCTACTGGTTGAAGCAGATCACCGACACCCAGGTCGATGGGCACGCCGTGAGCGGGCGTCGGGAGAAGGTCTGGGCCATGGGCCCAGGCCTGCTATACGCCTTCAACAAGGAGAATGTGCTGTCGGTGAACGCCTACTTTGAACAGCAGGCTGAGAACCGCACCGAAGGCAATAAACTGGTGCTCAATTGGCTGCACAAGTTCTAGGCTTGGGTGCGCCCGGCCGCTTCCGGGGTGGGCAGGTTCAGTGGCGCCTTACGCACCATGACGGTGATGATGGCCAGCGCCGCGATCGCCACCCCGGGGGAGGTCGCCAGCAGGACTCCCGTGGTGCCCGCACCTGCGGCGAGCAGTTGTCCCGCCGCCAGCGGTCCGGCCACCGAGCCCAGCCGGCCGATGGCCACGGCTGCACCGACGCCGGTGGCGCGCACCGCCGTTGGATAGGAAGGCGGTGCCGACGCATAGAGCACCAACTGCGCGGCCATCACGAACAAGCCTGCGGCGAAACCCGCGATGGCCATGGGCACGATGCCCACCGACAGCCCGACCCCGGCCAAGGCGGCGAGCAACCCGGCATACACGAACAGCACCACTTTGAAGGGATTGCAGCGGTCCAGCAGGACACCGCCGAGCAGTGAGCCAAGGGCGCCGCCAATGTTGAACAGCATCTGCACCATGCCCGCCTGGGGTTTGCTGAAACCTTGTTCGAGCAACAACGACGGCAGCCAGTTCAGCAGCATGTACATCACAGTCAGGGTGAAGAAGTAGCTGAGCCACAACGCCAGCGTGGTGCGTGCGCGGCCTTCGCCGAACAGCGCCTGGCGGGTGGAGGGGCGAGCACTGAGGGTCTTGTCGAGCTGTTGGCGAAAGGCGTTGGACTCGGGCAGCAGCAGGATCATCAGTGGCACGGCCAGCAAGGGCGCCAGGCCGCCGATGATAAAGGTGGTCTGCCAGTGTTCACTGGAAAACATCGCCACCACCGCCGCCAATGCGCCGCCCAATGGCACGCCGCAGTACATGACACTGATGGCGGTGCCACGGTTGCGTTCGCTGGCCGCTTCGGCGCACAGGGCGATCAGGTTGGGCAGCGCGGCGCCCAGCCCCAGGCCGGTCAAAAAACGCACCAACAGCAGGCTCGAGTAGCTTTCGACAAACGCGGTGCAAAGGGAGAACAGCCCGAACAGCAGCACGGCGATCACCAGGATTTTCTTGCGCCCGATTCGGTCGGCGACCCAGCCGCCGAAGAACGCCCCCGGCAGCAGGCCAATGATCCCGATGCTGAATACCCAGCCGAGCATCTTCGGGTCCAGGGCAAAACTCTGACGCAACCCTGCGGCGGTGGTTCCGGCGGCTTGCAGATCGAACCCCTCGATCAGCGCAACGATAAAGCACAACGCGATAGTCAGCGTCGAACGACGCGATGGACTGTCCATGGGCAAACCTCATTGTTGTTGTTTTTGTTGTGGTGGCAAGCGCAAGTGGCTGCTGCGATTAAGATAACAAAGATAACTAAAAAATGAATGGCGTATTAAAAATGCAAAAATCGATAAATAAGTACTTTAAATTCATAGTGTTGAGATATGTATCTGTTCTGATCTGAAAAGTAGATAGCTTTATTAATGTTCGATTATCGGTCATTTGCGGTTGACGAGCACCGTCGGCTGTTTCCATTCTCTGTTCGCGAAGCCGACTGGGCCGAGCGTGTGTCACCCCAAAAACAACAACAACAAATGGACAATGAACATGCCAAAACTCCCTATGAAGGACGCCGTTGCTGTGGCGTCCGTCTCCTGTGTGTCGAACCCCAAGCCGAGCCTGGTCATGGCGTTGCTGGCCTTGAGCGTGCTGCCCACCCAGCTGTGGGCGGCAGGGTTTGTCGACGACAGCCACGGCACCCTGACCCTGCGCAATTACTACCTGGACCGCGACTACAAGGACGACGGTGCGAAGACCGCTGCGCGGGAATGGGCTCAGGCGTTCATCCTCAACCTGGAATCGGGATACACCCCAGGGCCGGTGGGCTTTGGCCTGGATGTGCGCGGGCTGATGGGGGTCAAGCTCGACTCTTCGCCGGACCGCAGCGGCACCGAGTTGTTGCCGGTGTCGGCCAGCGACAAGCGTGCCGCCGATGAATACTCGCGCCTGGCGCCGACCGCCAAGCTGCGGTTTGCACAAACCACCGTGAAGACCGGTGACGTGTCGATCTTCCTGCCGTTCGCCTTTGCCAGCCCGTCGCGCCTGCTGCCGCAAACCTTTCGCGGCACCACCTTGAGCTCCAAGGATATCGACGGCCTGACCCTTAATACCGGCTACATCGACCGCATCAACAAGCGCGACTCCACCGACTACCAGGCCATGACCATCGCCTCGCCCAACCGGCGTTTCAACGCCACCGCCACCACCTCGCACCTGGCTTACGTCGGCGGTGATTACCAGGTCAACAAAGACCTCAGCCTGCGCGCCTATCACTCGCAGATCGCCGACCTCTACCAGCAGGACACCCTGGCGTTGCTGCACAATCTGCCCGTGGGCGGTGGCGTGCTTACCAGCGACCTGCGCAGTTTCTTCAGTCGCGAGGACGGCAGTGCCAAGGCGGGGAACGTGGATAACCGCAATCTCTCGGCGTTGTTTGGCTACCGCCTGGGCGGTCACAAATTCAGCCTGGGCTACATGCATTCCAGTGGCGAGACGGCCACGCCCTATATCTCGGGGACTGAGCTGATGGGCATGAGCGAACTGACCATGAGTTCGGACTTTCTCAATGCCAAGGAACGCACCTGGCAGGCGATCTACGACTATGACTTCGCGGCATCCGGTTTACCGGGCCTGAAGGGCCGGCTGCGTTATGTGCGCGGCGATAACATCGAGCTGGCGGCGTTCAATGCCGAGGATCGCAAGGAGCGCGAGTTCCAGATGGAACTGGGCTACGTGATCCAGAGCGGCCCGCTGAAGAACGTCGGGCTGATGGCGCGCAAGTCGATCTATCGCAATGACTTCCCGAGCGGCGCGGCGTTTCGCGATGAAAACCAGACCCGTTTCCTGGTGCTCTACACCGTGGCGCTCTGGTAGGCCTGTCAGTCCTGATACACCTTCTTCAGCAAGCGCAGCAGCTCTGCACGTTCTTGACCGTCCAGGGCTGCGGTGGCGTCAAGGTCACTCTGTGCGGCGATCTCTTTGAGCGTCTTGAGCAGGGTTTCGCCGGTCTTGCTGAGGAAGATCCCATAGGAGCGCTTGTCCGGCTTGCAGCGCACACGCACGGCGAGGGCGCGGCTTTCCAGCTTGTTCAGCAGCGGCACCACCTGGGGTGGCTCAATCGCCAGGGCGCGGGCCAGGTCGGCCTGCATCAGGCCGGGGTTCTGCTCGATGATCGCCAGCGCCGAGAACTGAGCCGGGCGCAGGTCGTGCTCGGCAAGCCGACCGATCAGGTTCTGGAACAGCTTGAGCTGGGCGCGACGCATGGCGTAACCGATCAGGTCGTCCAGGGCCGAATCCAGCGGCGCGCGCCCCTCGGTGGTGTCGGGCAGGGCCAGGTTGGCGTCGGCGAGGTTGGAAGGCTTGGCCATTGACAGTGCAATCCTCAGAAGGTGGAGGTTAAGAAAGCTATCTAGTTTGCCGAGGTTGGCGAGCCATGGCTATGCCGGCTTTTCATAACACCCGAGCAGCTTAGGGTTTACAGGGGAAAAACATTGGTTATCAAGATTAATAGTTAATTGACATAACTATATTTGCGGTTTAATTTCGAATCATCTTCCCACCCAGAACAAGAGCGTACCGTCATGAGTAATTACGAAGGCCGTTGGACCACCGTCAAGGTTGAAATCGAGGAAGGCATTGCCTGGGTCATTCTCAATCGCCCGGAAAAACGCAACGCCATGAGCCCGACCCTGAACCGCGAAATGATCGACGTTCTGGAAACCCTGGAGCAGGACCCTGCCGCTGGCGTGCTGGTCTTGACCGGTGCCGGCGAAGCCTGGACCGCCGGCATGGACCTCAAGGAATACTTTCGCGAGGTGGATGCCGGCCCGGAAATCCTCCAGGAGAAAATCCGCCGCGAAGCCTCGCAATGGCAATGGAAACTGCTGCGCATGTACGCCAAGCCGACCATCGCCATGGTCAATGGCTGGTGCTTCGGCGGCGGCTTCAGCCCCTTGGTGGCTTGCGACCTGGCGATCTGTGCCGACGAAGCGACCTTCGGTCTCTCGGAAATCAACTGGGGCATCCCACCGGGCAACCTGGTGAGCAAGGCCATGGCCGACACCGTGGGCCATCGCCAATCGCTGTATTACATCATGACCGGCAAGACCTTCGGCGGGCAGAAGGCTGCCGAGATGGGCCTGGTCAACGAAAGCGTGCCGCTGGCCCAACTGCGCGAAGTGACGATTGAATTGGCGCGCAACCTGCTGGAGAAAAACCCGGTGGTGCTACGGGCGGCCAAGCATGGCTTCAAGCGTTGCCGCGAACTGACCTGGGAGCAGAACGAGGATTACCTCTACGCCAAGCTCGATCAGTCGCGTTTGCTCGACACCGAAGGCGGCCGCGAGCAGGGCATGAAGCAGTTCCTCGACGACAAGAGCATCAAACCCGGCCTGCAGACGTACAAGCGCTGAGGCTTGCCGGCGAATAGCGGGCCGCATCCCGCTGTTCGCGGCCTCACGCTGGCGCTACTGTGACATCGCTTGAATGCATTCCCCATAAAGACAATAAAGAGGAATCACCATGCTGGACGTGCCCCTGTTGATCGGCGGCCAGTCGTGCCCCGCCCGTGACGGTCGAACCTTTGAGCGTCGCAACCCGGTGACCGGTGAAGTGGTTTCGCGGGTTGCCGCCGCGACCCTGGAAGATGCCGACGCCGCCGTGGCGGCGGCCCAGGCGGCTTTCCCCGGCTGGGCCGCACTGGCGCCCAATGAACGCCGTACCCGCTTGCTCAACGCTGCCGAGCAATTGCAGGCGCGCAGCGCCGAATTCATCGCCGCCGCCGGCGAAACCGGCGCCATGGCCAACTGGTATGGCTTCAACGTGCGCCTGGCGGCCAACATGCTGCGTGAAGCGGCGTCGATGACCACCCAGATCACCGGTGAAGTGATCCCCTCCGATGTCCCCGGCAGTTTCGCCATGGCCCTGCGTCAGCCTTGCGGTGTGGTGCTGGGTATCGCGCCGTGGAATGCCCCGGTCATCCTCGCCACACGCGCCATCGCCATGCCGCTGGCCTGCGGTAATACCGTGGTGCTCAAGGCCTCGGAGCTGAGCCCGGCGGTGCATCGCCTGATTGGCCAGGTATTGCAGGATGCCGGCCTGGGCGACGGCGTGGTCAACGTCATCAGCAATGCCCCGGCCGATGCCGCCGCGATTGTCGAGCGGCTGATCGCCAACCCGGCGGTGCGCCGGGTCAACTTCACCGGTTCGACGCATGTTGGGCGGATTGTCGGCGAACTCTCGGCGCGTCACCTCAAGCCGGCCTTGCTCGAACTGGGCGGCAAGGCGCCGCTGCTGGTACTCGACGATGCCGACCTGGATGCGGCGGTTGCCGCGGCGGCGTTTGGTGCCTACTTCAACCAGGGGCAGATTTGCATGTCCACCGAACGCCTGATTGTCGATGCCAAGGTCGCCGATGCGTTTATCGCCAAGCTGACCGCCAAGGTCGCCAGCCTGCGCGCCGGCGACCCCGCGGCGGCGGATTCGGTCTTGGGTTCGCTGGTGGATGCCAGCGCCGGTACACGCATCAAGGCCCTGATCGACGATGCGCTGGACAAGGGCGCACGGCTGGTCGCGGGCGGCCAGTTGGAGGGCAGCATCCTGCAGCCGACCCTGATCGATGGCGTCACCGAGCACATGCGCTTGTACCGCGAAGAATCCTTCGGCCCGGTGGCGGTGTTGCTGCGCGGTGACGGTGATGAAGCACTGCTGCGCCTGGCCAACGACTCCGAGTTCGGCCTGTCGGCGGCGATCTTCAGTCGCAACACCGGGCGTGCGCTGGCGTTGGCGCAGCGGGTGGAATCGGGCATTTGCCACATCAACGGTCCGACCGTGCATGACGAGGCGCAGATGCCCTTTGGCGGGGTCAAGTCCAGCGGTTACGGCAGCTTTGGCGGCAAGGCGTCGATTGAACACTTCACGCAATTGCGCTGGGTGACCTTGCAGAACGGGCCGCGGCATTACCCGATCTGAGTCGGCGGCGCCGCTTCGCGTTGGCCATACCTAACAATAACAAGGCGGCAGCCTCAGGCTGCCCAGCCGCGCCACGAGCCGCCCCCAACCGGGTGCCCGTAGACGTGCCTTGATGGAGGAGAACCCTGTGAGTTCCGAATTCAGACCGCAACCCCAGTCCGAGCCGCGTGCGCCGCGCTACCGCGCGGTGTCCATCGGCCATGCGCCGGTGGAGGTCACTGAAGAACACGGCGTGTTGCATATGCGTTCCCTGGAGCCATTGGCCGAGTTGCCGGCGCGCTTGCTCGATCGTCTGGTGCATTGGGCTCGGGTACGTCCCGAGCAGACCTTTATTGCCGCGCGGCAGGCCGATGGTGACTGGCGTCGCGTCAGCTACGCGCAGATGCTCGAGAGTGTGCGGGCGATTGCCCAGGGCCTGCTGAGTTACGGCCTGTCGGCAGACAAGCCGCTGGCGTTGCTGTCGGGCAACGACATCGAGCATTTACAGGTGGCCCTCGGCGCCATGTACGCCGGTATCCCTTATTGCCCGGTGTCGCCGGCGTATTCGTTGTTGTCCCAGGACTTCGCCAAGCTGCGGCATGTCTGCGACCTGCTGCAACCAGGGCTGGTGTTCGTCAGCGATGCAGCGGCCTACCAGCGTGCGATCGACGCGGTATTGCCGGCCGAGACGCCGCTGATCAGCGTGCGTGGCCACGTGCCCGGACGCGCCCAGGTCAGCTTCGCGAGCCTGCTGCAAACCCCAGGCGGCAGTGCGGCCGATCAGGCGTTCAATGCCACCGGCCCCGACAGCATCGCCAAGTTTCTGTTCACCTCGGGCTCGACCAAGTTGCCCAAGGCGGTGATTACCACGCAACGCATGCTCTGCGCCAACCAGCAAATGCTGTTGCAGACGTTTCCGGTGTTCGGTGAAGAGCCGCCGGTGTTGGTGGACTGGTTGCCGTGGAATCACACCTTCGGTGGCAGCCACAACGTCGGCATCGTGCTCTACAACGGTGGCACCTTTTACCTCGACGCTGGCAAGCCCACGGCCCAGGGGTTTGCCGAGACCCTGCGCAACCTCAAGGAGGTGTCGCCCACGGCCTATCTGACGGTGCCCAAGGGCTGGGAAGAATTGGTCAGCGCCCTGGAGCAGGACGCCGAGTTGCGCGAGTGCTTTTTTGCGCGGATGAAATTGTTTTTCTTCGCCGCCGCCGGCCTTTCACAAAGTGTCTGGGACCGCCTCGACCGCGTGGCCGAGCAGCACTGCGCAGAACGCATCCGCATGATGGCCGGGCTGGGCATGACCGAAGCCGCGCCGTCCTGCACCTTCACCACCGGGCCGCTGTCCATGGCCGGGTATATCGGTTTGCCCGCGCCGGGCTGCGAGGTGCGCCTGGTGCCGGTGGACGGCAAGTTCGAAGGGCGCTTTCGCGGGCCGCACATCATGCCGGGGTACTGGCGGGCACCCGAGCAAACCGCCGAGGTGTTCGATGAGCAGGGGTTTTACTGTTCGGGGGACGCAATCAAACTCGCCGATCCGAATCAGCCGCAACTGGGGCTGATGTTCGACGGGCGCATTGCCGAGGATTTCAAACTGTCCTCCGGGGTGTTTGTCAGCGTCGGTCCGTTGCGCAATCGTGCGGTGCTGGAAGGCTCGCCCTATGTGCAGGACCTGGTGATTACCGCGCCGGACCGCGAATGCCTGGGCGCCCTGGTCTTCCCCAGGCTCTACGAATGCCGCCGGCTGGCGGGCTTGAACCCCGACGCGAGCGACGCCGAAGTACTCGCCAGCGCGCCGGTGCGCCAGTGGTTCGGCGACTGGTTGCAGCGCCTCAATTGCGACGCCACCGGCAATGCCAGCCGTTTGGAATGGATTGCCTTGCTCGACGAGCCGGCGTCTATCGATCGTGGGGAAATTACCGACAAGGGCTCGATCAACCAGCGTGCGGTACTGCAATGGCGTGCGGCCAAGGTCGAGGCGCTGTATCGCGGTGAAGATGTTGCGATCCTGCGCGCCGAGCCCAGGCCTTGAGCGGCGTCGGGCAGTATTCGGCGTTTGCCGACGTGGCGATTTACGCGGCGGTACGCACGCCGTGGGTCGACCTCGGTGGAGCTCTGGCCCAGGTGTCGCCCATCGACCTGGGGATCAAGGTCGGCCGTGAAGTCCTGGCCCGTGCCGGTGTCGACCCGCTGGCGGTGGACAGCGTACTGGCTGGGTCCATGGCCCAGGCCAGCTTCGATGCGTATTTGCTGCCGCGACATGTCGGCTTGTACAGCGGCGTCGCGCAATCGGTTCCGGCGCTGGGGGTGCAGCGCATCTGCGCCACCGGCTTCGAGCTGTTGCGCCAGGCCGCTGAGCAACTGCGCGACGAGGTGCAACTGGCCTTGTGCGTGGCCAGTGAGTCCATGTCACGCAACCCGATTGCGGCCTACACCCACCGGGATGGGTTTCGTCTGGGTGGCGAGGTGCAATTCAAGGATTTTCTCTGGGAAGCCCTTTACGACCCGGCCCCGGGACTGGACATGATCGCCACCGCCGACCACCTGGCGCGCCGCTATGGCCTGAGCCGCGAGGCCGTGGACCGTTACGCCTGCGAGAGCCATCAACGCGCATTGCAGGCGCAGCGTGACGGCGCTTGGGCTGAAGAGATCGTGACGGTCGATAACCAAGTGTTCGAGCTTGAGGGGTACCAGCCGCGAGGCATCAGCCTGGCGCGCCGGGCCGCTGCCGTCACCCAGGACAGCCACCCACGGCCCACCGACCTGGCGGCGCTGTCGCGCTTGCGCGCCGTGCATGCCAATGGGGTGCAAACCGCCGGCAACAGCTGCGCGGTGGTTGATGGCGCGGCGGCGGCTCTGGTCGGGCGCGCTTCGGCCTGCACGCGTCCGGCCCTGGCCCAACTGCTGGCCAGCGCGGTGGTCGGCGTGGCGCCGGAGTTCATGGGCATCGGCCCGGCACCGGCGATCCGTCTGCTGCTGCAGCGCAGCGGGTTGAGCCTGGATGAGATCGGCCGTTTCGAGATCAACGAAGCGCAGTCGGCCCAGGTATTGGCAGTGGCCCAGGAGCTGCAGCTCGACAGCGCTCGGCTCAACGTCCAGGGCGGTTCGCTGGCGGTGGGGCATCCACTGGCCGCCACCGGCCTGCGCTTGGTCATGACGCTGGCCCGGCAATTACGCCGGCACAACCTGCGCTACGGGATTGCCGCTGCGTGTGTCGGCGGTGGGCAAGGCATGGCGTTGTTGATCGAGAACCCGGCCTATCGCGGTTGAGCGTTCAACGGTGTAACTCCTTTTTATTCGATGAGGTTTGCCATGTGGAGCTATCAGGCGCCGCTGCGCGATATGCAATTTGTGCTTGAACTTTGGCTGCAAGCCCCCGAGGCGTGGAGCCAATGTTCGGCGTTCGAGACGTTGGACATGTCACTCGTCGTTCAGGTGTTGGAGGAAGCGGCACGCTTCAGTCAGCGGGTGCTGGCGCCCCTGAACGGCAGCGGCGATCGTCAAGGCTGCCGCTGGAACGCCGGCCAGGTCAGCACGCCAGACGGTTTCGCCGAGGCCTATCGCGCCTATGTCGACGGTGGCTGGCCTGCCTTGGCGTGCGCCGAAGAGCAGGGCGGCCAAGGGTTGCCGCAACTGCTCGACGCGGCGCTGCAAGAGATGCTCTACGCCAGCAATCATGCGTGGGCCATGTACACCGGGATCGCCCACGGCGCCTACCTCTGCCTCAAGACCCATGCCGCGCCCTGGTTGCAGGCGCGCTACTTGCCCGAGATCGTCAGTGGGCATGCCTTACCCACCATGTGCCTGACCGAGCCCCAGGCCGGCAGCGATGTCGGGCTGCTGCGCTGTCGCGCGACCCCCGAGGGCGACGGCCGTTATCGCCTGCAGGGCAACAAACTGTTTATCTCCGGCGGCGAGCACGACCTCACGGCCAATATCCTGCACCTGGTGCTGGCGCGCCTGCCCGATGCGCCGCCGGGCAGTCGTGGCATTTCACTGTTCCTGGTGCCCAAGCTGCTGGACGATGGCCAGGCCAACGGTGTGCATTGCGACGGTATTGAACACAAGATGGGCATCAAGGGCAGCGCCACGTGCTCCCTGGTGTTCGACGCCGCCCAAGGCTGGCTGATCGGCGACGCCAACCGTGGCTTGGCGGCGATGTTCGTGATGATGAATTCGGCGCGCCTGCATGTCGGCCTGCAAGGCCTGGGGCATGTCGAGGCGGCTTGGCAGAACGCCCGCCAATACGCCGCCGAGCGCGTGCAAATGCGCGCGCCAGCAAGGCCGCAAGGGGTGCCTGCGCAAGCGGCTGACCCCATCCTTTATCACCCGGCCATGCGCCGCGTGTTGCTGGAGTTGCGCACAGCCAGCGAGGGGATGCGCGCCATCGGCTATTGGGCCGCGCATTTGCTCGATCAGGCCGAGCATGATCCCAACCCGCAGGCGCGGGAGCGCGCCGGCCAATTGGCGCAGTTGCTGACGCCGATCATCAAGGCGTTTTTCACCGAACAGGGGTTTCGTCAGGCGAGCAATGCGTTGCAGGTCTTCGGCGGTTACGGCTATGTCGCCGAGTTCGCCATCGAGCAAACGCTGCGCGACAGTCGCATCGCGATGATCTATGAGGGCAGCAACGAGATCCAGGCCAATGACCTGCTGCTGCGCAAGGTGCTGGGGGATGAGGGACGTGCCTTCGGCCTGCTGCTGGCAGTGCTGCGCGACGAGGCCGGGCAGGGCGGCCAATGCGCCGCGTGTGCAGGTTTCGCCCAGGCGCTGGACACCCTGTGTGACGCGCTGGCCAGTGTGGTCGAGGCCATCCGTGAACGGTCGCGGGAGGACAGCGAGTACCCCTATCGGGCCGCGCCGGACTTTCTCCAGTTATGTGGCGTGGCCCTGCTGGCCCTGGCATGGGCGCGGGCCGCACGGGTTTCCAGGGCATTGCCCGAAGACGATCCGTTGCGCGCCGCCAAGCTGCAAAGCGCCGGGTTCTTTTTCAACTATCTGCCGTCTCGGGTAGCCCAGTATCGGGTGGCGATAGAGAACGCCTGCGAAGCGCTACCGTTTGTATGAAGGGAGCTGCGCCACGTTCCCGGTGGCGCATTCCACCGCCAGTCAGCGTATCAGCGGTAATACCCGATACAAAATACCCTGTGCACGTTAAGCCGAGCAGCGTGGACTATCCCATTTTGGCACAAGTGAAGGTTCACAGGACCGTTCGGAATGGCGCTTGCATAGGGTAGGGATGCAAGCTCCTGAACTGGTAAGGGTTGGGTCATGAACAATAATAATTTGCTGATTTCGGCGCCCTCAATGCCTGTATTACCCATCCATCGTTTTATCGCGAGTGACATTGATGAGCACGCGCAGAACATGGCGGGGTGGCAAGTTCGCTACGATCAACTGACCCCCGGGCGCTTCGAGGGTGAGCTGATTGAGTTTCGTGCAGACTGGATGCAACTGGTGCGAGACCGCTCTAATCAGGCCATGACCAAAAGCGGCGTGGCCTGGAAAGGCGCTATTACCTTCAGCATACCGTTGAGTGCTCATGGCCCGGTTTTTTGCTCTGGGCATCCGATTCACGAGCCCAGCATGTTGGTCGCCCACGGTGACAATCTTCCTGAATTGAGCACGCCGCAGCATCTGGACTTGCTGGGCGTGGCGATTGATGAGCGCACGCTTGAGCAGGTGCTTGAGCGCCAGGGTAGTCACTTTCGAATTACCGATCTTCCCAAGTGTTACCGCTTGGGCAACTCAACTGTTCGAACAGAACTTGCTATGTTGTTCGAGGAGCTTACGAGCAGTGATCAGGCGCATGATGTGCTGCTCGGCTATGACTCTATCCGCCGGGGTATTCGTGATGTAGTCATGCTGCATGTGCTTGAGCTGGTTGCACCGGATCACGCGCCGCCACTTAACCCCACGGCGCGCAAACGGATGGTCGACCGGGCGCGTGAGTATGCGCTGTCTCATGTCGACGAGCCGTTGTCGATCCTTGACCTGTGTAATCACATCGGCGCCAGTCGCCGTAAACTTCAATACTGTTTCCAGGAAACCCTGGGGATCAATCCGGTGGCCTATCTGCGTGCATTGCGCCTCAATGCGGTGCGTCGTGAACTGCGAACGAGCACTCAACTTCATGGCGTCCAGCAAGTCGCCGCACGTTGGGGATTCTGGCACTTGAGCCGGTTTTCCAGTGACTACCGAATTATGTTCGGAGAAAACCCTTCACAGACATTGCGCCGCACTCAACTCTGCTGAAATCGGATAACAAGTTAAAGGTTTCGCTTACTAGGATGACTCCTACACCAATGGGGTGGGAGGGCATTCGATGAACCATAAAAACAACGCAAGCATCAGACAATTTACGTTGATCACTTTGGGGCTGGTGGGTTTGTGCACCAGTGCTCATGGCACTGAAAACGGCTCTCCGACCACCGCCGTCGGCGTTTATGATTTTGGTGCGGGATTGTCGCCCCCGGCGACGCCGTTCGGCACGCTTGGTCTGCGAACCGGGTTCTACTCGACCAATGTTCAGAAGGACCGTGAAGGGCGCTCAGTCGATAACCATTTTTCCTTGGACGTGCTGTCCATCGGCGTCGCCTATATGCGCATGACGGATAACACTGTCCTGGGCGCCAAGTATGGGTTTGGCGTTATCGTGCCGTTCTTCAAAATGGACGCTTCGATCAAAGTGCCCACGCCTGCAGGGCCGCTGAGTCTGGAAGCCGACCCGTTCCGTTTGGCCGATGTGCAGTTTCTGCCATTGATCCTGCAATGGAACGTGTCGCCGAACCTGTTCATCAATACGCAGTTCCAAATTCAGGCGCCTACCGGTGACTACGACAAGAACCGTTTGGTGTCCCCGGGCCTGAATCACTGGACCTTCTCGCCAATAGTTAACGCCACCTATATCAGCGACAGCGGCTTCGAAGTGTCTTCAAGCTTTGAAGCCGACATCAATACACGTAACAACGCCACCGATTACAAAAACGGTATTGAGTACCGGCACGAATTTGCGGTGGGCCAGCACGTAGGGCCATGGACGGTGGGGCTGGGTGGCTACTACTACCGCCAGTTCACTGATGACAATGCACCCGGCCTGGAAACGGGAAATCGCGCGCGTGTGCTGGCTGTGGGCCCTGCCGTCAGTTACTTCAAGCCCGGGCTGCCACCTGTCTGGCTCCACGCCTACAAAGAGTTCGACGCGCAAAACCGTGCCCAGGGCTATACCGTGGCGTTGCGTGTTTCTCAAAGTTTTTGAGGAGGTGCTATGAATCAATCACACGCTGTTTCACCCGCGCCCCTGTCTTCGCCGCGTCAAGCCACTGGGCGACGTGAGGGGCTGGTACTGATGCTTGGCAGCAGCCTGACCATCATGGGGTCGGTGATGGTTGCGCCGATCCTGCCCAAGCTCGGCGCCGAGTTTGGCCCCCTTAACCCCCAGGCGGGTTTACTGGTGCCGCTGGCGATCACTGGACCGGCATTGGCCATCGCTTTGTGCGCCCCCTTGGCTGGCTGGTTAGCCGATCGGGTCGGACGCAAGGCGTTACTTGTGATCGCAACCCTGCTGTATGCCTTGCTGGGTGCGGTGCCGGCAGTCCTGGATAACTTGTCGGCCATTGTGGGTGTACGCCTGCTGTTTGGCTGCGCCGAAGCGGCGGTGATGACCTGTTGCGCCACGTTGATTGCAGACTATTGGCAGGGCGAGGAACGGCTGCGCTATGTCAATCGCCAAGTGGTGACCATTGGCCTGGTGGGTTCGCTGTTTTTTGTCGTCGGCGGGGCGTTGGGCGAGCACTCCTGGCGGCTCCCGTTCTTGCTCTACTTGCTGCCGCTGCTGTTGGTGCCGGTGATGATGAACGTGTTGTGGGAACCTGCGACTGGTAAACAACAGTTCGAGGAGCCCGATACAGGAAAGGTCGCTGTGGTGCCATTGATCATCGGATACATGCTGATCCTCAGCGGGATGGTGTTGAGTTTTATCGTACCGATTCAGGCCCCTGTTCTGTTGGTCAGTCTGGGCGTCACCTCGAGCACGTTGATCGGGCTGTCGGCAGGATTGAGCCTGCTGGCAACGTTGGGCGGGTCGTTGATGTGGCCGCTGTTGCGCCGACGTATCGGTGTCGCTGGTTGCAATGCGTTGTTGCTGGCAATGCTGGGGCTCGGGCTATGGCTGCTGATGCGCGCGCAAAGCTACAACGAGGTGTTGGTGGCAGTGCTCATCCACGGTCTGGGTGCCGGGCTTTTGGTGCCCAATGCGATGGCCCCCGTGATGAATGCCCTGACTGCCAAAACCCGCGGGCGCGGGTTGGGTGGGTTCACTGCCTTTCTGTATTTTGGCCAATTTGTCAGCCCGCTGGTGGTGGCACTGATCAGTGCTTTTGCGGGTGACCTGCGTCATTCGATCCAGTGGTTGGCGGTCGCCAGCTTTGCCTCAGCATTGTTTTGGGCACTGGCCGGCGCGCAGGCGCGACGTAAAACCATTGTCACTGTTGGCGGATCAAGTCATTCGTAATTTATAGGTACTAGGAGCATGGGTATGCAAGACATCCAGAACTTGCTGGACAGTGAAGACGCCACAGGTCTGGCCGAGTGGGTTAAGCGCGGTGAAGTGCAGCCCGGCGAGCTACTTGAAGCGGTCATTGATCGTATTGAACTGGTTGAGCCGCAGCTTAACGCGGTGGCCGAACGGCTTTACGACTCGGCGCGTCAGGCGGCACGCGAGTCGAGGTCCTTGGAGGGTGTTTTCAGCGGCGTACCGACGCTGATCAAAGACCTTTTCTCTCCAGTCAATGGGGCTGCGATGACCAATGGCTCGCAGTCGCTGGGAGGTTTTCGGGCAGATTTTGAATCTGAAATCGTGACCCGTTTGCGAGGTGCGGGTTGCTTGATTGTCGGGACCAGCACCTCCCCTGAGTTCGGTACCTCTTACTCCACCGAATCAAACCGTTTTGGCGCCACGCGCAACCCCTGGAACCTCGCGCACAGTGCGGGTGGTTCCAGCGGCGGGGCAGCCGCGCTGGTTGCCGCACGCGTAGTACCTTTCGCCCATGGCAATGATGGCGGCGGATCATTGCGGGTTCCAGCCTCCTGCTGTGGGGTCTTCGGGCTCAAGCCAAGTCGCGGGCTGCTGCCTTCGGGGCCGATGGTCGGAGAGGGCTGGGCCGGAATGGGTACACCGCATGCTGTCACCTTATCGGTGCGTGACAGCGCGGCGTTGCTTGATGCGACAGCGGGGATTGATCTGGGTGCGCCTTACGCTGCGCCGGTGCAGACGCTACCGTACTTCGCGGCAGTGCAGCGTGATCCGCGTCCACTGCGTATCGGGCTGGTTGAGCAGTTAGGGCCCTGGCCGACCTCGACTGAGAGCCTGGAAGCGGTGCGCCGGGCCGCCAGATTGTGCCAGTCCCTCGGCCACCGTGTTGAACCGGTCAGCTTGCCGGTGGCGTTGCCGGAGTTTCTGGATCAGGTCTTTACCATCATTGGTGCGAGTACTCGTCACTATGTCGATGTATTGGGCCAGATGCGCGGGTTTGCCGTGCAGCCTGAAGAATTGGAAGCCCGGACGCGGATTATCTTGCGTAGCAAGGGCGACGTCAGCGGCGCGCAATATGCAGGCGCGGTGGAGTGGATTCATGCCTTGGGCCGGCAGTTGGCGGTGTTCATGCGGAACTACGATGTGATCCTGACGCCGACCCTGACACGTGAGCCGGTACTCATTGGCGAACTTGATTTGCAAGACGACAGCATCAGCCTTGAAGAACTGATCGAACGTTTCCACAGTTACTCGCCGTTCACTGCGCTGTTCAACGCCAGTGGTCAGCCGGCGATGTCGGTGCCGTTGTATTGGAGCGCCGGTGGACTGCCGATGGGCGCGCATTTTGCGGGGCGCTTTGGCGAGGAAAGTACGTTATTGGCACTCGCCGCACAGCTTGAGCGTGCTCAACCCTGGCGTGGTCAGGTGCCGCCATTCAATGCTTGTCAGCGGTCGTCTGCACGACTGTGATCAGTCATTGCTGATAACTATCGATTGTTTACGGCGCCTGAGGGCGCCGTTTTCCTTATGGCAGGCTGGAACAAGCAGGGCCGCAACCTGGTGCAAGCAATCATGCTTGGTTTGCGATCAGATTCAGTGGATCGACTCGATCAACAAAGGACAGGCTGATGTTCTTCAAAACGCATAAACAGCAGCAGGCACTTGATGAGGCCTTGCAACTGGAACAGTTCACGTGTGAAAGGGCCCGGTTCGCGCAGCAGCAACTGTTGGCTGCGGAGTTGGCGACGGATCAGGCCGTCCGGCTGGAGCTCAGCGGGCAAGCGTTGGAAACGCTTCGTGAGGAGCTCGAGCAGGCTCGGCATCGCGAAAAAAATCTTCAGGTCGAGTTGAGCCAGCACATTCAACGGACCCTGCAACATCAACATGAGGCGCAAATCTGGGAGTTGTTGCAATCGACGCTAACTGAAGGCTGCTGGGACATCTGCGTGGTCAACGGTGATATTCAGCACCCGGCGAGTTGCATGCGCTTTTCCAATCAGTTTCGCCTGCTGATGGGCTATGCGCCCCATGAGTTACCCGATGGCTGGGATGCGCAGGTCGGTATCACGCATCCGCAGGATTTGCCGAAAATCATGGCGATCTTCGACCGGGAAATCCTCAGCTCTCACGGTAGCGCCGAGTACGTCTTCGAATACCGGATGCGCCACAAAACTCGCGACTACATCTGGTGTCGTGAACGAGGGCGTGCAGTGCGTGATGAGTCGGGACGTTTGACCCGTGTGATCGGCGCGGTACGGGACATCAGTGATGAGCGTTCGGCCAAGGCGACCCACCAGCAAATGCTTGAGCAAAATGAGGCGACCTATAGCCAGATTGCAACGGTGGTGGGCGTGATCAAAGGCATTGCCGACCAGACCAATCTATTGGCGTTGAACGCGGCCATTGAAGCGGCTCGGGCGGGTGATGCCGGGCGCGGGTTTTCGGTGGTGGCCGATGAGGTGCGCAAGCTGGCGGAGAATACCCGTCAGGCTACGCAGCAGATTCAGACGATGCTGCACGAGCACAAACACTCATAGTGACGGAAGGGGAGAAGGGGCTTGTGCAGCCCCTTCTCCACGCTCAGTCGCCTGGTTTCAAACTTCCGGCAAGGTGGATCCACCGTCGACCACCAGCGTCTGCCCGGTAATGTAAGTCGCCAGGTCTGACGCCAGAAACAACATGGCCCCAGCGATATCGGCTGGCTTGCCCAGTCGGCCCAAGGGGACCCGGCTGGTGATTGTGTCGTTCAGCTGATCATCCCCCAAATTCCCCATGGCAGGCGTTGCGATCATTCCGGGCTCCACGCCGTTGACCCGCACATTCACCCCCGCCAGCTCCAGCGCCGCGTTGCGGATGAATCCGTTGACCCCGGCCTTTGATGCGGCGTAGTGACTAAGCCCCGGATAGGCCACACGCGGGCCGGTGACCGACGAGGTCACCAGCACGCAGCCGCGACCCTGACGGCGGAACATGGGTAACGCTGCCTGGGTCAGCCAGAACAACGCCGAGAGGTTGACCGCCAGGGTGCGTTCAAGAATTGCGGGTGTAATCTCGGCGAATGGCGTCAGCGGAAAATATCCGGCGTTATGCACCAAAATATCCAGCCGCCCCATACGTTCTTCCAACGTTTGAACCAGGTTGAACACGGCCGTAGATTCCGCCAGATCGACACTCACCGCTTCAACCTGGCAAGCGCGACCTGACAGCTCGTTGGCCAGTTCCTGGGCCGCGGGCAATTGCAGATCGGCGATTACCACACGAGCGCCGCGCAAGGCGAAGGCTTCGACAATGGCGCGACCAATACCCTGAGCGCCGCCGGTTACCAGTATGGTGCGGCCGCTGAAATCCAGATCTTTAATCATGAGAAGGCTCCATGTGGGCATAAGCCAGGGTCGGCACATCGACGATGGTCGAACCGCCGTCGGCCACCAGTGTCGCGCCGGTGATAATCGATGCCTCACTGGACGCCAGGAAGCGACAGACCCTGGCAATTTCCTCGGCGCTGGCCGGCCGGCGTAGCGGCACGTCGGCGCAGACCCGGTCATAGGCTTGCTGCAGCGTCTCGCCATAAAATTCCATCAGGGGTTCCATCTCCTGATCGGCCATCGGCGTGCGCACCCAGCCCGGGCATACCGCATTTACCCGCACGCCGCGAGGGCCGTAATCCCGGGCCAGCGAGCGATTAAGACCGAGCAGTGCATGCTTGGCGGTGGTGTAGCCGCAGACCTCGGGCCCGGCAGCCAGGGAGGCGATTGAACCAATCAGTACGATGTTGCCTGCGCTCTCCAGCAGCAGCGGCAGGCAGGCTCGTGCGCTATAAAAGGCGCTGTCAAGGTTGCTGCGCAGAGCCGCTTCCCACGTCTGTGGGCTGGTTTGCGTGGCGCTGCCCAAGCCGTGGCCGCCGGCACAGGCCAGCAACACATCAAGCCGACCATAGCGCTGGCTGATCTGCGCGACAAACGCTTCCCAGGTCGCTGGGCAGGCGGCATCGCCCACGAGCACCCAGCCACCGGTTTCTTCAGCTACCTGCTCCAACGGTTCGCGACGACGGCCGATCAGCACCAGGTTGGCCCCTTCGGTGGCGTACAGTCGGGCGCAGGCGGCCCCGATGCCGGTGCCGGCGCCGGTGATAACGACGGTACGAGGTTCACGCATCAGGATACTCCGTGCGGTTAAGTACCTGGCAGTAAGAGCTGACCGGGAAGTTCGACAACTCATCGAAGGACGCTGAGGCGTAACCGAAAATCTTGCCGTCACTGCGGTGTTGTTGCATATCGATCAGTACCAGGCCGAGGGTCGGGATGATCTTTTCGCGCCAGACGAACAGGTAGAGTTGATCGGCGATTTTGTAGTAATGGCAGCGATCGGTATCACACAAGCCTTTTTCAACACCTTCAAGGCATTGCCAGGCATAGAACTGATCGTTGAGGTAGATGTGCTCGTAGACCTCGCTGGGGCTGTAGCGATACAGGTTGCGCAGGCCGGTCAGCTCGTTGGTGTGAACGTGCGGGCACTGGCCTGCCAGCCAGGGTCGGTCGAGGCTGCCGTGGACGAAGTCCACCTCAACGGATGTCAGGGGTTTGCCGGCCAGGGCTCGGCTGTAGAGGCCTTCAGCGTTGTTTACTTGAGTCGGCATACGGCCGATGACTGCGGTGAACGAAGCGCTGTGAGTGTCCAGGACCAGGCTGATGGACCAGCTCAAGCCGTTCTGATGCTTGATGAAATCCACCAGGTACAAACCAGGGCGGATCGACGTGGCCCGGTAGGGCGCCGTGCCGCTGGAATGACCATCGGCTGCAGACCATGACAGCGTTTCGGTGTTGAAACGATGTTCGATCTGCCTGCCATCGGCGAAGTTCAGGGTGAAGGCTTTGTCGCTCAGGTCGGCCAGATTAGGCAGGATGAAGGCTTCAGGGGCGAAACCGTCGGCCAGTGCGCCGACGGTAATCCAGTCAGAAGAAGTTGTCATTGCAATACTCCGGTTACGTGAATTAACACGCTGGAGCATGCAGTTCGCAGAAGGTCTCGCCTATCAACCGGATGGTTGAGCTAGAGAAACAGTATCCCCACCAACTCGGTGCGGCTACTTGCGTGGGTCTTGCGGAATAGGTTGATCAGGTGGGTCTTGATGGTCGGCAAGCCGACGTTCAGTTCCTGTGCCAGCTGTTTGTTGCTCGCGCCCTGGCGCAACAATAAGGCGATCTGCCGCTCTCTGGGCGTCAGGTCGATCAGCGGGTCTTCATCGGGTTGTATGTTCGCGACGGCCAGTTGCAGCAGGGACTGCAAGGCGTTGAGCTGGCTTAGCTGATCAGGGGTGAAGGCGCCTTGTTCGGCGGTGCGTAACAGAGAGATCGCCGCTTGAGGCTGGCCGGCGCGATGGGCGAGGATTTCGACGACATCGACAACCCCGTAGCGCAACAGGAAATCCTGATAACGGTGATTGTCCCTTTGAGGCTGCCTGGCCATGGCAAAGCCCAGTGGCACCACGTTCAACCCGCTGGATGCGCAGTTACTCGGTTGCAGCGGATCGAACTGCTGGTAGTTGTCTAAATAGTCGCGATGCATCTCGCCGCTCATGCCGTGCAATCGAAAATCACGAGCTTGCAGTTGTCGATCGACGCAGTAAAACGCGGCCTGACTGACATGAACAAGCTGAGTGAAAGCCTGCAGGCAATGGTCGGCGACTTCCTGGGCAGGTATAGCGTTCATAAGTGACCACCACCGGCAAAAAGACTGTTGTTGACTATAGTGGCTTGTTCTGCGAATGGATAGATTACCCGCGATGGTTGCCGAGGGGAGCGAGGCTTACGGTACTATGACGGCCCACGTTTTCTGGAAGTTGCCTGGATGAGTAAACCCGGTCAATTGGTGCTGGTTGCACTGCGCAAGATGATCGCCAGCGGCGAGTTGGCGGCGGGCGAGCGGCTGATGGAGATTCCTACGGCGCAGTTGTTCGGTGTGTCACGCATGCCCGTGCGCATGGCGTTCCGTACCCTCGAGCAGGAAGGGCTGCTGGTGCCGTTTGGCGGGCGCGGGTATCAGGTGCGTTCGGTCAGCCCGGACGACATTGCCGGCGCCGTCGAAGTGCGTGGCGTGCTTGAGGGCCTGGCTGCGCGTCAAACCGCCGAGCGCGGTTTGTCCGACGCGGCGCGTGCGACGCTTGAGCGCTGCCTGGTGGAAGGCGATCAACTGTTCGACAAGGGCTACGTGACCGAGGACGACCTTGAGGTCTATCACGACCTGAACATGCGCTTTCACCACGTCATCGTTGAAGGCAGCCACAACCCGGCGATCGCCGACGCGCTGGCACGCAATGATCACCTGCCGTTCGCGTCGGTCACCGCGCTGGCGGTGGATCGCGAGGACATGGTCCGCGAATACCGGCGTTTCAACTATGCCCACATGCAACATCACTCGGTCTTCGATGCCCTGGTCAATCGCCAGGGCGCGCGGGCCGAAGCGATCATGCGCGAGCACGCCAACGCGACCTTGCGTTATGCCGAGATCTTCGGTTCCGCGACCGCCAACGCGCGGATGAAGGTCATTTTGCCCACGGCGTGACGCCTTTCAGAGATCGAGCACCAGCAGCGGGGTTTTTGCGCGGGAGCAGCAGGGGGTGAACTGGTCGTTCTGCGTTTGCTCCTGCTCGGTGAGGAACAGGTCGCGATGCTCCGGGATGCCTTCCAGCACGCGGGTCAGGCAGGTTCCGCAAATTCCTTGTTCGCACGACACGGCAATCTCGATACCGTGGCTTTCCAGGACCTGGACCACGCTCCGGTCGGCCGGTATGTCGAAGACCTGGCCGCTGCTGGCGAGCTTCACCGAAAACCCCCCGTCGAGGCGGCTATCCACTGGCGCCGCCGCGAAGTATTCGCGATGCAGGCATGCCTCCTGCCAGCCCTGGGCCCGAGCGCTGTCGAGCACATGCTGCATGAAACCGCCGGGGCCGCAGACATACAGGTGGACGTTGGCGTCGGGCGCCGCCAGCACCTGGGCGGTGTTCATTGCCGTAGGGGGCTGCTCGTCGAAATGCAGGAACACGCGCTCGGCGAACGATGCGTCCTTGAGGCGTTGCACAAAGGCTGCGCGTTCACTGGCGCGGGCACAATAATGCAGTTCGAAGTCGGCGCCGATATGGGCCAGGCGTTCGGCCATGCACAGGATCGGGGTGATGCCGATGCCGCCGGCGAACAGCAGGCTGCGTCGGGCGTCGTGTGCCAGCGGGAACAGGTTGCGCGGTGCGCTGATCTGCAGGCGGGCGCCCGGCTGTATGTGTTCGTGCAGGCAGCGGGAGCCGCCACGAGAGGCTGGGTCCTTGAGCACGCCGATCAGGTAGCGATGCTGTTCTTCAGGGTGATTGCACAGGGAGTATTGGCGGATCAGCCCGTCCGGCAGATGCACGTCGATATGTGCGCCGGCGCTGAAGGCCGGCAGCGCTTGGCCATCGACGCTGGCCAATTCAAAGCTGCAAATGTCCTGGGCTTCGTTGTTTCGCGATACCACCACCACATCGATCATGTTCAGTCCTCGTAGAGTTATCGCGCTGTTCAGGCGCTGGTGGTGGCGATCAGTTGCGCTGCGAGGGCGCGTTCCTTGGCGATCAGCCGCTCGAGGATCTTGCGTGACTGCACGCCGCCGGCATCGATATTGAGCTTGAGCAGATTGCGCGTCGGGTGGGCCAGCAGGTTTTGTTGCTGGCGTTCAAGCATCTCCAGGTCTTCGCTGAAAATCTTGCCCTGGCCTTCGCGAATGCTCGCGGTCAGTGCCGGGTCATGAGGATTGAAGCTGCGCGCCATGCCCCAGAAGTACCAGATCGACGTCTCGGTTTGCGGGGTGATGAAGTCCACCACGATACTCGCGGCCTTGTGCTCGGGCGCGGCGTGGTAGCCGCCCTTGCCAGCGTGGGCCACGCCGACTTCGATCAGTACGTGGCTGGGCGGGGTGAAGCGGCAGATCTGCCAGCGGTCCACCGGCACGTCATCGGCGAGGTTATTGCCACGCAGGGCCATGCGCCAGAACGGCGGGGCCATGATGTTTTCCATGTGGCGGGCGGTGACGACTTCATCGCCTTCGACTGTGGTCACGGGGGGCGCTTCGTCGATTTCCTTCTGGCCGATGCTGGAGGCGTGGACGTAGGTTTCGTGGGTCAGGTCCATCAGGTTGTCGATCATCAGGCGGTAGTCGCACTGGATGTCAAACAGGCCGCCGCCATAGGCCCACTGGTCACTCTCGGCCCATTCCAAGTGGTGGATCAGCGCGGGGTCGGCCAGCGCCTGATCGCCGGGCCACACCCAGATGAAACCGTAGCGTTCCACTGCGGCGAAGGTCTTGTTGCAGGGAAAACCGCGCACCCGCTGCCCGGGCATTTCGACGGTCTTGCCGTCGCCACCCATGACCAGGCCGTGGTAGCCGCAGACCAGCTTGCCGTTTTCGACATAGCCCAACGAAAGCGGCGCGCCGCGATGCGGACAGAAGTCCTCGACAGCCACGACGGCGCCTTCGAGCCCGCGATAAAACACCATTTTTTCACCGCAGATCTGTCGACCCAGCGGCTTTTGCGCGATTTCATCGGGGGTGCAGGCGACATACCAGGTGTTCTTGGGGTACATGGCAACTCTCCGGGCGAGTGATTATTCTTATTTAATGGATCCATTAAATGAAGTGCATCACTTTGAGTCAACATGTGGTGTAGTTTTATCGAGATTTATTTGGGCGATTATCGATCACTTCTGTGTTTGTGGATCCATTGTCTGCGTCTTGGCGGGATGGTTAACCCGGCCCGAGGCCGGTTTTTTGTGGGTCCAGAAGGCCTATCCGACGGACACATTTGAACGATCCGCCCAGCCCAGGTGAATCACTGGGTGGTCACTCACCATAGCTTCCAGGTGTAATCGACTGGCGTAGTGTTGGCGCTTGGCTTTGGGGGACTCTAATCTGCCGGCGGCGCTTTTTCCGCCGCCTCATTGATCAGCACCATACTCTGCGGCGAAGACAGCGCCACGCCGAGCTCGCGCAGGCGCCCCAGGACGGTGAACAGCAGGTCGCTGCGGGCTGTCCCCACCGAGCGCGGGCTGTTGACGTAACCGCTGACGGCGATGACCAGTCCGTTGACGGTCAGGTCCTTGAACGTCACCGAAGGCGCCGGCGTGTCCAGCACGTCTTCGTGTTCCGTGAACGCGCTCAACAGCAGCTCGCGGATCTGCAGCACGTCCGTTTCCAGCGGCAGGGTCAGCGTAATGCCGACGACGCCCAGCGCATTGCCCATGGTCACGTTGCGCACGTTCTGGGTGATGAACTGCGAGTTGGGCACGATCACCGTTGAACGATCGGACATCTGGATTTCCGTGGCGCGCACGTTGATGCGGCGGATATCGCCTTCGACACCCGCGAGGCTGACCCAATCCCCGACCTTGACCGGGCGCTCGGTGAGCAGGATCAGGCCCGAGATGAAGTTCTGCACGATTGCCTGCAGGCCGAAACCGATCCCCACCGACAGGGCGCTGACCACCCAGGTCAAGTTGGTCAGGCTGATATTCAGCGTGGACATCACCACCACGGCGACCAGCACGAAGCCGATGTAACCCACCAGGGTCACGAGCGAGGCGCGCATGCCGGCGTCCATATTGGTTTCCGGCAGCAGCCGTTCGCCGAGCCAGTCTTTGAGCACGCGCACGCCGAACAGGCCGATCACGAGCAGGGCAAGGGCCAGCAGAATATCGCCGGGGGCGATGGTCAGGTTGCCCAGCGGCTTGCTGCCCAGGTCGAGTTGCGTCAGGCCCGCCAGCAGCTCGCCCGGGCTGGAGCCGGAGGGCAGGAACGCCAACAGGACCGCAGTGAACATCAACAGGGTGCGGCCCACGCCCGCCAGTAGCGTGCTGGCCTGTGCCTGGTGGCGCTCGGACAGCCCCAGGGCTGAGCCGAGCGCCAGGCCGCCAGGTTGTTTCGGCGAGAGCAGGGTCTCGCAGAAGTCGCCGAAGCAGGCGATCAGCAGGTAAGCCGTCGCCGCAACCACGCTCATCCACAGCAGTTTGACGGTAAGGAAGTAAGCCAGGGTCAGGTAGCCACCCAATAGCGCCAGCAGGCTGATCCCGATCCAGGCCCCGACGACAAACGGAATCAGCCCGGCGACGCCGCTCATGCGTTCAAGCGTGTATCGGCGGCGGGTGCGGTGGTAACGCAGCAGGGCAAAGAAGAACACCAGCGCGACGGTCAGCGCGGTCAGGCCGTTTACCGCCACAGTCAGTGCCAGGCTACTGTCGATGACGCTGTTGATGCGTTCCTGGGTGCCGATCACCATTAGGGCCAGCCCCAACAGCACAGGGAACGGGCCCAAGGCGACGGCGATTTGGTCGGGGATCTGGGGCAGGCGCCAGGACGGATGTGCGCGCATCAACAGGGCGCGGCCGAGGCCGACAATGAAGGCACAGAACACCACCAGGGTCTGCAATTGGTCGAGCAACGTGAGCATGTCGGCGCTGGGCACGGTGTCGCGTGTCAGGCCCCAGCGCAGCAGTGAGGCAGCCACGCTGATGGTCAGCACGCTGGCCAACCCCACCGCCAGCGCCAGCGCGCTGCGCCGCAGGCGGCCTTCGGGCAGCCAACGCACTGTCAGCCGCACCAGCGCGTGCTCCAACACCCGTCTTCCCGCCACCCAGACCAGCAGCGCACTTAACAGCATGCTCACGAAAAACCAGCGGTTTCCCGGCGCCACGGCGGTGTCCGTCACGCTGCGTACATCGACGTACAGGTTGCGTAAACGGCTGAGGTCGTCGTCGGTCGGGCGGATGATGTTGGACCAGAACACCACGCTGATCGGGCTCGCCGAGCGGGTGCTGATCTGTGAGTCGAAGAGGCTGCGGCGCAGGCTGAAGGTCTGCGCGGCGAGGTCGCTGGCTGATTGGCTCAGGGTGCTGGCCTGGCGCTGCTCGGCGAGCAGGGCGTTCTTCTGCCGGGTCAGTGCGGTGCGTTGCTGGGTGAGGCTCGGGGGCGCATCGGCCTGTAGCGGGCCGAGCACGTTGAGCTGGTCATCCAGGTGTTCAAGATCGATGGCTTGTTTGGCGGCCAGGGTGTCGGCCTTTTTTTGCACCTGCAAGGCGGCCTGGCGCAAGGTCGAGAGCAGGTCGTCATTGGCGCTGCCCGAGACTTTCTGGCGGATCAGGTCGAGTTGCTCGTTGAGGTCTTGCACACTGGCGTCTTCAGCCAGCAGCGGCACACTGCGCGGGTCGCTGGTTGGGGAGGGCGCAGCCTGCGCGAGGGCGGGCAACGTAGCGCACAGCATCAGCAGGGCGAACAGCCCGGTGAAAAAACGGCTCGTGGTGACTCTGTGCATGCGTTTGCCCTTTGACCGTTGCCCAAAATGGCTAAGCGTTACCACTCTATGAGGCGAAGGCAAGCCATTCGTGCGAAATTTTTGGGGAAGCCAGCCTGGTAATCGCGCACCCATGCCGCGCTGGCCTGGCCCATGGCGGGCGAGCCGACGAGGAGCACGTCGGCATCCGCCACGGTCTCCCCCTATCTATATAGGTCACCCCTTCGCCAATCCTCCAGTACGTTCGGCACCACCCCTGTTGCCATACGGACACTCGATCATGCTGACCCGCTGCATCTTTCCGCTTTTGTTACTGCTGTTGCCGTGCCTTGTCGGCCACACCCAAGCCCGAGACCTGGCCCAAGGCCTGAGCGAGGGCAGCGCCTCTATCGCGCTGCAGAACCGCGACCAGCGTTACGCGTTGTGGTCCGGTATCGGTTTGTTGAAAAACGCGATCGGCCAAACCTGCACCGCGGTGCTGCTGGATACCCGCAACCGCCAGGGCAAGGCCGTCGGCCCGGCGTATGTTTTGACCAGTGGGCATTGCGTGTACTTCAGCTTCGGCACGGCCCATATCAACCAAGCCATAGAGGCGAGCATCACGTTCAACTATTTCCACGATACGCTGGCGCAACAGCGCAGGTTTCGCATTAAAACGGCGCATTGGACCAGTATGGTCGGCACTGATCTGGCGGTGCTCGAACTGGATACGTCACTCGCCCACCTGATCACCGACGGCATCATGCCGCTCAAGCTCGCCACCCATCAAAGTACGGGGGAGCGTGAGGTCGTCAATGTCGGTGCCCCGAGTGGCTTTCGGCAGAAGGGTTTGCGCATGAGCGCCTGCAAGGAAACGCCGACCAACAGCTTTGTCGAGCATCCCGGGGTGTTTCCCGGGGCGCTGAAAAACCGCTGCAACGACCTGCAATACGGCAGTTCCGGCAGCCCGATGCTGGACCGGCATAGCAACGAAGTCACTGGCATTGTCAGCAAAGTCGCTGCAGTCATCAAAAAGGACATCCTCAACAACTGCCAGAACGTCTCGGCGTGTGACGCGGCCAAGTTCAACTACAGCTATCCGGCCAACGACCTGCACCGCTGTTTTGTCGAGGGCCAATTCTTGAACAATACGCCTGATTGCCAGCTCAACGCCGTCGATATCCTCCTTGAGGAACCCTGGACGCTGAACCCCTATGTCCATATGCAACTGGGCGAACTTGGGCAGAGTGTGCCGCCCACGTGGAACATCAGGTTCTCGATCCAGGACCCGTTCTATCGCTTCAAGGCCGTGCGCAACGTCAATGAGTGCAGGGTGCCCAGTGGTTATCAAAGTGCTACCGCGTCAGCCGAGGGTTACATCAACCAAGCCATCGGCCCAGCGCTGGGCGCTTATGTGCTGTGCATCATCGGCGTCCAAACCCTCGCCGAGGCGTTGACGCCGGCCTTGCTGCACAATGCGTTCACCCACTCGGTTTTCTTGACCGACCCAGCGCCCGTGCCGCGCATCGGCCTGAACTACAGCGTTTACTGGGACGACCCGCAAACCGCTTTCACCCATCATTACTTCTATGTGGACACTTCGGCTGAAGCCGCCTGCCGTGACAACGACGACGTCCGCTATCGCCTGGCCAATGGCGGTGCGAGCTACCCGGTATCGCAGCTCCCGGTCACCCTGTGCAGCTTTGCCCGTAACCCGGCGGGGCAACCTTCGGCGGTACGCACGGATGTCATCGAGCGCTCCGCCTATCTGCCGCCCATCCAAACGAACCAGCCGGCAGCCTCTGCGCGATGAGGCCGCGTGATGTACGCGGTTAACCCTCGAAACGAAATCCGCCGGAGAGTTTTTCCTTCAAATAGCCCACCAACGCACTCACGGATTTGGGCACATGGGGCGAGTAGGGCCGAATCAAGTAAATCTCATCGGCAAACGCGCCCTTGAGCGTCCAGCCCTTGAGCACCTGCACCAGCGTGCCGCCGGCCAGCGCCGCGTGGGCGCTGAAGTCCGGGAGCAGGGCGATGCCCAGGTGATTGAGCGCCGAGTCGCGCAAGGCTTCGCTGTTGTTGGTGGAAAAGCTCCCGGCGATCGGCACGGTGACCCGCTCGAGCTTTTTGCTGCCGCGCTCGAAGGTCCAGGCGGGCTGATCGGTGCCGCGCGGATAGTAGAGGCAGTTATGCGCGCCGAGGTCGCCAGGCGTGCGCGGTTCGCCGTGGCGTTGCAGGTAGTCGCGGGTGGCGACCAGCACCGAGGTGGTGTTGCACAGCTTCCACGCCACGTGGGTTTCCGGCACCTGAAAACCGTGGCGCACCGCCAGGTCGTAGCCTTCGGCAGCCAGCGAACTCAAGGCATCCGACACCTCCAGCTGGATACGTACCTGCGGGTACAGCTGCAGGAATTCCGACAGGTGCGGCACCAGTTGCTGCCGGGCGAACGCGACCGGTGCGGTCAGGCGCACCAGGCCGCGGATTTCCCCGGCGGCGTCGCGTACCGAGGAAAAGCTGCGGGCGATCTGTGCGTAGGCGCTGCGCACGTCCCGCGTCAGTGACTGCCCGGCGTCGGTCAGGCGCACGCTACGGGTGGTGCGGGTGACCAGGCGCGTGCCGGTGGCTTTTTCCAGGTCGCTGATGCGCTGGCTGACCGCCGACTTGCTCACCCCCAGGCGCGCGGCGGCGGCGGTGTAGGTGCCGTGTTCTTCCAGCACCGAGAGCCAGTGGATGTGGGTCCACAGCCCTTCGATCTCAGACTTTTCCATGGGGTTTATTGTTCGCTTGTGAGGACAATCAGTTCTGGATTCTGCTCTGGTTTGGAACAAACCGAAAGCCTATCGTGTGTCCCAACGCTACCCACCAGGGATCGACTGCCATGACCACAACCCTCGAGCACTACATCAACGACCAACGCGTGAGCCGCGATGATCGCTATCAGGACGTATACAACCCGGCCACCGGCGCCGTGACCGCGCGCGTCGCCCTGGCCAGCCGCCAGACCGTCGGCGAAGCCGTCGCCGCCGCGCAAGCCGCCTTTGCCGACTGGGCCGACACCCCGCCGATCCGCCGCGCCCGCGTCTTGTTCCAATACCTGCACCTGCTGCGCGAACGCAAGGACGACCTGGCGCGCATCATCGTCGCCGAACACGGCAAGGTCTTTACCGATGCCCAGGGCGAAGTCGACCGTGGCATCGACATCCTCGAATTCGCGTGTGGCATTCCCAACCTGCTCAAGGGCGAACATTCCGACCAGGTCTCGCGTGGCATGGACAACTGGACCATGCGCCAGCCCCTGGGCGTGGTCGCCGGCGTCACGCCGTTCAACTTCCCGGTGATGGTGCCGATGTGGATGTACCCGATCGCCATCGCGGCGGGCAACACCTTCATCCTCAAGCCCAGCCCGACCGACCCGAGCGCCGCGCTGTTCATGGCCGAGTTGCTGCGTGAAGCCGGCCTGCCCAAAGGCGTGTTCAACGTGGTGCAGGGCGACAAGGAAGCGGTGGACGCGCTGATCGAACACCCGGACGTCAAGGCCGTGAGTTTTGTCGGCTCGACGCCGATTGCCCAATACATCTACGAAACCGGCGCACGCCACGGCAAGCGCGTCCAAGGCCTGGGCGGCGCGAAAAACCACATGGTGGTGATGCCCGACGCAGACATCGAACGCACCGTCGACGCGCTGATGGGCGCGGCCTACGGCAGTGCCGGCGAACGCTGCATGGCGATCTCGGTGGCGGTGCTGGTGGGCGATGTCGGTGACAAAGTCATCGCCGCCCTGACCGAGCGGGCCAAGACATTGCGCATCACCGACGGCCGCGACCTCAAGGCCGAAATGGGCCCGATCGTCTCGCGCGCCGCGCTGGAACGTATCAGCGGCTACATCGAACAAGGCGTCCAGGCCGGCGCGCAGTTGCTGCTCGACGGGCGCGATTACGTGCCGACCGAACCGGGCCTGGAAAACGGCTTCTGGCTCGGCGCGACCTTGTTCGACCATGTGACTCAAGAGATGAGCATCTACCGCGAAGAAATCTTCGGCCCGGTGCTGGCCTGTGTCCGGGTAAATGACTTTGCCGAGGCCGTAAAGCTGGTCAACGACCACGAGTTCGGCAACGGCGTCAGTTGCTTCACCCGCGATGGCAACATCGCCCGCGAATTCGCGCGGCGTATCGAAGTGGGCATGGTCGGCATCAACGTACCGATCCCGGTGCCGATGGCCTGGCACGGCTTTGGTGGCTGGAAGAAAAGCCTGTTCGGCGACATGCATGCCTACGGCACTGAGGGGGTGCGCTTCTACACCAAGCAGAAGTCGATCATGCAGCGCTGGTCGGAGAGCATCGAGCAGGGCGCGGAGTTTGCGATGCCGGTGTCGAAGTAAGCACTCCCCCGACAACCACTCGCCCGAGGGGTTGTCGGGTGTTGGCTGGTCGCTGAGCCGGCGCTGTCCTTGGGCTTATCGGCGGGTTTGGAGCAGCCGGTGGCGAGGTAATCTGCGCCGGTTTCGCCCACGGTAGGCGCCGAAACTTAGCTGGGGTTGAGCGCCGCTGGTTTTTTCAGCACATGGGCCGTGCCCATCGTGGTGAGGTGTACCACGCTGCCGATGTTTGGGGCTTGCAGGCCTGAGCTGCGCACCAGGATGGCTTGGCCGGGCAAGCCTTCATCCGTTTGCAACGCCACGGTCAGGGTGCAGGTATTGCCGCCGAATTCGCGTTCGGTGACCACGCCACGGCAGCCGGAACCGTCGGTGGTACTCAGCAGCAGTTGCTCCGGGCGCAACATGATCCGTGTCGTACCTTGGTTGGCTTGGCTGTCGACCGGCACGCGACCCAGTGCACAGTGGGCCCAACCGGCCTCGATCCTGGCGGGCAATACCACGGCTTCACCGAGAAACAACGCGGTCTGCTCATCGACGGGGTACTGGTACAGGTCCATTGGACGGCCCGATTGCACCAGGCGCCCCTGGCGCATCACCGCCAACTGGTCGGCGAACGACAGCGCCTCGCTTTGATCGTGGGTGACCAGGATCGTGGTGATGCCCGCGTCGCTCAGCAACCGCGCCACCATCTTGCGCATGGCCGAGCGCAGGCCGGTGTCCAGCGCGGAAAACGGCTCATCCAGCAGCATCAACCGGGGCTGTTGCGCCAACGCCCGCGCCAGCGCTACCCGTTGCTGCTGGCCGCCGGACAGCTCGTGGGGCCAGCGTCGGGCCATGTTGGCGTCGAGGGCCACGCTGTCCATCAGTTCGGCGATGCGTGCGTGTCGCGAGGCATGTTTGGCCGCCAGCCCGAAGCCGATGTTGTCGGCCACGGTCATGTGCGGGAACAGCGCGCCGTCCTGCGGCACATAGCCGATCTGGCGTTGGTGCGCCGGCACGGCGTGGGTGGCGTCAACCAGCACCTGGCCGTTCAGGGTCAGGCTGCCGCTGTCGGGAAATTCGAAGCCGGCAATCATCCGCAGCAAGGTGGTCTTGCCGGAGCCAGAAGGCCCGACGATCACCATGCGGCTGCCGTTGGGCACCGCCAGACTGACGTCGGCCAAGGCCGGTTGGGTGCCGAAGGTTTTGCAGAGTGCAGTGAGTTCGAGGGCGTTCATCGGCCGGCCGTGCGTTTGGATTGGTGGTAGAGGAGGCCGGTCAACGGCAGTGAGAGCAGAATCATGATCAACGCGTAAGGCGCCGCTGCGGCGTAGTCGATTTCGCTGGTCATCGCCCAGAACCCGGTGGCCAGGGTGCGCGTGCCGTTCGGCGCGAGCAACAGGGTGGCGGTCAGTTCGTTGGTGATCGCGAGGAACACCAGCGCCGCTCCCGCCGCCGCGGCGGGCGCCGCCAGGCGCATGGTGATCAGCCACAGTGCCCGGCCCGGCGAGCGGCCAAGGCTGCGCGCCATGTTTTCCAGCTCCACCGGGGCCTGGGCGATACCCGCCCGCAGGCTGACCAGCGCCCGTGGCAGGAACATCAGCAGGTAGGCGAGCAGCACGGTGATCGTGGTCTGGTAGATCGGCCGGGCAAAGTGGATGGTCACCGTGACCAGCGCCAGTGCCACGACAATGCCGGGCAATGAGCTGGTGATGTAGTTGCAGCTTTCCAGGATGCGCTGCAGGCGCCCCGGTGCGCGAATCGACAGCCAGGCGATCGGCACCGCCGCGCAGGTGGTCAGCACGGCACCGGCAACGCCCAGCAGGACGGTTTGCTCCAGCGCCGGCAGCAATTCGCTGAACTGCCAGACCTCGCGGCCACCGGCGATCAACCATTTGCCCAGGGTGAACAGCGGCACACCCAGGGCCAACGCACAGGTCACGGCTTGCAAACCGAGGGCGAGCAGGGTGGTGATGGGGCTCAGCCTGACGATGCGCTGCTCGCGGGCGCTGCCGGAACCGACCCGCGCATAGCGTGCATGCCCACGTGCCGAGGCCTCAGCGGTGAGCATCGCCAGGCAACACAGGGCTAACACAGCCGCCAGCATATTCGCCGCCGGGCCATTAAAGGTGGATTTGAACTGATCGAAAATCGCCGTGGTGAAGGTGTCGAAGCGGATCATCGCGTACAGGCCGTATTCGGCCAGCAGATGCAGGCCGACCAGCAGCGCGCCGCCGCAGATCGCCAGGCGCAACTGGGGTAACACCACCCGCCAGAACACCGCCCAGGGCTTGAGACCCAGGGATTCGGCCACGTCTTCAATCGCAGGATCAAGCCGGCGCAGAGTCGCCGCCACCGGCAGGTACAGAAAGGGGAAATAGGCAATCACCGACACCAGCACTCCGGCCGGCAAGCCGTGGATCGACGGCACCAGGCTGACCCACGCGTAACTGTGCACAAACGCCGGCACCGCCAGCGGCGCGACCGCCAACAACGACCAAGCGCGGCGCCCCGGCAGATTGCTGCGCTCGGTCAACCACGCCAGTGCAATGCCCAGCGCCACGCACAACGGCAGGGTGAACAGGACCAGCAACACGGTGTTGACCAGCAACTCACCGACGCGCGGGCGCCACACCAACGCTTCGATCTGTGCCCAGCCGATTTGCCAGGACACGCCGATCACAAACGCAATCGGCAGCAGCGCCAACAACGAAACCAGTACCGATAAACTGGTGACCCACGTGCCCCCACGGTTGTTGAACCGTCCGTGGGGGCGTTTGCGTGGCTGCGCGTGGGCGATGCCGGGTATCGACGATTCAGGCAGCAATCAGAGCAGTCCGGCCTGGGTCATCAGCTCGACAGCCTTTTTGCTGTTGAGCGTCGACGCGTCGACCTTAGGTGCGTCCAATTGCGCCAGTGGGGTCAGCTTGGGGTTGGATTGGGCGTTCTGGCCGACCGCGTATTCGAACGAATTGCCGTCCTTGAGGACCGCTTGGCCGTCTTTGCCGGTGATCCACTTCAGGAAGGCCTGGGCCTGTTCCTTGTGCTTGCTGGAAGCCAACACACCCGCCCCGGAAATGCTCACAAACGCGCCCGGGTCCTGGTGCTTGAAGTAGTGCAGTTGAGTGTTCTTGCTGTTTTCGCCGGTCTTGGATTGGTCGACGAAGCTGTAGTAGTGATAAATCACGCCGCTGTCGACCTGGCCGGCGTTGACGGCTTTGAGCACGGCGCTGTTGCCACGGTAGATGCTCGCGTTGGCCTTCATTGCCTTGAGCCAGTCGAGGGTAGCGGCCTCGCCCTTGAGCTCCAGCACGGCGGCCACGATTGCCTGGAAGTCGGCACCGGCCGGCGAGGCTGCCCAACGGCCTTTCCAGCTTGGCGAAGCCAGGTCCAGCAGGGATTTGGGCAGGTCGCCTTGTTTCAATGTGCTCGGGTTGTACACAAACACCGTGGAGCGCGCGGCGATGCCCACCCATTTGCCGTGGGCCGGGCGGTAGGCGGCATCCACCTGTTCCAGGGTGCTCGGCGCGACCGGCGCGAACAAGCCTGCGTTGTCCACCAGCACCATGGCCGGGGAGTTTTCGGTGAGGAACACGTCAGCCGCAGAGGCGGCGCCTTCCTGCACGAGCTGGTTACCCATCTCGGTGTCGTCGCCATTGCGGATGGTCACCGGGATCCCGGTTTCCTGGGTGAACCCTTCGACCCACGCCTTGGTGAGGCTTTCGTGCTGGGCGTTGTAGACCACGATGCCGACCGGCTCGCTGGCGGCATAAACATGCCCGGCGCTGACCAGGGCGGTGGCGAGCAGGGCTTTTTTGACGAACGAAGGAAGGCGGGTGGTCATGCGGTGAACGCTCCGGGTTTTTATGGCTGCACGGGAAATCTGTTTGAGGTCGATTTAGATTAGATCAATAGGAATCATTTGCATGTTTGGGCGCGGCGAATGTAGAGGTGGGAATGAGAAAAAAACGTCAAATAAACGTGATAAATGTCGTGGGGCGACGGCCTTTAACGCAACGCCTATCCACTGTGGGGGGGTATCCGTGAGAGCGGGGCTCACCGCCGCTCAAACAATGAAATACGGTCAATGTGGCAGGGGCGGTGCGACGGTTCGACTTGCCCCCGATGGCGGAGTATCAGTCGACAACGACTTGGCTGACCCGCTGCCATCGGGGGCAAGCCCCCTCCCACAGGGGTTATGCGGTGTCAGTGAGAACGGGGCTCACCGCCGACCTGCCCGGGTACTCACATCCACCCACACCGCCCCTCCCACTTTTGTTATTTGTCACTTGATGGTTGACGGATTCATTTATACCGAATACTGTACATAAACACAGTGTTTAAGCGCTGATCGACCAACACTCGGCAACTTCAGCCATGCCAAACACTGTGTGCAAGTTAACGGATTAACTTGATGCACAGGCTCGTCATACCGAGCCGTTTTTATTTATAGAGAGGGAACTCATGTCGTATCCAGAAAGCAAACTCACCGGTTTGACCGGTTTTGCCCTAGCGGCAAAAGTCACCGGCGGATGGACCGGCCCCGTGGTCAGTATCACGACCCTGGATCAACTCAAGGCTAATATTGGCGACACCACCCCTCGGGTATTGGTGATCAACAGTAATATCTCGGCGTCGAGCCTGACCAAAGTGAACATGGGCGCCAACAAGACCCTGATCGGCTCGTTCCAGAACCGAACCCTGGAGAATATTCACCTGCGTGCAACAGCGCAGTCGCAGAATATTATTCTGCAGAATATTGTCTTCAAACATTCGGCGAATATTAAGCAGAACGACGATATTCAGGTCTACCTGAATTACGGCAGCCAGTACTGGATCGATCACTGCTCTTTCGTCGGCCATAGCTGGTCAACCTCCGACGGCAGTGCCGACAAACTTCTATATATCGGCGAAAAGGCCGATTACGCCACTATCAGCAACTGCTTTTTTGGCAACCACAAGTACGGTTTGATCTTTGGTCATCCAGCGGATGACAATGACAAGGCATTCAATGGTTACCCACGCCTGACGCTGTGCCATAACCGTTTCGACAGTCTGGAAGTGCGTGCGCCCGGCCTGATGCGTTACGGCTACTTTCATGTCTATAACAACTACATCAACAACTTCCACCTCGGTTTTACCCTGGCGCAGAACGCAAATATTCTTTCTGAAAGTAATTACTTTGGCGAAGGCAGCCAAAACAAAGGCATGTTGGATGACAAAGGAACTGGGACCTTCACTGATACAAACAGTGTGCCCCCTATCACCAATCAGAAGTCGCCGAAAGCGCAATGGACGGCACTGTCCAACTATGGCTATACCTTGAAAACCGCGGCACAAGCCAAGGAGTTCGCGCAGAAAAATGCCGGGGCCCAGGCCGGGGTGCTGGTGTTTGGTAGTTGATTAGTTAGCTTCCTACCGAGTCTCATTTGTTGCAAGTGCCACTGTAATTATATCAAGGATATAAATACAGTGATGGCCTTTGTAGTCTAAATGATTCTTCATGTTGCGATAAGCAGACTTCCATGTTAAACCTTGTTTCGCACTATCAGAGCCAACTACCGCTTGCTCTTTCAGTCGCAATTTATTTGCTGGCTGTCATGTGCTATTTAATCTTCGCTTGTCACATAAGCGCCAGCAAAAGGACATCATCATGAAACATACGAATTACACACCCACTCGTTGGACACGGGCCGATGCGCTGAAAGTTAATGAGAATGACCCGACGACCACACAGCCGTTAGTGAGTTCTGACTTTCCTGTCATGAGTGACACGATCTTTATTTGGGACACCATGCCATTGCGTGAACTGGATGGCACGGTGGTATCGGTCAATGGCTGGTCAGTGATTTTCACACTGACCGCCGATCGTCGCCCCCATGATCCACAATTCATCAATGCCGATGGCCGTTACGACATCAAGCGCGATTGGGAAGACCGCCATGGCCATGCGCGTATCTGCTACTGGTATTCGCGCACCGGCAAGGACTGGATCTTCGGCGGCCGCGTCATGGCCGAAGGGGTTTCGCCGACCACGCGTGAATGGGCGGGCACGCCGATCCTGTTGAATAACAACGGTGATATTGACCTGTACTACACCTGTGTCACGCCGGGCGCCACGATTGCCAAAGTCAGAGGCCAGGTCATCACGTCGGATACCGGTGTCACCCTGCAGGGCTTTGATCAGGTCAAATCGTTGTTTGATGCCGACGGCACCTATTACCAAACGGAAGCACAGAATGCGACTTGGAACTTTCGCGATCCCAGCCCCTTTATTGATCCGGTAGATGGCAAATTGTACATGGTGTTCGAAGGCAACGTGGCCGGCGAGCGCGGGACTCACGAAGTGGGCCCGAACGAGACGGGCCTGGTGCCACCGGGGCATGAGGATGTGGGCGGGGCCCGCTACCAGGTGGGGTGTATCGGCATAGCAGTCGCCAAGGACCTCAATGGTGACGAGTGGGAAATCCTGCCGCCGCTGGTCACTGCCGTGGGCGTGAACGATCAAACCGAGCGTCCGCACTATGTGTTCCAGGACAACAAGTATTACTTGTTCACCATCAGTCACAAGTTCACTTATGCCGACGGCGTGACCGGCCCGGATGGCGTCTATGGATTCGTCGGCGATCATCTGTTCGGCCCCTACACGCCGATGAACGCCTCGGGGCTGGTACTGGGCAACCCGCCTTCGCAGCCGTTCCAAACCTATTCCCACTGCGTGATGCCCAACGGCCTGGTGACGTCGTTTATCGACAGCGTGCCCACCAGTGGCGATGACTACCGCATTGGCGGCACCGAAGCGCCTACTGTTCGGATTGTATTGAAGGGTGATCGCTCGTTTGTGCAGGAGGCTTACGACTACGGTTACATTCCGGCGATGCGCGATGTTGTGTTGAGTCAGTAACGGCAGCGCGATAGCCGGCCTGATTTCATCGGGTGTAAACCGATCCAAATGTGGGAGGGGGCTTGCTCCCGATGGCGGAGTGTCAGTCGACAGCGACTTGGCTGAACCACCGCTATCGGGAGCAAGCTCCCTCCCACATTTTTTTGTCCGTGGTCAGGCAGTGGTCTTCGTGGGCCTGAGGCACTCGACGGAGCGGTCAACCGTGGTTTTGGCGATTTCCAGCAAATGCCACACCGCGAGGATCTTCGCCCGCTCCGGTTTCTCCAGCAGTTCCCCGCAATCCAGCGCCGTCGCCGAAGCGCTGTCCAGCAAACTGGCGGTGTAGAGCAGGGCGTCTTCGAAGCTCAGGTCTTCGTTGACGGCGTGGAAACCTTGGGTGGGCAGGTAATGGTCGATGGCGCGGTTGAAGGCGGCGCGGTCTTTGGTGGGATCGATGGGTGGGTCGGGTAGGACTTTATTCATGGTGTAATTCCGTGATGGATTGAGATTCGCCACCCCGCCGCGACTAAACGTAGGGTGGCGGCTGTACGCAGGTTAGTCGACCGGCCATCACGAAAATCCGGCGCACCCGAAGGCGCCCTGCGCACAGCCACCATAAAAACTGATGGAAGACCGTGCACGTGATGAGAGGTCGGGCGACTAAACCCGATCACTGATTTGGCAGTGACGGACCGCAGACTAGCCATCGATTCCAACAGGCACAAGGCGGCGCAGATTGTCTAGGAAACGTCCTGCAATTTAAAGCGACACGGCTTGCTGGCCCTTTAAAAACCATGACCAAATGCCACTAACGAACACGTGATGGTTTCTGTCTGTAGGAAAGATCTGCCATGGCGGAATTTGATGGCAGCGCTGACGACTTTTCGCTTTTTCAGGGTGTAGTGGGCCGAGTTAAATATCGACGCCAACTAACCTCCGTAAAGGATTGCGATGAACATAAACGTCAGTAATTTTCGCCAAGCAGTATCTAAGATCAGGCTCTCAAACGCAGCATTTGAAGAGTTGCTGAGTGCCAGCGCGATGTTGGGTGCAGAAGCCAAAACCGGTCGATTCGATATAAAACACGCTTGCATTGATCCGTTTTATTCGCAGTCCCTTGGCGAGGCGTTGCGCAATATACGAAACATTATTGAACATGAAAGTCATGTCTTGATCCTTGATGGATTTAGGACGGATAACCTTGCAAGTTTCAAATCACTGGTGTGGGCATTTGTATCTTTGCTTGGTACGCCAATGGTGCAAAATCATCTTGGTCATAAGGTTATTGAGGTTTACGACCGAGGCGGTAAAAGCATTGAAGAGGGTGCGAGGTACCATCAGACCCGTCAGGGCGCCTACGTACATAACGATGGCGTCAGCGACCCTCTCCCTATCGACTATTTGATTCTGGCTTGTGGACAGAAAGCGCTTCTGGGAGGCGAGAGCATTCTTATTGATGCAAGCGCGGTATATGCGGAGCTGATGGCATTTCCGGAAATTCTCGAGGAACTTAAATGCGATTTCTATTTTGAAAATAGAGGCATGTCAGAGGACGAGTGCCTATTTAAAGCGCCCATCCTGAGTTTTTCCAACGAAGGTATTCCCTTGATAAGGTACTTTCGCGTCTACATTGAATCGGCTCACCTTAAAGCGAAAATGCCGTTGACGTTGGCGCAGGTTCAAGCATTGGATTTTCTGGATACAGTTCTCGATCAATCATCTGTTCAGCATCGTGTATTGCTTGAGCCTGGTCAGGTGCTTATTTCAGCGGACAACAAGTTTCTCCATACCCGAACGCATTTCATCGATATGCATTCTCCACGCTCGGAAATTGATGATGCAGAGCCTTTAAACGCCTTGAATCGCTACATGTTGCGGATGTGGTTACGCAAGCAATGATGCCCATGCCACGCATGGCACGCGACCTTTATACCCACTCAAAAGCCGAGCCCTCATGGACAACGCCAACATAGCCATCACCCTGGTCTTGGTCTCCGCCTTCATGCACGCCACTTGGAATGCCGTTGTCCGTGCCGGCAGCAGCCGTTTCATGACCTTGGCCATGGTCGATGGCACCGCATTAGTGATCTGCCTGGCGGCGCTGCCGTTGGTCAACGTACCGAGCCTGGAGGTGTGGGGCTATGTGCTGATTTCTGTGATGCTCAATACGGTCTATCGATTGTTCCTGATCAAGGCTTATGAAACGGGCGACTTCGGCCAGGTCTACCCGGTGATGCGCGGCGTGCCGCCGGTGTTGGTTGCGCTGTTTTCCTACTTCCTTTTGCATGAACAGCTATCGTTCCCGTCGATGGCGGGAGTGCTGCTGATTTGCGCGGGGATCATCAGCCTGACGTTTGTGCGCAGGATGACCGCGCAGATGTTCAAACCAATTCTGATGGCCGTGTGTGCGGGGGTGTTCATCGCGTCCTACACGGTGGTGGATGCCAAAGGTGTAAGAGCCAGTGAGACGGTGCTGCAGTACATCATCTACCTCACGCTGTTCCAGAGCATTCCGATTCCGATGCTGGCGTTTTTCAAGACGCGATCAGCACTCACCCAGGCTGTGCGCGACCACTGGCGAGTAGGCGCAATGGGCGGTGTTTTTTACTTGGCGTCCTACGGTTTGGTCCTGTTTGCGTTGTCGCTGGACGCAGTGGCCAAGGTCTCAGCCCTGCGGGAAACCAGTGTTATTATCGGCGCCATCATTGCTGCGCTGTTCTTCCGGGAGCGGTTCGGCTGGCGACGGATGCTGTCGGCGTTCGTCATTGTCTGCGGGATCATCCTGATCAAAGTGAGCACCTGATGGCCCAGCGCCCGCCGCCCACCCCCATGCTTCAAGCCTTCGTCAGCGCCGCGCAAACGGGCAGTTTTGCGCGTGCTGCGTTCGAGTTGAACCTCACCGCCAGTGCCATCAGCCATCAAATTGCGGGCCTGGAAGAATGGTGGGGGGTGCAGTTGTTCGAGCGGCATTCGCGGGGGGTCAAACTCACGACAGCGGGGCAGGCCTTGTTGCCAGTGACCGATGGTTTTTTCAAAGAACTGGATACGGTGCTGCATTCGCTCAACCCGAGTAGATCCCAGCCACTTTACCTTTCGTGCACCTCCTCTCTTTGTGCAACTTGGCTGATTCCCAGAATGCATGGTGCTCACGCCGAAGCGGCATTCAACCTTGATCTGGTGTTGACCAGCGCGGACATAAGCAGCGCCAGCTTAAGTGCTCACCCGTTCGATGTCGCGGTGGTGATGGGGCATGGCGACTACCCGGATCATCATGCCGAACTGCTGATGCGCGATGCGGTGTTCCCCGTGTGCTCGCCGGAATTTAAACGTGTGAATGGTGATATTGCGCTGGAGGAAATAGCGCGGTACCCGCTGATTCATCGCGTCGACGATCAGGTATGCCCAGGGTGGGAGAGCTGGTTTGCATTTCAAGGGCTAGAGGCACCGCCGTATCACCATGGGCCGCGCTTTCCAGATTCCAGCCTGGCCATCAGTTTGGCAGTGAAAGGCGGCGGGATTGCGCTGGGCAGGACGGCGCTGGTGTATGACCAATTGAAAGACGGTGAATTGGTTGCGTTGGAGGCCCCCTTAATGATGTCGCCTGCTGCGTACTACATCATTTGTCGAAACGGACAACAATCAAAGCCCGATATCGCCCGTTTGCTTGATTGGCTCAAGGCCCAAGCGCATCAGTTTATGGGGGAGGTGCAGCGTTCCGGCAAATGACTCACCGGCGACCTGCCCGCGTACTCGCATTCACCCACACCGCCGCTCAAACAATGGAATACGGTCCATGTGGGAGGGGCGGTGCGACGGTTCGACTTGCTCCCGATGGCGGTGGTTCAGGCACTCATGCAGTGACTGACACTTTGCCATCGGGAGCAAGCCCCCTCCCACAGGGGTTATGCGGTGTCGGTGAGAGTGGGAATCACCGCCGACCCGCCCGCGTACTCACATCCACCCACACCGCCAGCACCAAAATGCTGCCCTTCACAATCATCTGCCAGTAACTGTCCACATCCAGCATCGACATGCCGTTATCCAGGCTGGTAATCACCAACGCCCCGAGCAGCGCGCCATACACCGTGCCCGAGCCGCCGCGCATCGAGGTGCCGCCGATAAAGCAGGCGGCGATGGCGTCGAGTTCGCCCATGTTGCCCGCTGAAGGTGAACCGGCGGCGAGGCGGGCGGTGTTGACCAGGCCGGCGAGGGCGCACATCACGCCCATGATGCCGAAGATCCACAGTTTCACCGCCTGCACGTTGATGCCCGACAGGCGCGTGGCTTCCATGTTGCTGCCCACCGCATACACGCGGCGACCGAAGACGGTCTGGCTGGTGACGTAGCTGAACACGCCGAGCAGCACCAGCAACAGCAGCACCGGTACGGGAATGCCGTCGTAGCTGTTGAGCGTGGTGACGAACCCGGCCAGCACCGCGCCAATCACCCCCACGCGCACTACATCGCGCACCAACGAATGCGCGGCCAGCCCGTGCAGTGCGCGGTTGCGCCGTTGTTTCCAGGTCAAGAACAGGGTCAGGGCCAACAGCAAAACCCCGAGGCCGATGCCCACCGCATGCGGCAAATACCCCTGGCCCACATACACCAGTGACGGCGACACCGGCGCAATCGTGGTGCCGCCGGTGATGCCCAGCAGAATCCCGCGAAACGCCAGCATGCCGCCCAGTCCGACGATAAACGACGGGATGCGCAGGTAAGCGGTCATGTAGCCGTTGGCCAGCCCGATCATCAACCCGCACAACGCCACCAGGCTCAGGTTGGCCAGCAGCGGCAGGTGATAGACCACATCTAGGATCGCCGCCAGCCCGCCCAACAGCCCGAGCAACGAACCCACCGACAAATCGATCTCGCCGCTGATGATCACCAGCACCATGCCGCACGCCAGAATCCCGGTGATCGACATCTGCCGCAGCAGGTTGGACAGGTTGCGCGGCGTGAGGAAACCGCCCTCGGTCTGCCAACTGAAAAACAGCCAGATGAACGCCACGGCGATCACCAGGGCGAGCATTTTGTAGCGGGTAAACAGCTGTTTGAGCTGATTCATCTAAGCGGTCTTCCGATCATTATTATTTTGGCTGAGCGCGGCGGCGAGGACCTGTTCCTGGGTGAGGCCTGCATTGATGAAATCCCCACGCAACTGGCCGTCGCCGATCACCAGCACGCGGTTGGACACGCCGAGCACTTCGGCCAGCTCCGAGGAGACCATGATGATCGCCACGCCTTCGGCCGCCAGCGCGCCCATCAGTTTGTAGATCTCATACTTGGCGCCCACATCCACCCCGCGCGTGGGCTCGTCGAGGATCAACACCTTGGGCTTGGCCATCAGCATTTTTGCGAGCACGGCCTTTTGCTGGTTGCCGCCGGACAGGCTGGTTATCGGCAAAAACGGGCTGGCGGTCTTCAGGTGCATGCGTGCGATCTGCTGGTCGATGCTGCCCAGTTCGGCTTCGGCGTCGATGCGCGTCAGGTGCGCATAGGTGTCGAGTACGGCCAGGGTGATGTTCTGGCCCACGCCCAGGTCGGGAATGATGCCCTGGCGCTTGCGGTCCTCGGGCACCATGCACAGCCCGGCGCGGATCGATTTGAGCGGCGTGCGCGTGTCGATCAGTTGGCCGTCCAGCCATACCTCGGCGCTGTAGCGGCCCGGGTAGGCGCCGAACAGTGCCGACACCAACTCGGTACGCCCGGCGCCGACCAGCCCGGCAATGCCGAGGATTTCCCCGCGCTTGAGCACGAAGGAAATATCGTCGACGCGTTTGCGCTTGGGGTTGTCGACGTCGTAGCAGGTGACGTGGCGTGCTTCGAACATCACCTCGCCTATCTCATGGGGCTCGGTGGGGTAGAGGTTGCTCATTTCGCGCCCGACCATCTGCGTGATGATTTGTGGGATATCCATGTCGGCCATGGCCGTGGTCGCGATGTGTTTGCCGTCGCGGATCACTGTGATGGTGTCGCACACCGCTGCCACTTCATCGAGCTTGTGGGAGATGTACACGCAGGCCACGCCCTTGGCCTTGAGCCCTTTGATGATGTCCAGCAGCACCTCGATTTCCGAGCGGGTCAGGGCCGAGGAGGGTTCGTCGAGGATCAACAGGTGCGCCTGCTTATTCAGGGCCTTGGCGATTTCCACCAGTTGCTGGTAGCCGCCACCGTACTGCGACACCGGCAGCGCGACGTTCATGTCCGGCACCTTGAGTTCACGCATCAACGCTTCGGCGCGGTGCAGCATCGCCGGGTAGTTCATGCGCCCGCCGGGCAGGGTCAGTTCGTGGCCCATGAAGATGTTCTCGGCCACCGACAGGTCCGGCACCAGGGTCAGTTCCTGGTGAATGATGACGATGCCGGCGGCCTCGGTTTCGCTGATGGACTGGGCCTTGAGCGGTTGCCCGTCCCAGAGGATTTCGCCCTCCCAAGTGCCATGCGGATAAACCGCCGACAGCACCTTCATCAAGGTGGATTTGCCGGCACCGTTCTCGCCGCACAGGCCGACACATTCCCCCGGCCGCACCTTGATATCGATGCCGTTGAGCGCGTTGACACCGCCAAAACGTTTGACGATGCCGTTCATTTGCAGCAGGTAGTCGGACATGACCATGGCTCACACAAAAGACCGAAGAAACGCGTGTTCCTGTAGGCGCGAGCTTGCTCGCGAAGAACCCACAGGCAACGCGCGCATCCAGGATGCCCGCGTCATCGTTGACGTTTTTCGCGGGCAAGCCCGTTCCTATAGGCCGATCTGCTCTTTGGTGTAGAAGCCGTCCTTCTCCAACAGGTCGATATTGGCCTTGGTCAGCGGCGTCGGGGTGAGCAGGATGGTGTCGACTTTCTTGCTGCCGTTGTCGTATTGCGAGCTGTAGGTGGGCTTTTCATTACGTGCAAGCTGCACCGAGAGCTTGGCGGCTTCGGTGGCGATCAGCTTGAGCGGCTTGTACACGGTCATGGTCTGGGTGCCGTCGATCACGCGCTTGACGGCGGCGAGGTCGGCGTCTTGCCCGGAGATCGGCACCTTGCCCGCCAGCTTCTGCGCGGCCAGGGCCTGGATCGCACCGCCGGCGGTGGCGTCGTTGGAGGCAACGATGGCGTCGATCTTATTGTCGTTCCGGGTCAGGGCGTTTTCGACGATGCTCAGGGCTTCGGTCGGGTTCCATTCCTTGACCCACTGCTGGCCGACAATCTTGATGTCGCCCTTGTCGATGGCCGGTTGCAGCACCTTCATCTGGCCTTCGCGCAGCACCTTGGCGTTGTTGTCGGTGGGCGCGCCGCCGAGCAGGAAGTAGTTGCCCTTGGGCGCTGCCTGCAGCACGCCATTGGCCTGCATCTCGCCGACCTTTTCGTTATCGAAGGAGATGTAGGCGTCGATGTCGGCGTTGAGGATCAGACGGTCATAGGACACCACCTTGATCCCGGCTTTCTTGGCTTCGGCGACGGCGTTGGTCAGCACGGTGGCGTTGAACGGCACGATCACGATCACATCGACGCCGCGTGAAATCAGGTTTTCGATCTGGGATATCTGCTTTTGCTCGTTGGCGTCGGCTGACTGCACGAAGACCTTGGCGTCGAGTTTTTCCGCTGCCGCGACGAAGTAGTCACGGTCGCGGGACCAGCGTTCCAGGCGCAGGTCGTCGATGGAAAAACCGATTTTCGGATGGGCGGAATCGGCCATCACCGGCAGGGCGAGCAGGGCCAGGGCGCTGGCGAGCAGCGTGCGTTTGAATGATTTCATGGTGGTGCGTCCTTTTATTGTTGTTGGAAAGACACAGCGTGATGCGGGTAGAACTGTAGAGCGTCCCTCGACGCGCGGTGCGCAGATTTGTCGCGCAAATGTCACCGATAGATAAACCGATTGACCACGCCTTCAAGCATTTCTTGCCGGCCACTGACGGCCTGCGGGTTGAACTCGTGGGCAAACGCGTGTTCGGCCAGGGACTCAAGGCTGAACTCGCCCGCCAGTACCGCCTGGCCCAACGGCTGCTGCCAACCGGCATAGCGCTGGTCCTTGAACTGCTGCAACCGATCGTTCTGCACCATTGCCGCCGCGCGTTCCAGTGCCAGGGCGAGTACATCCATGGCGGCGACGTGGCCGTGGAACAGGTCGATCTCGTCCAGGCTCTGGCGGCGCACCTTGGAATCGAAGTTGTAGCCGCCGTTCTTGAAGCCGCCGGCCTTGAGGATTTCATAGGTCGCCAGGGTCATTTCCTCGACGCTGTTGGGGAACTGGTCGGTGTCCCAGCCGTTCTGCGGGTCGCCACGGTTCGCGTCGATGCTGCCGAAGATCCCCAGGGACACGGCGGTGGCGATCTCATGATGAAAGCTGTGCCCGGCCAAGGTCGCGTGGTTGGCCTCGATATTCACCTTGATCTCGTGTTCCAGGCCGTACTCATGCAAAAAGCCGAACACCGTGGCGCTGTCGTAATCGTATTGGTGTTTGGTCGGCTCCTGGGGCTTGGGTTCGATCAGCAGGTCGCCCTTGAAGCCGATCTTGTGCTTGTGCTCCACCACCATGCGCATAAAGCGCCCGAGCTGTTCGCGCTCGCGCTTGAGGTCGGTATTGAGCAGGGTTTCGTAACCTTCGCGGCCGCCCCACAGCACGTAATTGGCGCCCTTGAGCCGCAGCGTGGCGTTCATCGCACTGAACACCTGGGCAGCAGCGTAGGCAAACACCTGCGGGTCCGGGTTACTGGCGGCGCCGGCGGCAAAACGCGGGTTGCTGAAGCAGTTGGCGGTGCCCCACAACAGCTTGATGCCGGTCTGTTCCTGATGGCGCTCCAGGTGGTCGACCATCTGCGCAAAGTGGTTGCGGTACTCCTTGAGCGAACTGCCTTCCGGCGCAACGTCGGTGTCGTGAAAACTGTAGTAGTCGATGCCCAGCTTGGAGAAAAACTCAAAGGCCGCGTCAGCCTTGCCGATGGCCACTTCCATCGGCTCGCCGCTGCGCTGCCACGGGCGCTTGAAGGTGCCCATGCCAAACATATCGGCGCCGGGCCAGACGAAGGTGTGCCAGTAACACGCGGCCATGCGCAGGTGCTCGCGCATCGGTTTGCCGAGGATCAGCTTGTTGGCGTCGTAGTGACGAAAGGCGAGGGGGGCATCGCTGCTGGGGCCTTCGAAGCGAACCTTCTCGACACCGGGGAAGTACGGCATGGCGTTTTCCTTATTGTTCTTGGCGGTGTCTGGATACTAGCAACGGCACCTGGCCTGCTGATTATGAAAATCACCAAGGTGTAGTGCGATTTTGAGTGACGAGGGCTAGTCTGTTGCCACTGGCCTCAGGACAAAAACAATGAAAACCCTACCGCCCGTCCACCGCATCGCCTTGCTATTCAACGGCAGCAAAATCTACGACCGCGGCATCATCACCGGCATCGGTAATTACCTGAGCAGCACCCGCGCGTCCTGGGATTTGTTCCTCGAGGAGGATTTCCTCTGTCGCCTGCGCGGTATCGAGCGCTGGCAGGGCGACGGGATCATTGCCGACTTCGACGACCCGCTGATCGGCGAGGCGCTGGCCGACATTAAGTTGCCGGTGGTGGCGGTGGGCGGTTCCTATGAGGATGCGTGCGCCTACCCCAAGGGCATTCCCTATGTGGCCACCGACAACCATGCGCTGATGAAGCTGGCGTATGAACACCTGATCGAAGCCGGGCTGACCCGGTTTGCCTGTTTCAGCCTGCCGCAAGCCGAGGCCAATCGCTGGGCCCAAGAGCGCGAAAAGGCCTTCAAGCATCTGCTGCAACGCGACGGCTTGCCGGTGGAGGTGTATCGCGGCCTGGGCACCAGCGCGCCGCTGTGGGACAGCGCCGTGGAACAGCAGATCGCCTGGCTGCACAGCCTGCCCAAGCCCATCGGTATCATCGCCGTCACCGACGCCCGCGCCCGGCAACTGCTGCAAGCCTGCCTCACCGCCGGTATTGCCGTGCCGGAGCAAGTCGCGTTGATCGGCATCGACAACGACCCGCTGACCCGCACCCTCACGCGGGTGCCGCTGAGTTCGGTGATCCAGGGCACGGAAACCATGGGCCGCACGGCCGCCGCGCTGTTGCATCAGATGCTGCACGGCAAACCCTGCACGGGCACGCAGATCCTGGTACCGCCGGAGGCAATCAATGTGCAGGCGTCCAGCTTGCATCAGCCGTTGGGCAATCCGTATGTCATGCAGGCGCTGCTGTTTATCCGCCAGTACGCCTGCCAGGGCATCAAGACCGCGCAGGTGGCGGCCTATGTCGGCGTGTCGCGCTCATCCCTGGCGTCGCACTTTCGCAAGGAGCGCGGGTGCAGCGTGCATGACGAGATCCTGCGCTTCAAACTCGCCGCCGCCGCCAAGGGCCTGGAAAACCCTGGCCTGGCGATTGCCGATGTGGCGCAGCAGTGCGGCTTCAAGTCGGCGCAGTACCTGCATACGGTGTTTCGCCGTGAATTTGGCTGTACGCCGCGCGAATACCAGCAAGGCGTGGTCTAGAACACCGCCTTGACCTGCAAGCCCAGCACCAGTGCGTTTTCGATGTCCTTACCGGAAAACGCCCCAGGCTCGAGGATGTATTGCACATCCGGGCGCAGGTTCAGCCATGGCGTGGCCTGGTAGCCGTAACTGAGTTCGATCAATTGTTCGGCGTTGTCGAGGTTGGGGTAGCTGGTACCGGCGTTGAGGGCGGCCAGCTCCTGCACATCGCGGCTGCGCGGGTTCTGCACGGCGCGGCCGTAACCCAGGGCGAGGGTGTCGCGTGGCCGGCCTTCGAATGGTTTGTACAACACCACGCCCGCGCCATACCACTTGGTGAACGGCGAGGCCGCTTCGCTGGCGGCGGAGTATTGGCCGAAGGCGTGGAGCACGCGACCTGCCGATGCGCTGGACGCCCAGACTGCCTGGTCGATCAGCAGGTAGTGACCGCCGCGTCCGCTGACCTTCTCCGTGCTGCCGATGCGTTTCACATCGGAGCTGTCGTAGTAATAGCCCAGCTTGTATTCACCCGGCAGCGTGCCGGCCTGTTTGTACACCAACTCAATCGGTACCACAGTGCCGGTGGTGTGCTTGGGGCTCAGCTTCCAGGCGCGGCTGGCGTTGCCATTACTCTGCGGGTCCACATTGAACGCGGCCACGCGCAGTTGCCAGGACGGCGAAAAGTCGTATTTCACCCGCGCGCCCAGGCGGGCATTCGGGTAGTTGGTCCAGCCGCTGCCGCCGGACATGTTCAGCGGGTGCCCGCAGAAACCGGCGTTCATGAAGTTGCATAGGATGCCGCTGTCCAGGCCGCCCAGGTCGTTGCCCATCGCCATATAACCGAGCTTGAGGTTCAACGCCGGGGTGAACAGCGTGCGCTCGTAGCTCAACTCGGTCAGGCGGGTGTAGAGGCCGCCGTAGTTTTCCTGGATCGGCAGGCGGTTGCCTACCAGGTCCTCGGAAGCGCTGTTGCCGCGTCGGTCGTTGATGGTCAGTTGGATGCGGTCGCCGTTGTTCAAGCCGTACAACTTGCCCAGGTCGAACTGCACGCCCAGCTTGAGGTTTTGGGAGTAGCGTGCCGAACGGTGTAGGCCGCCGTGGGCGTTGTACGCGGTTTCGCCGCTGTAGTCGCCGGTAAAGCGGATGCCTTGCTCGTCGAGCTCACGGCGCAGGCCGCCCCAGTCGCCGGTCAGGGTGGTGTCATCGGCCTGGGCGGGCAGGGCGGCACTGAATGCCAGGCCCAGCAGCAGGCGCCCAACGAGGTTGTTGGGTAAAAAGTGAGAAGCAGGAGGCATGCGTGGTCTTCCAGAAACACAACGCGCGGTACGGGGGTGCCGCGCGAAAGGGCAGGGTTATGGCAGGGCGTAGGCGATCACATAGTCGCCACGGTCGGTGGACTGGCGCGCACCGCTGGCAGTGATCACGACGTACTGTTTGCCGGTTTTCGGCGACACATAGGTCATCGGGCCACCCTGGCTGCCGACGGGCAGGCGGGCTTTCCAGATTTCGTCACCGTTGCCGCTGTTGAAGGCGCGCAGGTAGAAGTCCTGGGTGCCGGCGATAAAGATCAGGCCGCCCTGGGTCGACAGCGTGCCGCCGAGGGTCGGCAGGCCGATCTTGATCGGCAGGTGCATGCGGATGCCCAGGGGGCCGGTGTCTTCCACGGTGCCGACCGGTACTTGCCAGGCGATTTTCTGGGTCTTCATGTCGATGGCGGTGAGGGTGCCGAACGGCGGCGCCTGGCATGGGATGCCGGCCACCGACAGGAAGCGGTTTTTGTTCACCGCATACGGCGTGCCCTTGAGCGGCACGGCGCCCATGCCGGTGTTCAGCGCTTCGCCACCGGACGTGGCCTGGGCCTTGTTCTGCGATGGGATCATCTGAATCCACAGACCCAGGCGCATGTCGTTGACGAAGATAAAACCGTGTACCGGGTCGGTGGAAATACTGCCCCAGTTCATGCCGCCCAGAGAGCCGGGGAAGCTCAGCGATTTGTCGGTGCCCGGCGCGGTGTACAGGCCGTCGTAGCGCATGCCTTTGAAGTCGATGCGGCACAGCAACTGGTCATAGGGCGTGGCGCCCCACATGTCCGACTCGGTCAGGGTCTGCGCGCCGATCTGCGGCATGCCCAGGGATTTTGGCTGGGTTGGCGAGTACGGTTCGTTGGGGATATTCGCCGCCTTGACCGGCACTTCCTGCACGTCGGTCAGCGGCTTGCCGGTGGCGCGGTCGAGCACATAGATCTGCCCGGCCTTGGTGCCGATCACCACCGCCGGTACGGCTTTGTCGCTGCCCGGTGGGGTGAAGTCGATCAGGCTCGGTTGCATCGGCAGGTCGAAGTCCCACAGGTCATTGTGGACGGTCTGGTACACCCACTTTTCAGCACCGGTGGAGGCGTCTAGCGCCAGCACGGAAGCCCCGTATTTGTGGTTGAGCTGGGTGCGCTCCACGCCATAGATATCGGTGGACGGGCTGCCCATCGGCAGGAAGACGGTGTTCATCAGCGGGTCATAAGACATCGGCGCCCAACTGTTGGGCGTGCTGCGCACATAGGTGCTGCCTGCTGCCGGCGCTTGTTTGTCGTCCGGATTGCCCGGGTCGAAGGCCCAGCGCATTTGCCCGCTGATCACATCGAAGCCACGGATCACGCCACCGGGCATGTCGGTCTGCACGTTGTCGGCCACGCGGCCACCGACCACCACGGTGGTGCCGGCGATCAACGGCGCCGAGGACAATTGGTAATAACTGTCGGGCACATCGCCCAGGCCGGCTTTGAGATCCACCTGGCCGTGGGTGCCGAAGTCTTCGCAGAATTTGCCGGTGTCGGCATCCACGGCGATCAGGCGCGCATCAATGGTGTTGGTCAGCAAGCGACGCTGGCACTGCGCACCGGCTGCCACGCTGGCGGCGATGATCGGCGAGCTGTTCGGCTGGGTCGGCTGTGCGATCGGCGCGCTGGCATCGAAATACGCCATGCCTCGGCAACGCTGCCATACCGCCGACTTGGCGTTTATTGCGTTCTTCCATAGCTCTTTGCCGGTGTCGGCGTCCAGGGCGATCAGGTTGTTGTGCGGCGTGCAGATAAACACTTTGTTGCCGATCTGCAGGGGCGTCAGTTGGTCTTCCGCACCATTGCCGTCGCTGATGGCCACGTCGCCGGTGTGGTAGGTCCACGCCACTTTGAGTGTGTCGATGTTGTCGCGATTGATCTGGTCCAGCGCGGCAAAGCGGCTGCCACCTTCGGTGTTGCCGTAGTGGGCCCAGTCTTTCTGTGCATCGGCTGCGGCCACTGGCGTGATGCCAGGGCCTTTACCTGTCGGCGCTACGCTTGGGTGAGCCACGAACATATTGCCCGCCGCGACCGCCACCCCCACCGCCAGGACGGCGGTGACGCCATAAGCACCGCGCGCAGGTCGGCTGGCCAGCAGCGGATACACCAACGCCACCACCAGGCCGACCACCGCGAACATGAACAGCCGCGAAAACAGCGGCCAGAACACCAGCCCCACGTCCGCCACCGCCCAGATCGCGGTGCCCACCAGGAACGCCGCGAACAGCCACGCGCCAGCGGTTTTGCACTGGGCAATCAACAGCCCGGAAACGGCCATGACCACGCCGCCGATCAGGAAGTACCAGGAGCCGCCCAGGCTGACCAGCTTGAAGCCGCCAACGGCTAGCGCGAGGCCGAACAGGGCGATGATCACGCCCAGGCCCAGGAGGAGGAATCTAGAGGCGCCAGTGGCGCGCGATGCTCGTTTCATGTCGACAGGACTCGAGTGGGAAGGGCAAAAACGCGATTTTAGCAAGATAAGTAACTGGTTAGTACATTTAGCTCGGTAATAGACTCTTACCGCTAGGGTGATGATAGCCGGGTGCAAAAAAGCCGCTTGCTCCGTGAGGAGGCAAGCGGCTTGGTTATTCAGCGATCAACGAAACGCTGGCACGACCTGCTCGATAAACAGCGCCAAAGACTTTTTCTTCTCGGCATGGGGCAGGCTGTTGTCGCACCAGAAGCTGAACTCATCCACGCCCAGTTCCTGGTAGTACTGGATACGCGGGATGATTTCTTCGGCGGTGCCGATCATGGCGGTCTTGTGCAGGCTGTCCAGCTCGAACTCCGGGCGGGCGGCGAATTTCTCTTCCGGGCTCGGCGCCAGGAAACCGTTGACCGGCACCTCCTTGTTGCCGAACCAGGCATCGAAGGTGCGATAGAACTTGGAGATCGCCTTGGCCCCGACTTTCCAGCCTTGCGGGTCGTCGGCGGCGTGTACGTGGGTGTGGCGCAGCACCATCAATTGCGGGCGCGGCACGCCGGGGTTGTTGTCGAGGGCGGTCTGGAATTTGTTTTTCAGGTCAAGGACTTCTTCGTCGCCCTTCATCAGCGGCGTGACCATCACGTTGCAGCCGTTGGCCACCGCGAAGTTGTGGGAGTCCGGGTCGCGGGCGGCGATCCACATCGGCGGGTTGGGTTTCTGCACGGGTTTGGGCACGCTGGTGGAGGTGGGGAATTTCCAGATATCGCCGTCGTGGGCGTAGTCGCCTTGCCACAACGCGCGCACCACCGGGACCATTTCGCGCAGCGCCTGGCCGCCGCTGGAAGCGGGCATGCCGCCGGCCATGCGGTCGAACTCAACCTGGTAGGCGCCGCGGGCCAGGCCGACTTCCATGCGGCCGTTGCTGATCACATCGAGCAACGCGCATTCACCCGCCACCCGCAGCGGGTGCCAGAACGGCGCGATGATGGTGCCGGCGCCCAAGTGAATGGTGGTGGTCTTGGCCGCGAGGTAAGCCAGCAACGGCATCGGGCTTGGCGAGATGGTGTATTCCATGGCGTGGTGCTCGCCAATCCATACGGTGCTGAAGCCACCGGCTTCGGCCATCAGGGTCAATTCGGTCAAGTCTTCGAACAACTGGCGGTGGCTGATGCTCTCGTCCCAACGTTCCATGTGTACGAACAGGGAAAACTTCATGACGCTTACCTCGGATCTATTGTGATCGGCCTGTCGACCGCGGGCCCTTAAGTGCTCTCGCCGTTGTAACGCTTGCCTTGGATAACGACTGTTCGGCGGATTGATTGTTGGTATACCATAATATGGAATATCCACAAAACTTTTCTCTCCAACGGTTACACCCTCACCTCGCAAGGACGGTGAGTTCGATGAACATAAAACAAAAACTGATCCTGGCCTTTGCGGTGATTGCCAGCCTACCGGTGATTTTGGTGGCTGTGCTGATCATCCTCAGCGTGCATGAGGTTCTTCACCGAGCCGACCATGATCGCGTGGTCGCTCACGCCACTGGGACGGGGCTGACACCCCGCAATCAAACTGTGGGAGGGGGCTTGCCCCCGATAGCGGTGGGTCAGCTACAGATAAGCTGGCTGTTCCTCCGCCATCGGGAGCAAGCCCCCTCCCACAAAGTTTTGTGTGTGGCTTAGGCCGGCATGGGCAGGGCGCCCATCTTGCCGTGGCAATACACCAGTGGCCCGGCGTTCTGCTGGGGCACGATGAGGTTCTTCACCGAGCCGACCATGATCGCGTGGTCACCGCCTTCATACTCGCGCCACAACTCGCATTCGATCACCGCCGTGGCATTCGCCAGGATCGGGTTGCCCAGCTCGCTGAGCGTCCATTCGATGCCTTGGGCCTTGTCCTTGCCCTTGCGCGCAAAGGCATAGGCTTCGGTTTGCTGCCCGCCGGAGAGCACATGGATGGCAAAGCGTTTGTTCTTGATCAACACCGGGTACGAGTCGGAGCTGTAGTTGGGGCAGAACAGCACCAGCGCCGGGTCCATCGACAATGAACTGAAAGCACTGGCGGTCAGCCCGACGATTTGCCCGTCGTCATCGAGCGTGGTGATCACGGTGACCCCGGACGGAAACGAACCCATCACTTGTTTGTAGATAGCGGCATCGATCATGGGACGGTCCTCGGCGGTGGAACGGTTTTTATAAGTTTGTAGGTATGATGGTATACCGTAATACAAAGCATGCAACTGCTTTTTCAAGCGCCCGATGAACGTCAGTGCTTGGTCTTGTCACCAATAAATACTGAGGCAAAGGCGATAAATGGCTATTGGCCATGCGGCACACTAGCAGATCAGATGAGCGCCAGAACTACGGATTAGTCTTGTGAAAAAATTGGGGTGCGTGTGGGGCTGTCGGGCGTGGTCCTCATCGGTTGCTGCCTGGTGGCGCGTCAGCGCACGCAGGCTATACCGACTGAAGACGGCGATCTGTCTGATGCGCCGCGATTCAAATGTGGGAGCGGGCTTGCTCGCGAATGCGGTGAATCAGTCGCTAAATACAGTGACTGACACTCCGCATTCGCGAGCAAGCCCGCTCCCACATGTTTGACCGATATCGACATGAGATGCCCATTGGTTCCTAGGCCACGGGGGCACGCATGCTTCATCTGCTGTGTAGGCCGTTCCCGCCAAACTCCTCCAACGCATCCATTAACGCACCTTCGAAGTAGTCCTTCGAGGCGCGATCCCAGAGGATATGGAACGCTGGCGCGTCCACGCTTCCCGAATGGATGACGATCACATTGATCCGCGCTGCCGCCGTCTGCGCCACCGCCCCCGGCTTGAAGGCCGGAAAACTGAGGTCGACGCCGCACAGCTTGGCCATCACCTGGGCAATCGCGTCGCCGCTGAGCAACACGCAGGCGTGACTGTCCTGGCGCGGCAGCAGGTAGAGGGCACGGTGGTCCAGTTCCCAGCGCGCCTCTTCATCGGCGATGCGCTGGCCCTGATCCTTCGGGCTGCCCAGCAACAGGTATTCGTTCTGCGACAGGCGCGCCACCCAACCGCCGTCCGTTTGCGCGCTGGCTCGGTTGGGTGCGTCGGGCAGGCTGAAGCCGCGCGCCGTGAGGTACTCGGCGCTGTGTGCGCCGCGAAAGCCGACCCGGGGCAGGTCGGTCTGGTCGACCAGATGGCAGGGCCGGGTGATCAATTCGTGGGCTTTCAGACTGGTCATGGCTTAACCCTCCTGGTGTTGGTTGGTGGGGTCGAAGAACGGTAGCTGCACCACTTCGGCCTGGACGACGATGCCGCCCTCGACGCGAATCGGAATGCATTGCCCCGGCGTGCTCTGGTCGATTCCGGCATAGGCCAGGCCGATGATCCGGCCCAGGCTGGCGGAGTATTCACACGAGGTGACGTTGCCGCTGATGTCCGGGCCGTTGAGCACCAAGTGGCCTTCCAGCGGTTGCACGCTGCCCTTGGGCAAGCTGAAGCCCACCAGTTTGCGTTTCAGCGGTTGGGCTTCGAGGATGTCCACCGAACGGCGGCCGACGAAGAACGGTTTGTTACGGCTCACGGCCCAGCCCATGTCAATCTCCGCCGGATGGGTCATGCCGTCGGTGTCCTGGCTGATGATCACATGGCCTTTTTCCAGGCGCAGCAGGCGCTGGGTTTCGACGCCGAAGGGGCGAATATCAAAGGCTTTGCCGGCGGCCATCAAGGCATCCCACAACGCCAGGCCGTGGCGTGCAGGCACGTGGATTTCATAACCCAGTTCGCCGACGAAGCCGACCCGCAGCAGCCGCGCCTTGATCCCGGCCACCGTACCCTGGCGTACACCGAGGTAAGGGAAACCCTCCGCGCTTAGGTCGAGGTCGCTGCACAGCTGTTCCAGCACCTTGCGCGAATCCGGCCCGGCCACGTTCACCGCACAGATCGCGGCGGTGACGTTGGTCACATCCACGTCCAGGCGCCATTGTGCGTTCCACTTGAGCATCTGCTGGTAGATGCGGTCGACGCCGCTGGTGGTGGCGGTGACATAGAAGTGCGTGTCGGCCAGCCGCGCGCACACACCGTCGTCGATCACCACCCCGTGTTCATTGGTCATCAGCGCATAACGCGAACGGCCCACCGGCTGCTTGAGAAACGCGAAGGTGTACATCCGGTTGAGCAGTTCGGCGGCATCCGGGCCGCGCACGTCCAGGCCGCCGAGGGTCGACACATCGATCAGCCCGACCTTGTTGCGCACATGCAGGGCTTCGGCCTGCATGCAGGCGTCGCGGTCCTCGGCCTTGCCGTAATAGGCCGGGCGTTGCCAGATGCCGGCGGGCATCATCTTCGCCCCGGCCTGCAAGTGCCGCGCATGCATCGGCGTTTGCCGGTAAGGGTCGAAGGCGCGCCCGGCCACATGGGCGAGTTTCTCCGCGACAAACGGCGGCCGTGCGGTGGTGACGCCGGTTTCGCTGATGTTGCGCTGGGTCGCCCAGGCCACCAGGCGTGCGGTCGGCAGCGCCGAGTGGCGGCCCTGGGACGGGCCCATGCCCACGGTGGAGTAGCGTTTGACCAACTGCACATCGCGGTAGCCGATGCGGGTGGCGTTGACGATATCCGCCACTTGCAGGTCTTCGTCGAAGTCGACGAAATCCTTGCCCTTGGGGTGCGCGAAGATCGGCCAGTTGAAGTTGACCTGGGCTTCGCTGCGCAGCGGCACGGGCGCGCTGGCCGTGATCAAGCCGAGGGCGAGGGCGATGGTGTTGGCGGCGTTGGTCGCGTCTACCAGCACATTGTCCAGTTGGTGCCGACCGTGGACCGAACCGGCCACGTTCAGGTTCTGCGGCAGGCCGCTGAGGCTGAACTCCGCACGCGAGTCCTCATAGGCCAGCTTGCCGCCGGCCTGGCACAGCAGTTGGTACACCGGCATATAGCCGGCCGACATGCACAGCAGGTCGCAGTCGATTACCTGCCCAGTGTCGCTGACCTGACCCTGAGCGGTGATCTGGCGCACATCGACACCCTTCACATGGCGCAGGCCTTTTTCATGCAAGGCCTCGAACACCGTGCTGTTGGGCAGGCAACGGATCTTGCGCTGCGCCAGCGCGCCGGCCAAGGCCTGGTCGGCGGGGGCGTGGCGCAGGTCGATCACGGCGGCGACGTCCACGCCCTGGTCATGCAGGTCGAGGGCGGCGAGGTAGCCGTCATCGTTGCCGGTCAGCACCACCGCGCGTTTGCCGGGCTTGACGGCGTAGAGCCTCATCAGGCGTTGCGCGGCACTGGTCAGCATCACCCCCGGCAGGTCGTTGTTGCGAAAGATCACCGGCTGGTCGAACGAGCCGCTGCACACCAGGCACTGCTGCGCGCGCACCTTGTACATGCGCTTGCCCTGGATCACCGGCAGGTAGTTGTCGGTGAACCAGGCGTTGCAGGTGGCCTCGGTGAGCACCTGGATATTCGCGTGTTGCTGCACCGCGCCGAGCAATTCGCGGCGCAGGCTGTCGGCGCGGGTGCCGGCGATATCGAAGCGCGCATAAGTCAGCGAACCGCCGAGAATCGGCTGCTGCTCGATCAGCAGCACCTTGGCCCCGGCATCGGCGGCGGTCAGCGCCGCCTGCAAACCGGCGGGGCCGGCGCCGATGACGGCCAGGTCGGTGAACAGGTAGGCCTTGTCGTAGTACTCGGGCTGGAAGTTCAGGTCGAGCACGCCCAGGCCGGCCTTTTTACGGATGATCGGCTCCCACACTTTCCACATGCCCTTGGGCTTGTAGAACGAACGGTAATAGAACCCCACCGGCATGAATTTGGAGAACTTGCCCAGGTAGGCATCGCGGTCGTTGTCAAGCGTGCCATTGACGTTCTGCGCGCTCACCGCCAGGCCGGCCGACAGCGCGTGGGCATCGGCCAGCACGTTGGGCTCCTGGGGCAATTGCACCAGGCTGTTGGCGTCCTGGCCGGCCATGCTCAGCGGTCCGCGTGGACGGTGGTATTTGAACGAACGCGACATCAGGAAGCGCCCGTTGGCGAGCAGGGCGCTGGCGATGCTGTCGCCCTGCAAGCCCTGGTAGGGTTGGCCGTCGAAACTGAAATCGAGTGGCTGATCACGCTGGATCAGCAAGCCCATGGGGGCGGGGAGGCGGTTCATCCGGCGATCTCCTTGGCGGTGTTGAAGTCGACACGCGTGTTGAACACTTCCCTGGGGTCGAAGGTGCGCTGGATTTCATCGGTGACGGTGTGGCGCTCGGCGAGGAACCAATAGCTGGACGGCGTGTGCATCCACCATTCACGCACCACACCGGCGAGGTTGTCGGTGTTGAACACGTAGTCGGCCCATTCGGCGTCGCTGCAGTTGACCGGATCAGGCATGGGCTTGAACTCGCCGCCGTAGGTGAACTCGCTGATATTGCGCGGCCCGTTGAGCGGGCACATCATGATTTTCATAGTCCGCTCTCCATTAATGGCTGGCCGCCGTGGCGCCCATTTCGTTGACTTGCTGGAAGGTCGAGAAACGTTCGAGGCCGAAGGGTTTGATCAGCTCCGGCACCTTGCCGCCGCTGGCGACCAGCTCGGCCATGGTCTTGCCGCAGATCGGCGTGGCCTTGAAGCCCCAGGTGCCCCAACCGGCGTCGAGGTAGTAATTTTTCACCGGTGACAGGCCCATGATTGGGCTGTAGTCCGGGGTCATGTCGGTGATCCCGGCCCACTGGCGCATCAACTTGGCGTTGGCCAGGAACGGGAACATCTCGATGGCATGGGCCAGCAGGCTTTCCTTGAGGTCCAGGGTCGAGCGCGTGTTGAACAGCGGGTAGGGATCGGAACCGCCGCCGAACACCACTTCGCCGCGACTGGTTTGCTGCACGTAGCAGTGCAGGGCCGAGGAACTCACCAGCGGGTCGAGGAATGGCTTGAACGGCTGGGTGACCATGGCCTGCAGCGGGAAGGTCTGGATCGGCGAGCGGATACCGGCCTTGGCCATCAGCAGCGAACTGTGCCCGGCAATCGCCTGCACCGCGCAGCCGCACCGGATGGTGCCGCGATTGGTTTTCACGGCGGTGATGGCGCCGTTCTCGATGATCAGGTCTTGCACTTCGGTGAGCTGATGGATTTCCACGCCGCGTTTGGCCGCCTGCTTGGCATAGCCCCAGGCCACTGCATCATGGCGCGCGGTGGCGCCGTCGATGTGCCAGAGCCCGGCGAGCACCGGCAGGTGGCCGGGGTCGAGGTTGAGGCTGGGCACCAGTTCGCGGATCTGCTGGCGGTCGATCATCTCGGTGCGCCCGCCGAAGTGCTTGTTGACCTCGGCGCGCTGGCGGAACGAACGCACCGTGGCGTCGGTGTGGGCCAGGGTCAGTTGGCCGCGCTCGGAGTACATGATGTTGAAATCGAATTCATTGGACAGCGCCTGGAACATCTTTACCGACTCGGCATAGAAGCGCACCCCTTCGCTGGTCAGGTAGTTGGAGCGGATCACCGCCGTGTTGCGCGCGGTATTGCCACCGCCCAGGTAGGACTTTTCCAGCACGGCAATGTTGCTGATGCCGTGGTACTTGGCCAGGTAGTAGGCGGTCGCCAGGCCGTGGCCGCCAGCGCCGATGATCACCACGTCGTAACTCGACTTGAGCTCTTTGGGCGGTGGCAGATCCACCTCCACCGGGTACTCCGAACTCAGCCCGTATTTCAATAGATTGAATGGCATACGGCCTCCGATTGGCTGCGTAGGGCGTGATGTTGCGCAAGGGCGGCGGTCACGGTGTTTTTCATCAGGAAGGCAATGGTCATCGGGCCGACACCGCCGGGGACCGGGGTGATGGCGGCGACGTGGGGCAGGGCGGCAGCGAAGTCGACATCGCCCACCAGGCGGCTGCGGCCGTCGTCGTCAATGCGGTTGATACCGACGTCGATCACCACCGCGCCAGGCTTGAGCCAACTGGCATCGATCAAGCGTGGGCGGCCTACGGCGGCGATCACGATGTCGGCCTGGCTGCACAGGGCCTGGGCGTTGTGGCTGCGCGAATGCAACACCGTCACCGAGCAATCGGCCTTGAGCAGCAGGGCCGCCATGGGCTTGCCGACGATGTTCGACCGACCGACCACCACCGCGTGTTTACCGCGCAGGTCGCCACAGGTTTGCTCCAGCAGATACAGGCAACCGCTGGGCGTGCAGGGGGTGAGCACGGCGCGGCCCTGGCTGAGGCCGCCGACGTTCTGGCTGTGGAAACCGTCCACGTCCTTGTCCGGTGCGATGGCTTCCAGGGCGCGCAGTTCGTCCATCTGCACCGGCAGCGGCAATTGCAGGAGGATGCCGTGAATTGCCGGGTCGGCGTTCAATTGGCCGATCAGGATCAACAGCTGTTCGGTGCTGGTATCGTCGGGCAGCCGGTGCTCCAGGGAGTGGATGCCAACCTCGGTGGCGCGCAGGACCTTGTTGCGCACATAGACCTGACTGGCCGGGTCGTTGCCCACCAGGATCACCGCCAGGGCCGGTTGAATAGCTTGCGCATGCAGACGCGCTACGTCCTCGCGGACCTGCAGCAGCACCCGCGCAGCGGCGGCTTTGCCATCGATCAGTTTAGGCTCGCTCACCGGAACACCACCGTTCTGTCCTGGTTGAGAAACACCCGGTGCCCCAGGTGGTACTTGACCGCCTTGGACAGGGCCACGGTCTCGGTGTCACGCCCGATAGCAACCAGGTCGTCCGGCTTGTACACATGGTCCACGCGCTGTACTTGCTGCTCGATGATCGGGCCCTCATCCAGGTCGCTGGTGACATAGTGCGCGGTGGCGCCAATCAACTTCACGCCGCGTTGATAGGCCTGGTGATAGGGCTTGGCGCCTTTGAAACCGGGCAGGAACGAATGGTGAATATTGATCGCGCGCCCCGACAGTTGCCGGCACAGGTCGTCGGAGAGAATCTGCATATAGCGCGCCAGCACCACCAGTTCGGTGCGGGTGTCGTCGACGATCTTCATCAGCTCGGCTTCCTGCGCGGCTTTGTTGTCCTTGGACACCGGCAGGTAGATAAAGCGAATGCCCTCGCGCTCGGCCATGGGCCGCAGGTCGAGGTGGTTGGAGACGATGGCGGTGATGGTCATGTCCATCTCGCCCTTGTGGTAGCGGTAGAGCAGGTCGGTGAGGCAGTGGTCGAACTTGCTCACCATCAGCAGCACGCGCATCGGCTCGCGGGTGTCGTAGAGCTCCCACTGCATGTCGAAGGCCTGGGCGACGTCGGCGAAACCGGCGCGGATCTGTTCCAGATCGCCTGCGTGCCCATCGTTGAAACGGAACACGGCACGCATGAAGAAGCGACCGCTGAAGTCATCATCGAACTGCGCCATCTCCCCGATGTAGCACGCGTTGTCCGCCAGATACGTGGTGACGGCAGCGACAATGCCGGACACCGCGGGACAAGTGACCTTGATGATGAAATGGTTTTTTTCGTGTTGCATGACACGTCCTCGGGATGATGGCGGCAGCTCATCGCATAGCGAAAAAATGTCAGAGGACAGCAGGCTCATTCCGTGAGCGCATTTTCTTGTGAGGAATAAAATATTCCTGAAGCGGCTTTATAGGGGAATGGACGCGGGCCGTCTAGGGGTTTTGGGAAAGTTTTTTAACTGAGGGGAATTTTTACCGGGGAGGACGGCGTCGAACGCGGTCAAAAATGTGGGAGGGGGCTTGCCCCCGATGAGGGGGGTCAATGAAAGATGCATTCACTGACACTCCCTCATCGGGAGCAAGCCCCCTCCCACAGTTGGATCTCTGTGCTTCAGGTGTATCGCGAGTCCGGATTATTCCTTGTCGTTGCCGTAATTCATGATCGACAGCAGGCGAATCGGCACCCGCACCAACTCTTCCGGCCCATGGGGAATTTCGCCCTCGAACGTCAGGCTGTCGCCGGCTTCCATCCGATACAGCTGATTCCCATGCCGATAAATCAGCTCCCCTTCCAGCAAGTGCAGAAACTCGGTACCCGGGTGGGCAAAGGTCGGGAACTCCTCGCTGGCGTCATCCATGCTGACCATGTACGCCTCAAAGCTCTTCTTCGGCCCCCGCGTATGGTTGAGCAGATGGTAGGTATGCCCCTTTTCCGTACCCCGGCGCACCACTTCCATGCCTTGGTCGGCTTTGACCAGCAAGGCACTGCCATCTTGTTGATCGTATTCGGCGAACAATTTCGACAACGGCAGCCCGAGCACGTCGCACAGGCGACTCAGGGTGTCGAGGCTGGTGGACACCTGGGCGTTTTCGATCTTGCTCAACATGCCCTGGCTGATATCGGCAATCTTCGCCACGTCGGACAGCTTCAGGTCCTGGGCCTGGCGTTGGCGTTTGATCTGCAAACCCAGGTATTGCTCCAGCTTGAGGCGGGGGGCGGTTTCGGTGGACATAGTCATCAGATCCTGCACGCTTTCCGTTCAGTAATATTAGTTTCGCACTAGGAAAGTGCAAGTGGCGGCGCTTGGCGGCCGTGCCCCGGCACGTATTCCCACGGGGAAAAGAATTTTTCCATATATACAGCACAAAAGCGCTTTCACCGGCACTTCAATCGGCCGCTCGCGAATCTGGCAAGGGTATTGCATTCCTGTGGGGAAACTAACTTTCTTTTTAAGAATAAAAAGACAGTCTAGGCCCACCCACACGGTTTTGCCTTTCGCGAGGAGTGACACGCAATGTTGCCAGCAGAAACCCAGCGCATCATCGACAAGTACGGCATCAAGTACGTGCTTGCGCAGTTTGTGGATATACACGGTGCGGCCAAGACCAAGTCGGTGCCGATTTGCGGGCTCAAGACGGTGGCCGAAGAGGGCGCCGGGTTTGCCGGGTTTGCCATCAGCGGCATGGGCATGGAACCCCACGGCCCGGACTTCATGGCGCGGGGCGACCTGTCCACGCTGACCCCGGTGCCCTGGCAGCCGGGTTACGGGCGCGTGGTGTGCGTCGGGCATGTCGACGGCAAGCCCCATCCCTTTGATAGCCGCTACGTGCTGCAGCAGCAGGTGCAGCGCCTGCAAGACAAGGGCTGGACGCTGAACACCGGCCTGGAACCCGAATTCAACCTGATGCGCCGCGACGAGCAGGGCAAGCTGCAACTGGTCGACCCCAGCGACAACCTCGACAAGCCCTGCTACGACTACAAGGGCCTGTCGCGCTCGCGGGTGTTCCTGGAGCGCCTGACCGAAGCCTTGCAGGCGGTGGATTTCGAGGTCTATCAGATCGACCACGAAGACGCCAACGGCCAGTTCGAAATCAACTACACCTACAGCGACGCCCTGACCTCGGCCGACCGCTTCACCTTCTTCCGCATGGCCGCCGGCGAGATCGCCAACGACCTGGGCATGATCTGTTCGTTCATGCCCAAGCCCGACCCGAAACGCGCCGGCAACGGCATGCACTTTCACCTGTCGATCAGCAGCGCCGAGAACAAGAACCTGTTCCATGACGCCAGCGACCCGAGCGGCATGGGCCTGTCGAAACTGGCCTATCACTTCGCCGCCGGCCTGCTCGCCCATGGCCCGGCGCTGTGTGCGTTCGCCGCGCCCACCGTCAACTCCTACAAGCGCCTGGTGGTGGGCAACTCGCTGTCCGGCGCCACCTGGGCCCCGGCCTTTATCGCGTTTGGCGCCAACAACCGTTCGGCCATGGTGCGCGTGCCTTACGGCCGCCTGGAGTTCCGCCTGCCGGATGCCGGCTGCAACCCTTACCTGGTCAGCGCCGCGATCATCGCGGCGGGCCTGGACGGTATCGATCGCGAGTTGGAAATCGACCACGTCTGCAACGAAAACCTCTACAGCCTGAGCCTGGAGCAGATCGCCGAGCGCGGCATCAAGACCTTGCCCCAATCCCTCAAGGAAGCCTGCGACGCGCTGGAAGCCGACCCGCTGTTCGCCGAGGTGCTGGGCCCGCAGATCGTGGGTGAGTTCATCAAGCTCAAGCGCATGGAGTGGGTGGAATACAGCCGCCATGTGAGCGACTGGGAAGTCCAGCGCTATACCGAATTTTTCTGACACCGTGTGACGGAGACTTGATATGTGTGGAATCGTAGGTCTGTACCTGAAAAACCCCCGACTGGAACCCCAGCTCGGCCAGTTGTTTGAACCGATGTTGCAGGCCATGACCGACCGTGGCCCGGACAGTGCGGGTTTTGCCATCTACGGTGATGAAGTCGCCGACGGCTGGGTCAAGCTGACCCTGCAAGCGACTACCGAGGGCTTCGACTGGAAAGCCCTGATGGGCGAACTGGAAGGGCGCCTGGGCTGTTCGCTGGACTGGTTTCAGAACGCCAGCGCCGCCGTGTTGAAGATCCACGCCGACGAAGCCCCGGTGCGCCTGGCCCTGGCCGAACTGGCGCCGAGCGTGCGCATCATGAGCGCCGGGCAGAGCATCGAGATCCTCAAGGGCATGGGCCTGCCCCAGGAAATTTCCCAGCGCTTCGGCCTGGCGAGCATGCAAGGCAGCCACATCATCGGCCACACCCGCATGGCCACTGAAAGCGCGGTGACCATGGAAGGCAGCCACCCGTTTTCCACCGGTGCCGACCTGTGCCTGGTCCACAACGGTTCGCTGTCGAACCACTTCCGCCTGCGCCAGGAACTCAAGCGCGAAGGCATCCATTTTGAAACCGACAACGACACCGAAGTCGCCGCCGGCTACCTGACCTGGCGCCTGCAACAGGGCGACTCGCTCAAAGAGGCGCTGGACCACGCCCTGGAAGACCTCGACGGCTTCTTCACCTTCGCCATCGGCACGCGCAACGGTTTTGCGGTGATCCGCGACCCGATCGCGTGCAAGCCGGCGATCCTCGCCGAGACCGACGACTACGTCGCCATGGCCTCCGAGTACCAGGCGCTGTCGAGCCTGCCAGGCATCGAGAACGCCCGCATCTGGGAGCCCGCACCGGCCACTTTGTACATCTGGGAACGCCAGTCAGCTTAAGGAGCGCACACATGAAAACCATCGATCTTTCCACCGCCACCGTGCGTGACCTCAACCAGGCGCTGCACGCGCAGGCCATCGACAACGAATGGCGCGTCACCCACTCCAACGGCAAGCACAACCTGGCGGTCGGGGTGAATCAGGCGGTGTCCATCGATATCGAGGGCCACGCCGGCTACTACTGCGCGGGCATGAACCAACAGGCGTCGATCACCGTACACGGCAACGTCGGCGTGGGCTGCGCCGAGAACATGATGTCCGGTTCGGTGCGCGTCAAAGGCAGCGCGTCCCAGGCGGCCGGGGCCACGGCCCATGGCGGCTTGCTGGTGATCGAAGGCGACGCGGGCGCGCGTTGCGGCATCTCCATGAAAGGCATCGACATCGTGGTCGGTGGCAGCATCGGCCACATGAGCTGCTTCATGGGCCAGGCCGGGCGTTTGGTCGTCTGCGGCGATGCCGGCGATGCGCTGGGCGACTCGCTGTACGAAACCCACATCTACGTGAAGGGCACGGTGGAGTCGCTGGGCTCCGATTGCGTCGAAAAAGAGATGCGCAGCGAGCACCTGCACGAGCTGCAAGAGCTGCTCGATCGCGCCGGTTTCGCCCACCGCGCTGCGGATTTCAAGCGCTACGGCTCGGCCCGCCAGCTGTACAACTTCAAAGTCGATAACGCCTCCGCCTACTGATTCAGGAGCTACAACATGAGTGAACAAACCCCTCCGGTACTGCGCGAGTCGGCCACCTTCGATCGCCTGACCATCCAGGAAATCCAGCGCGCCGCCGAAACCGGTATCTACGACATTCGCGGCGGCGGTACCAAGCGCAAGCTGCCGCACTTCGATGACTTGCTGCTGCTCGGCGCCAGCGTGTCGCGTTACCCGCTGGAAGGCTATCGCGAGAAGTGCGGCACCGACGTGATCCTCGGCAACCGCTTCGCCAAGAAACCGATCCACCTGAAGATCCCGGTGACCATCGCCGGCATGAGTTTCGGTGCGTTGTCGGCCAACGCCAAGGAAGCCCTGGGCCGTGGCGCGAGCATCGCCGGCACCAGCACCACCACCGGTGACGGCGGCATGACTCCGGAAGAGCGCGGTCAGTCGCGGCACCTGGTGTACCAGTACCTGCCGTCGCGCTACGGCATGAACCCCGATGACCTGCGCAAGGCCGATGCCATCGAGATCGTCCTCGGCCAGGGCGCCAAGCCCGGCGGTGGCGGCATGTTGCTAGGCATGAAAGTCACCGAGCGCGTGGCCGGCATGCGCACCTTGCCGATCGGCGTGGACCAGCGCAGCGCCTGCCGCCACCCGGACTGGACCGGCCCGGACGACCTGGCGATCAAGATTGCCGAGTTGCGCGAGATCACCGATTGGGAAAAACCGATCTACGTGAAAATCGGCGCCAGCCGGCCGTATTACGACGTGAAGCTGGCGGTCAAGGCCGGTGCCGATGTGATCGTGCTCGACGGCATGCAAGGCGGCACAGCCGCCACCCAGGAAGTGTTTATCGAGCATGTCGGCATCCCGATTCTGTCGGCCATCCCCCAAGCGGTACAGGCTTTGCAAGAGATGGGCATGCACCGCAAGGTCCAGTTGATTGTGTCGGGCGGGATTCGTAACGGCGCCGATGTGGCCAAGGCCATGGCGATGGGCGCGGATGCGGTGGCCATTGGCACGGCCGCGCTGATTGCCCTGGGCGACAACCACCCACGGCTGGACGCGGAACTGAAAAAGATCGGCTCGGCCGCCGGCTTCTACGACGACTGGCAGAACGGCCGCGACCCGGCCGGCATCACCACCCAGGACCCGGAGCTATCGAAACGCCTCGACCCGGTGGAAGGCGGGCGGCGCTTGGCCAACTACCTGCGGGTGATGGTGCTCGAAGCCCAGACCATGGCCCGTGCGTGCGGCAAGTCGCACCTGCACAACCTCGACCCCGAGGACCTGGTTGCGCTGACGGTGGAGTCGGCCGCCATGGCACGGGTGCCGTTGGCAGGGACCAACTGGGTGCCGGGTTCCGGTTACTGAGTTACGAGCCGGCTTGCCGGCTGCTACGGCGTTCCACCCCTGTAGGAGCGAGCTTGCTCGCGAAGGTCGTTAACGATAACGCGGGCATCCTGGATGACCGCGTTGTCTGGACGGTTTTCGCGAGCAAGCTCGCTCCTACATGCATCTCCCCTATCTTTTGCAGGAGCTTTGAACATGATCAATCGTCTTCTCGGCAAATCCCTCTTCGGCTTATTGGCGGCCAGTGCCTTCGCACCCTTGGCCCAGGCCGCCGATGCTCCGACCTTGAACACCGGCAGCACCGCCTGGATGATCACCGCCGCCGTGCTGGTGCTGTTCATGTGTCTGCCGGGGCTCGCGCTGTTCTACGGCGGCCTGGTCCGTGCGAAAAACATGCTCTCGCTGTTCACCCAGTGCTTCGGCGTCGCCGGCCTGGTGGGCGTGCTGTGGGTGATCTACGGCTACAGCATGGTGGTCGATACCACGGGCATGGTCGAAGGGCAGGTGACCTTCAACAGTTTTGTCGGCGGCCTGGGCCGCGCGTTCCTGGCGGGCATGACCCCCGCCAGCCTGGTGGGGGATATTCCGGAAGGCGTATTCGTGACCTTCCAGATGACCTTCGCGATCATCACCCCGGCGCTGATCGCCGGCGCCTTCGCCGAACGCATGAAGTTCTCGGCGGCGCTGCTGTTCATGGCCATCTGGTTCACCCTGGTGTATGCCCCGGTGGCGCATATGGTCTGGGGCGGTTCGGGGGCCTTGATGCATAACTGGGGCGTGCTCGACTTTGCCGGCGGCACCGCCGTCCACATCAACGCCGGTGTGGCCGCGCTTGCCGCATGCCTGATCCTCGGCAAGCGCAAGGGCTACCAGAACACGCCGATGCCCGCGCATAACCTGAGCCTGACCATGGCCGGTGCGGCGATGCTCTGGGTCGGCTGGTTCGGCTTCAACATCGGCTCCGGCGGCGGCCTCAACGGCACCTCGGGGATTGTCATGCTCAACACCCAACTGGGCGCCTGTGCGGGGATTCTCGGCTGGATGTTCACCGAGTGGTTCAAGGTCGGCAAGCCTAGCGCCCTGGGCCTGGCCAGCGGTGCATTGGCTGGCCTGGTGGGGATCACCCCGGCGTGCGCCTATGTGGGCGTCGGCGGCGCGTTGGCCATCGGCTTGCTGTGCGGGGTGTTCTGCTACCTGAGCGTGACCGTATTGAAGCGGCGCTTCGGCTACGACGACAGCCTCGACGTATTCGGCCTGCACGGCATCGGCGGCATGATCGGCGCCGTACTCACCGGTGTGTTCTGCGTACCGTCCATGGGTGGACTGGTGGAAGGCGTGACCATGGGCGCCCAGGTAGTGGCACAGCTCAAAGGGGTGGCGCTGACCACCGTGTACTGCTTCGTGGTCAGCTGGATCATCCTCAAAGTGGTCAATGCGCTGGTCGGCCTGCGTGCCCATGAGTCGGTGGAAGAGATGGGCCTGGACCTCGCCGAGCACAACGAGCGGGCCTACAACCACTGATTCTCCCCCTGAGTAAACGCAGCTCAAAATGTGGGAGGGGCGGTGCGACGATTCGACTTGCTCCCGATGGCGCCGGATCAGTCAGCTTGTTAGTAGCTGACCCACCGCCATCGGGAGCAAGCCCCCTCCCACAGTTGCCTTGCTGCGCCACGGTGGATGGGGTTGGACCTGGCCGAGCATAACGGGCGGGCCTACAACCACTGATCCTCTCCCTGAGTAAACGCAGCTCAAAATGTGGGAGGGGGCTTGCTCCCGATGGCGCCGGAACAGTCAGCTTGTTTGTAGCTGACCCACTGCAATCGGGGGCAAGCCCCCTCCCACAGTTGCCTTGCTGCGCCACGGTGGATGGGGCTGGACCTCGCCAAGCATAACGAGCGGGCCTACAACCACTGATCTTCCCCCTGAGTAAACGTAGCTCAAAATGTGGGAGGGGCGGTGCGACGATTCGACTTGCTCCCGATGGCGCCGGAACAGTCAGCTTGTTTGTAGCTGACCCACCGCCATCGGGGGCAAGCCCCCTCCCACAGTTGCCTTGCTGCGCCACGGTGGATGGGGCTGGACCTCGCCAAGCATAACGAGCGGGCCTACAACCACTGATCTTCCCCCTGAGTAAACGCAGCTCAAAATGTGGGAGGGGGCTTGCTCCCGATGGCGCCGGATCAGTCAGCTTGTTTGTAGCTGACCCACCGCCATCGGGGGCAAGCCCCCTCCCACAGTTGCCTTGCTGCGCCACGGTGGATGGGGTTGGACCTGGCCGAGCATAACGAGCGGGCCTACAACCACTGATCCTCTCCCTGAGTAAACGCAGCTCAAAATGTGGGAGGGGCGGTGCGACGATTCGACTTGCTCCCGATGGCGCCGGAACAGTCAGCTTGTTTGTAGCTGACCCACTGCCATCGGGGGCAAGCCCCCTCCCACAGTTGCCTTGCTGCGCTGCAACTGGCTGGCCACCAGGGTGTTCTTCAGCAGGTAGGCAATCGTCATCGGCCCGACACCGCCCGGCACCGGCGTAATCGCGCTGGCCACGGTGCGTGCGCTGGCATAGTCGACATCGCCCACCAACCGCGTACCGGTCTCGGTGCTGATGCGGTTGATCCCCACGTCGATCACCACCGCGCCCGGCTTGAGCCAGCTGGCATCGATCAACTGCGGCCGACCGACGGCGGCGACGACGATATCGGCCAAGCGGCACAACGCCGGTGCATCGACGCTGCGCGAGTGCACCACGCTGACCGAGCAGTTGGCCTGCAACAGCAGGGTCGCCATCGGTTTGCCGACGATGTTCGAGCGACCAATCACCACCGCGTGCAAGCCAGTCAAGTCGCCGCAGGTTTCATGCAGCAGACGCATGCAGCCGCTGGGCGTGCAGGGCGTGAGGACCTCGATGCCTTGCACCAGGCCGCCGACGTTCTCACGGTGGAAACCGTCCACGTCCTTGACCGGGTCAATCGCATGGATCACGGCTGCCTCGTCGATATTCGCCGGCAACGGCAACTGCACCAGCACGCCGTTGACCGAAGCGTCGGCGTTCAGCTGCGCAAGCAGGTCGAGCACTTGCGCCTGGCTGGCGTCATCCGGCAGCCGGTATTCAAGGGAGCGAATCCCGACTTCCTTGGCCCGCAGCAGTTTGTTGCGCACATACACTTCGCTGGCCGGGTCGTCGCCCACCAGCACGACGGCCAGGGCCGGGAAGATTTTTTGCGTGGCAAGCAGCAGGACCTCGTCGCGAACCTCGTCGAGAACCTGGGCAGAAATGGCCTTGCCGTCGATATCGCGGGCAAGGGGGGAGAGTGTGCTGGTCAAAAGCGTCACCGATGTCTGGAAAAATAGGGGAGCTGAGGGATAAATCCCTCAGCGATAAGCCGCCCAGGGCATTCAGGCTACCAGTTGATGGCAGGCATACACCACCATCACACCGGCGATCAGCGTGGCATAGGGCAGCCAGCCGGCGCGGCGTTGACCGTCATCAGCCTGGATATACAGGTCGCTGAGCATGGCCGCGGGGAAGCGGCCTTTGTCCTGCACATAGTGGCGGTAGCAGAACACCGGCAGGATCAGCAGCGCCAGCAGCAAGCCGGTGACCAGCGTGCCCGCGCCCCAGATATCCGCGCCCAGGCCCATGCACGCCAGGTTGACGAAGCTCAGCACGCCGCCGGCCGCCAGCAGCACGGTGGGGGCTTTGTACGGGCGCACCCAGTCGGGGCGGTCCAGACGGTGAATCCAGCCGGCGTTGAGGTTGAGGAAGTTGAAGATGATGTAGCTGACGTTGGAGGCCGCCAGCACGAACACGTAGTCCGACATCAGCAACAACAGCAGGTTGAACGACAGGTCGGTCCACATCGCCGCCGTGGGCGCGCCGTGTTCGTTGGTGCGCCCCAGGTACTTGGGCAGCCAGCCGTCCACCGATGCCTGATACAGGGTGCGCGACGAGCCGGACATCGAGGTCATGATCGCCAGCAACGTGGCCAACACCAGCATGATCAGTACGATATTGGCGACCACCTTGCCGCCGCCGATGCTGTCGGCCATCGCCTGGCCAACGCCCATGCCGCTGTAGATCGCCGGCGACAGCAGGCCGCTGTACACCGCCGGTGTCACCACCGCGCCGCTGGCGTCGAGCACCGCCGGGGTCACCAGTTGGCCGAGCCCCAGGCTGCCTTGAAACGCCAGCGGCACCAGGGTGAACACCAGGATGCACAGCAGGCCGGCGTAGAAGATCGCCTTGAAGGTGTCACGCTTGGGGTCCTTGAACTCGCGGGTGTAGCACACCGCCGTTTCGAACCCGTAGGTGGACCACGCGGCCATGAACAGCCCGCCGGCCATCAGCGACCAGCCGGACATATCCCACGGGCCATCGATGACTTGCCCGGCCGCGTCATGCGCCAGCGGGAACAGCGGCAGGAAGTTGGCCTGGGTCGCATCCCCGGTGAACAACGGCACCACGCCCACCAGCAACAGCGGGATCAGCGAGGTGACGCCGAGCACCAGCGTCAGGCGCGCCGAGCGCAGGATGCCGCCATGCTGCACGGCAAACACCGTGAGCAGAATCAACAGGCCAATGGCGAATGTCGCGTTGATGCGCAACGACAGGCCGCTCTTGACCCAGCCCAGGTCGAGCAGGGTCAGTTGCCAGGTGTTGATCAGCGCATCGGCGGGAAACAGCGCGGTGAGGATATACCCCGCCGCCAGCCCCGAGCCGATGGACAGCACCGGCGACCAGGCCAGCCAGTTGCACCACACCGACACCGGTGCGATCAACTTGCTGTAGCGCACCCAGGCCACCGCGCCGTACACCGAGGCACCGCCGGACTTGTGCGGGAACAGCCCGGCGATCTCGGCATAGGTAAAGGCCTGGATAAACCCGAACAGGATCGACACGATCCACACGATCCAGGCCGGTTTGCCCACCGTGGCGGCAATCGCGCCGATGGAGAACAGCACCAGCGCGGGTACGCCACTGGCGACCCAGAATGCACCGCGCCAATCGATCTTGCGGTGCAGGCTGCCCACTGAGCTGGCAGCCTGCGGTACAGCCTCGAACGTCGTCGCTTCCATCTTCGTATTCCCATGTCTGAGTAGCGGTTAAGAAGGGCAATCAAAGTGGGCAGTCAAAGTGGGGTGGCACACATCGCTATTGGGACGATCAGCTACGCACCCGGCTCTTGTCCGGGTCATAGAAAATCGCTGCGCTGACCGTGGCGCTGATGCGCTTCTGCAGGCCATCGACTTTGCCAATCTCAAGCAGGGTGCCGGGCTCGGCGCAGCTCACGTCCACTCGGCACAGCGCGATATTGCTGGCCAGCAACGGTGAGCGGCAGGCACTGGTGATGACCCCGACCTGGGCGCGGCCGTGGTACACCGGGTCGCCGTGATGCGCGGCCTCATTGCCGCGCAGGTGCAGGCCGACCAGCTTGTGGCTGGGATGGGCGCTGCGCCGCAACAGAGCGTCGCGGCCGATAAAGTCATCGGTCTTGCTCTTGAGTGGCACGCTGAACCCGATGCCGGCCTCGAACGGGTCGGTCTGGTCGCTGAACTCGTAGCCGGCAAAAATCAGCCCGGCTTCGATGCGCAGCAAGTCCAGCGCTTCCAGGCCCAGGGGCACCAGGCCCAAGGGTTGGCCGAGTTGCCAGATGCGGTCCCACACCCGTTCGGCGTCTTCGGGCTGGCACCACACCTCGAAGCCCAGTTCACCGGTGTAGCCGGTGCGCGAAATCATCAACGGGCAGCCCTCGAAGCCGTCCAGCCGGCCGACCAGGAAGCGGAACCAGCCGAGGCTCTCCACGCTCGGTTGGGTGGGCGGCGTCCAGACCATCTGCGTGAGCAGCTCGCGGCTGAGCGGCCCTTGCACCGCCAGGTTGTGAATCTGCTCGCTGGCGGACTTGACCCACACCTTCATGCCCAGTTTTTCGGCCTGCTCGCGCAGCCACACGCCGGCGTAGTCTTCGCCGCAGATCCAGCGGAAGTTGTCCGGGCCCAGGCGCAGCAGGGTGCCGTCGTCGAGCATGCCGCCGTGCGCGTGGCACATCGCCGAATAGACCACTTGGCCCACCGCCAGGCGCCGCACGTCGCGGGTCAGGCAGTACTGCAGCAGGGCTTCGGCGTCGGGGCCGATGATCTCGAACTTGCGCAGGGCGGTCAGGTCCATCACGGCCACGCGTTCGCGGCAGCCGAGGTATTCCTCGGTGGCGCCGTAGCCGTCGTAGCGCAGCGGCAGCCACCAGTTGCGGTAGTCGGTGAAGCTGCCGGTGAGGGCGCTGGTGCGTGAGTGGAACGCGGTCTCACGGGTCAGTATCGGGTCGGCATCGGCCGTAGTTCGAGTGCTCATGGCGATGGAAAAACGCTCCTTCTCGCGGTAGATACGGACATGGATATCGGTCGGGTTCCAGCCATTGGCCGGGTCGATGTCATCCGGGCACGAGGTACTGCCACACACCAGTTCGGTCATGGCCCGCAGCAGCACGTAGTCGCCGGGCCGCGACCACGGCTCATCCAGGGTCATCTGTTGGTGTGCATCAATGCCGGTGTTGAAGAAAAAATTGATCGCCGGCCAGCCATTGCGCGCCTGCACGCCGTAGGGCGCGAGTACGCGGCTGAGGTTGTCGCTGCAGTTGTCGTGCCCGAAATAGCCATGGGATTCGTAGTAGCGCGCCGCGCAGGCCAGGGCGAAGGCGTCGTGACGCCCGACCGTGTCCTGCACCACCTCCAGCATCGGCTGCATCCGACGGTCGAAAAACTTCGAGAACAGCCCCGGTGCGGGGTAGGCGCTGCCGTTCAGCGTGCGCGTCACGGTCTGGTCCAGGTCCAACTCCATGCCGCGATCCAGGGCGCGGCGGTCGAGGGCGACGAAGTCCGAGCACTGGCGGCCGGCGACGTCCAGCACCTGCACGTACTGGCCCTTGGCGACGGTGTAGCTGCGGGCGGTGCCCGCGCGCAGGGTGAACTCGTCCAGCACCTCGCCCAATGGCTCGGGCAGGACGGGCACCAGCAGGGGCGACGGGTTGGCCCGTGTCACCTGCAGGCGCAGTTCGCTGGGCCGGTATTGCCGGTCGACGGCGGTGGGCCTGGCAGGGGCGGCGACGATCACCAGCAGGCGCTCATCGGCGACGAACTGCCGGGCGTGGCCGGGCGGGCTGTCGTCGTCCCACAGCGCGGCGGCCAGGGGCAATGCCTGGGCGTCGATGCCACGCCGCTTGAGCGCCTGGCCGACACGCGGGGGCACGCGGCAGGCGCTTGAGCCTCTCAGCCCCCAGCTCGCCAGGGCGCTGCGGCCGTTAGCGTCGAGGGCCAGCAATGCGCAGGGTTGCCGGCCTTCGACGTCGATCACCTGCAGGCCGTCGCCGGGCTGCAGGTCGACCAGGCTCACACCGCCTGCGGCCACGCGGTAGCGCTCCAGGTTCGGCGCCCGGGCAAACAGCCCGGGTTCTCGCGGGTGGGAAACACGCGGAGCATTCATCATGGGCGCCCGCTCAGCCGACTGACTTGATGGGCGTCGCAGGCTCACCCAGGTACGCCGCCATCGAGTCGTCCAGGGCCTGCAGCCACGGGGTGTGGTGCGGCGGCGACTGGGTGCCGGTCATCAGCGAGCGGTAGGACTTGTCGCGATAACCCATGATGTTTTCGGCCTTGTCGTGCTTCCAGTGCAGGAAGGTCTGGTTGACGGCGGCGATGTCGAAATTCGGGTAGTCGGTGGCGTCCACCAGGTGCTGGATGTAGGCGCCCTGGAACTCGAACATCTGCTGGTTGGTTTCCAGGGTTTGTTCGCGTGCCTGCCATTGTTGGCTGTCGGCGATCATCTCGGCCTGGCTGGGCAGCGTGATACGCCCCAGGATCACATCGCGGGCATACCAGGCCTGGGCATCGAACATGTTGAACGAGTACCACTGGTCCTGCATGCCGAGGTAGATCAACCGTGGGTTGGGTTCCCAGAACACGCCTTTGTAGAGGTTCATCGGCCACAGGCGGTTGTCGGTCCTGAGGCTCAGCTCATCCGGCAGGAACGGGAAGTGGTGCTTGTAGCCGGTGCACAGGATCACCGCGTCGACGTGCTTGCTGCTGCCATCGGCAAAGAACGCGCGGTTGTTTTCCAGGCGCTGCAGCAGCGGTTTTTCTTCCCAATTGTCCGGCCAGGCATAGCCCATGGGCGCGCTGCGGTAACAGCTGGTGATGCTGCGCGCGCCATATTTGTAGCATTGCGAGCCGATGTCCTCGGCCGAATAGCTGCTGCCGACGATCAGCAGGTCCTTGTCCTTGAATTCCAGGGCCTCGCGAAAGTCATGGGCATGCAGGATGCGCCCGGCGAACTGCTCGAAGCCGTCGAAGTACGGCACCATGGGCGTGGAGAAGTGGCCGCAGGCGTTGATCACGTAGTCGAATTCTTCACAGGTCAAGGTGTCGTGGGTGTAGTCGTGGGCGTACAGGGTGAAGCGCTGGGTCTGTTCGTCGAAGGTGACCTGGCGCACCACATTGTTGAAGCGGATGTAGTCGCGCACGCCGGCCTTTTCCACCCGGCCCTTGATGTAGTCCCACAGCACCTCGCGGGGCGGATAGGAGGCGATGGGCCGGCCGAAATGCTCTTCAAAGGTGTAGTCGGCGAACTCCAGGCATTCCTTGGGGCCGTTGGACCACAGGTAGCGGTACATGCTGCCGTGCACCGGCTCGCCGTTTTCGTCCAGGCCGGTGCGCCAGGTGTAGTTCCACATGCCGCCCCAGTCCTGCTGTTTCTCGAAGCACACCAGCTCGGGAATGGCGGCGCCCTTGTCGCGGGCCGACTGGAAGGCGCGAAGTTGGGCCAGGCCGCATGGGCCGGCGCCGATGATTGCTACACGTAGCGTCATGAACGTGTCTCCTGAAGGGTTTCAGCGAAAGATCACTGTCTTGTCGTGGTTGATGAACACCCGGTGTTCCAGGTGGTATTTCAGGGCTTTGGAAAGGGCTACGGTTTCGGTGTCGCGGCCGATGGCGACCAGGGAATCGGGCAGGTGGGTATGGTCGACGCGCTGGATTTCCTGCTCGATGATTGGCCCCTCGTCGAGGTCGCTGGTGACGTAGTGGGCGGTGGCGCCGATCAGCTTCACCCCCCGGTCATAGGCCTGGTGATACGGCTTGGCGCCCTTGAAACCGGGCAGGAACGAGTGGTGGATGTTGATCGCGCGCCCCGAGAGTTGCTGGCACAGGCCGTCGGACAGGATCTGCATGTAGCGCGCGAGCACCACCAGGTCGGTCTGGGTGTCTTCGACGATGCGCATCAGTTCGGCTTCCTGGCTGGCCTTAGTGTCCTTGGTGATGGGCAGGTAGATGAAGCGGATGCCTTCACGCTCGGCCATTGCCCGCAGGTCCAGGTGGTTGGAGACCACGGCGGTGATGGTCATGTCCATCTCGCCTTTGCGGTGGCGGTAGAGCAGGTCGGTGAGGCAATGGTCGAACTTGCTGACCATCAGCAGCACGCGGGTCGGCTGGCGTGAGCTGAACAACTGCCACTGCATGTCGAAGCCGCCGGCGAGTCCGCCCAGGTCTTCGCGCAGGGCGCCGACATCACCGCTGACGCCGGTGTTGAAACGGAACACCGCGCGCATGAAAAACTGCCCGGTGAACTCGTCGTCAAATTGCGCCAGCTCGCTGATGTAGCACTGCTGCCGGGCCAGGCAGGCGCTGATCGCGGCGACGATCCCGGACGCTGCCGGGCAGGTGATCTTGAGAATGTAATGTTCGCTGGAGGCGTCCATCGAAGGCTCCTGAATAAGATGAAGGAAGACTCAGCCCTTGGCCGTGCGCTTGGTTTTTTCCGGGTCGTCGAAAGGCAAGGCGTGGGTGGCGGCGGCGCCTTCGAGGCTGCCGCGCACCTGCAATGCGATGCCGGGGACGGAACAGGCAACGCTCATGCGCGCGAGGGCCATCGAGCGTTTGCTCAGGCGCGAATACATGCCGCAGGTGATCACGCCGACTTGCTGGTTGCCTTGCCACAAGGTGTCGCCAGCCTCGGCCGGGCGCACGCCGTCGAGCAGCACGCCGGTGATCTTGAAGCGCTCCTGGCCGCGCAGGCGCAGGTGTTCCTCGGCGCCGCGGAACGCTTGCTTGCCGGGCGAAACCGTGAAGTCCAGGCCCATTTCCCACAGGGTGTCGCCGGCCTTCTGGTCGGCGAAGGGGTACATCTGCGAGTTGTCGTAGGGGAAAAACATCAGCGAACTTTCCACCCGCAGCCAGTCCAGGGCGGTGAAGGCGCAGGGGATAATGCCCAGGCTCGCGCCCTGTTCGAGGATGCTGTCCCACAGAAACGGTGCGTCGGCGGCCTTGCAGAAAATCTCGTAGCCGCGCTCGCCGGTGTAGCCAGTGCGGGAGATCATCACCGGGCGCTCGAACAGGCGCGTTTGCAGGTGATGGAAGTACGGCAACTGGCGGATGCCAGGCACGTGCTCGGCGAGAAAGTCCACCGCCAGCGGGCCTTGCAGCGACAGGTCGTGCAGGTCGTCGTCGAACAGCACCGCCACTTGCCGGCCCTGAGCGGAGCGCACGAGCATTTCATGCCCGGTGCCGGCGCCATGCACGACCATGAAGGCATTGGGCCCGGTGCGGTAGACGATGCAGTCATCGACGAATTTGCCGTCCTCGTCGAGCATCGACGCATACACCGATTTGCCAGGATAGAGCTTGGCGATGTCGCGGGTGGTGGCCCACTGCAACAGGCTTTCGGCGTGCGGGCCTACGTAGTGGACTTTTTTCAGGCCCGATACGTCCATCAGGCCGGCGCGGGTGCGGATCGCTTCGTGGTGGTCGGCTAGCGCGCTGTTGTAGGTCCAGGCGGTGCCCATGCCGTTCCAGTCTTCGAGGTTCGAGCCAAGGGCGCGGTGCCGCTCGGCCAATGCAGAAATACGCCAGGAGTGGGTCATGTGATGTTCCTTGTCGGGAAAAGAAGGTCAGGCGAATGGATCGAACTGGCTCAGCCACTCGACCAGTGGCTGTCGATAGCGGGTCATGCCCTTGTAGTCGGCGATGGCATCGGGCAGGTCGCGCAGCACGCGGTGCAGGCGGCAGCCCCAGCCGGGTTGGGTGACCAGTTCGTCCAGGCTGATCAGGTAGGTGCGAATGCTGAACATCACCGCGTTGCTGCGCGGCAGGCGCGCCATCACTTGCAGTTCGACCCGCAGGTGTACCTGTTGCCCGACGTTCTGCGCGGTGATCCGACCGCGGTCGGCACCCCATTGATGGAAGGTTTCCGGAGATGAATCCAGGCGCGGGTTGATGGTCAGGGTCCAGTTCAGGCGCCGGACCGGCTGGCCGGCCTGCAGGTTGAGCAGGTACTTCAGCGCACGGTCGAACACCCCCATCTGGTTGGCCATGGGCACCGGTGCATGCCACTGCTTGAAGCTCATGCCGGCATCGAACGCCAGCGACCAGTCGGCCGGGCTGGTGACCAGGCCGGCGTCCATGTACAGGTCGCCGTCGCGCTGGTCGAGCAGGGCGAAATCCCCTTGTACCTGGCGGCCGATGTATTCCAGCGGTGCGCAGGGCAGGCTGGCGGCATCGCCGAAGATGAAGGGCTGATCGATCTGCAGCAGGTGGTTGCGCCAGTGCCAGCGGTCGCCGTCACGCACCAGGCTGAACCACTGCGGGTAGTCGATGGCGAGGTTTTCCATGAGCATTTGCAGCGCATCCCAGGCCGCCGCTTGCATGTGCGGCATCACCAGGTAGCGGCGTGGGTCGTTGTCCAGGATCAGCGCGCGTTCGGCCATTTCCGAGCGGTAGTGCTCGTCGATGTCGAAGGCGTGCTCATAAATGGAGCCAGGGTCGCGGGAGGTGGCCGGTTCGATATTCACCGAGTACAGGTAGCTGTCCTCGATAAACGGGAAGGGGAAGCGACGGATCGCCGCCGGGCTGTTGCGAAAGCTGAAATCGTCGCGATAGCTCAGCACAGGGCTCGATTGCAGGGGCATGGCACTCACTCCTATAGGTCCAGCGAAACGCAGGGGCCGCTGCCGCGCGAGACGCAAGGCATCAGAAATTCGGCCTGCTCGGCCGGGCTGAGGAAACTGTCGCGGTGTTCGATGGCGCCGCCTCGATGGCGCGTGATGCACTGGCCGCAGACCCCGCCACGGCACAGGTTGGGCACCTGCAACCCCGCGTGTTCCAAGGCTTCGAGCAGGCTCTGCTCGGCCGCCACGCGCAGGGTGCGGCCACTGCGCAGCAGTTGCAGGTCGAACGGCTGGCCCGGTTGCGCGCCTTTGAATGCTTCTGCGTGCAGCCGATTGCGTGGCCAACCGAGGCGGTCGGCGTGTTGCTCGACCGCCTCGATCAAGGATGGCGGGCCACAGGTATAGACGTGGCTGCCCAGCGCCCGGTTGGTGAGGATGCGGCTCAGGTCCGGGCGGCGGTCGTAGGCATGCAGGCGCGGGCCGAGGCGCTGTTGCAACTCATCGAGGTAGGCATCGCTGAGGCCTGGGCGGAACAGGTAATGCAGTTCGAAATCGGCCTGCTGCTGTTCCAGCGCGGCGATATAGGCCATGAACGGCGTGATGCCGATGCCGGCGGCGATCAGGATGTGCCGGCGTGCGGTGCCATGGGGCGCGAACAGATTGGCTGGCGGCGAAATCTGCAAGGTGTCGCCGACCTGTACCTGGCGATGCAAGTACTGCGAACCGCCGCGAGAAGCCTCTTGCAGGCGCACGGCGATGCGGTAGTGGTGCGTGTGCGCCGGGTCGCCGGTCAGCGAGTAGGCGTTGCGCAGCGTGCCCTCGGCCAGCGGCAGATGCACCTGGACGTGGCTGCCGGGCGAGAAAGCGGGCAGGGCGCCGTCGCAGGCGGTCAGGGTGAACTCGCGCACCACGGGCGTGAGCATTCTGGCCGCGCTGACCTGAACCTTGAGGGCGGCGCTCATGGCTGGAACCCCGCATAGGGCTGGTCGGGGTTGCTGCACACGCCGAGGTAAGCGCCCAGGCGCCGGGAAAAATGGGTGCGCACTTCCAGCCCGACGTTGCAGCCGATGCAGTTCAACACCGGCGCTGGGCCGGCGGTCTGGGTCAGCCCGCAATGGGCGCAATACACCTGGCGCAGGCCGGGCGTCGTGCAGGTCATGTGGATCTCGGCGTCTTCCAGGCCTGCGGCGCGGGCCTCAGCGTGAATGCGCCAGACAAAGGCTTCATCGCCTAGCAGGTGGAGTCGGCAGCCCACGGTGGCGCTGGCCAATGCCTGTTGCAAGCGCCGGGCAAAGTCGGGTTGTTCGCCGCTCAGCAGCAACGGGTTGTCCAGTTCGGTGCCCCCCTGCGTGAAGGCGGTTGCCGATTGCATCACCACGATGGGGCGGTTGTGGGTGTGCGTCATGCGGGCTCTCCAAGGTGCGTTGTGTTTCCTGCTGGGAGAGATAATTTCCTATGAGGAAAATCTTCTCAATCTGGAAAAAGGGCTATGCCTTTGGAGATAAGCCTTGCCGCACGGCCGTTCGGGGCATGGAAGTTGCTGGTCTTGCGTTAACGCTCAGCAACCGGACGGGGAGTTATCGAAGAGTGCGAACACGACCGAAGGGCTGGCCGCTCTGGTTGGGGCCTGTGCGCCCCGAACAGGCGCGTAGCGTGCGCAGGCTGCTGGCCGGGTTGCCCCTGCACGCTGACGGTGCCTTGTCGGGTTTTCTGGACCGTTTCGACGCACTGCTGCCCGCTGGCAGGCTCAATTTGATCCTCGGCGGCGAAGACCTAGGCCCGACGCGACGTGGCTTGATCGAGGGCTGCCAGGGCGTGGCGCACTGCCCCTGGCGCGACGCGAGTGCGATGGACACGCCCCAGGCCTGCGGCCCTTGCCGACAACGGGGGGTGCACCGATTGGTGTGCGCCTTGCCCGAGGGTGAAAAGGGCGCGTTACTGCTCGATACCCCCAGACGGGCCGGTGCCAGTTGGCGTCAGTTGCTGGAGGAAGCGGCGCACGCCGTGGCGGTCACCGTGCGTCTGCGCAGCGACAACCGTGAGCAGCAGCGCAGACAGGCAACGTCGCGCCACGGTGCGCTGGCCCGTGAGTTGCACGATTCGGTGGCGCAGCAGTTGGGTTACCTGGCATTCCAGGCCCACGGCTTGCAGTCACAGTTGGGCGCGCCCGTCCTGCAGGACCTCTGCGCCGGCCTGAGCCAGTTGCAACGCCAGGTGCGCGAGCTGATCACCAGCGCACGCCTGACCATGGACGGACGCTCGTTGCGCCAGGCCTTGGCCGACTCGGTCGCGGAGTTTTCGCGGCGCTGCATCATCGTGTTCGAGTTGGACAACCGCCTGGCCGACGATGCCCTGAGCCCGGAAACCGAGTTGCAGATCCTGCAGATCGTGCGCGAGGCCCTGGCCAATGCGGTGCGCCATTCCCACGCGCGGCATGTGCGTATTGAACTGCGCCAGACCCAGGACGGCGATGCCTCGGTGTCGGTGGAGGACGATGGCATCGGCTTGAGCCCGGCGTGCGATGAGCAGAACCATTTCGGCCTGGCAATTATCCGCGAGCGCGCCGCCAGCATCGGCGCGCGGCTGAGCATTGAAGCGATCCGCCCGCACGGCGTACGCGTGCACCTTGGCCTGCGCCGCCACCACGACCTGCCACAAGGGAGTCTCGATGGACTGCACGACCTTATTACTGATCGATGATCACCCGCTGTTTCGCAAAGGCCTGGCGCAACTGTTCGATGCCAGCGACGACTTCGAAGTGGTGGGGCAGGCGGCCAGTGGCCGAGAGGGCATCAACCTGGCCGTGAGCCTGACGCCGCAGCAGGTCCTGCTGGATCTGCACATGCCCGGCCTCAGCGGCTTGCAGGTGCTGGACGAACTGCGCCAATTGCGCCTGGACTGCCAGGTGGTGGTGCTCACGGCGTCGATGGACCGCGCCGAATTGCTCAGCGCCTTGCGCCTGGGCGCCAGCGGTTACGTGCTCAAGGAAACCGAGCCCGAGGCATTGCTGGCGTATATGCGCAACTGTCACAAGGGCGCGATCATGCTCGACTCAACTCTGATCGCCTTGCTCGCCGACCCGGCCGAGCCCAGGCCACACGGCGAGACGCCGGGCGGTGAGAACCTCACCGAACGCGAAGGCCAGACCCTGGCGCTGATCGCCGCCGGCATGAGCAATAAACAGATCGGCAGGGAACTGGGGATCAGCGACGGCACGGTGAAAATCTACGTGCGCAGCCTGTTGCAGAAACTCAACCTGCATTCGCGCCTGGAGCTGGCGGCCCGGGTACACAGCGGCGCGTTGCTCAAACACGAGGAGCGTCATTAGATGAGGGAAAGCCCTGACGCTTTGGTACAGACACCGCCCGCGTACCCGATGGATTGTTTTCCCGCCGCCTTGCTGCACCTGCGCGACAACGGCCAGATCGCCCACTTCAACCTGGCCTGGGCCGAGTTGATGGGCGCGCCGGGCGCGGAGCGCAACCTCGTCGACTACGTGCACCAGGAAGACCGCCCGCTGTGGCGCCAGGCCTTGCATGAACTGCGCCGACGCCCCGAGACCTCGTTCAACCAGCGCCTGCGCTTCGTGCATCCGTGCGGCGAGCTGCGCTGGTTCGAGATCAGCCTCAAGCGCGGCCCGCAGGGCTTCTACCTGGTGGCCGGGGATGTCACTGCGCACAAGCGCCGCGAAATCGCCTTGCTAGCCAGCCAGCGCAGCAGCATGAGCTTGCTCGACAGCATGCCAGGGCTGATCTATCGCGGCCGTAACAACCGCGACTGGACCATGGAGTTCGTCAGTGCCGGCTGCCTGCAATTGACCGGCTACCCCGCCGAGCGGCTGGTGGACAACCATGAATTCACCTACAACAGCCTGATCCTGGCCCAGGACGCCGACTACGTGTGGCGCGAGGTGCAATATGCGTTGTCGCGCCATGAACCGTTCGAGCTCAATTACCAGATCCGCTGCGCCGACCAGTCGATCAAGCATGTGTGGGAGAAGGGCGTGGGGATCTATGCCGATACCTGCGAGGTGCTGGGCATCGAGGGGGCGATTTTCGAGCGTAGGATTTAACGGGTAAATGCAGTTAAAAAATGTGGGAGGGGCGGTGCGACGATTCGACTTGCTCCCGATGGCAGTGGATCAGTTACAAACAAGCTGACTGACCCACCGCAATCGGGGGCAAGCCCCCTCCCACAAAGTTTTGTGTGTGGCTTAGGCCGGCATGGGCAGGGCGCCCATCTTGCCGTGGCAATACACCAGTGGCCCGGCGTTCTGCTGGGGCACGATGAGGTTCTCAAACTGTGGGAGGGGGCTTGCTCCCGATAGCGGTGGGTCAGCTACAGATAAGTTGACTGTTCCTCCGCTATCGGGAGCAAGTCGAACCGTCGCACCGCCCCTCCCACATGGGTGACTCAATGAGCGCCGGCGGCCTTGTTCAGATCGCTTTCGGCCCACTCGGTGTACACACAGGCATCCGCCGTAGCCCAGCGCACGCGCACCGGGTCGCCGGCCTTGAGCGGCATGCCGGCGGCGGACAATGCCTTGACCGTCATCGAGGTGCCGCCCAGGGTTTTCACGCTGCAGGTCTGGCTTTCGCCGAGGAACAGCACTTCGCCGACGATCGCCGACACCTCATTCCAACCGGCGGCCAGGGGCTGCTCGGCGGCCTGTTCGACGCTCAGCGCCAGGGCTTTTTCCGGGCGCACCATCAGCAGCACATCCTGCTTGGTGCGTAGGCCGCCGGTCAGGCGGATCGACAGGGATTGGCCTTCGAACGACGCCACCGCGTTGCCCTGGGCCTTGAGCTTGAGGAAGTTGGAGTTGCCGAGGAATGAGGCGACAAATGCGTTCGGCGGGTTCTGGTACAGGTCGAAACCGCTGCCCAGGCCGACGATCTTGCCATGGCTGAAAATCGCGATGCGTTGCGACAGGCGCATCGCTTCTTCCTGGTCGTGGGTCACATAGACGATGGTGATGCCCAGGCGCCGGTGCAGTTGGCGCAGCTCGTCCTGCAAGTCTTCACGCAGTTTTTTGTCGAGGGCGCCGAGGGGTTCGTCCATCAGTAGGATGCGCGGCTCGTACACCAGCGCCCGGGCGATGGCGACGCGCTGTTGCTGGCCGCCGGACAGTTGCGACGGGCGGCGATGGGCGAATTGTTCCAGCTGCACCAGCTTGAGCATGGCGTCGACGCGCTTCTCGCGCTCGGCGCTGGCCAGTTTGCGGATTGCCAGGGGGAAGGCGATGTTGTCGCGTACCGACAGGTGCGGGAACAGCGAGTAGCGTTGGAACACCATGCCGATGTCGCGCTTGTGCGGCGGTACGTTGACCAGCGATTGACCACTCACCAGGATCTCGCCGCTGCTGGGCGTTTCAAAGCCGGCGAGCATCGACAGGGTGGTGCTTTTGCCCGAGCCGCTGGAGCCGAGGAAGGTGAGGAATTCGCCGTCCTTGATGTCCAGCGAAATGTTGTCCACGGCGCAAAATTCGCCGTAGTACTTGTTCAGGTTGCGCAAGCTGACCAGGGGTTGGCCCGGGTTCTGCGCGGCATCTTGGATCACTGCACTCATGTTCTGCTCCTGGGCGCTCAAGCGCGGGTTTCTGTGCGCCGGCGAACGGCGGCGGCGATGACCATGACCAGCACCGAGAGGCCGATCAGCAACGTCGAGGCGACGGCGATCACCGGTGTCAGGTCCTGACGCAGGGTGGTCCACATTTTCACGGGAAGGGTTTGCAGGGTCGGGCTGGCCATCATCACGCTGAGCACCACTTCGTCCCATGACACGAGAAAGGCGAACAGCGCACCGGCCACCATCCCCGGACGAATCGCCGGGAAGGTCACCTTGAACACCGCCTGCAGGCGCGACGCACCGCAGATCACCGCCGCGTCTTCAATCGACTGATCGAACAGCTTAAGCGAGTTGATGATCGAAATGATGGTGAACGGCAACGCGACAATCACGTGGCTGACCACAAAGGCGAACATCGTGCCGGTGTAGCCGAGCTTGAGGAACAGCGCGTACACCGCCACGGCGATGATCACCAGCGGCACGATCATCGGCAGGGTGAACAGGCCGTAGAGCAGCTCGCGGCCGGGGAAGCGCCCGCGCACCAGGGCAAATGCCGTGGGCAGGCCCAGCGCTACGGCGAACACGGTGGTCAGCACGGCGACCTTGAGGCTGGCCAGCGCCGCGCTCATCCAGTCGGCGTTGGAGAAGAACTGGCCGTACCATTTCAGCGTCCAGCCCGGTGGCGGGAACACCAGCCATTGCGACGAGCCGAACGACAGCAGCACGATAAACACGATCGGCAGCAGCAGGAACAGCCCAATCAAACCGGTGGTGGTGTAGAGGCCCAGGCGCATCCTGCGGCTCATGGCATTCGGAGTCAGCAGCATGACGGCTTACCTCGCATTGCTCGCGCCAACCGGGGATTCCGGCTGAAGTTTCAGGTAGAAGTAGAACAGCACCAGCGTGATGAAGATCAGCAACGCGGCACCGGCACTGGCCAGGCCCCAATTGAGGAACGATTGCACCTGCTGGATGATGAACTCGGGCAGCATCATGTTCTGCGCACCGCCGAGCAGCGCCGGGGTGACGTAGTAACCGAGGGACATCACGAACACCATCAACCCGCCGGAAAACAACCCCGGCCGGCACAGCGGCAGGAACACCCGGAAGAAGTTGGTCCACGGGCTCGCGCCGCAGATGGAGCCGGCCTGCAGGATCATCGGGTCGATGGCCTGCATGGTCGCCTGCAACGGCAGCACGATGAACGGGATCATGATGTAGCTCATGCCGATCACCACACCGGTGAGGTTATGCACCATCTCCAGGGGCACATCGATGATGCCCAGGGCCATCAGCGCCTTGTTGATGACCCCGGAGGCTTGCAGCAATACCAGCCAGGAATAGGTGCGGGCCAGCAGGCTGGTCCACATCGACAGCAGCACGATATTCAAGATCCAGCGGCCCCAGCCGCGTGGCACCAGGGTAATCGCCCAGGCCAGCGGGAAGCCCAGCAACAGGCTGAACAGGGTCACCAGGCCCGCCACCGAAAAGGTGTTGAGCATTACCCGGGCGTAGGCCGAGTTGGCGAACAGCTGTTCATAGTTGCCCAGGCCCGGCACCGGTTCCAGTACACCGCGCAGCAACAGCCCGATCAGCGGTGCGAGGAAGAACAGGCCGAGGAACAGCAGGGCCGGGATCAGGTTGCCCGCCCCCCGCCAGCGCTGGGCCAGGGACGGCGCTACGGTTTTGCTGCAAACCGCGCCGGCAGCGCCGAGGGCGCTCCCGGTCGGTGTGGTTGCCGTCATTTTCATTTGACTAGCCATTCATTCCACCGTGTCGCAATGGCCGAACCGTTCTTGGCCCAGTAGGCGAAATCGAGGGTGATCTGGTCCTTGGCATACGCCGTCGGCAGGTTGGACGCCAGGACTGAATCCAGGCGCTGCACGCTGTCGATATTCACCGGTGCATAGGCGGTCAGGTTGGAGAAATCGGCCTGACCCTTGGCGCTGCTGGCACTGGCCAGGAACTTCATCGCGGCGGCTTTGTTTTTGGTGCCCTTAGGCACGACGAGGATGTCGGCCATGACCAGGTTCTGCTTCCAGCTCACGCCCACCGGTGCGCCATCTTCCTGCAGGGCGTGGATGCGACCGTTCCAGAACTGGCCCATGCTGACTTCGCCGGAGGCCAGTAGTTGCTGCGACTGCGCACCGCCGCCCCACCAGACGATGTCTTTTTTGAGGGTGTCGAGTTTCTTGAAGGCGCGGTCCAGGTCCAGGGGGTAGAGCTTGTCGGCCGGTACGCCGTCGGCCAGCAGGGCCAGTTCGAGCACGCCAGGGCTGGGCCATTTGTAGAGGGCGCGTTTGCCGGGGTAGGTCTTGGTGTCGAACAGCGCGGTCCAATCCTGGGGTTTGCCGGCGCCGAGTTTGCTTTCGTTGTAGCCCAGCACAAAGGAGAAGAAGAACGAGCCGACGCCATGGTCGGAGACGAAGCGTGGGTCGATCTTGTCGCGCTGGATTACCGAGAAGTCCAGGGGTTCGAGCAGGCCTTCGGCGGCGGCGCGCAAGGCGAAGTCGGCCTCGACATCCACCACGTCCCACTGCACGTTGCCGCTTTCGACCATGGCCTTGAGCTTGCCGTAGTCGGTCGGGCCGTCCTGTACAACGGTGATGCCGCTGGCCTTGCTGAAAGGGTCGGCCCACGCCTGCTTCTGCGCATCCTGGGTGCTACCGCCCCAGCTCACGAAATTCACGCTTTCGGCCGCCAGGGCCGCGTGACTGGCCGTAGCCAATAAACCCGCGAACAGCACAGCGGTTGCACGTTTGTTCAACACCATTTTCACGCCCTCATTTGTTTTGTTATTGAGCGGGCTTGGTAATGCCCGCCTATCGGGAGCAGTAGGTCCATCCGAGCCTCTAATCGAGACCCAAAAGGCGACCGTGCCAAGGGCTGTTATTGGTGCTGTCCCTGGCGGGCGCACTTGGCGAAAGCGTTCGGTCTATGGAATATCATATTATGGTATTCCAAACTTTGTGCAAGCATTTTGCCTTACCGGTTATCCGTCATTCGGTGAAGGGAATGCTCTCGACGACCTCCAGGTCGTAGCCGGTCAGCCCAGCGTATTTCAGGGGCGGGCCGAGGTGACGCAACTTGCCGACGCCCAGATCCTGCAATATCTGCGCCCCGGTGCCGACTTCCGAATAAATCCGCGACTGCGAACGGTTGAACTGGCGCGGTGCCTGGGTCAGTTGCGGTACGCGCTCCAGCAGCGCCTGGGACGATTCATGATTGGCCAGCACCACCACCACGCCACGGCCTTCGGCCGCGACGCGTTGCAGGGCGGCCCACAGCGTCCAGTTGGACGGACCGTTGTACTCGGCGCCGACCAGGTCGCGCAGCGGGTCGATCACATGCACGCGCACCAGCGTAGGTTCATCGCGGCGCAACGGGCCCATCACCATGGCCATGTGTACGCCACCGTCGATGCGGTCTTCAAAGGTAATCAGGCGGAACGTGCCATGCACCGTGGGCAGGTCGCGTTCGCCAATGCGCACCACGGTGCGTTCGGTGCTGAGGCGGTAGTGAATCAGGTCGGCGATAGTGCCAATCTTGATCCCATGCTTGCGCGCGAAGATCTCCAGGTCAGGCCGGCGGGCCATGGTGCCGTCGTCGTTCATCACTTCGACGATCACCGAGGCCGGTGTATGCCCGGCCAGGCGGGCCAGGTCACAGCCGGCTTCGGTGTGGCCGGCGCGGGTCAGCACGCCGCCATCTTTGGCGCGCAACGGAAAGATATGCCCCGGCTGCACGATATCGGCAGGCCCCGCGTTGACGTCCACGGCCGCCGCCACCGTGCGTGCGCGGTCAGCGGCAGAGATCCCGGTGGTCACGCCGCTGGCCGCTTCGATGGACACGGTAAACGCGGTGCTGAACGCGCTGCCATTGCTCGGCACCATCTGCTCCAGGCCCAGGCGCTGGCAGTGTTCGTCGGTGAGGGTCAGGCAGATCAGGCCACGGGCTTCGCGGGCCATGAAACTGATAGTCTCGGCGGTGCAGCACGCTGCTGGCAGCAGCAGGTCGCCTTCGTTTTCCCGATCTTCGTCGTCCACCAGGAGCACCATCTTGCCTTGGCGGTAGTCTTCGATGATGTCTGCGATGCTGTTGAAGGACATGTTGGGTGCTCGATTTATTGGTTGTATGTATTATGGTATACCACAAAACCAGGCAAGAGGATGTCACGATGAAGGCCTATTGGATTGCCCATGTAGATGTGTCCGATGCAGAGCAGTACACGCAGTACACCCAGCGCGCCCCGGCGGCGTTTGCGAAGTTTGGCGGGCGGTTTCTGGCCCGGGGCGGGCGCAGCGAAGCGATGGAAGGCGGGCCGGCACGGCAGCGTAACGTGGTGATTGAGTTCGATAGCTACGAGCAGGCGGTGGCGTGTTACGAATCCGCCGAATATCAGGCGGCGAAGGCCCACCGTGAGGGCGTGGGGCAGGCGCAGATCATCATCGTGGAAGGGCTGGCACCCTAGTTTTTTCAAGTGTAAATCGATTCAAATGTGGGAGGGGGCTTGCTCCCGATAGCGGTGTGTCAGCCAACGGCGATGTTGAATGTGCCATTGCAATCGGGGGCAAGCCCCCTCCCACATTGGGTTCGGTGGTGTGGATTAGGCTGCGTTGCAGCGCCCTGGTTTCGACGATGAGCAGGGCTGATTCGTGGCTGAATAAACGCGCTTCAAACTGTGGGAGGGGCTTGCCCCCCGATAGCGGCGTGTCAGTCAACGACGATGTTGAATATGCCATTGCCATCGGGGGCAAGCCCCCTCCCACATTGGGTTCGGTGGTGTGGAGTAGGCTGCGTTGCAGCGCCCTGGTTTCGACGATGAGCAGGGCTGATTCGTGGCTGAATAAACGCGCTTCAAACTGTGGGAGGGGGCTTGCTCCCGATAGCGGTGTGTCAGCCAACGACGATGTTGAATGTGCCACTGCCATCGGGGGCAAGCCCCCTCCCACATTGGGTTCGGTGGTGTGGACTAGGCTGCGTTGCAGCGCCCTGGTTTCGACGATGAGCAGGGCTGATCCGTGGCTGAATAAACGCGCTTCAAACTGTGGGAGGGGGCTTGCTCCCGATAGCGGTGTGTCAGCCAACGACGATGTTGAATGTGCCATTGCCATCGGGGGCAAGCCCCCTCCCACATTAGGTTCGGTGGTGTGGAGTAGGCTGCGTTGCAGCGCCCTGGTTTCGACGATGAGCAGGGCTGATTCGTGGCTGAATAAACGCGCTTCAAACTGTGCGAGGGGGCTTGCCCCCGATAGCGGTGTGTCAGCCAACGACGATGTTGAATATGCCACTGCAATCGGGGGCAAGCCCCCTTCCACATTTGAACCGAGTTCAGTTTGAATATCAGCGGATGAAATGGATCTTGCCGCTGTCGTCATTGCCGATGTAGATGCCATACACCCCGGCCTGGCGTTCCTCGATGTAGCGTTCGAGGATCTGCCGGATCGCCGGGTAGTAGATGCTGTCCCAGGGAATGTCCTCGGGTGCGAAGAACTGATAGTCGAGGGTTTCCGGCCCGAACTGGCCGGTGATCTCCAGCGCAATGGCGCGGAAGATGATGTACACCTCGCTGATCTTCGGCACGCTGAAGATCGAGTAGGGCGAGAGGATCTCCGCGCGCACGCCGCTTTCTTCCCAGACTTCGCGCAACGCCGCTTGTTCAGTGGTCTCGCCACCTTCCATGAAACCGGCCGGCAGCGTCCAGGTGCCGGGGCGCGGTGGGATCGCCCGTTGGCACAGCAGGTACTTGCCGTCCTGCTCGATGATGCAGCCGGCGATGATCTTGGGATTGATGTAGTGGATATAGCCGCAACCGCGGCACATCAGGCGCTCATGCGTATCGCCCGGTGGCAGCTGGTGACCGAGGTCACTGCCGCCGCATGTGGGGCAAAAGCTTGGCCTGAACACGGTCAGTGACCTATACGCGGTTCTTTGAGGGCGATGGGCAGGGTGATCTCGGGGATCTTGCCGGTCTCTTCCTGTTTGCGCTTGAGGTAGTCCAGGGCCACGGCGGCTGCCGCGCGCACGTGGTCGACGCAGGCCTGGTGGGCGGCGAGCGGGTCGCCGCTCTTGATCGCCTGGACCATGCGTTCCATTTCCTGATTGCTGGTGCCGCGACGGTTTGCCTGGGACACCGACGTGGCGCGCAGGTAGCTGATGCGCGCCTGCAATTGACGCAACTGGGTGGCGGCCACGTGGTTGCCGGAGCCTTCAAGCAACACGTCGTAGAAACCCTGCACCGAATCGATGACCTGTTGCAGTTCGCCGTCCTTGAGGGCCTTGCGGTTTTCCTCCAGGGCTTTTTCCAGGGCCTTGATGTCCTTGGCCTTGGCGCGCAGGGTGAACAGCTGCACGATCAAGCCTTCGAGCACGCAGCGCAGCTCATAGATGTCGACGGCGTCGGCCAGGGTAATGATCGCCACCTGGGGGCCCTTGGCATCGGCGAATTCCACCAGGCCTTCGGACTCCAGGTGACGCAAGGCTTCGCGCACCGAGGTGCGGCTGACGCCGAGGCGGTCGCACAGGTCGCGCTCCACCAGGCGGTCACCCGGCAGCAGCTGGAAGTTCATGATGGCGCTGCGCAGTTTCTCCAGCACGATTTCGCGCAGGGTGATCGGGTTGTGATTGACCTTGAAGCTGTCGTCGAGTGGCAGGCGTTTCATGGGGGCTGCTCTGAATGGGACGGTTAACGGGAGGCCTCGGCATCGGCTTCGGCGAAGGCTTCCCGGGCCAGCCGGAAGCTGTCCACGGCGGCGGGAACCCCGCAATAGATGCCGACCTGAAGCAGAATTTCGCGTATTTGTTCACGACTTAGCCCGTTACGCAAGGCGCCGCGCACATGCAGCTTGAGCTCATGGGGCCGATTGAGGGCCGAAATCATCGCCAAGTTTATCATGCTGCGTTCTTTAAGCGACAAACCCTCCCGGCCCCACACATGGCCCCAGCAGTATTCGGTGACCATCTCCTGCAGGGGGCGGGTGAAGTCGTCGGCGTTCTCGATCGAACGCTGCACGTAGGCCTCGCCCAGCACCTGGGTGCGGATCTTCAGCCCCTGCTCATACTTTGCGTTGCTCATTGCACACAGCTCCTCAGGCCAGGGTGGGCAGGGGGCCCAGCTTGCCTTTGTGATAGATCATCGGCGTGACCGGTTGCGCGGGCAGGATCAGGTTCTTCACGGCGCCGACGATGATCGCGTGATCGCCGCCGTCATACTCGCGCCACAGCTCGCACTCGATGATCGCCGTGGCGTTGGCCAGCAGCGGGTTGCCCAGCTCGCTCAAGTGCCACTCGATGCCCTTGGCTTTTTCCTTGCCTTTGCTGGCGAAGGCGTAGGCTTCGGCGGTCTGGTCGGCGGACAGCAAGTGAATCGCAAAGCGCTTACTGTCACGCAGGATCGGGTAGGTGTCCGATGCATAGTTGGGGCAGAACAGCACCAGGGCCGGGTCGATCGACAGCGCGCTGAACGCGCTGGCGGTGATGCCGACGATGCCGCCGTCCGGGTCGAGGGTGGTGACCACCGTGACCCCGGACGGGAACGAGCTCATGACGTCTTTGTATATGCCGGGTTCGATCATGGTTGTGGACTCTTAACGCATCACAAAGGGATCAGGCATGGGCGCCTGGGAGAGGTTGATCCACACGGTCTTCAGCTCGGTGTAGGCGAGCACCGAATCGATGCCGCTTTCGCGTCCGTAGCCGCTGTTCTTGAAACCGCCGATGGGGGCCATGGCCGAGACCGCGCGGTAGGTATTGACCCAGATGATCCCCGAACGCACATCGCGCGCCAGGCGGTGGGCGCGCCCGAGGTCGCGGGTCCAGATGCCGGCAGCGAGGCCGAACTGCGAGTCGTTGGCGATGGCCAGTGCTTCGGCTTCGTCCTTGAAACGGATGACCGAGGCCACCGGCCCGAACACTTCCTCTTGCATGATCTTCATCGAGTTGCGGTCGCACTCGAACAGCGTTGGCTCATAGAACCAGCCTTCGCCGAGGTTCTGCGGGCGTTTGCCGCCGGTGCGCAGGCGTGCGCCTTCGGCGATGGCGTCCGCCACCAGGCCTTCGACCACGGCCAATTGCTGCGCGGTGGCCATGGGGCCCATTTCGCTGGCGTCGTCTTGCGGGTTGCCGATGCGGATGCGTTGGGCGCGTGCTACCAGGCGTTCAACGAATTCGTCGTAGATAGTGTCCTGCACCAGCAGGCGCGAACCGGAGACGCAACTCTGCCCGGATGCCGCGTAGATGCCGGCGATTGCACCATTGATGGCGCTGTCGAGGTCGGCGTCGGCAAAAATGATATTCGGCGACTTGCCGCCCAGTTCCAGGGAGAGTTTGGCGAAGTTCTCCGCGCTGCTGCGCACCACATGTCTTGCCGTGGCTGCGCCGCCGGTAAAGGCGATCTTGCGCACCAGCGGGTGGCGGGTGAGGGCGGCGCCGGTGCTGGGGCCAAAGCCTGTGACCACGTTGACCACACCCGCTGGAATGCCGGCTTCGAGGGCCAGGCGCGCCAGTTCCAGGACGGTCGCCGAGGCATGTTCCGACGGCTTGATCACGATGGTATTGCCCGCCGCCAGGGCCGGCGCGAGTTTGATCGCTGTCAGGTACAGCGGGCTGTTCCACGGAATGATCGCGGCAACTACACCCATGGGTTCATGCACGGTGTAGGCGAACAGGTCTGGCTTGTCCAACGGCAGGGTGCCGCCTTCGAGCTTGTCGGCCAGGCCGGCGGTATAGTGGAAAAACTCCGGCAGGTAGCTGACCTGACCACGGGTTTCGCGGATCAGCTTGCCGTTGTCGCGGCTTTCCAACTGGGCCAGTTGTTCCTTGTTCTCCGCGATCAGGTCACCCAGGCGGCGCAGCAGTTTGCCCCGCGCGGTAGCCGTGAGGCCACGCCAGGCGGGGCTGTCGAAGGCGCTTTGCGCGGCCTGTACGGCGCGCTCCACGTCGGCTTCGTCGGCGTCGGGCAGTTGCGCCCAGGGTTCGGCCAGGGCTGGGTTGAGGCTGTCGAAGGTCTTGCCGGACAGGGCATCGACCCATTCACCGCCGATGCACATCTGGAAGCGTGCGAGTGTCATGCAACGATCCCCTTAATGGGAGTGTTTTGGGCGTACACCGTGTCGAGGAACCCCAGCAGCAACTGGTTGACCAGGCGCGGTGACTCTACCGGCATCATATGCCGTTGCTCGGCCAGCACCGCAACGGTGGCGCCGGGAATACGATCGGCCAGTTGCCGGGCCATGTCCGGGGTCGAGCCGGGGTCGAGTTCGCCGGTGGCGACCAGGGTCGGTGCGCGCAACCCCGCGAGGTCGTCGGCACGGTACATGTCCTGGGTCGCAAACAGTTCATAGGTGGTCAGGTAACCCTGGGGGTCGTTGCCCGCCAGGGTTTCACGCAGCGCGGCGATCTGCGCCGGGTTGGCCGCCTGGTATTCACGGCTGAACCAGCGCGACAGTGCGGCTTCGGCATTCGCGTCCGGGCCGTGTTCGGCGGCCTGGGCGGTACGTGCGATCACGCCGGCACGCTGTTCAGGGCTGCGGTTGAACACACTGTTGAGTACGACCAGGCCCCGCAGGCGCTCGGGGTAATGCAAGGCAAACGCCCGTGCGACCAGGCCGCCCATGGAAAAGCCGATCACGCTGGCCTGGGGCAGTTGCAGGTGGTCGAGCAGTTCCAGCAACTGGTCGGCATAGCCGAGCAGCGGGGTGTCGGCGGCCGGGCGCGGGCTGGCGCCATGGCCGAGCATGTCATAGGTGATCACGCGGTAATTCGTGGCCAGGCCAACGACTTGCCCGCCCCACATTTCTTTATTCAGGCCCACGCCGTGGATCAAAACCACAGGCTGGCCTTGGCCGGTCGCCAGATAACTGGTGCCAGCCGGGGTGCGTTCAGCGGTGAGCCGAATCATGGAGCGCTCCTGCATGCTTTTTGTTGGGGGGCCGGTCTTGCTTACTGGGCTTTTTCAGCCGCCAGCTCTTCCAGGTCGATATAACGGTTGCCGATGCGCGGATGCAGGCGGCCGCCATCGGCGCAACCGAGTACCACGACGATTTCGTCGGCACGCGGCGCATCTTCGATCTGCATTTCCAGGGTGATGTAGTGCGAACGCAGGCCTTCGTCGTCCTTGTGCATCATCGGGATCTGGATCGACGTGCCCGGGCCGCCGCGCTTGTTGGTAAAGCTCAGGTAGCTCTTGGCCTTGACCGCCTCACGGTAATGGTTGCCGAAGCGCAGGGTATGGATGATCGCGCTGGCATGTTCGATCTCGCCGTCGGCACCGACCACTGCCGCCTTGCCGTAGGCCTCGATTTTTTCCGCACCGCCGATGATGCCCACCAGGCGCTCGACCATCAGCGCGCCGAGGTCGGAGCAGTTGGCACGGATCTCAGGCTTGAGGTCTTCGACGAAACCACGACCCAGCCAAGGGTTTTTCAGCACCACGGCCAGGCCTACCATGGTCACCGGAGTGTCCGAGGCTTTGCCGCCTTCGATAAAGGTTTCTTCTACGTAGCTGACGATCTTGCGGATTTCGAAACTCATGGGCTGCTCCGTCTGGTGTGAGAGGTCTGCGTATGATGGTATACCATAATACGAGAATCGCAATAGACGTCAGCGCGTTCGAATGATCAGCGGTTGTGCGCCGGCCTCATCTGCGGATGCGGACATTGTCGCCAAGCTGGCGGGGTGTGCTGGAGTGTGCAGATGTACCTCAAGGCGACCGGCTGCGCGGCTGAGCTCAAGGTGGAGGCTTGCGTGGGGTAAGCGGCAGAGGCGGTGAGTGGCTCACCGCCTTGCATTGGCGGGGGTTAGAACTTGAAGCGGCCTACCAGGCCCTTGAGCTGACCGGAAATATCCGTCAAGCGGCCAGAGCCGGTCTGCGCCGAGTGGGCAAAGTCTTCCACTAGCTGGGCATCGGCGTGGATCTGCGCGATGTGCCGGTTGATCTGTTCGGCGACCTGGTGCTGTTCCTCGGCGGCGGTGGCGATTTGGGTGTTCTGGTCGCGGATCGAGTCCACCGAGCCTTGGATCTTGTCGAAGCTGTCGCGGGCCTGCTGGATGCGTTCCACGCTGGTTTGCGACACCTGCAGGCTGCCCTGCATCTGCAGGGTGACTTCCTGGGTGCGGCGCGCGAGGTTGCCGAGCAGGCTGTCGATCTCGCCGGTGGAGTCGGCGGTGCGACGGGCCAGGGCGCGGACTTCGTCGGCGACCACCGCAAAACCTCGGCCCTGGTCACCGGCGCGCGCGGCTTCAATCGCCGCGTTGAGCGCCAGCAGGTTGGTCTGTTCCGCGATCGAGCGGATGGTGTCGAGGATGGTGTTGATGTTCTTGCTGTCCTGCTCCAGCAACTGCATGGTCTGGGTCGATCTTTGCAGTTCTTCGCTCAATTTGAGCACGCTGCCGGTGGCTTCGCCGATATGCTGCTGGCCGTCATGCACGTCGCGGTAGCCTTCGTCGGCACTCGACGCGGCGGCGCTGCAGGAGCGTGCGACTTCGTTAGCGGTGGCGAGCATTTCGTTGAACGCGGTGCTCACCAGTTCCACGGCTTCACGCTGGCGGCCTGCGGCCTGGTTCAAGTTGTTGGCCACTTCGCGGGTGTCGGCGGCAGCGGTTTGCAGGTCGGATGAAGCACTGCCGATGCGTTGCACCAACTGGGCGATCATGCCCAGGAACTGGTTGAACCAACCGGCCAGGCTGGCGGTTTCGTCCTTGCCTTGCACCTTGAGTTGACGCGTGAGGTCGCCTTCACCTTCGGCGATTTCTTGCAGGCCGTCGGCGACGCCGCGAATCGGGCGCACGATCATGCTGGCGAAGCTGGCGCCGACAATCGCGAAGACCACGGCGAGTGCCGCTGCAATGGCCGCGATCAGCCAGGTCAGACGCGTGGCGTCGGCCATCACTTCGTCGCGCTTGATCAGGCCGATAAAGCGCCAGCCCAAGTCTTTGGAACTGACCACGTTGGCCATGTAGGCCACGCCATCGATATCGACTTGGGTCACCCCGTCGCCGCGCTTGGCCAGCTCGGCGTAGTTGGTGCCGAGTTCGGCCATCGGCTTGAAGTTGTGCTTGGCATCACTGGGGTCCACCAGCACGTTGCCGTTGGCTTCCACCAGCATCAGGTAGCCGCTGTCGCCCAGCTTGATGTTGCGCACCAGCTCGGTGAGCTGCTTGAGCGAGACGTCCAGGCCGACCACGCCGAGCAGGGTGCCGCCGGCGTCGACCACGGTGTGGACCGTGCCGATCAGCACCACATCGTCCGGCGCCCAGTAGTAGGCCCCGGTCCGCACGGTGGTGCCCGGTGCGGCCACGGCGGCTTTGTACCAGGGGCGCACGCGCGGGTCGTAGTTGTTCAGTTTGGTGTCGTCAGGCCAGCTCGCATACCCGCCGTCGCTCAGGCCCAGGGACAGGTAGGCGGTGCTCGGATGGCTTTTGGCGAACTGCTCGAATATCGCCAGCAGCTCTTTATTGGTCGGTGTCAGCGCGATTTGCGCGGCGTCGGCACCGGCGTAGCTCTTCAGCTCCTTGGCCGCGACAATGCGCGGGTCCTTGGCCACGTACTCGACGTTTTGGCTGATGCCGTCAAAGAACTGCTTCATGCCGTTATCGATCTGACGGATCTCGCGGCCACTGCTGTCGAGGAAATTGGCCAAAGCCGCCTCGCGCAGGTTCAGCACCACCAGCACTGCCACCAAAATAACTGGCAGGCACGCGATGGCCGCAAACGCCCAGGTCAGCTTTTGCTTGATATTCATGACTTCTCCCGCGGGTATTTATAGTTTTGGCAAGGGGAAAACAGTAGCGTCGCATGTGTTTTTATGAGGGGTGCGGCCATGCGTACCCCTTATATCGACCGCCGGGGCACGCACTTGAGGCCCTGGGTGCGTTCAGCCGATACGGTCGCCACCCAGCGCATCGCGCTGCATCGACTGCAGGTTCTTCTCGATGGTCTCGCAGATGGATTCCATCTGGATCTGATGTTCGCTGGAGTGAAACGGGCTTTGCAGGTCGGTGCCGATGCGTTCGATGGCCAGCAGCATGAAGCCCACCACCGTGGACGCCAGCGGGGTGAACCAGCCCAGGGCTTCCACCAGGCCCACCGGTACGATCAGGCAAAATAGCGAAATGAACAGGCGCGGGAAATACACGTAAGGGTAGGGCAGCGGGGTATTGGCGATGCGTTCCATGCCGCCCTGAGCGTTGGACAAATCCACCAAGGTCGACTCCAGCCGCGCCAGGCGAATACTGTCCAGGCGCCCGGCCTTGTACTCCTTGGCCAGCAGCGCCGCCGAGCCGGTGAGGATGTCATTGGCAAAGTTGTTGGTGGCGCCGTTGCGCGCAAATTCCTCGGCCGGGATAAACGCCCGCACCTCATCGGGGCACGGCAGGCCCTTGAGATGGGAGGCCAGGCAGTTCACGTAGGCCACATGGCGGCGCAGCAGGGTGGCCTTGACCGGGTTCGCGTCGCTGCCAAGGTCATCCAGCAGCGTCAGCACCTGCCGCGCGAAGCTGCGCGAATTGTTAACCATGGCGCCCCATAAGGTGCGCGCTTCCCACCAGCGGTTGTAGGCACTGCTGTTACGAAAACTGATCAGCACCACCAGCGCTGAGCCGAGCAAGGTCAGGGGCATCAGCGGCAGGTTGATCTTGGCGGTGAGAAACAGCATGAAGTCCACGGTGACGGCGACGTCCCACAGCAACAGCCAGAACAGGGCCCAGCCGACATACCCCATGGTTTTGATGATCAGGCGGTATTTTTCGATGATGGCGGCTTTCAAACGGAGACCTCGCGGCGAGCGATAAGCAACAGTGCCTAAGCTCGGACGGTGGTTTGCGGTGAAAGGTTCGGCGGCGGGGGCAACGCATCGGATCAAATCAATGATTGCACCCGTCGAGCGGGGTAGAGAGCAAGGACCACCGCCATGCTATGCTCGAAAAGCTCACTGAGGGATTTCAAATGACGAGTACAACCGATGTCAGTATTGCCAGCAAAGTGCGCAGGCTGGCTAAAGCGCATCATGTCACCGCCGAACGTGACAGCATCAGCCGAATGGCGGTTGCTATCACCGGACTGGCTGGCGATGTGGTCGAATTGGATGGCGTGGAGCAGTTATTGGTCAACCTTAAGCGCAAGGGTATTTTGAGCAAGTCGGAAACCCTCGCACTTCAGGGCAGTTATCTTCAGGAGAAGCGCCGCGCCAAGAAGAAACTCAGCGCATGAGTTTTGATCCTTTTGGAGACTTCGACACCGCTGGATATCTTCAGAATGCGTTACAGCTTAAAGATCCTGTAGAGGTCAAGGAATCCGAGCATCTCTCGTTTGAGCTGAGCATGGAAGATGCACTGGGTTATTTGGCCAGGAAAAAACCGATTGATTACAAGTCGGTGCTCAAAGTACACCAAATCTTGTTCTCTGATTTCTATCACTGGGCGGGTAAAGATCGAAATGATCTGGTGCCGCATCTTGCCGTATTCAAGGCTTTCCACGACGATCCTCGGCATACTGTCTTTGAGCATCCGGGCTCGATCAAACGCTCGATTGACTATGCGCTTGAACTGGCGTCGAACAAGAAACGCTTTAGAGAACGCCCTGGCGATGTGATGGGGCAATTAGCATTTGCGCACCCTTTTCTTGATGGTAATGGGCGCACGATTTTGCTTGTTTTCATGGAACTTTGTTATCGAGCAAAGTTCGCTATTGAGTGGTCGAAAACGAGTAAGGACGATTATCTTCGCGCACTTAGCGAAGAGATTGGGGCACCCTTCAAAGGGCATCTGAATAACTACTTGAAACCCTTTGTTGTCGATATCGCCCACCGTGATGAATGGCCTGGGATGATAGGTGGCATCAAGGGGCTGGATGGTCTGGATAAAGAAGGGATAACTTACGAAAATCTAGACAATCCAGAGGTTCAACAGATCTACAAAGCCTATCGAGCGCAGATGATCGATACGCTCCCGCCCGCAAAAAAATAGAGTAGTGATGTAATGCTCTCGGATCAGTTGTACTGATCCTATCGTTTACCGCTGAGCCAAAATGCTCGCCAGCAACCCAGGAAAGCGCGCCTCAAGCACATCCGCGCGCAGCGAATTCATATGAGTGGTGCCGACGCTGCGGGTGTGGACCAGCCCGGCATCGCGCAGCACGCGAAAGTGGTGGGACATGCTGGATTTCGGCCGCCCGCCGTCCAGTTCGCCGCAGGTGGCCTCGGGTACGCCGGCCAGGCAGCGGACGATTTCCAGGCGCACCGAGTCGCTCAAGGCGTAGAGCACGCGTTCGAGGGTCAGGTCTTGCTGGGCGGGGTGTTTGAAGGCTCGCATAAAACAAATGATAACAGGGCTGGCGTTGAATACCATAGTTCGAATACCATCGAACTATCGAATCATTCACGTGCCCCTGGAGGTTCCCGATGGCTGCTTTGTTTAAACCCTACACACTTAAAGACGTGACCTTGCGCAACCGCATCGCGATCCCGCCGATGTGTCAGTACATGGCCAACGACGGTATCGTTAACGACTGGCACCACGTTCACCTGGCCAGCATGGCCCGTGGCGGCGCCGGTTTGCTGGTGGTTGAAGCCACCGCAGTGTCCCCTGAAGGCCGTATCACCCCCGGTTGCGCGGGTATCTGGAGCGACGCCCACGCCCAGGCGTTCGTGCCGATGGTCAAGGCCATCAAGGCAGCAGGCGCGGTGCCGGGCATTCAGATCGCCCATGCCGGTCGTAAGGCCAGTGCCAACCGCCCGTGGGAAGGCGACGACCATATGCCGGCTTCCGATGCACGCAGTTGGGAAACCCTCGCGCCGTCGGCCATTGCGTTCGGCGCCAACCTGCCTAACGTGCCGCGCGCCATGACCCTGGACGACATCGCTCGCGTGCGCCAGGATTTCGTCGACGCCGCCCGCCGTGCCCGCGACGCCGGTTTTGAATGGATCGAACTGCACTTTGCCCACGGCTACCTGGCCCAGAGTTTTTTCTCCGAGCATTCCAACCAGCGTAACGATGCCTACGGCGGCAGCTTCGATAATCGCAGCCGTTTCCTCCTGGAAACCCTGGCTGCTGTGCGTGAGGTCTGGCCGGAAAACTTGCCGTTGACCGCGCGTTTCGGCGTGATCGAATACGACGGCCGTGACGAGCAGACCCTGACCGAATCCATCGAGTTGGCCCGTCGCTTCAAGGCCGGTGGCCTGGACCTGCTGAGCGTCAGCGTCGGCTTCACCATTCCCGACACCCAGATCCCGTGGGGCCCGGCGTTCCTGGGGCCGATCGCTGAGCGCGTGCGCCGCGAAGCCGGTATTCCGGTCACGTCGGCGTGGGGGTTTGGCACGCCGCAACTGGCGGAAGGTGCGTTGCAGGCCGGGCAGGTGGACTTGGTCTCGGTGGGGCGGGCGCACTTGGCTGACCCGCATTGGGCGTACTTTGCCGCCAAGGAGCTGGGGGTAGAGAAAGCATCCTGGACCTTGCCTGCGCCGTATGCCCATTGGTTGGAACGTTATCGCTGAGGTAGCCGCTCAGCAAGACCTGTGGGAGATGTTGAGCCCCGGCGAGGCCGCGATAGTGGTGGGTCAGGCAGCAACAATGCTGGCAGAACCACCGTCATCGAAGCCTCGCTGGGGCTCGACATCTCCCACATTTGATCTCCAGGGCTGACAGAAAGTGTTCCTGCGCCCCCACCTTGTGGGTGCCGTCGAGCCCCACATTTGATCTTCATGGCTGTCGAACGAGGGTGGGGCTTACAACGGCGTCAGCACATTCATCACCGTATCCAGCGCTACCCGCGTGTCGTCCAGTTGCACCAGCGAAGCATGCCGGGCGCCGAGGGCGTCGCGGTTCTGGATCGCGGTGAGGATCGCCTTGTGGCGGGGCAGGCTCAGGCCCTGGATATCCGGGCGGCGGTTGGTGATATTGATCGACTCACGCAGCGGCAGCGACAGCATGTTGCACATGTACGCCAGCAGGTCGTTGCGCGTGGCGTCGGCAATGGCGCGGTGAAAGTCCAGGTCGGCCTGCAGCAGCGCCTCGTGGGTCTGCGCGGTTTCCATGCCGAGGTAGGCTTTTTCGATGGTGGTGATGTCTTCGTCGGTGGCCGTGGTCGCGGCCATGGCGGCGATTTCCGGTTCGAGGATGCGCCGCACACCGGCCAGGGTGTTGAAAAACTCGCTATGGGGCGTGGACTGCATCAACCAGGACAGTACGTCCGGGTCGAGCAGGTGCCATTTCAGCCGTGGCCGCACCACTGCGCCCACCCGTGGCTTGGAATACACCAGGCCCTTGGCGCTGAGCACTCGCGTGGCCTCACGCAACACCGAGCGGCTGACCTTGTACTCCTCGCAGAGCGTGGCCTCCATGGGCAGTCTTTCTTCCGGCTTGAAGCGGCCGGAAACGATGTGCATGCCCAAGTCCTGGACGATCTGGGCATGCATGCTCTTGCGCGGCTTGGACGGCTGGTGATCCATAACGACAGGGATGCTCTGGCTAAATAGGCGGCATCATAGCATCCCAATTAGTGGGAATGACGCGGGACTTCGGCCCCACGGCAACCCACCAGGAAATCGAAGTCGCACCCCTGGTCCGCCTGCAGCACGTGGTCGATGTACAGTTGGCGATAGCCGCCGACGATCAGCTTCTGCGGGGGTTTCAGGTCGGCCATGCGCGCCGCCAGCTCGGCGTCGGGGATGTCCAGGTGCAAGCGCCCGTTGGCGCAGTCGAGTTCGATCCAGTCACCTTCCTGCACCGTGGCCAACGGCCCGCCGGCAGCGGCTTCCGGTGCCACGTGCAAAACCACCGTGCCATATGCCGTGCCGCTCATGCGCGCATCGGAAATCCGCACCATGTCGGTCACGCCCTGGGCCAGCAGCTTGGCCGGCAGGCCCATGTTGCCGACTTCGGCCATGCCCGGGTAACCCTTGGGCCCGCAGTTCTTCATGACCAGGATCGAGTTGGCGTCGACGTCCAGGTCCGGGTCGTTGATGCGCGCCTTGTACATGTCGAAATCCTCGAACACCACGGCGCGGCCACGGTGCTGCATCAGCGTCGGGCTGGCGGCCGACGGCTTGAGCACCGCGCCCAGCGGGGCGAGGTTGCCGCGCAGCACACAGATGCCGCCGTCGGCGCGGATCGGGTTGTCGAGGGTGCGGATCACTTCGTCCTGGCCGTAGATCGGCGAATCCTTGGTGTTCTCGCCCAACGACTTGCCGTTCACGGTCAAGGCATTCGGGTGCGGGATCAGGTTGGCTTCACCGAGACGGCGCAGCACCGCCGGCAGGCCGCCAGCGTAGTAGAACTCTTCCATCAAGAAACGCCCGGACGGTTGCAGGTCGACGATGGTCGGCATGCCGCGCCCGATGCGCGTCCAGTCGTCCAGATCGAGCTCGACACCGATGCGTCCGGCGATGGCTTTGAGGTGGATCACCGCATTGGTCGAACCGCCGATGGCCGCATTCACGCGGATCGCGTTTTCAAAGGCTTCCTTGGTGAGGATCTTCGACAGTTTCAAGTCTTCGCGCACCATCTCCACCGCGCGCATGCCGGACATATGCGCCAGCACATAACGTCGCGCATCCACCGCCGGGATTGCCGCGTTGTGCGGCAGCGACGTGCCGAGTGCCTCGGCCATGCAGGCCATGGTCGACGCGGTGCCCATGGTGTTGCAGGTGCCCGCCGAACGCGACATGCCGCCCTCGGCCGCGAGGAAGTCATCCAGGGTGATGGTGCCGGCCTTGACCTGTTCGCTGAGCTGCCATACCACCGTGCCCGAGCCGATGTCCTGGCCCTTGTGTTTGCCGTTGAGCATCGGCCCGCCAGTGACCACGATGGCCGGCACGTCGCAACTGGCCGCGCCCATCAGCAGCGCCGGGGTGGTCTTGTCGCAGCCGGTCAGCAACACCACGCCGTCGATGGGGTTGCCGCGAATTGCTTCCTCCACGTCCATGCTCGCCAGGTTGCGCGTGAGCATGGCGGTGGGGCGCAGGTTCGATTCGCCATTGGAGAACACCGGGAATTCCACGGGGAAGCCGCCGGCCTCGATCACGCCACGCTTGACGTGCTCGGCGATCTGGCGGAAGTGGGCGTTGCACGGGGTCAGCTCGGACCAGGTGTTGCAGATACCGATGATCGGTTTGCCGTGGAACTGATGGTCGGCGATGCCCTGGTTCTTCATCCAGCTGCGGTACATGAAGCCGTTCTTGTCGGCGGTACCAAACCACTGGGCGGAGCGCAGGCCAGGTTTTTTATCGGACATGATGGTTTCTCTTATTGTATGACTATATGTTCGCTATGGAGCTAAACATAAGCGCAAAATGTTAGGTTTGGAAGTGTTGTTTCGCAAATAGTACTACTATATAGTCAATCTCAACTGAGGTATGGCCCTGGCGGATTTTCGCGAGAGGCGTCCCCCGAGCTTCTATAAAAACAACAATCGGAGATCGACCCCATGAGCCAGGAACTGCGGCTTATACGGCGCATCACGCTGAAACTGATTCCCTTCCTCGTCCTGCTGTACCTGATCGCCTACGTGGACCGCTCCGCCGTGGGGTTCGCCAAGCTGCACATGGGCGCCGACGTCGGCATCGGTGATGCGGCCTACGGCTTTGGCGCAGGCCTGTTCTTCATTGGCTATTTCCTGTTCGAGATCCCCAGCAACCTGATGCTCGATCGCTTCGGCGCACGGCGCTGGTTCGCACGGATCATGATCACCTGGGGCACCATCACCATCGGCATGGCGTTCGTGCAGGGGCCGCAGAGCTTCTATGTGATGCGCTTTCTGCTCGGCGCGGCCGAGGCCGGGTTCTTCCCCGGCGTTCTGTACTACATCACCCAGTGGTTCCCGGTGCGCCATCGCGGCAAGATCCTCGGGCTGTTTATCCTCTCGCAACCGATCGCAATGATGATCACCGGCCCGGTCTCCGGCGGCCTGTTGGGCATGGACGGCACCCTCGGGCTGCACGGCTGGCAATGGCTGTTCATCGTCATCGGCACCCCGGCGATCCTGCTCACCTGGCCGGTGCTGCGCTACCTGCCGGACGGCCCCAAGCAGGTCAACTGGATGAGCGAAGACGAAAAAGCCTGGCTCACCGGCGAACTGGCCAAGGACCTGCAAGCCTACGGCCAGACCCGCCACGGCAATCCGCTGCATGCCCTCAAGGACAAGCGCGTGTTGCTGCTGGCGCTGTTCTACTTGCCGGTGACCCTGAGCATCTACGGGTTGGGCCTGTGGCTGCCGACGCTGATCAAGCAGTTCGGCGGCACGGACCTGGTCACCGGCTTTGTGTCGGCGGTGCCGTATATCTTCGGGATCATCGGGCTGTTGATTATCCCGCGCAGTTCCGACCGTTTGAACGATCGCTACGGCCACCTGGCGGTGCTCTACGTACTGGGTGCCATCGGCTTGTTCTTCAGTGCCTGGCTGAGTGTGCCGGTGCTGCAAATGGCGGCGCTGTGCCTGGCGGCGTTCGCGATGTTTTCCTGCACGGCGGTGTTCTGGACCCTGCCCGGGCGGTTTTTTGCCGGGGCGAGTGCGGCGGCGGGCATTGCCTTGATCAACTCGGTGGGCAACCTCGGCGGCTATATCGGCCCGTTCGTGATTGGCGCGCTCAAGGAATACACCGGCAACCTCGCCTCGGGCTTGTACTTCCTGTCGGCAGTGATGGTGTTCGGGTTGCTGCTGACCGGCGTGGTCTATCGTCTGCTGGAGCGCAAGCATGTGCTGCCGGCCGACCAATTCGCCGCGAGCGCCCGTGGCGCCACGCGTACTTAATCGATGATCAGGAGAAGCGGCATGCGTTTAGTTCAGTTCGAGTTGCGCAACGGTGAGCGTCGGGTCGGCGTGGTGGAAGGTAGCCAGGTGCGCGAAGTGCTCAGCGCGCACAGCGTGCGCGAGTTGGCGCTGGCCGCGATCGAAGCGGGCGTGGGCCTCGCGCAGCAGGTGCAGAGCCTCGGCCTGGGCGACAGTCACACCTACGCCGAGCTGCTCGCCGACCTGAAGATCCTGCCACCGCTGGACCACCCGGACCCGGCCCATATGCTGATCAGCGGCACCGGCCTGACCCACCTGGGCAGCGCGTCGGCGCGGGACAAGATGCACCAGCAGGGCGGTGACGACAGCGCGCTGACCGACACCATGCGCATCTTCAAATGGGGCGTGGAGGGCGGCAAACCGGCGGCGGGCCAGGCGGGCGTGCAACCGGAGTGGTTCTACAAGGGCGACGGCAGCATCGTCGTGCGCCCCGGCGCGGCGTTCCCGGTGCCGCCTTTTGCCGAAGATGCCGGCGAAGAGCCGGAGATCGGCGGGCTGTATGTGATCGGCCACGACCGCAAGCCCTATCGCGTGGGTTTTGCGGTGGGCAACGAGTTCTCCGACCACGTGATGGAACGCAAGAACTACCTGTACCTGGCCCATTCCAAACTGCGCAGTTGCAGCTACGGCCCGGAGTTGCGCGTGGGCGAGTTACCGCAACATCTGGCCGGCACCAGCCGCATCCTGCGCAACGGCGAAGTGATCTGGCAGAACGAATTCCTCAGTGGCGAGGCCAATATGTGCCACAGCCTGGAAAACCTTGAGTACCACCACTTCAAATACAGCCAGTTCCTCAAACCTGGCGATGTCCACATTCATTTCTTCGGCACCGCGACCCTGTCATTCGCCGACGGTATACGTACCCAACCGGGCGATGTGTTCGAGATCAGCCAGGCCGAGTTCGGCGCGCCGCTGGTCAATCGTGTCGGCAGTGCTAACGCCGTCTTCGCACCCGGCGACGTCATCACCCTTTAAAGGAGAGCCACATGTCCCAGTTCCTTGGCCACAACTTCATCGGCGGCCAGCGCAGCGCCAACGGCAACCTCAAGCTGCAGAGCATCGATGCAGCGACCGGCGAAGCCTTGCCCCAGGCTTTCTACCAGGCGACCCCGCAGGAAGTCGACGCCGCTGCCAAGGCGGCGGCGGCGGCTTACCCGGCGTACCGCGCCTTGAGTGCAGCGCGCCGCGCGCAGTTCCTGGAGGCGATCGCCGATGAGCTGGACGCGCTGGGCGATGATTTTGTCGAGCGGGTCTGCCGTGAAACCGCGCTGCCCGCTGCCCGTATCAAAGGCGAGCGCGGCCGCACCAGCGGGCAGATGCGTCTGTTCGCGACGGTGTTGCGCCGTGGTGATTTCTATGGCGCGCGCATCGACAAGGCACTCCCGGATCGCCAGCCGCTGCCGCGCCCGGACCTGCGCCAGTACCGCATCGGCCTGGGCCCCGTCGCCGTGTTTGGCGCGAGCAACTTCCCCCTGGCGTTTTCCACGGCAGGCGGGGATACCGCCGCCGCGCTGGCGGCCGGTTGCCCGGTGGTGTTCAAGGCCCACAGCGGGCATATGGCCACGGCCGAGTGCGTCGCCGATGCGATCATTCGTGCGGCCGAGGCCACCGAAATGCCGGCGGGCGTGTTCAACATGATCTTCGGTGGCGGCGTCGGTGAGGCGCTGGTCAAGCATCCGGCGATCCAGGCGGTCGGCTTTACCGGCTCGCTCAAGGGCGGGCGCGCCTTGTGCGACATGGCGGCGGCACGCCCGCAGCCGATCCCGGTGTTCGCCGAGATGTCGAGCATCAACCCGGTCATCGTGCTGCCCCAGGCCCTGCAGGCGCGCGCGCAAACCGTGGCCCGCGAGCTGACTGCCTCGGTGGTGCAAGGCTGCGGCCAGTTCTGTACCAACCCCGGCCTGGTGATCGGCCTCGCGTCGCCGGCTTTCAGCGCGTTCACCCAGCAGGTGGCGCAACTGATCGGCGATCAGCCGGCGCAGACCATGCTCAATGCCGGCACCTTGAGCAGCTATGACAAGGGTCTGCAAACACTGCTGGCGCATCCCGGCATCCAGCACCTGGCGGGTCAGGCGCAAGCCGGCAATCAGGCGCGGCCGCAGCTGTTCAAGGCCGATGTCAGCCTGCTGGTCGACGGCGATGAAGTGCTGCAAGAGGAAGTGTTCGGCCCCACCACGGTGTTCGTCGAAGTCGCCGACCAGGCCCAGCTCAGCGTTGCCTTGCACGGCCTACACGGCCAGCTCACGGCGACGATCATCGGCGAGCCGGCCGACCTGCAGCAGTTTGCCGAACTCACGCCGCTGCTGGAGCAGAAAGTCGGGCGCATCCTGCTCAACGGCTACCCCACCGGCGTGGAAGTGTGCGACGCAATGGTCCACGGCGGCCCGTACCCCGCGACGTCGGATGCGCGCGGCACCTCGGTCGGCAGCCTGGCCATCGACCGCTTCCTGCGCCCGGTGTGTTTCCAGAACTACCCGGACAGCCTGCTGCCCGACGCGTTGAAAAACGCCAACCCATTGCGTATCCAGCGCCTGGTGGATGGCACGCCGTCACGCGACGCGCTGTAACGCGCACCTGAGAACAACAACAATCCAGGAGGCTTCATGTCGTTTCACGCCGTCACCGCGCACCGTGCGCAACTGGGGGAGGGCCCGTTCTGGGACGTGCCCACCCAGGCCCTGTATTGGGTCGACATCGCCGGCAAACAGGCGCTGCGCCTGATGGACGGGCAATTGCAGGCCTGGCGGTTGCCGGAGCATGTCTCCGCGTTTATCCCGTGTGAAAGCGGCGATGCGCTGGTGACCTTGAGCAGCGGCGTGTATCGACTGAACCTCGCGACCGAAGCCTTGCGCCTGTTCTGCGTGGCCGACCCGCACGCGGGCAACCGTGGCAATGAAGCGCGCTGCGACGCCCAGGGTCGCCTGTGGCTGGGCACCATGCAGAACAACCTCGGCGAACAGGGTGAAGACTTGCCCGTCACGCGACGTTCCGGCGGGCTGTTTCGCGTTGATGCCGATGCGCGGGTCACGCCGTTGCTGCACGGCCTGGGTATTCCCAACACCTTGCTGTGGAGCGCGGACGGCACCCAGGTGCATTTCGGCGACAGCCTCGACGGCACGCTGTATCGGCATACAATCCAACCGAACGGCCAACTCGACCCTGCCCAAGTGTGGTTCGGCCCGCACGGGCGCGGCGCGCCGGACGGCTCGGCCATGGACAGCCAAGGCTATCTCTGGAACGCACGCTGGGACGGCAGTTGCCTGCTGCGCCTGACGCCGGAGGGTGAAGTGGATCGCATCATCGAACTGCCCGTCAGTCGCCCCACCAGTTGCGTGTTCGGCGGCCCCCACCTCACCACCCTGTACATCACCAGCGCCGCCAGCCCCCTTGATCACCCGCTGGATGGCGCGGTGCTTGCCATCGAGGTCGATGTGCCCGGTAAACCCTGTCACCGCTTTGCTGGCTGAACCCAAGACTTTAAAAACAACAACAAGGAGTCACCCGTATGAATCGTCGTCGTGGTTTGCGTTCCCTGTGCTGTGCCGCCGTCGCGGCCTCGGCCCTGAGCATGAGCGGCCTGTTGCTGGCCGCCGAAGAAGTGAAGATCGGCTTTTTGGTTAAACAAGCCGAAGAACCCTGGTTCCAGACCGAATGGGCCTTCGCCGAAAAAGCCGGCAAGGAACATGGTTTCACCGTGATCAAGATCGCCGTGCCCGACGGCGAGAAAACCCTCTCGGCCATCGACAGCCTGGCCGCTAACGGCGCCAAGGGGTTTGTGATCTGCCCGCCGGACGTGTCCCTCGGCCCGGCCATCGTCGCCAAGGCCAAAGCCAACGGCTTGAAAGTGATCGCGGTGGATGATCGTTTCGTCGACGCCAAGGGCAATTTCATGGAGGACGTGCCGTACCTGGGCATGGCCGCTTTTGAAGTCGG
>NZ_JAFCVO010000012.1:0-181433 GCF_049897085.1 Pseudomonas sp. PSPC3-2
AGCAGTGAAACGATGCATCGCCGATGGTAGTGTGGGGTTTCCCCATGTGAGAGTAGGTCATCGTCAAGATTAAATTCCAGAACCCCTGTTTGCTTACGCAGACAGGGGTTTTGTTTGTCTGCGGGAAAATATTCTCAGACTGGTACGGAGTTCCCGCTAGGTTGGCGCCAGCCTGAATCGTCCTTAAATCTGTCGACACTTGATGCCCGGTTTTGGGCCGAAAGCAGCCCCTTTCTTTCCAAACAGGTCTACCATGCCAGCCCGGGAGTGGTCCACGCGCTACCGTCCATTTTTCATAAAGGTACCGCAATGACCATCGACCAAATTTCCCTTCCCAAAGGCGTAGGCCCTCACGCCTCCAAGCTTCTCGACGCCATCACCGGCGCCTCGACCCACGAAGAACTCAACCGCGCCGGCGGCAAAGCCGAAGGTTTTGTCCTGGGGCTCGAGTCCACCAAGGCGATCAAAAGCCAAATCGCCGAGTCGTTGTATGTGGCTTACGACGACGCGGCGAGCAATCGCGCGAGTGAGTTGAAAGGCTAATCGTCAGTCGCCGAGGTCTTCGGACAGGTCGAGCAGCAAGGCACGGTGGACGCGTTACAGCGTAAGACTTAATAACCATCCCGCCGCGCCGCTTCCGGCAACCACCAGCCACGGTGGCAGCTTCCATACCATCAGCGCCACCAGGCCGATCAGGGCCAGGCCGAAATCCCGTGCGCTAAAGATCGCACTGGTCCACACCGGCTGGTACAGCGCCGCCAGCAACAGGCCAACTACTGCGGCGTTCACGCCCGCGAGGGCGGCCTGGGTGCGCGGGCTGTGCCGCAGGCTTTCCCAGAAGGGCAGCGCGCCCATCACCAGCAAAAACGACGGGGCGAAGATCGCCAGCAGGCAGAGCGTACCGCCGAGCCAGCCGTTCGGGGGCTGGGTCATCGAGGCGCCGAGGAAGGCGGCGAAAGTGAACAGCGGGCCGGGCATGGCTTGGGCGGCGCCGTAGCCAGCGAGGAATACGTCGTTGCTCACCCACCCGGTGGGTACGACTTCGGCCTGCAGCAGCGGCAGCACCACGTGGCCGCCGCCGAATACCAGCGAGCCGCTGCGGTAGACGGCGTCGGTCATCGCCAGGCTCTGGCTGGGGATCAATTGGGCCAGGAGCGGCAGGCCGGCCAGCACCAGCACAAACAGCGATAACCACATCGCCCCTGCACGGCGGCTGAGCGTCACGGGCAACGTATCGTGCGCAGCGGGCGGCGTGGGCTTGAACAGCAGCAGGCCAGCCACCGCCGCCGCGCCGATCACTGCCACCTGGCCCCACGCCGAGGTTTGCAGCAGGGCCGCGCAGGCGGCGAGCAGCATCAAGGTGATGCGCGCTGCGTCGGTACACAGGTTGCGCGCCATACCCCATACCGCTTGGGCGACCACGGCGACGGCCACTACCTTAAGGCCATGCAGCGCGCCGGTAGGAAGGACTGTGCTGTGTTGGGCAATGCCCAAGGCGAACAGGATCAGCACAATGGCGGACGGCAGCGTAAACCCCAACCACGCCGCTAGCGCCCCACCGTAGCCGGCCCGCGACAGGCCCAGCGCGATGCCCACCTGGCTGCTGGCCGGGCCGGGCAGGAATTGGCACAGTGCGACCAAATCCCCATAGCTGCGCTCGCTCAGCCAGCGGCGCCGAGTGACAAATTCGTCGCGAAAGTAACCCAGGTGCGCGATGGGGCCGCCGAAGGAGGTGAGCCCCAGGCGCAGAAAAATCAGAAACACCGACCAGGCGCTGGCGGGGTGATCCGTGGGGGAGTGGGCCAAGGTGGGTGTCTCGGTGAGGGCAATAGGGGAACGGAGTGTCGAGGCACCTTAGCGAATTTTGATGACGTGAAGAAGGGGCCGTTACGTGAAAGCGTAACCTGCATTGTTGTACTGTTTGCTGCCCAGGACAGGTGCCCATTACAAAGGATTGAACATGACATTGACCGTCGAAACCTTTCTCAAGCTGGCCATGGCCAACCCCATCAACGCCGAGATCACCGCGCGCCTGCCCGCTCTTGGTTTGAGCCAGTGCATGCTGACGGCGGGCTGTCTGTTCCAGGCCGTTTGGAATCATCAGTCGAATCTGCCTGCTGATCAGGGGGTGAAGGACTACGACGTTTTTTACTTCGATCCGGACCTTTCCTGGGAGGCTGAAGACGCGGTCATTCGGGCAGCGCAGCGGCTGTTCGAGGATTTGGACGTTGAAATTGAGGTAAAGAATCAGGCGCGCGTTCACCTGTGGTATGGCCAGCGGTTTGGCAGGCCGTATCCGCAGTTGCGCTCGGCTCGCGACGGGATTGATCGTTACCTGGTGGCCGGGACGTGCATCGGGCTGGATGTGGCGACGGGCGAGGTGTATGCGCCGTTTGGTTTGACTGATATGGAGCAGGGCTTTCTCAGGATCAACCCCATCAATCCGCAGCCGGGGTTGTTTGAGCACAAGGCGCGCAGCTATCAGGCGCGGTGGCCTTGGCTCAGGATTGTCGAGAGTTAGCGATGCGAGCGCGCTGGTTCGGCAGGTGATGCGCGGTGATCCCTTCGCCGCCTCGCCGGGCTCGACAGCGCCGACATTTGAACGGCGTTGTTTTTAACAGCGCAACCGCAGAATCTGCGCCCCATCGAACGGGTCCGTCAGATAGTGCGCCTGCACCCCGAACGTGTCCTGCAGCCGCTGCGGTGTCAGCACTTCCAGTGGCTTGCCCAGCGCCACCAAGCGCCCGCGCTCCAGCACGGCCAGGCGATCACAGGTCAGCGCCTGGTTGAGGTCGTGCAAGGCGATCAAGGTCGTGACGGGCAACGCCTGCACCCCCTTCAAAATCGCCAGTTGATGCTGGATATCCAGGTGATTGGTCGGTTCATCCAACAACAGAATCTGCGGCCGTTGCGCCAGGGCGCGGGCGATGTGTACGCGTTGGCGTTCACCGCCGGAGAGGCTGCGCCAGGCGCGGTTGCTCAAGTGGGTGGCGTCCACGTCGTGCAGTGCCTGGCGCACGATGCGCTCGTCTGCCTCGGACCACGGGCTCAGCGCAGACAGCCACGGTGTGCGGCCCAAGGCGACAGCGTCGAACACGCGAATGGCATCGTCGGTGTCGGCCTGTTGTTCCACCACGGCCAGACGTTGTGCGATGGTGCGGCGGGACAGTTCGCTCAGACGCTCGCCACCGAGGCGCACTTCGCCATGGGCAGGAGTACGCAAACCGGCCAACAGTTTGAGCAAGGTGGATTTACCGGAGCCGTTCGGTCCGACAATCCCGAGGGTTTCGCCTGACGCCACCTCCAGGTGGATATCCCGCAGCAACTCGGCGTCGCGCACCTTGAAGCCCAACCCGCTGCAGCTCAACACTGGCGCACTCATCGAGCGTTTCTCCGGCCGATCAGAATCAGCGCAAACACCGGCGCGCCGACCAGTGCCGTGACCACGCCGACCGGAATCACCTGGCCCTTGATCAAGGTGCGCGACAGCACATCCGCCGCGATCAGAAATAGCGCGCCGCCCAACGCGCTGGCCGGCAGCAGGCGCGAGTGCCCGGTGCCGAGCAGCAGACGCACCGCATGGGGGATCACCAGCCCGACAAACCCGATAGAGCCGACAATCGACACCATCACCGCCGTGACCAATGCGGCGCAGCCCACCAGCACAAACTGCACGCGGCGCACCGGGATGCCGAGGGAGGCCGCCGAGTCGCTGCCGAAGGTGAACGCATCCAGCGCACGGCGATGCCACAGGCACACCGCCAACCCGGCGACCGCCACCGGCACCGCCAGCCACACCGACGGCCAACGCACACCGCTGAGGTTGCCCAGCAGCCAGAACAAAATGCCGCGCGCCTGTTCGGAGCTGGCCGACTTGGTGATCAGGAACGCAGTCAGCGCGTTGAACAGTTGCGAGCCAGCGATGCCCGCGAGGATGATCTGCCCGGTGCCGCTGGACGAACCGCTGGCCCGTGCGAGCAATACCACCAGCGCAAACGCCGCCATCGCCCCGGCAAATGCGCCGACGGATAGCGAAATCAAACCACCGCCGACGCCCATCAGCACCACCAGGACTGCGCCGGTCGAAGCACCGGCGCTGATGCCCAGCAGGTAAGGATCGGCCAAGGGGTTGCGCAACAACGACTGCAAAATCACCCCGCAGGTGGCCAGCCCCGCCCCGCACGCAGCGGCGACCAGGGTGCGGGTCAGGCGGTAGTTCCACACCACGCCTTCATCGATCGGGTCCAGCACGTAGCCGGCCGCCCACAGCTTGTTGGCCAGCACTTGGAGCACCACGTGTGGCGTGATGGCGGTTTCGCCGATGGCCACGCCGGCGAGCACGGCGATCAGCAGCAACGCCAGGGCAAGCACGGTTCGTATCAGGCTGGCGCTCATTTCGGCAGGTCGTAGCCGTCGATGGCCGTGGCCAGTTGTTCAAGGCCCTCGAAGGTGCGCACGCTGGCCTGCAGGGCCATGGCGTCGAGGATGATGATGCGGTTGTGTTTAACCGCGTCCATGTTGCGCGTCACCGGGTCGCTGCGCAGGAAGGCCAGCTTCTGTTCATGATCGTCAGCCGGGTAGCGGCGGCGGTCCATACGCGCGATCACCAGCACGGTGGGGTTGGCCTTGGCGATGGTTTCCCAGCCGACGGCGGGCCATTCCTCATCGGACTGCACCACGTTGCGCAGGCCGAGGGTTTGCAGCATGAACTCAGGGACGCCCTTGTGGCCGGCCACGTAGGGATCGCTGGCCATCTCGGCGCTGGAGAACCACACCAACGCGCTGGCCTGCTTGAGCCCCTTGCTGTGCACCGTGGCGACGGACTTGGCCAGGCGTGTCTTGAGTTCATCGTTGAGTTGCTGGCCGCGATCTTGTACGTCGAAAATCTCGGCCAGTTGGCGGATGCTCTTGTAGATCGTGTCGACACGGAATGGCTCCAGCCGCGTGCCGTCGGCGCCCACCCGGTTGTCCTTGCCTTCGCAGTCGGAGGGCAACAGGTAGGTGGCGATCTTCAACTCATGAAACTGCTCGCGGGTGCCCACCACGCCTTGCGGGCCGACCACCCATTCCAGCTCGGCCGCTACCAGTTGCGGGCGTTTGGCGATCACCGACTCGAAACTCGGTTCGTTATTGGCCAGGCGTTCGATGTTGTCGTTCAGCGCCTTGAATGGCGGCAACACGTTGTTGAACCACAGCGACGTGCCGACTACTTTATCGCCCACGCCAAGGGCATAGAGCATTTCGGTGGCAGCCTGGCCGATGGTCACGCTGCGGGCGGGCGCTTGCGCGAAGGTCAGGGTGCTGCCGCAGTTCTCCACCGTCAGCGGGTACTGAGTGGGGTTGGCTTGGGCCAGGGCACACAAGCCCAGCCCGGTGAGCAGGGCGATAACGCGTGGCAGCATGGGGCAATCTCCTTGAAGCCGTACCTGGAGCTGGGGATGTACGGTTCGGAAATACGCCCTCGACCGCTGCGGTTGAGGCAGGCAAGGATGTCCTTCCCGGACACCCCGCCGGTTAGTGATTTTGCTGGGCCGGCAGGTCTCCTGACTGATGCGTCGTCGCCACGCTCCGGCCTTCCCGGACGTGGTCCAGTGGCAGTGGGGGAGCAGGCTCGGCATCTACAGTTGCGGGGGCAGTTCCGATTGGCGCGATGTACCGCGCTTCGGATTCCCTATTAGTCCCGTTTGGGAACCGGCGCGGTATGGTAGTCGATCACGGCGAGGCGATATAGCCTTAGGTCGCCCGGTCAGAGACGAATATCTTCAGGGCCCTGGATCAGCGCTTCAATTCGCGTCCCCGTGGCGCGCTCTTCGTTGCTGAAACCGTCGTAGTCGGCCAGGTTGCCGAAGCGAATACCGGTCAATCGCTCTATCTGAATCACGCTGCGTTGGTAGGTTCTGAGCTGGCCGAACATGAGGTCGAGCTGACCCAGTTCACGGCTTTGGTCGATCATGTAGGCGCTGGCGGAGGGCTCGCCGTCGTCGCTGAGGTAGGCGACCACTTTCCAGAATGCCTTGGGGATTTTAACGCCCCGGTAAACACGGTCGTCGTCAGCCAGCACCGGGCCGGTAAACACCGTGGCCCGGGCTTTCCAGCGTTGAGTGTTATCGAGAATGTAGTCCTCGAGCTCCAGCCAGGTCTTCTGGTTGAACCCGCTCATCTGCGGTGAGCAGTTGGTGAAGTGGAAGGTGTCGGCATTGGCCGTGTTGGCGGCGTCGCCCCAGTTGGGGTCTTGTCGGCGTACCAGGTGACCGCGGTCCAGGCCATTGTTGGTGTAGAGCGCGTCGCCCACCTGTGCGCTGATGGGCAGGCGACCGTCGTAGGCCCAGGCGTCGTTGCTGCGGATGATATCCACATGCTGTCCGCCATCGATATTGGCGCCCACGTAGAGCGCCAGTCGCCTCGAGCGGGACATGGTCACTGAGAAATGCGTGTAGTCCAGGCGCAGCGGTTGTACGTCAGCCGCCAGGGCCTCATCCACCGTGGGCCATGGCACCACGAAGCGGTCGAGAAACGCTTCAGCGTAGCCGCCCCGGTCCTGCAGGTCCTTGGCTGCGGTGACGCGCACAGTCGCCGCCCTGGCCTCCATGAGGCTGGGGCTGGCCGCGATCAACGGGCGCAGATCGGCGAGCCGGGGGCGGCGCGAAAGGTCGATTTTGGCGGTGCGTGGGGGCATCGTAAGTTCCTCGCAGTCCTTGGATAAACGCTACTGCAGCATAGCTTCATGACAATTTGGGCCAAGCCGTCGCAGCATGACTATCCTTGAACGGTTACCCGGACGTTCACCACCCGCCAAAATGGAGCCAGCCAATGTGTGTTCGCCAGCATCGCAATCCGATTTTCTGCCTGATCCCGCCGTACATGCTCGACCAGATCGCCCGCAATGGCGATAAAGCGCAACGCGACGTCGCGTTACGGACACGCGCCAAAGACAGCACGTTCCGTTCGTTGCGCATGGTTGCCGTGCCCTCCAAAGGGGCCGCCCATATGGCCCTGGCTATGGGCGCCGACAAACGGCGTTCGATCTACAGCGCCGAGGGCGCCGATAGCCTGCCGGGCAAGCTGATCCGTGGCGAAGGGCAACCTGCCAGTGGTGATGTCGCGGTGGACGAGGCCTATGACGGGTTGGGCGCCACGTTCGATTTTTTTGATCAGGTCTTCGACCGCAATTCCATTGACGACGCCGGTATGGCACTGGACGCGACGGTTCATTTTGGCCAGAGCTACAACAATGCGTTCTGGAATTCGAGCCAGATGGTGTTTGGTGATGGCGATCAGCAGCTATTCAACCGGTTCACGATCGCCCTTGATGTCATTGGCCATGAGTTGGCCCACGGTGTGACCGAGGATGAGGCCAAGTTGATGTATTTCAATCAATCCGGTGCGTTGAACGAGTCGCTGTCTGACGTGTTCGGTTCACTCATCAAGCAGTACGCGCTGCAGCAAAAGGCGCAAGATGCGGATTGGTTGATCGGCAAAGGGTTGTTTACCAAGCAAATCAAAGGCACTGCTTTGCGCTCGATGAAAGCGCCAGGCACCGCGTTTGATGACAAGCTGCTGGGCAAGGACCCTCAGCCTTGGCATATGGACGATTTCGTGCAGACCTATGAGGACAACGGCGGGGTGCATATCAATTCCGGCATTCCCAACCATGCGTTCTATCAGGTGGCCACGAAGATCGGCGGGTTTGCCTGGGAGCGCGCCGGGCGTATCTGGTATGACGCGCTGCGCGACTCGCGGTTGCGGCCGAACGCGGGGTTTCTGCGTTTCGCGCGCATCACCTACGACATCGCCGGCCGGCTGTACGGTGCTGACAAGGCTGAGCAGAAGGCGGTGAAGGAAGGCTGGAAAGCCGTGGGCATTAACGTCTGATAACCCGCCTGGGCGGTGAGGAGCAGCCATGCAAATTTCGATCAAGGAAATCGGTGGTCCGGCGTTTTTTCCGGGCCTGGCCCGACCGAACACCGTGGAACTGGAGAAGCTGCCCGAGCCGGACCAGCAAGAGTTGCGGCAACTGATCGAGGCTTCGCACTTCTTTCAGTTACCGCAAAGCACCGCGCCGGAACCCGGTAATCCAGGCCAGGTGCATTACACCTTGACCGTGACGGAAGGTGAGCGCGAGCACACAGTCTGTGTGCTCGCACCGGTGAAGTCACAGGCGCTGGACGGGCTGGTGCAGTGCCTGCGGCGGCATATTCGCTGTTGAGCCTGTTGCGCAGCCCAGTGGGGTCACACTCCCTTGCCACAGGGGTTGCTTTGGCTTACTTACGATCCAGCCATACCGTCTGCGCATTGCAGAATTCCCGCACGCCAAAGTGCGACAACTCGCGCCCAAAGCCGCTTTTCTTCACGCCGCCAAACGCCACCCGAGGGTCGGACACGCTGAAGGCGTTGACGAAGATCCCGCCGGTTTCGAGTTGGTTGGCGATATCGCGCGCTTTCGCCGAATCGCGGGTGAAGATGCTCGCGGTCAGGCCAAACTCGCTGTCGTTGGCCAGGGCCACGGCGTGGTCAGCGTCGCGGGCGCTGATGATGGAGGCGACGGGGCCGAACAGCTCCTGTTTGAACGAGGTCATCTGGTCGGTGACATCGGCCAGTACGGTCGGCGCGTAGTAGTTGCCGGCGCCGGGCACTTTGTTACCGCCCAGCAGCAGGGTCGCGCCTTCTGCCAGGGTGGCCTGGACCTGGCCGTGCAGTTCGTCGCGCAGGTCGAAGCGGGCCATCGGGCCGAGGTAGGTGCTGGTCGAGGTCGGGTCGCCCATCACCAGTTGGCGGCAGGCTTCGACGAACTTGGCGGTGAACGCGTCCACCACGCCGGCTTCGATGATCAGACGCTTGGCGGCAGCGCAGACTTGACCGCTGTTCTGGAAACGGCCGATCACGGCAGCCTGGACGGCGGCGTCGAGGTCGGCGTCGTTGAGCACGATGAACGGGTCGCAGCCGCCCAGTTCGAGCACGCATTTCTTCAGCGCGGCACCGGCCTGGGAGCCGATAGCCATGCCGGCGCGCACGCTGCCGGTGAGAGTGACGGCGGCGATGCGTGGGTCGGCGATGGCTTTGGACACACCGTCCTGGGTCACGTTGAGCACTTCGAACAGGCCTTGCGCAAAGCCGGCTTTGTGGAACGCCGCTTTCATCAGGTAGGCGCTGCCCATCACGTTCGGCGCGTGTTTGAGTACGTAGGTGTTGCCGGCGAGCAGCGTCGGCACGGCGCCGCGCAGGACTTGCCACACCGGGAAGTTCCATGGCATCACGGCGAGGATTGGCCCCAGCGGGCGGTATTCGATATGCGCGGTGCCGTTGTCCACCAGCGTCGGTTCCGGGGCGAGCATGGCGGGGCCGTGGGCGGCGTACCACTCGCTGAGTTGCACGCATTTCTCGATTTCGGCGCGGGCCTGAGCGATGGGTTTGCCCATTTCCAGGGTGATCATCTGCGCCATCTCCTCGGCTTGATCACGCAGGGCTCCGGCCAGTGCCAGCAAACGCTCTGCGCGCTGGCTGACCGGCTGACGGCGCCAGGTGCGGAAGGCAGCGGTGGCACGGTCGAGGGCGGCGTCCAGTTGGGCCTCGCTTTCATACGGGTAACTGCCGAGCGTTTCGCCGGTGGCAGGGTTGATCGAGAGGGCGTGGGTCTGGTGAGTGATAGTGTGCATGGCACCGTCCTGCTGAAAGTTTGGATTGGAATCAGCGTAAGGGGCTATGTCTTTTCTGGAAAGTGAATAATATTAAGCAATATGTTCACGATTGGAGAATGATTTGGACCTGGTGCAGCTGGAAATCTTCAAGGCCGTTGCCGAGCAAGGCAGCATCAGCGCCGCCGCGCAGTTGATTCATCGGGTGCCGTCCAACCTGACCACGCGCATCAAGCAACTGGAGCAGGATCTCGGCGTGGAGCTGTTTATCCGCGAGAAGAGCCGCCTGCGCTTGTCGCCGGCCGGGTGGAACTTCCTCGGCTATGCGCGGCGCATTCTCGACTTGGTGCAGGAAGCCCGCGCGACGGTGGCGGGGGAGGAGCCCCAGGGCGCGTTTGCCCTGGGTTCGCTGGAAAGCACCGCAGCGGTGCGCATTCCTGCGTTACTGGCGGCGTATAACCAGAAGCACACCAAGGTCGAGTTGGACCTGAGTACCGGGCCATCCGGCACGATGATCGAAGGCGTGCTGTCAGGGCGCCTGGCGGCAGCGTTTGTCGATGGGCCGGTGTTGCATGCCACCCTGGAGGGCGTGGCGGTGTTCGAGGAGGAGATGGTGGTGATTGCACCGTTGCACCACGCGCCGATCACCCGCGGGCAGGATGTGAACGGGGAAAGCATCTATACCTTTCGCTCCAACTGTTCGTACCGGCACCACTTCGAGCGCTGGTTCTCACAGGACGGCGCGGTGCCGGGGCGGATTTTTGAGATGGAGTCTTACCACGGCATGCTTGCCTGCGTCAGCGCTGGGGCCGGCCTGGCGCTGATGCCGCGCAGCATGCTGGAAAGCATGCCGGGGTTTACCACGGTGAGTGTGTGGCCGCTGACGGACAGTTTCCGCCTGTTGCACACCTGGCTGATCTGGCGCCGGGGCACGGTGTCGCAGAGCCTTAACAGTTTTGTGCGGTTGCTGGAGGAACGCGCCCTGGAAACCCCATAAAACCAATGTGGGAGGGGGCTTGCCCCCGAAAGCGGTGGGTCAGCCAATACACCCATCACTGATACACCGCCTTCGCAGGCAAGCCCCCTCCCTCCTTTCGATCTTCATCAGCCGCCGAATTGCAGGGTACCCATCGCCAATTTGGCCATGATGGCTGTCGCACCCAATTGCACCAGCCACAGGGCCAGGCCACCGAGGAATACGCCGAGGGCTACTTGCAATACCAGGCTTTTCTGGCGCTTGGCTTGAGGCGCACGCGGGGTGAAGTGGTCCAGTTCATCGCGGTCGGCATGCAGGTCCAGGTCGTCGTTTCTCATAGGGGTCTCATAGCAAAGGGGCAGTCGGGGGTCAGTCTAGGGGAGCAGGGCGTTTTCTGACAGGCATTAAAAAGGGAAGCCGTAGCTTCCCTTCGTACAGCGCCGCCAGGGTTATAGAACCTGAACAATCGCCTTTGTTACCGCACCGATGTTCGCCTGGTTCAACGCCGCCACACAGATACGCCCGGTATCCAGCGCATAGATCCCAAACTCGGTGCGCAGGCGGGTGACTTGCTCAACGGTCAGGCCGGAGTAGGAGAACATCCCACGCTGGCGACCGACAAAGCTGAAGTCGTGGCCCGGCGCAGCCTTGGCCAGTTCGGCGACCATCTGCTCGCGCATGCCACGGATGCGCAGGCGCATTTCGGCCAGCTCGGCTTCCCACTTGGCGCGCAGCTCTGGGTTGTTCAGCACCGCAGCCACGATCGCCGCGCCGTGGGTCGGCGGGTTCGAGTAGTTGGTGCGGATCACACGCTTGACCTGGGACAGGATGCGCGCACTTTCTTCCTTGGATTCGCTGACGATCGACAGCGCGCCGACGCGTTCGCCGTACAGGGAGAACGACTTGGAGAACGAGCTCGATACAAAGAACGTCAGGCCCGATTCCGCGAACAGGCGCACCGCCGCAGCGTCTTCGTGAATGCCATCGCCAAAACCCTGGTAGGCCATGTCGAGGAACGGCACCAGGTTTTTCGCCTTGACCACGTCCAGCACTTGTTGCCAGTCGGCAGGGCTCAGGTCGACGCCGGTCGGGTTGTGGCAGCAGGCGTGCAATACCACGATGGACTGTGGCGGCAGGGCGTTGAGGTCTTCGAGCAGACCGGCACGGTTCACGTCGTGGGTGGCGGCGTCGTAGTAGCGGTAGGTCTGCACCGGGAAGCCGGCTTTTTCGAACAGCGCCTGGTGGTTTTCCCAGCTCGGGTCGCTGATGGCAACCACGGCATTGGGCAGCAGTTGCTTGAGGAAGTCAGCGCCGATCTTCAGTGCGCCGGTGCCGCCGACCGCTTGTGCGGTGATCACGCGGCCTGCGCTCAGCAGGGGCGAGTCAGCGCCGAACAGCAGCTTTTGCACGGCCTGGTCGTAGGCCACGATGCCGTCGATCGGCAGGTAGCCCCGGGCGGCGTGTTGCGCCACGCGAATGGCTTCCGCTTCGGCAACGGCACGCAAGAGCGGAATCTTCCCCTCTTCGTTGCAGTAAACGCCCACGCCAAGGTTGACCTTGGTGGTTCGTGTATCGGCGTTGAATGCTTCGTTGAGGCCCAGGATTGGATCGCGTGGTGCCATTTCGACAGCGGAGAACAGGCTCATTTTTGCGGCAGCTCTTTGGGGGAAAGGAGGGACGTGTCGCGCTCCAGCCGAATGCACTAGAGCGGTGCACAAACGGGGAGCTAGTATAGAGGCCATCACGGTCAAGGGCGACAACCGAAACGGCTTTTCGGCCAACTTTTTCGGTTTATTTGCCGACCGTTAGTCTTGATCCAGCCTTGAGCGTAGACGGCAGGTCGGACGATTGCCTTGAAACCCGACACATTAGCCACCACTTCTACAGCTATCATGGTTTTTTCCTGCAACCTGCGATGAGAATTCGCGGGTCGCTGAGTTTTTTTCGTCCTTGGTGGAGTGCAGCCGGGGGTGACTTGAAAGAGGTACGTTATGTCGGATTTCCAGCTCGTCACCCGCTTTGAACCCGCCGGCGATCAACCCGAAGCGATTCGCCAGATGGTCGAAGGCATCGAAGCCGGCTTGTCGCACCAGACGCTGCTCGGGGTGACCGGTTCGGGCAAGACATTCAGCATCGCCAACGTGATCGCGCAGATCAACCGCCCGACCCTGGTACTGGCACCGAACAAGACCCTGGCCGCGCAGTTGTATGGCGAGTTCAAGGCGTTCTTCCCGAACAACGCGGTGGAGTACTTCGTTTCCTACTACGACTACTACCAGCCCGAAGCCTATGTGCCGTCCTCCGATACCTTTATCGAGAAGGACGCATCGATCAACGACCACATCGAGCAGATGCGTCTGTCGGCGACCAAGGCGCTGCTGGAACGCAAGGACGCGATCATCGTCACCACGGTGTCGTGCATCTATGGCCTGGGCAGCCCGGAAACCTATCTGAAGATGGTGCTGCACGTTGACCGTGGTGACAAACTCGACCAGCGCGAACTGCTGCGTCGGCTGACGAGCCTGCAATACACCCGCAACGACATGGACTTCGCCCGCGCCACCTTCCGCGTGCGCGGCGATGTGATCGACATCTACCCGGCGGAGTCCGATCTGGAAGCGATCCGCATCGAGCTGTTCGACGATGAAGTCGAGAGCCTGTCGGCCTTCGACCCGTTGACCGGCGAAGTGATCCGCAAACTGCCGCGCTTCACCTTCTACCCCAAAAGTCACTACGTCACGCCGCGCGAAACCCTGATGGGCGCCGTCGAGGGCATCAAGGTCGAACTGGCCGAGCGCCTGGAGTACCTGCGCGCCAACAACAAGCTGGTGGAAGCCCAGCGCCTGGAGCAACGCACCCGCTTCGACCTGGAGATGATCCTGGAGCTGGGCTACTGCAACGGCATCGAAAACTACTCACGCTACCTCTCGGGTCGTGAATCCGGTGCGCCGCCGCCGACGCTCTACGACTACTTGCCGGACGACGCGCTGCTGGTGATCGACGAATCCCACGTCAGCGTGCCGCAAGTCGGCGCGATGTATAAGGGCGACCGTTCGCGCAAGGAAACCCTGGTGGAATACGGCTTCCGCCTGCCGTCGGCGCTGGACAACCGGCCGATGCGCTTCGACGAATGGGAACGCATCAGCCCGCAGACCATCTTCGTCTCGGCGACGCCCGGCAATTACGAGGCTGAGCATGCGGGGCGCGTGATCGAGCAACTGGTACGCCCGACCGGCCTGGTCGATCCGCAAATCGAAATCCGCCCGGCGTTGACCCAGGTCGACGACCTGCTCTCGGAAATCGGCAAGCGCGTGGCCCTGGAAGAGCGGGTACTGGTCACCACGCTGACCAAGCGCATGTCCGAAGATTTGACCGACTACCTGGCCGACCACGGCGTGCGCGTGCGCTACCTGCACTCGGACATCGACACCGTGGAGCGCGTGGAAATCATCCGCGACCTGCGCCTGGGTACTTTTGATGTACTGGTGGGGATCAACCTGCTGCGCGAAGGCCTGGACATGCCGGAAGTCTCGCTGGTGGCGATCCTCGATGCGGACAAGGAGGGCTTCCTGCGCTCCGAACGTTCGCTGATCCAGACCATCGGCCGTGCAGCGCGTAACCTCAATGGCCGGGCAATTCTCTACGCCGATCGCATCACCGGCTCCATGGAGCGGGCGATTGGCGAGACCGATCGCCGTCGCGACAAACAGATCGCCTTCAACCTGGCAAACGGCATTACGCCCAAGGGCGTGTTCAAGGACGTCGCCGACATCATGGAAGGCGCCACCGTGCCTGGCTCGCGCAGCAAGAAGCGCAAAGGCATGGCCAAGGCCGCCGAGGAAAGTGCCAAGTACGAAAACGAACTGCGCTCGCCGAGCGAGATCACCAAGCGTATCCGGCAGTTGGAAGAGAAAATGTACCAGTTGGCGCGGGATCTGGAATTCGAAGCGGCGGCGCAGACGCGGGATGAGATTGGTAAGTTGCGTGAGCGCTTGCTGGCGGTCTGATTGGTAGTGGCTGTACTGGCCTCATCGGGGGCAAGCCCCCTCCCACATTTGACTGCATTTCAACGTTGGAACCCGGTCAAATGTGGGAGGGAGCTTGCTCCCGATAGGCGCGACACGGTCTCAATGACTCTCCCCAGCCTTAAGCCCCGCCGGCAACGCCTTGGTCAACAAAACCGCGACCATGCTCACGCCTGAAATGCAGTCAAATGTGGGAGGGGGCTTGCTCCCGATAGACGCGACACGGTCTCAATGACTCTCCCCAGCTTCAAGCCCCGCCGGCAACGCTTTGGTCAACAAGATCGCAACCATACTCACGCTTGAAATGCAGTCAAATGTGGGAGGGAGCTTGCTCCCGATAGGCACGACACGGTCTCAATGACTCTCCCCAGCCTTAAGCCCCGCCGGCAACGCCTTGGTCAACAAAACCGCGACCATACTCACCCCCAACGCCAGCCCCACGCAGTGAAACGCATCGTTGTAGGCCATGATCTGCGCCTGCTGGTGCGCAATCTCACTGAGTTTGCCCAGCGCCGCCGTTTGGTTGCCCAATTGCTCCGTCAGCGTCGCCAGCCGCTCCGCGACTTGGGGATTGGTCGGCACGATCGCCTCGCGTAAATAATCGAAATAGACCTTGGTGCGCGCATCCAGCAGGGTCGCCAGTAGCGCAATGCCGATAGCGCCGCCGAGGTTGCGCAGGATGTTGAACAGGCTTGAAGCCGAGCCTGCGTCCTGCGGCAGGATGTAGGCCGTGGCGATCAGCGAGATGGTCACCATGATCAACGGCTGCCCGAGGGCGCGGATGAGTTGGATCTGGTTGAACTGGCTGCCGGCAAAGTCCGGGTTGAGCACGCCCGAGGAAAAACTCGCCAGGCCGAACAGGCCGAATCCTAAGGCGCACAGCCATTTCGGCGACACATACTTCATCAGTTTCGGCACCAGCGGGATCAGGAACAGCTGGGGAACGCCCATCCACATGATCACTTCGCCGATCTGCAGCGCGTTGTAGTTCTGGATCTGCGCCAGGTACAGCGGCAGTAAATAGATCGAACCGTACAACCCGACACCCATGCCCAGGCTGGAAATGCTCGACAAGCCGAAGTTGCGATTGGCCAGGATGCCGAGGTTGATCAGCGGGTTGGGTTTGGACAGTTGCACAATCACGAAGGTGATCAGGCTCAGCAAGGCGACGCTGCCCAGGCTGACGATCAGGTTCGACTCGAGCCAGTCCTTGCGGTGGCCTTCTTCCAAAAATACCTGCAAGCAGCCCAGGCCGATGGCCATGCTGACGATGCCGGCGTAGTCGGTGCTTTTCAGCAGCTCCCAATGGGGCGCCTTTTTTTCCAGGCCGTAGAGCAGTCCGGCGATCATCAGCAGCCCGGGGGGCACGTTGATATAGAAGATGTATTCCCAGCCCCAGTTTTCCGTGAGCCAGCCGCCGATGGTCGGGCCGATGGACGGCGCGAAGGTGGCGGTCATGGCAAACATCGCCATGCCTTTGGCGCGGTGATGCTCGGGCAGCTTGATCAGGGTCAGGGTAAACGCCAGCGGGATCAGCGCGCCGCCGGTGAAGCCTTGCAGGGCGCGGAACACGATCATGCTTTCCAGGCTCCAGGCCATGGAGCACATCAGCGAGGCGATCAGGAATCCTATCGACACCCACACCGCCAGCCGCCGTGCCGAAAGCAACTGTACCAGCCAGGCGGTGAGGGGGATCATGATGATTTCGGCCACAAGGTAGGAGGTGGAAATCCACGAGCCTTCTTCCAGGGTGGCTGACAGCGCGCCTTGGATGTCCTTGAGGGACGAGTTGGTGATCTGGATGTCGAGCACCGCCATGAAGGCGCCGAGCATCACGCTCATCACCGCGATCCAGTCGCGCCGGGTCGGTTCGCCGACCGGGCGCAGCAGTGGGTCACCGGCCATCAGGCTGGTCTTTGATGTTCACTTTGACGGCGACGGACATGCCGGGGCGGATCTTGCCCTTTAGCGGGTTATCCGCAGCAAACGTGAGTTTCACCGGAATCCGTTGTACGACTTTGGTGAAGTTGCCGGTGGCATTGTCCGGCGGCAACAGGCTGAACTGCGCCCCGGAGGCGGCGAACAGGCTGTCGACCCGCGCCTCGATCGGTGTATCGCTATAAGCATCGAAGGTCAGTTCGGCCTTTTGCCCGGGCTGCATATGGCCGATTTGGGTTTCCTTGAAGTTGGCCTGAATCCAGATGTCCTGGTCGGGGACGATCGACAGCAGGTAGGCGCCGGCTTGCACGTATTGGCCATTGCGCGCGGCGCGCTGGCCGACCAGGCCACTGATGGGCGCGTGGATTTCGCTGCGGGTCAGGTTCAGCTCGGCCTGGGCCAGGTCGGTTCTGGCGTTGGCGATCAGCGCGTCGAGGCGCTTGAGCTCGGCATTCAGGGCGTTGACCTGCTGGCGCTGGCCCTGCAGGTCGGCCTGGGCCATGGTCACTTGGGAGCGGGCGATGTGGTTGTCGGCGGAGAGGGTGGTTACCCGTTCTTCCGAGACGTAGCCGGGTTTGCGCAGGGTCTGGGCGCGGGACAGGTCGATCTGCGAACGGCCCAGGCTGGCCTGGCTGGACGCCACTTTGGCTTCGCCGGCGGCGATCAGGCTGGCTTGCTGGGTGAGCTTGCTCTGCGCTTGGGTGCGCTCGGCTTCACGCATGGCGAGGGCGGCGTTGGCGCGGTCCACGGCCAGGTGGAAGTCGTCGCCTTCAAGCCTCACCAGCAGTTGGCCTTGTTGCACGTGCTCGTTATCACCGACCAGCACCTCGACAATTCGCGCGCCGAGTTGGCTGGAGACCCGTGTGATCTCGCCCTGTACGTAGGCGTTATCGGTGCTTTCGTAGAAGCGGCCCCTGAAGAACCACTGGGCGAAGAAACCCAGGGCGATCAGGCTCACGATCAATGCGAATATAAGCAGGCGGCGTTTCAGTGGGGCAGGCATGGGCGTGGCGTCTGTAACAAGAGGTAATGGAATATAACCAGCCAGCCAGTTGGCAAATAGCTATAGCGAGACTCCAGACCCAAACTTGGCCTATATGCCATGCTCGGTACGGAGGACGCTGGAGCCTAAGTGCCCATGGCTGTTACCATTCGCCCCTTGTTTTAATTTCAGTTATATCGCCCATTCGAGACCTGCCATGACCACCGTCCGCACGCGCATCGCGCCATCGCCTACCGGGGACCCCCACGTCGGCACTGCTTACATCGCCTTGTTCAACTACTGCTTTGCCAAGCAGCACGGCGGTGAATTCATCCTGCGGATCGAAGACACCGATCAACTGCGTTCGACCCGCGAGTCCGAACAGCAGATTTTCGATGCCCTGCGCTGGTTGGGCATCACCTGGTCGGAAGGCCCGGACGTCGGCGGCCCGCACGGCCCGTATCGCCAGAGCGAGCGCAGCGACATCTACAAGCAGTACACCCAGCAGTTGGTCGACATGGGCCATGCATTCCCTTGCTTCTGCACCAGCGAGGAACTGGACCAGATGCGCGCCGAGCAACAGGCCCGTGGCGAAACCCCGCGCTACGACGGCCGTGCGCTGCTGCTGTCCAAAGAAGAAGTGGCCGCACGCCTGGCTGCCGGCGAGCCCCATGTGATCCGCATGAAGGTGCCGAGCGAAGGCGTGTGCGTGGTGCCGGACATGTTGCGCGGTGACGTCGAGATCCCGTGGGATCGCATGGACATGCAAGTGCTGATGAAGACCGACGGCCTGCCGACGTACTTCCTGGCCAACGTGGTCGACGACCACCTGATGGGCATCACCCACGTGTTGCGCGGTGAAGAATGGCTGCCGTCGGCGCCGAAGCTGATCCTGCTCTACGAGTACTTTGGCTGGGAACAACCGCAACTGTGCTACATGCCGCTGCTGCGTAACCCGGACAAGAGCAAGCTGTCCAAGCGCAAGAACCCGACCTCGGTGACGTTCTATGAGCGCATGGGTTTCATGCCCGAAGCAATGCTCAACTACCTGGGGCGCATGGGCTGGTCGATGCCGGACGAGCGCGAGAAGTTCTCGCTGCAGGAAATGGTCGACAATTTCGACCTGTCACGCGTCTCGCTGGGCGGGCCGATCTTCGATATCGAGAAGCTGTCGTGGCTCAATGGCCAGTGGCTGCGCGACCTGCCAGTGGAAGCGTTTGCCAGCCGCATGCAGCAGTGGGCGTTGAACCCCGAGTACATGATGAAGATCGCACCGCTGGTGCAGGGCAGGGTGGAGACGTTCAGCCAGGTCGCACCGTTGGCCAGTTTCTTCTTTGCCGGTGGCGTGAACCCGGATGCGAAGCTGTTTGAGTCGAAGAAACTCTCCGGCGACCAGGTTCGCCAGTTGATGCAGTTGATCCTGTGGAAGCTCGAAAGCCTGCGCCAGTGGGAGAAGGACGCCATTACCGCGACGATCCAGGCGGTGGTCGAATCCCTGGAGCTGAAATTGCGCGATGCCATGCCGCTGATGTTTGCCGCGATCACCGGGCAGGCCAGTTCGGTGTCGGTACTCGATGCGATGGAAATCCTCGGTCCGGACCTCACGCGTTTCCGTCTGCGCCAAGCCCTTGATTTGCTTGGTGGTGTGTCGAAGAAAGAAAACAAAGAGTGGGAGAAGCTGCTGGGCGCTATTGCCTGAGTCAGCGCTTGTAGCGGCCAAACCCCGGTTTTTCGGGGTTTGGTTGGTAAGTGATTGTTATCCCGGCAAAAAACTTTGGAAATTGTTGAAAATAAATTTGACACGTTTCCAAAGCGCCATTAAGATTCGCCCCGTCCTCACCGATGAGGGGCTATAGCTCAGCTGGGAGAGCGCTTGCATGGCATGCAAGAGGTCAACGGTTCGATCCCGTTTAGCTCCACCAATTTACAGGTTCAAGGTCTGGCCACACCGTCCTTGAATCGATCAAGCCTAGCTTGATCATGTAGTACAGAAGGTTTTGTCCCCTTCGTCTAGTGGCCTAGGACACCGCCCTTTCACGGCGGTAACAGGGGTTCGAGTCCCCTAGGGGACGCCAGTTTCAACAAGCAGTTCGCAAGGTCTGCTGCGCCGCGAGGCGAAAAATCCGGGGCTATAGCTCAGCTGGGAGAGCGCTTGCATGGCATGCAAGAGGTCAACGGTTCGATCCCGTTTAGCTCCACCAATTTACAGGTTCAAGGTTCTGGCCACGCCGTACTTGAATCGATCAGTCTCAGCCTGATCAGTTGTATAGAAGGTTTGTGTCCCCTTCGTCTAGTGGCCTAGGACACCGCCCTTTCACGGCGGTAACAGGGGTTCGAGTCCCCTAGGGGACGCCACGATTACCCGCTCTGCGGGATTTTTAAGGGTCATTCAATTATTGAATGGCCCTTTTGTTTGTCTGGTGTTTGGCCAATTCTCCTTTCTCTTGCCCATGCGGGCTTCTGACCAGTGGTTATGCCACTCGCTTGTGAAATATTATTATGGTTATAATATTAAATCCATGAGAGTCGGAGGCAACGATGAGCGATAAAAAAGCGCAAACCCGCGAACGTATCCTGCAGGCCGCCAGCGCCGCGTTGATCCAGCGTGGCCCGGCCGAGCCGAGCGTCGGTGAAGTCATGGGCGCGGCGGGGCTGACCGTCGGCGGTTTCTACGCGCACTTTGAAAGCAAGGATGCGCTGATGCTCGAAGCCTTCAGCCAATTGTTGGCCCAGCGCCGTGCATCGATTGACGACATGGATGCGCAACTCACCGGCGAAGAACGCCGCGCCTTGGTTGCGGCGTTCTACCTGTCGCGCAAGCACCGTGACTCCACGGCCAAGGCCTGCCCGATTCCGGCAACCGTGGGCGAGATGGCCCGCCTGCCGGACGCGTTTCGCCAAGTACTCAATGAGCATGTGGAGTTGATGGCAGCGCAACTGGCCGCCAGCCCGGAAGACACCGACAAGGCCCTGTCGGACATGGCCTTGATGGTCGGTGGGCTGGCATTGGCGCGTGCCCTGGGGTCGGGTGAATTGTCGGATCGTGTGTTGCGTGCCGCGAAGTCGGCCATACGTTAAGAGGGTTTGCAGAATGGGCGCATTGACCTGGATTCGTAGCGTCAACGGCACCTTGGGGCGCCTGGCGCCGCACACGGTGGCCAACACCATGCGGCGGGTCTTCATGACCCCACGGGATCTGCCGCCGCGTGAGTGGGAGTTGCCGCTGTTGGCGCACGCAGAGCGCATCACCTTGCGTTTTGGTCTGTCGGCGTTGCGCTGGGGCCAAGGCCCGGCGGTGCTGCTGATGCACGGTTGGGAAGGGCGGCCCACCCAGTTCGCCAGCCTGATCACCGCGCTGGTGGAGAACGGCTATTCGGTGATTGCCCTGGATGGCCCGGCTCACGGCCGTTCGCCGGGGCGTGAAGCCCACGTGCTGCTGTTTGCCCGCGCCATGCTTGAAGCGGCGGCCGAGCTGCCGCCGCTGCATGCGGTGGTCGGCCACTCTATGGGTGGCGCGAGTGCGATGCTGGCGGTGCAGTTGGGGCTGCGCACCAAAGCGCTGGTGAGCATTGCTGCGCCATCGCGCTTCCTTGATGTGCTGTGTGGGTTCGCCGGCATGGTCGGGTTGCCGTCGCGGGCGCGCTCGGCGTTTATCCAGGAGGTCGAGCTGACCCTGGGCATGCCGCTCAAGCATTTGGATGTGGCCCATTACCAGATGAACCTCCCCGGTCTGATCGTGCATGCCGAAGACGATACCTTCGTGCCGGTCAGCGCGTCCCAGGTCATCCACGACGCCTGGTTCGACAGCCGCCTGTTGCGCCTGGAGCAGGGCGGACACCAGCGAGTGCTGGCCGATCCCCGGGTGGTCGACGCGGTGCTGGCCCTGCTGGCGGGCTGCCGTTTACAGGCGCGCCAAACTGCCTGATACACTGCCCTGCCGACATCAATCGACTGGAGCAAGGCATGGGCTGGGATTTGGCAACGCCGTTTATCATCGATCTGCTGGTCGCCGCTGAGGACATCGACGGCCTGGGGCACGCCAATAACGCGGTGTACGTGTCCTGGCTGGAACGTTGTGCCTGGCGCCATTCCCAGCGCCTGGGGCTGGACCTCACCGAGTACCGGCGACTGGACCGCGCCATGGCCGTGGTACGCCATGAGATCGACTACCTGGCAGCGGCCTATGAAAGCGACGAGCTGCAACTGGCGACCTGGATCGTCGACTGGGACCAGCGCCTGAAAATGACCCGTCGTTTCCAGTTGGTACGCCCTCGCGACGGCGCGACCTTACTGCGCGCGCAAACCACCTTCGTCTGCATCGAACTGTCCAGCGGCAAGCCCAAGCGCATGCCGGCGGAGTTTCTCGACGGCTACGGCCCCGCCCTGACAGGGGGTTAACGGTTGCGACGGGAAACCCAGTAAACTGCGCCACGATTTTTGTTGAGTGTTTTCCATGCAAATTGCTTTAGCGCCCATGGAGGGGTTGGTCGACAACATCCTGCGGGACGTGTTGACCCGCGTGGGCGGTATCGACTGGTGCGTGACCGAATTTATCCGCGTCAACGACCGCCTCCTCACCCCGGCGTATTTCCATAAGCTCGCCCCGGAACTGCTGCACGGTGCCCACACCGCCGCTGGCGTGCCGCTGCGTGTGCAGTTGCTCGGTTCCGACCCGGTGTGCCTGGCGGAAAACGCGGCGCTGGCTTGCGAGTTGGGCTCGCAAGTGATCGACCTGAACTTCGGCTGCCCGGCCAAGACCGTCAACAAGTCGCGCGGCGGTGCGGTGCTGCTCAAGGAGCCGGAGTTGCTCAACCGCATCGTCGAGCATGTGCGTCGCGCGGTGCCGGCGCATATCCCGGTGACCGCCAAGATGCGCCTGGGCTTCGACAGCCCGGATGGCGCGCTGGTCTGCGCGACGGCCCTGGCAGAGGGTGGTGCGGCGCATATCGTCGTGCATGCGCGGACCAAGACCGATGGCTACAAGCCGCCGGCCCACTGGGAGTGGATTCCACGCGTGCAGGATGTGGTCAAGGTGCCGGTGTTTGCCAATGGCGATATCTGGAGTGTCGAAGACTGGAAGCGTTGCCGCGAAGTCAGCGGCGCCGAAGACATCATGCTCGGGCGCGGGCTGGTTGCGCGTCCGGATCTTGCGCGGCAGATCGCGGCGGCGCGGGCCGGTGAAGAGGTTGTGGCAATGACCTGGGCGCAAATGCAGCCGATGCTCCAGGACTTCTGGACCCAGTCGGTGGCGCAACTGACCGAACGTCAGGCACCCGGTCGGCTGAAGCAGTGGTTGGCAATGTTGACGCGCAATTATCCCGAGGCGGTGGAGTTGTTTACCGCAATGCGCCGCGAGACCGATTTGAAGCAGGTGAGTCGATTGCTGGGGATGGCCCATTCTGGTGAACCTGAGTCATAAGCTATAACACTTGAATGCCTTTAAAGTGCATTGCAACAGTGGATGAATGGGTGGGGTTTTTCAATAAAATGCTTCGTATCGAAAGATGCGGGGCATTTTGCGTTTATGGGGGTTGGAATATCACACTCGGCGGCTGCGCAGTGTCTAGGGTTGTATCGGTAAGTTGCGCAGAACAGGGTTTATTAGCGGGTGTGTCCCGTTAATGTTCGGCAGGGGTACTTGGGGTGCGGGTTTTTCTAAATGGCCATGAGGCAAAATCCGAAAGTTTGATTTGGTTTCCTTATATAAGTCGCGATTTCTGGAACTCGATGGCCTCACCTTCCACGAAAGTACGGACTGTGAAGCAGCGTGAGTTGCTTTCAGCCAAGAAAAACTCTCGCGTCTTTGGCCAATTAACTGAGCCGGGGCGTGCCAATAAGGAACTCGCTGATGTCTCTAACGATTAACCATTCGCCCTTCCTCAATGTTGATACAACCGCCACGGGGCGGCAGCCGTCATCTGCGTCGACAGCCATCCACCAATCGGGTACTTCTGTGGGCAACGCGCTTGCCACTCCTGTGGCGTTACGTCATGACCATTTCAACGTGGCGAACAATGCAATGACGATTGACGTAGGTGGCTTCTCGCGGTTGATTGACATGCTGGAGCAAGTCTTCAAAACCATGCGCGAGATATTGTCGGGGAAGAATAGTGCGCCTGGTGCATTCCCCACTCAGTATAAGCCGCTCGCCGCTCCAGTCGATGCGCGCCAACTGCCGGGACACTCTACATTGACGCTTGACCCGCGAGGGCAGCACGCTTTGTCGGTGTTACCGCACGTGCACAAATCCGGCGTCTCCGTGACCAAGGATGCCAATGCCAATGTGCAGGTGAATGTAAACGTCGGCCACTGTCCTTGCCCTGATACCAAGGCGCTTGCGAACAGCGAAGTGGTGCCGAGGGTGATGCCGTCTTTACCCCACGTCCCGCCCCTGCCCGAGACACTTCGCAAGCTTAACGTGATGCCGGAGCGTCACATTCACTCCCATGTCAGGCCGACCCCAAGTCCTGGCGTGATGCCCAGCCATGCGCATGGCGTCACTCCGCAACCGACTGTCCCCGTGGTTCCGCCGATTACGCCGATTACGCCGCCGCCGCCGCCGCTGCCGGATACGCCCGCCCCGGATGTCACCAGCCCTGGGCCGGCGGAAAGTCGATTTGATTCGAGGGACTGGCGCATCAGCCCCCGGTCACTGCGCCGGTCCTGACGGTATCAACCTCTTTTAATAAGAACGAATAGGGCGCGCACTTCTTTGAAGTTTAATGTTTCGGGAAGTGCATGCCAGTGGAGGCATGTATGTCGTGTTGTTCAATTAATAATATTGCGCGTGTCGTGGGTGTGCGTCAGTTACTTTCGGTTGATTCCAAGAGTGCAAAAAATGAACAATTTCCTCAATTCGACAGGGTCGTAAATGATCCGGCCTCTGGAAATAATCCCCGGCCGATAAATGCGCAGGATAACCGCGCTGGCGTGGCGAATAACTCAGATGTAGTCGATAAGTTAGTGACACTGTTCACGTCTTTTTTTACTCAATTAATCAGCCTGGTGTCTGATAAGAAAGATAAAGCCGTGCCGGATATAGCCCCGCCCCGACCTGAGGTCGCGCCGCGCGTGGTGCCAGAGCCGGCGGCGCCACAACCTGCGCCTGCTGCGAACATTGCTGGCCTTTCGAGAAAACGCAATGGTGCGAAGCCCGACAACATCTGGAGCGGCTTTCGCCAAGGACCGGATGGCAACTGTGTGACGGTGTCGGCCATCAAGGCGGCGATGTACCGGTTTGGCCAAAGCCCTACGGATATTTTCAAGGAAGTGAAAAAAACCGAGCGTGGCTATGAGGTGGTCATGCGCGATGGTGTATCGGTCAACCTGACGGACCGGGAGCTCACCGAAGGCGCGCGGGGGGCAAAATTTGTCGGACGTGACAAAGAGATGCTCAAGGATGCGGAGTTTCTCTTTGCGGTCAGTGCCAAGCGTGCCCAGAACGAAAACAACGATGGCAGGGCGGCGCGCAGTTTTAACGCGGCGATTCGCAGTCTGAATGATGGCGAGGATGAGAGGGGGGCGGGGGAGGGTTTGAAGCGGCTGGGGTTGAGCAAGCACATGAAGAAGGTTTCTGTACGCGAACTCGCCAATGGGCAGTTGGGCATGTGCAATCGGGCCCAGCATTCGGTGGCGGTTATCAACGGCCGCGAAGAGCTGTGGGGCCGACAGGGAAAAGCCCCCACGCAGGGTGATGCCATAGCCCTAATGTGACGACGGTTGTTTTCAGTTCAGCGAACAGTGCAGCCAGTCTGAATCTGGCTGTCTGTTCGACAAATGATTTTTAAGGTGTCAGGAACTCAGTGCATGAATATCTCCACGGGTGGCCGTTCAATGAATGCAACAGCCCAGCAACGCGATGCTTTGCGCGTATTTCCGGTGAGGCCTGCAGGTGAAAAACCGGCTGATATCGCTTTGGCGTTCAACGCAACCGAGCGGCGGTTTGGCGAGAACTTTGATTGCAGCACCCACGCGGCCGTGATCAAGTTGATGATGGTGACGTTCGGTCAGCGCCCAGCCGCGATGTTTAATGAGTTAGTACCTTCGGGGGACGGGTACGACGTCACGATGAAGGATGAATTCAAGCTGCACCTGTCCCGCCAGGAGTTGCAGCAGGCGTCGCAGGCTTCACGCTTCGCGGGGGCAGACAGCGACGTGGTCAAGGATGCCAACTTTGTGTTTGCAGCGTTTGTTAAGCGCAAGCAACTGACCCAGGGGTATGCCACGTTTGAAGCCGCCTTGTCGAAGACGCTCGAGGGCGAGACTCCCCAGCGTTGTCTGCAGGGTATGGGGGTGTTCGGCCTGTCTCAGTTTGTTCCGGTGAGCGATATGGCCGGCCAGGGGGCGGTCGGTGTACTGGAAACCCATAACCGCGGGGCGGCGCTGGTGCGCGAGGGGGTCAGGCATGACCGTGGCGCTCCGCAAAAGGTGGATCGGGGTTACGGGTACATTTTGTTCAACGATCAAGCGTCGCCCTCGAGCAATCGCGACGCCGTCCCTGTGGTCCCGAGCATCCGGCCTGCGGACATCTGGAGTGGATTTTACCAAGGGGTAGAAGGCAATTGCGTCACGGTATCGGCGATCAAGGCGGCGATGATCCGGTTCGGGCGGGACCCCGGGGGGATCTATAAGCAGGTTCAAATCACCCCGGCCGGATATGACGTGGTCATGCGAGATTCCTTCCGGCTGCAACTGACCCACGAGGAAGTGCGCCAGGCCGCCGCCGAGTCGAACTTTTATGGCCGTAATCGGCAGTTGCTGGATGCCGCCCACTTTTTGTACGCGGTCAGCGCCAAACGCGCGCAGATCGAGAACAACGATTTTCGTGCCCGCGAGAGTTACACGGCGGCTCTGCATACCCTCAACGATGGTGAGTTCCCAGGCGAAGCGCTGCGCCGCCTCGGGTTGTTTGGCTACTTGCGTGAAAGTACGGTCGCAGAGTTGGCCAAGGGTGCGATCGGCACCCTGGCGGACAATGGGCATTCGGTGGCGGTGATCGATGGGGTGCTGGATTTCTATGGAGAAAAGCACGACTTGGCCTCATCGCGTTGGATGAATTCGGGGTTTCGGGCCCTGAAGCTGGTCTGAGCCTTAATCCAGCAATAGCCTGAACCCTTCTATTGGTAATGGGCGGCTGTGCAAATAGCCCTGGAATAAGTGGCAGCCCAGCTTTTGCAGGAACGCCAGTTGCTCCGGGGTTTCGACGCCTTCGGCGATCACCTCCAGGTTCAAGCTGCGGGCCATGGCCACAATGGCGCGGATGATTTCGGCGTCGTTGGGGTCGTGGGTGGCATCGCGCACGAAGGACTGGTCGATCTTCAGCGCATCCACCGGCAAGCGCTTGAGGTAGGTGAGCGATGAGTAACCGGTGCCGAAGTCGTCCATTGCAAAACTGACGCCGAGCTTTTTCAGGCGAAGCATTTTGCTGATGGTGTCATCGAGGTTCTGGATCACGATGCCTTCGGTGATTTCCAGTTTCAGCAGGCTGTAAGGCAATGAATGCTGTTTGAGGCTGCGCTCGATCCGTTCGACAAAGTCGTTCTGGCGAAACTGCCGGGGGCTGATGTTCACGCACAGGCTGAAATTCTGCGGGTCCACCTTGCCTTCTTTGATCAACTGCTCGAAGGCGGCGCACGCTTCATCGAGTATCCAGGTGCCAACTTCGAGGATCAGGCCGCTGTCTTCCAGCACCTTGATGAATTCGGACGGCGCCTGCGCGCCCAGTTGCGGATGCTGCCAGCGCACCAGCGCCTCGGCGCCGACGATCTTATTGCCGCGCGCGTCCACCTGGGGCTGGTAATGCACGCTGAATTCGCCGCGTGCCAGGGCCAGGCGCAGGTCGGTTTCCATGCGCAGTCGTTCGCTGGCGGTTTTCTGCATGCTGTTGTGGAACATCTGCGTGGCGTTGCGCCCCGAATCCTTGGCCCGGTACAACGCGATGTCAGCACGTTTGAGCAAGTCGGCTGGGGTCGAGCCATGATCGGGGATCAGCGCCACGCCAATGCTCGGCGTGACCTGCAGGCGTTGGCCGTCCAGGAACATCGGTTCGGACAGCAATTCACGCAGGGTATCGGCCAGTTCCTGAACCTGGGCGCTGACTTCGGTGCGCGTGCCCTCCAGGCCGCTGAGCAGCACCACGAACTCATCGCCACCCAGGCGCGCCACCGTGTCTTCCATGCGCACACTGGCTTCCAGGCGTGCGGTGACGATTTTCAGCACGGTATCGCCCACCGGGTGGCCGAGGGAATCGTTGATGTGCTTGAAGTGGTCGAGGTCGAGAAACAGCAATGCACCGCGCAGGTTATGGCGCTTAAGCAGAGCGATCTGCTGGCTCAGGCGGTCCATCAGCAGCGCCCGGTTGGGCAGGTTGGTCAGCGGGTCGTGGTAGGCCAGGTGGCGGATCTGCGCCTGGGCATTTTTCAACAGGCTTACATCCCGTGCGGTCAGCAGCAGGCAGGGGGTTTCATTGAGGGTGATCGGCTCGACTGAAACCTCCACCGCCAGCACATCGCCGCGCTTGTTGTGCCAGAGCATTTCCAAATGGCGGATACGGCCTTTGAGTTGCAGTTCGGCCAGCAGCACCGCGCGTTGGTTTTCATCGGCCCAGATGCCGACCTGGTACAGCGTCAGGCCAATGACGTCTTCGGCGCGAAAACCGGTCAGGCGGCAGAAGCCGTCGTTCACCTCCACATAGCGGCCGGTGTCGTGTTCGGTGATGGAAATCGCGTCGGGGCTGGAATGAAAGGCCTTGGCGAATTTTTCTTCGCTGGCCTTCAGCGCGGCCTCCGAACGTTGCTGCTGGGTAATGTCGCGCAGGGTGGTGACGATGCACGGCTGGTCGCCGACCTTGATCAGACGGCTGGAAATCACGCAGGTCAGGGCCTGGCCGCTTTTGTGGTGCGCAACGATGGCCACGTTACTCAGCGCCTGGTCGCGAATCACCTGTTCAATGCGTTGCAGGCGCTGGCTCGACTCGTCCCACAGACCGATCTGTTCGGCGTTCATGTTGATCACTTCGGCGGCCGTCCAGCCAAAGGTCTGGGTGAACGCTGGGTTGATCTCGATGAACTCGCCGCTGTCCAGGCAGGTGACGCAGATCGGGTCGGGGCTGGCCTGGAACAGGCTGGCGAACTTTTCTTCGGAGGCGCTCAGGCGTTGTTCGCGCTCGACCTGGTCGGTGATGTCCAGCAGGGTGCCGGCCATGCGCAGCGGCGCGCCTCGCTCGTCGCGGTACAGGCGTGCGCGACTTTCCAGGTAGCGCGAGCTGCCGTCTTCCAGTGGTACGCGGTAAGTCAGCTGATAGTTGCCGGCTGGGCCTTCGCGCAGGGTGCGATAGGCATTACGCATATTCTCACGCTCTTCCTTGGGCATGCCCTCGAAAAACGCTTCGAACGATTCATGGAACGCCTCGGACGGCAGGCCGTGCAGTTGGGCAGCGCGTGCTGAGCCGTAGAGCATGCCGGTGGGAATGTGCCAGTCCCAGGTGCCCAATTGCGCCGAGTCCAGGGCCAGGTCCAGGCGCTCTTGGCTGTCCTTTAAGGCTTGTTCGGCGTTTTTACGCTCGGTGGTGTCGAGAAAGGTGCTGATCAGGTAAGCCTCGCCCTCCAGTTCGACCTTCTGTGCGCAGAGCGTGCCGTCGTGGATCTGCCCGTTGCTGGCACAGAACTGGACTTCCATGGTGATGGGTTCACCCTTGCGCTGGGTGGCCTTGACCAGTTGCGCGCGTTGTTCGGGGTGGCGCCACAGGCCGAGGTCCAAGGTGGTGCGACCGATGGCGTCGGCGACCGGCCAGCCGAAGAGGATCTCGAAATACTGGTTGGCTTCGCTGATCAATCCGTCGGACTGGCGGGTGAGCAGGACCATGTTCGGGCACAGGTGAAACAGCGTGGCGAAGCGTTTTTCGGAGTGGCTGAGGGCGTGTTCGCGTTCGCGTTGGCGGGTGGTCTCGCGGATCACCCCGATCATGCGGCGCCGGCCGGCTTTGTCCGGTGCCAGGCTGCCATTGATTTCCAGCCAGTGCTGGCTGCCATCCGGCCACTGGATATGATGGTGCATGGCCTGCTCGAATGGCTCGCCGGCGACTATTGCGTGAAACGCGCGGACCACCCGGGCGCGGTCTTCCGGCGCGAGCAGGTCCAGGTAATCCAGATCCTTGGGCAATGGTTGGCGCGGGTCAAAACCGAACAGCGCCTGGGTGCCCCGTGACCAACTGATACGCCCGGTATCGATTTCCCAACACCACGCACCCAGCCGCGCAGCGTTAAGCGCTGCCAGCAGTTGCGGGGCGCTGTCCCAGCTTTGTTCCGCCTCTTTAGGGTCAAGGGCGTAAATGCGGGGTAGGGATGGCATTGGGTCGACGGGATTGGGCATTATCAAAAAGCCTTGGCTCGATGGGCGTTCGGCGCGGTTTTGCTCAGGCCTTGAGGCCGCACAGTTTCATGCCGGTGTCCCTGGCAGATCGACCTGTGCATCCAAAAGGCTCATAAAAGCCCGCGCAGCGTTCGACAGCGTCCTTTCGGTATGCACGATATAGCCTAGCTGGCGACTGAGTTGTATGCCTGGCAAAGCGATACTTGCCACTTGATCATCGAGCATGGTGCGCGGTAATACGCTCCACGCCAAGCCGATGGACACCATCATCTTGATGGTTTCCAGATAGTTTGTGCTCATCGCGATGTTCGGCGTGAGGCCCTGGGCCTCGAACAGGCGTCTGACAATGTGATGGGTAAACGTGTTGCCACCGGGGAAAACCGCCGGGTGCCCGGCGATGTCCACCAGGCTGACCGAGCCGGTGTGGGTCAGGCTGTGCTCGGGCGCAACTACGAAATCCAGCGGGTCGTCCCAAACCGGGGTGGCGCGCACCAGGTTGTGCGGCTCGGGCGCCAGGGTGATCACCGCCACTTCGGCGCGGCCATGCAGGATCTCTTCGTAGGCCACTTCCGAGTCGAGAAACTGAATATCCAGCGCAACGTTGGGGTATTGCCGGGTGAAGGTGCGCAGGATCGGCGGCAGGCGATGCAGGCCGATATGGTGGCTGGTGGCCAATGTGAGACGCCCGCTGACTTCGCCGGTGAGGTTGGTGAGGGCGCGCCGGGTGTCGTCCAATACGTTGAGAATCTGATAGGCGCGCGGCAACAAGGCACGCCCGGCTTCGGTCAAGCCGACTTCACGGCCCAGGCGATCGAACAAACGCACCTTTAATTGTTGCTCCAGGCCGGCAATGCGTTTGCTGATGGCCGGTTGGGTCAGGTGCAGGCGCTCGCCGGCGCCGGAGAAGCTGCCGGTCTCGGCGATGGCGATAAAGGCATTGAGGTTGGCCAGGTCCATTGTGGTATTCCAGTTGGTAATCCAAAGCATAAAAAATATGAATTTGAGTTATTTAATGTAGCGCCATACCATCAGCCTCACAAGCCAAAGGGTTATTGAATGTCTCAAGACCCGGGGCATAGAAAGACCGCTGATGAGGACCGACTGATGGCCGGCAAAACGCTTTACGACAAGCTTTGGGATTCCCATGAAGTGAAACGGCGCGACGATGGCTCGTCGCTGATCTATATCGACCGTCACATCATCCATGAAGTGACCTCGCCCCAAGCGTTCGAAGGCCTGCGACTGGCCGGGCGTAAGCCTTGGCGCGTCGACTCGATCATCGCCACCCCGGACCACAACGTGCCGACCACCCCGGAGCGCAAGGGCGGGATCGACGCCATTATCGACACGGTGTCGCGTTTGCAGGTGCAAACCCTCGACGACTACTGCGACGAATATGGCATCACCGAATTCAAGATGAATGACGTGCGTCAGGGCATCGTTCACGTGATTGGCCCGGAGCAGGGTGCCACCTTGCCCGGCATGACCGTGGTCTGCGGCGACTCCCACACCTCCACCCACGGCGCGTTCGGTGCCCTGGCCCACGGCATCGGCACGTCCGAGGTGGAACATGTGTTCGCCACCCAGTGCCTGGTCGCCAAGAAAATGAAGAACATGCTGGTACGCGTCGAAGGCCAATTGCCGTTTGGCGTGACCGCCAAGGACATCGTGCTCGCCGTGATCGGCAAGATCGGCACCGCCGGCGGTAACGGCCATGCCATCGAATTCGCCGGCAGCGCCATTCGCGACCTGTCCGTCGAAGGCCGCATGACCATCTGCAACATGTCCATCGAAGCCGGTGCCCGCGTGGGCATGGTGGCGGCGGATGAAAAAACCGTCGAATACGTAAAAGGCCGTCCATTCGCTCCGAAAGGCGCCGACTGGGATACCGCCGTTGAGGCCTGGAAAGACCTGGTCTCCGATGCCGATGCCGTGTTTGACACCGTGGTTGAACTCGACGCCAGCCAGATCAAGCCGCAAGTCAGCTGGGGCACCTCGCCGGAAATGGTCTTGGCCGTCGACCAGAACGTGCCGGACCCGGCCAAGGAAACCGACCTGGTCAAGCGCGGTTCGATCGAGCGTGCCTTGAAGTACATGGGCTTGAAAGCCAACCAGGCGATCACCGACATTCAGTTGGATCGCGTGTTCATCGGTTCCTGCACCAACTCGCGGATCGAAGACCTGCGCGCCGCGGCGGTGATCGCCAAGGGCCGCAAAGTCGCCTCGACCATCAAGCAGGCCATCGTGGTGCCGGGTTCGGGCCTGGTGAAAGCCCAGGCCGAAGCGGAAGGCCTGGACAAGATCTTCCTCGAAGCCGGTTTTGAATGGCGTGAGCCGGGCTGCTCCATGTGCCTGGCGATGAACCCGGACCGCTTGGAGTCCGGCGAGCATTGCGCGTCGACCTCCAACCGTAACTTCGAAGGGCGTCAGGGCGCCGGTGGGCGTACCCACCTGGTCAGCCCGGCCATGGCCGCCGCCGCTGCCGTCAACGGTCGTTTCATCGACGTTCGCGAATTGATCTGAGGAATACCCGATGAGAGCTTTTACCCAACACACAGGTCTTGTCGCGCCGTTGGACCGTGCCAACGTGGACACTGACCAGATCATCCCCAAGCAGTTCTTGAAGTCGATCAAGCGCACCGGTTTCGGCCCTAACCTGTTCGACGAGTGGCGCTACCTGGACGTGGGCTACGCCTACCAGGACAACTCCAAGCGCCCGCTGAACAAGGACTTCGTGCTCAACGCCGAACGTTACCAGGGTGCCAGCGTGCTGCTGGCGCGGGAAAACTTCGGCTGCGGTTCCAGCCGCGAACACGCGCCGTGGGCCCTGGAAGAATATGGCTTTCGCAGCATCATCGCGCCGAGCTACGCCGACATCTTCTTCAACAACAGCTTCAAGAACGGCTTGCTGCCGATCATCTTGAGCGATGCCGAAGTGGACGAGCTGTTCAAGCAAGTCGAAGCCGATGTCGGCTACCAACTGACGGTTGACTTGGCTGCACAGACGGTGACCCGTCCGGACGGCAAGGTGTATCACTTTGAAGTCGATGCTTTCCGTAAGCACTGCCTGATCAACGGCCTGGACGACATCGGCCTGACCTTGCAGGACGGCGATGCGATTGCCGCGTTTGAAACCAAGCATCGGGCCAGCCAGCCTTGGTTGTTTCGCGACGCTTGATGTGATGTAGGCAGGACCGCCGCCATCGGGAGCAAGCTTCCTCCCACATGTTGAATTGTGAGCACGTTCAAATGTGGGAGGGGCGGTGCGACGATTCGACTTGCCCCCGATGGGGCCAGAACAAACACCACAAGGTCCATTGAGGAAACTCCCATGACCAAAGCCGCCCACACCCAAGTCGTGCAAAAACAATTCGGCGAGCAGGCCTCGGCCTACCTGAGCAGTGCCGTACACGCCCAAGGCACTGAATTCGCGCTGCTCCAGGCCGAACTGGCCGGGCACGGCGCTGCGCGACTGCTGGATTTGGGCTGCGGTGCCGGTCATGTCAGTTTCCATGTGGCGCCGCTGGTAAAAGAAGTGGTGGCCTACGACCTGTCCCTGCAGATGCTTGACGTGGTCGCCGCCGCTGCCGTGGACCGTGGCTTGGGCAATATCCGCACGGTACACGGCGCCGCTGAGCGCTTGCCGTTCGCCGACGGCGAATTCGACTTCGTGTTCAGCCGCTATTCGGCGCACCATTGGAGCGACCTCGGCCTGGCCCTGCGCGAAGTGCGCCGGGTGCTTAAGCCGGGTGGCGTGGCGGCGTTTGTCGATGTCTTGTCACCGGGTAGCCCGCTGTTGGACACTTACCTGCAAACCGTCGAAGTGCTGCGCGACACCAGCCACGTGCGCGATTACTCCGCCGCCGAATGGATGCGCCAGCTCAGCGAAGCCGGTCTGCATGTGCGCAACAGCAGCCGCCAGCGCCTGCGCCTGGAATACACCTCGTGGGTCGAGCGCATGCGCACGCCGCCGGCCTTGTGCGCGGCGATCCTTGAGCTGCAACAGGCGATGGGCCAGGAAGTCCGCGATTACTATGAAATTCAAGCCGACGGCACCTTCAGCACCGACGTGCTGGTGGTTTGGGCCGAACGCTGAGTATTTTTCCCGACCTGCCTCTGGGCGGGTCGCACGATGAAATGAGGAACGCATGAGCAAGCAGATTCTGATTCTTCCAGGCGACGGTATTGGTCCGGAAATCATGGCCGAAGCGGTCAAAGTCCTGGAGTTGGCCAACACCAAGTACAACCTGGGCTTCGAATTGAGCCACGACGTGATCGGCGGCGCGGCCATCGACAAGCACGGCGTGCCCCTGGCCGACGAGACCCTGGACCGCGCCCGTGCTGCCGACGCCGTGCTGCTCGGCGCCGTGGGTGGCCCGAAATGGGACAAGATCGACCGTGACATTCGCCCTGAGCGCGGCCTGCTGAAGATCCGTGCGCAACTGGGCCTGTTCGGCAACCTGCGCCCGGCGATCCTCTACCCGCAACTGGCCGACGCGTCGAGCCTCAAGCCGGAAGTGGTGGCGGGCCTGGATATCCTGATCGTGCGCGAGCTGACCGGCGGTATCTACTTCGGCTCGCCGCGCGGTGTGCGCGAACTGCCAAATGGCGAGCGCCAGGCCTACGACACCCTGCCGTACAGCGAAAGCGAAATTCGCCGTATCGCCCGGGTCGGTTTCGACATGGCCCGCGTGCGTAGCAAGAAGATCTGCTCGGTCGATAAGGCCAACGTCCTGGCCTCCAGCCAGTTGTGGCGTGAAATCGTCGAGGAAGTCGCCAAAGACTACCCGGACGTCGAACTCAGCCACATGTACGTCGATAACGCCGCCATGCAATTGGTGCGCGCGCCGAAGCAGTTCGACGTGATCGTCACCGACAACCTGTTCGGCGACATCCTGTCCGACCAGGCGTCGATGCTCACCGGTTCCATCGGCATGCTGCCGTCGGCGTCCTTGGACACCAACAACAAGGGCATGTACGAGCCGTGCCACGGTTCGGCGCCGGACATCGCCGGCCAGGGCATTGCCAACCCGTTGGCGACTATTTTGTCGGTGTCGATGATGCTGCGTTACAGCTTCAACCTGAGTGACGCGGCGGATGCCATCGAGAAGGCCGTGAGCCTGGTGCTGGACCAGGGCTTGCGCACCGGCGACATCTGGTCGAAGGGTTGCACCAAAGTCGGTACGCAAGAAATGGGCGACGCAGTAGTCGCCGCGCTGCGGAATCTGTAATCTCTCGGGCCCGCTTGCAGTTGTTGCTGCAAGGCGGCCCACTTTTTAACAAGGTGTAGTTGCGATGAAACGTGTAGGTCTGATCGGTTGGCGCGGTATGGTCGGTTCCGTGCTCATGCAGCGGATGCTGGAAGAGCAGGATTTCGATCTTATTGAGCCGGTGTTTTTCACCACTTCGAACGTGGGCGGCCAAGGGCCGTCCGTGGGCAAGGATATTGCTCCGCTCAAGGACGCCTACAGCATTGAAGAGCTGAAAACTCTCGATGTGATTCTGACCTGCCAGGGTGGCGACTACACCAGCGAAGTCTTCCCCAAGCTGCGCGAAGCCGGCTGGCAGGGTTATTGGATCGACGCTGCATCCAGCCTGCGCATGCAGGACGATGCGGTGATCGTTCTCGATCCGGTCAACCGCAAGGTCATCGACCAGCAGCTCGACGCTGGCACCAAGAACTACATCGGTGGCAACTGCACCGTCAGCCTGATGCTGATGGGTCTGGGCGGCCTCTTCGAAGCCGGCCTGGTCGAGTGGATGAGCGCCATGACCTATCAGGCGGCGTCCGGCGCCGGCGCGCAGAACATGCGCGAACTGATCAAGCAGATGGGCGCGACCCACGCGGCCGTCGCCGATCAACTGGCCGACCCAGCCAGCGCGATCCTCGACATTGACCGCCGTGTGGCCGAAGCCATGCGCAGCGACGCGTACCCGACCGAGAACTTCGGCGTACCGTTGGCCGGTAGCCTGATCCCGTGGATCGACAAGGAACTGCCGAACGGCCAGAGCCGTGAAGAGTGGAAGGCCCAGGCCGAGACCAACAAGATCCTCGGTCGTTTCAAGAGCCCGATCCCGGTGGACGGCATCTGCGTGCGCATCGGCGCCATGCGCTGCCACAGCCAGGCGCTGACCATCAAGCTGAACAAAGACGTGCCGATCGCCGATATCGAAGGGCTGATCAGCCAGCACAACCCATGGGTCAAGCTGGTGCCGAACAGCCGCGACATCAGCATGCAGGAGCTGAGCCCGACCAAGGTCACCGGCACCCTGAATGTACCGGTGGGGCGTCTGCGCAAGCTGAACATGGGCACCCAATACCTGGGCGCGTTCACCGTCGGCGACCAACTGCTGTGGGGCGCGGCCGAACCGCTGCGCCGCATGCTGCGGATTCTGCTGGAGCGTTGATCGCGTAAGGCACTAAGAAAAACCCGCGACTGGTGACAGACGCGGGTTTTTTATTGTTCTTTCGGGCGCTATCGGGGGCAAGCCCCCTCCCACATTCGACCGAATTCCAACGTTGAAACGCTGTTCACTGTGGGAGGGGGCTTGCCCCCGATAGCGCCGTCAGCTACACCACAAGCCCCGGGCTAATTGCCTCACCCCCAGCCACCCGGTAAAGTGCCGCTCCCCCCGCAATGCCCGAGGCAGCCCCCATGACCCAGACCTTTGATATCGCCGTGATCGGCGCCACCGGCAGCGTCGGTGAAACCCTGGTGCAGATCCTCGAAGAGCTGGCTTTCCCGGTGGGCACCCTGTATCTGCTGGCGGGCAGTAACTCTGCGGGCGCATCGGTGCCGTTCCGTGGCAAGAACGTGCGTGTGCGGGAAGTCGATGAGTTTGATTTCAGCAAGGCGCAACTGGCGTTTTTCGCGGCCGGCCCGGCGGTGACCCTGAGCTTCGCCCCGCGTGCCACGGCAGCCGGCTGTTCGGTGATTGATTTATCGGGCGCATTGCCGGCCGCGCAGGCGCCTCAGGTGGTGCCGGAAGCCAATGCCCATGTGCTCGAAGGTTTGAAAAAGCCGTTCCAACTCGGTAGCCCGAGCCCGTCCGCGACCAACCTGGCGGTGGTCCTGGCGCCGCTGCGCGGCGTGCTGGATATCCAGCATGTCAGCGTTACCGCCAACCTGGCAGTGTCTGCTCAGGGCCGTGAAGCGGTCAGCGAGTTGGCGCGCCAAACCGCCGAGCTGCTGAATGTGCGCCCCCTGGAGCCCAAATTCTTTGATCGGCAGATGGCGTTCAACCTGCTGGCACAAGTCGGCACGCCGGACGCCCAGGGTCATACAGAGCTGGAGAAACGCCTCGTACACGAACTGCGCGCCGTGCTGGAAACTCCTTTACTAAAGATTTCCGCAACTTGCGTTCAAGCCCCGGTGTTTTTTGGCGATAGCTTGACTGTGTCTTTGCAATTGGGCTCGCCGGTCGACCTCGCCGTCGTCAACCGCGTTCTCGACGCTGCAGCGAGTATCGAGCGGGTGGAGGAGGGGGATTACCCGACTGCCGTGGGCGATGCCGTCGGCCAGGATGTAGTCTACGTCGGCCGAGTGCGTGCGGGAGTGGACGATCCGGCGGAACTAAATCTGTGGTTGACGTCAGATAACGTGCGCAAAGGCGCCGCACTGAATGCGGTGCAGCTGGCGCAGTTGTTGATAAAAGGCCTTGTGTAAAAGATACTTGGCGGCAATTTGTAGATTGATTCTAACCAGGCGCTATGCTTGGCCCCAAGCAGGAACAGTTGCGCGTCGGTAACCTATCGGCTCGCCGTGCCTTATGGCAGCGGTTACCAACCTTCTCGCAGGCCGGGGAGTGTTCAAACAAAGGATGAGGCTATGGTTCAAGTTCGCAAACTGGTGTTAGCAATAGCGGCCGCCTCGGCGCTGTCCTCCGGTATGGCGCAGGCGCTGCAGCTTGGGGAGATGACCCTCAAGTCGAAGTTGAACCAGCCATTGTCGGTGGACATCGAATTGCTCGACGTCGGCGGCCTCACGGCCGCCGAGATCACCCCGAGCCTGGCATCGTCCCAGGCGTTTGTGGATGCGGGGGTCGATCGCCAGGCGTTCCTCAATGACCTGACGTTTACGCCGGTGATCAACCCGGCCGGGCGCAGTGTGGTGCGTGTCACGTCGAGCAAGCCGCTGCCTGATTCCTACGTGCGTTTCCTGCTGCAAGTGCAATGGCCGAATGGCCGCCTGATGCGTGACTACAGCGTGTTGCTCGACCCGGCCAAGTTCGACCCATCGACGCCGACCAACACCGCGGCCACGCCTCGTTTGAGCGCACCCGCAGTGAGCGTGCCCGCCCAGCACACCACCACGGCCCATGACACGCTGTGGGAAATCGCCGAAAAGCATCGCAATGGCGCTTCGGTGCAGCAGACCATGCTGGCGATCCAGGCGCTCAACCCTCACGCTTTTGTCGATGGCAACATCAACCGTCTGAAAACCGGTCGCGTGCTGCGCCTGCCGGATACCGTACAAAGCACGGCGCTGCCACAAACCAAAGCCATTGCCGAAGTGACCGCGCAGAACGCTGCCTGGCGCCAGGGCCGTCGCGCCGCGACCAATCAAGCGGCTGGCAAGCAGCAGCTGGACGCGACTAAGCGCACCCAGGCAGGCAATGCGCCAGCTAGCACCAATGCCAAGGACAGCTTGAGCCTGGTTTCGGCCGAAGCGGCCAAGAAGGGTGCGAAGGGTAAGTCGGGTGATGGCCGGGCCCTGGGCGACAAACTGGCGATGGCCCAGGAGCAGCTCGACACGACGCGCCGTGACAACGAAGAACTGAAAAGCCGCGCAGCAGACCTGCAGAGCCAGTTGGACAAGCTGCAAAAGCTGATCCAGCTCAAGAACGATCAACTGGCCAGGTTGCAGTCTGAAAAAGGCGCTCCGGCAGCCCAGGCAGCAGCGGTCATGCCTGCGCAGTTGGCTGGTGAGCCGCCCGCCACTGTGGTCGTGCCCGTCGAAGCGGCAGCCACTGCGGCCCCGGCGTCCGAGCCGATCAAGCCTGACGCAGTGCCTGCGACCAGCGAAGACAAATTCAACGAGCTGCTGACCAACCCGATCGTCCTCGGCGTCATTGGCGGTGCGGCTGGTCTGGTGGTGGTGTTGCTCCTGCTGTTGTGGGCACGTCATCGCAATGCCCGTCGCGCAGAAGAAAAGCACGTGCGCATGGCCCGCGCCCTGGCTGAAGAGCCGGAATTTACCTCGAATATCGACCTTGATCTGCCACCGGACAGCTTCGCTGGCCTGGAAGTGCCGGCACCGAACGTCACGTTGGCTGCCGCGCCTACGCCTACGCCTACGCCTACGCCGGCGCCTGTCGTCGCACCGGCTGCGGCGCCGAGCGTAGCCTCGGTGCTTGCGCCCCTGGCTGTCGCCGTAGCGCCGGAAAACGCCAATGATGCGCTGGTGCAGGCGCAGTCCCATATCGACCGCGGTCACTTGAACCAGGCGGCCGATGTATTGGAGCAAGCCATCAAGTACGAAACAAAGCGCAGCGACTTGCGCTTGAAACTGATGGAAGTCTACGGCCTGCAAAACGACAAGGACGGTTTCATCACCCAGGAGCGTCAACTGGTGGCCAATGGTGAAAACCATGCCCAGGTCGAGCAGCTCAAGTCGCGCTTCCCGGCCATGGCCGTGTTGGCAGCGGGGGTGAGTGCCGCCGTGGCCGCCGCTGCGCTGGACGCTCAATTCGTCAAGGATCTGATGGAAGATAAGCCGGCTTCCGTGCCGGAAGCTGAAGCAGAGGCGTTCGACACTGATTTCGATCTGAGCCTGGACGAGCTGGAGGCAGCTTCACCGGCAGCGGTGGACAATGCCGATCAGCAGACCTTCGAGGCGCTGCTGCAGCAAGAGACCGAAGCCAAGCCAGCCTCGGAAGACCTGTCGGACTTTGATCTCGACCTGCAGTTGGAGCCGCCGTCTTCCCAGTCCGATGACGACTTCCTTTCGGGGCTCGAAGATCAGATGAAGGATGTGTCGCCGGTCGAACCGCCGACCCTGACCCCGGCCGCCCTGGACGACCTCGACTTGCCGGAAGACTTCGACCTGTCCCTGGCCGACGAGCCGGAGGCCCCGGCGGCCCCGGCGGCCAAGCCCGATGCGTTCTCCTCGGAACTGGATGACGTCAACGCCGAACTCGATCGTCTGTCCCAGAGCCTGGAAAGTCCACCGATCGAACCGTCTTTCACCGCCGAAGATGCGGCGTTGGGTGGTGATGAGCCGGAGTTCGACTTCCTCTCCGGCACCGATGAAGTCGCCACCAAGCTGGACCTCGCCCAGGCCTATATCGACATGGGCGATGCGGATGGCGCGCGGGATATCCTTTCCGAAGTGCTGACCGAGGGTAGCGAAACCCAACGCGGCGAAGCCAAGGAAATGCTTGGCCGACTGGCGTAATCGCCAAGGGTTAACCCAGACGGCGGCCTTCGGGTCGCCGTTTTACGTTGCCGCCACCAAACACATGGCGTCTGGGGCGCAGCGCCTTATAATGCCCGCCTTTGCGCAACTCATCAGGCTCTCAGTTCTTGGCAAATATAGATAACCCGGCTGCCGAAATGGCGGCTGCAGGCTTTTACCGCATCGCCCTGGGCGTGGAATACAAAGGTTCGCGCTATTGCGGCTGGCAGCGCCAGGCGTCCGGCGTGCTGACGGTGCAGGAAACCCTGGAAAAGGCCCTGTCCAAAGTCGCTGACTCGCCGGTTTCGCTGATGTGCGCCGGGCGCACCGACGCGGGCGTACACGCCTGCGGCCAGGTGGTGCACTTCGATACTCAGGCCGAGCGCTCGATGAAGGCGTGGGTGATGGGCGCTAATATCAATTTGCCCCATGACGTCAGTGTCAGTTGGGCGAAGGTCATGCCGGCGCATTTTCATGCGCGCTTCAAGGCTATCGCCCGGCGTTACCGCTATGTGATCTACAACGATCAGATCCGCCCGGCGCACCTCAACCAAGAAATCACCTGGAACCACCGCCCGCTGGATGCCGAGCGCATGGCCGAAGCCGCGCAGCACCTGGTTGGCGTCCACGATTTCAGCGCGTTCCGCGCCGGCCAGTGCCAGGCCAAGTCGCCGATCAAGGAAGTCCATCACCTGCGGGTCACGCGTCACGGCAAGATGATCGTGCTGGATATCCGCGCCGGGGCGTTCCTGCACCATATGGTGCGCAACATTGCCGGTGTGCTGATGACCATCGGCACCGGCGAACGCCCGGTGGAGTGGGCCAAGGAAGTGCTGGAGAGCCGCATTCGCCGTACCGGCGGTGTCACGGCGCATCCGTTTGGCCTGTATCTGGTGGAGGTGGAGTATCGCGACGAGTTCGAGCTACCGCAGCGCTTCGTCGGGCCACACTTCCTCACCGGTTTCAGCGAACTTGACGGCTGACGCCCGGAAAAGCTTTTGTTACCATCCGGGACTTTCTCGGTTCAACCCCTGAGGTTTCTACGACATGTCAGCCGTTCGCAGCAAGATTTGTGGGATTACCCGCATAGAAGACGCGCTGGCGGCAGTCGAAGCGGGGGCGCACGCCATCGGTTTCGTGTTTTATGCCAAGAGCCCGCGGGCGGTGAATGTGCTGCAGGCGCGGGCGATCATCGCTGCGCTGCCGCCGTTTGTGACCACCGTGGGCTTGTTCGTCAACGCCAGCCGTTGCGAACTCAACGAAACCCTGGATGCTGTGCAACTGGACATGGTGCAGTTTCACGGCGATGAAACCCCTGACGAGTGCGAAAGCTACCAGCGCCCGTATATCAAGGCGTTGAGGGTCAAGGCCGGGGATGATATCGCGGGCGCCTGCGCTGCCTACACCAGCGCGCGCGGGATTCTGCTGGACACCTACGTCGAAGGTGTACCCGGCGGCACCGGCGAAGCCTTCGATTGGTCGCTGATCCCCGAGGGGTTGAGCAAACCGATCATCCTGGCCGGCGGGCTCACCCCCGCCAATGTCGCGGCGGCGATCGAGCAGGTTCGACCGTATGCCGTGGATGTCAGCGGTGGAGTAGAGCAGGGCAAGGGCATCAAGGATCACAGCAAGATTCGCGCTTTCTTGCAGGCTGTGCGCAACAGCAACGGCGCGATGTGACGGCTGGCAGTCTGCCGCCGTCCATAACTATCACTGTGTAAAACGGCCCGGTGCCGCCTGCGGGAGGCCCGGAAATGAAGTGGCAACCCTGCGCTGGCAGGTTGTCTGGAAGGCTGAGGATGCATGCGGGAAATGGCCGGTCGAACGTCTGACCCCGTCCAGCATGTGTCATTGCCACATATGAATTTAGCTCAAGGGCATACGCGGGGCTGTGTTCAAGCCACCGGTACTGGAGAAAGAAAGCATGAGCAACTGGTTAGTAGACAAACTGATCCCTTCGATCATGCGTTCCGAGGTGAAGAAAAGCTCGGTTCCTGAAGGTCTGTGGCACAAGTGCCCATCCTGCGACGCGGTGCTGTACCGCCCGGAGCTGGAAAAGACCCTGGACGTTTGCCCCAAGTGCAACCACCACATGCGTATCGGCGCTCGCGCCCGCATCGACATTTTTCTCGACGCCGACGGCCGTAACGAGCTGGGCGCCGACCTGGAACCGGTTGACCGCCTCAAGTTCCGCGACGGCAAGAAGTACAAGGATCGCCTGACCGCTGCTCAGAAGCAGACCGGTGAGAAGGACGCGCTGATTTCGATCAGCGGCAAGCTGCTGGGCATGCCGGTGGTGGTGTCGGCGTTTGAATTCTCCTTCATGGGGGGTTCCATGGGCGCCATCGTCGGTGAGCGTTTTGTGCGCGCTGCCAACTACGCCCTGGAAAACCGTTGCCCGATGATCTGCTTCTCCGCCTCCGGTGGTGCGCGCATGCAGGAAGCCCTGATCTCCCTGATGCAAATGGCCAAGACCTCCGCGGTGCTGGCGCGTCTGCGGGAAGAGGGTATCCCGTTCATCTCCGTGCTGACCGACCCGGTGTACGGTGGTGTGTCTGCCAGCCTGGCGATGCTGGGCGACGTGATCGTCGGCGAGCCCAAGGCCCTGATCGGCTTTGCCGGCCCGCGCGTCATCGAGCAGACCGTTCGTGAAAAACTGCCGGAAGGCTTCCAGCGCAGCGAATTCCTGCTGGAGCACGGCGCGATCGACATGATCATTGCCCGTGCCGAGCTGCGTCCACGCCTGGGTAGCCTGCTCGCGCAAATGATGGGCCTGCCGACGCCAGTCTACGTCGCGCCGAAGGTTGAACCGATCGTCGTGCCGCCGGTGCCTGCAAACCTATGACCCAACGTACCCTGGGCGAATGGCTCGCCTACCTTGAGCAGTTGCATCCGTGCGCCATCGACATGGGTCTGGAGCGCTCGCAACAGGTAGCGGCACGCCTCGGGTTGGGCCGTCCGGCGCCGCGAGTGATCACGGTGACCGGCACCAACGGCAAAGGCTCGACCTGTGCCTTTGTCGCAGCGCTGCTGCAGGCCCAAGGGCTGAGGGTCGGCGTGTACAGCTCGCCGCACCTGTTGCGCTACAACGAGCGAGTGCAACTCAATGGCGTCGAAGCCACTGACGAGCAACTTTGCGAAGCCTTTGCCGCGCTCGATGCCGGGCGCGGCGAGATTTCCCTGACGTACTTCGAGATGGGCACCCTGGCGGCGTTCTGGCTGTTCGAACGGGCGCACTTGGATGTGGTCGTGCTTGAAGTGGGCCTGGGCGGGCGTCTGGACACGGTCAACGTGGTGGATGCCGACCTGGCGCTGGTCACCAGCATTGGCGTCGACCATGTCGACTATCTGGGTGATACCCGTGAGTCCGTGGCCTATGAAAAGGCCGGGATCTTCCGTCAGGGCAGGCCTGCGCTGTGCGGTGACCTGGACCCGCCGCAGACGTTGCTGGACAAGGTGCGGGAGCTGGATTGCCCGTTCTTTCTGCGTGGGCGCGAGTTCAATCTTGAAGTGGGCGCTGAGCATTGGCAGTGGCGCGGGCGTGATGCGCGCGGCCAACTCGTGGAGCTGCATGACCTGCCGCTGCTGAACCTGCCGATGGAAAACGCCGCGCTCGCCCTGCAGGCCTATCTGCTGCTGGGCCTGCCGTGGGACCCTGCGCAGATTGCTCGTACATTGCTGGCTACGCGGATCGTCGGGCGCCTGGACCGCCGTGCTTTCGACTGGCAGGGCAAGCGCCTCAACCTGCTGCTGGATGTGGGTCACAACCCCCACGCCGCCGAATACCTGGCGCAACGCCTGTCGCGTACAGCGCCGGTCGGTCGCCGCCTGGCGGTGTTCGGCTTGCTGGCCGACAAGGATCTGGAGGGCGTCGTTGCGCCGTTGCTGGCGAATGTCCAGGCCTGGGCGGTTGCGCCCCTGGACACGCCGCGCAGCCGGCCGGCCGCTGAGCTTGAGGTTGCCTTGCAGAACCTTGGTGCGCGCGTGACGTCATATGCAAGCGTCACTGCGGCCCTTGAAGCGCAGTGTGCGGTTGCCACGCCCGATGACGAGATTCTGTTGTTCGGGTCATTTTATTGTGTTGCCGAGGCGCTCGAATGGTTGGCCCGGCGCTCCACGGAGGAAGCTGCACATGGCATTACTGGATAGCGCATACAAGCAGCGAATGGTCGGCGCCCTGGTGCTGGTGGCCTTGGCGGTGATTTTCCTGCCGATGCTGTTTTCCCGTCAGGATGAGCAGCGCCAGGTGGTTGTCGAGGCTCCGGCATCGCCCCAGGCGCCGGCAGTGCCTCAGGTACAGGTTGAGCCGGTGGTGGTGCCTGAGCCGCAGGCATTGCCTGAAGAGCCGGTGCCGACCGATGAGGACCTGGCCGCGCAACCGGCTCCGTCGATGCCGGTGCAGCCGAGTGTGCCTGTGGCCAAGCCGGCGCCCGCTGTCGCCGCCAAGCCTGCCGCGCCAGCGCCTGCGCCCAAGCCGGTCGCGCCGCAACCTGCCGCGCCGGGCAAGCCGGACGTGGGGCAGAGCCGTATCGATCCGAATGGCCTGCCGATCAGTTGGTCGATCCAGCTGGCCAGCCTGGCCAATCGCGAAAGCGCCGAGGCCCTGCAGAAAAAACTGCGCAGCCAAGGTTACAACGCCTACATCCGCAGCGCCGATGGCAAGAATCGCGTGTTTATCGGACCGCTGATCGAGCGTGCCGAGGCAGACCGCCTGCGCGACTTGCTGGGTCGCCAGCAGAATCTCAATGGCTTTGTGGTGCGTTTCCAGCCTGAGCGCGGCTGAGTTCACGCCGATCTAGGCTTGGAATGCAGTCAAGTGTGGGAGGGGGCTTGCCCCCGATGGCGGTCGATCAGTATCGGTTGTGCTGACTGATCCACCGCCATCGGGAGCAAGCCCTCTCCCACTTTGGTTTTGTGTGGGGCTTGAAATGGGCTTGAATCGTCACAAACTATTGATTTGCAAAGCACCCGCAATCACCGCTTACCGATAGCCCGGCGCTCTGCTAAAATGCGCCGCCTTATCTGTCCGTAGGCTGCACCGTGCCATTTACCTGGGTTGATTGGGCGATCGTCGCAATCGTCGCCATCTCCGCTTTGATCAGTCTAAGCCGCGGCTTCGTAAAAGAAGCACTGTCGTTGCTGACCTGGATCATCGCAGGAGTCGTCGCCTGGATGTTCGGCGGTTCGCTGTCGGTCTACCTGAGCGGATACATCGAGACACCTTCGGCTCGCGTCATCGCGGGCTGCGCCATCATGTTCATCGCCACGCTGCTGGTGGGAGCAATGGTCAATTATCTTATTGGCGAATTGATACGTGTCACCGGCCTCTCCGGGACCGATCGATTTCTCGGCATGGCCTTCGGCGCTGCGCGTGGCGCGTTGCTGGTGGTCGTGGCGGTCGGGCTATTGAGCCTGGGGCCGGTACAGCAGGATTCGTGGTGGCAGGAGTCGGTACTCGTGCCAAAATTTCTATTGGTTGCAGATTGGTCCAAGAACCTCATATTGGGGTGGAGCAGTCAGTGGCTGGCCAGCGGGATCAGCATGCCCGCTGATCTTCCGTTCAAGGAGCACCTCTTACCGGCCAAAACGCCTCAGTAAGCAGTGTTCAGTCAAGATTCATTAAGTAGGGGTTGCGTCGCATGTGTGGCATCGTCGGTATCGTCGGTAAGTCGAACGTCAATCAGGCGCTGTATGACGCGCTAACCGTCCTCCAGCACCGCGGCCAGGACGCTGCCGGTATTGTGACCAGCCACGACGGCCGGTTATTCCTGCGCAAGGATAATGGCCTGGTACGTGATGTGTTCCATCAACGTCACATGCAGCGCCTCGTCGGGCACATGGGCATTGGCCATGTGCGTTACCCGACTGCCGGTAGCTCGACCTCGGCCGAAGCTCAACCGTTTTACGTCAACTCGCCTTACGGCATCACCCTGGCGCACAACGGTAACCTGACCAACGTTGAACAACTGGCCAAGGAGATTTACGAATCTGACCTGCGTCACGTCAACACCAATTCCGACTCGGAAGTGCTGCTCAACGTGTTCGCTCACGAACTGGCCCAGCGCGGCAAGCTGCAGCCGACCGAAGAAGACGTGTTTGCCGCCGTGACCGACGTGCATAACCGTTGCGTCGGTGGTTACGCGGTAGTGGCCATGGTCACCGGGTACGGCATCGTCGGTTTCCGCGACCCGCACGGCATCCGCCCGATCGTGTTCGGCCAGCGTCACACCGACGAAGGCGTCGAGTACATGATCGCCTCCGAAAGCGTGTCCCTGGACGTGCTGGGCTTCACCCTGATCCGCGACCTGGCGCCGGGCGAAGCGGTGTACATCACCGAAGATGGTAAGCTGCATACTCGCCAGTGCGCTGTGGCACCGAAACTCACCCCGTGCATCTTCGAACACGTCTACCTGGCGCGTCCGGATTCGATCATCGACGGTGTTTCGGTGTACAAGGCGCGTCTGCGCATGGGCGAGAAGCTGGCCGACAAGATCATGCGCGAGCGCCCTCAGCACGATATCGACGTGGTGATCCCGATCCCGGACACCAGCCGTACCGCCGCGCTGGAGCTGGCCAACCACCTGGGCGTCAAGTTCCGCGAAGGCTTCGTCAAGAACCGCTACATCGGTCGCACGTTCATCATGCCTGGCCAGGCGGCGCGCAAGAAGTCGGTACGCCAGAAGCTCAACGCCATCGAGCTGGAATTTCGCGGCAAGAATGTGATGCTGGTGGATGACTCCATCGTGCGTGGCACCACCTGCAAGCAAATCATCCAGATGGCTCGCGAAGCCGGCGCCAAGAACGTCTACTTCTGCTCCGCAGCGCCCGCCGTGCGTTACCCGAACGTGTACGGCATCGACATGCCGAGCGCCCACGAACTGATCGCCCACAACCGCACGACCCAGGACGTGGCCGACCTGATCGGCGCCGATTGGCTGATCTATCAGGACCTTTCCGACCTGATCGAAGCGGTCGGCGGTGGCAAGGTCAAGATCGAGCAGTTCGACTGCGCGGTGTTCGACGGTAAATACGTGACCGGTGATGTCGATGAGGCTTACCTGAACAAGATCGAGCAGGCGCGCAACGACTCGTCGAAGATCAAGACCCAGGCGGTCAGCGCGATCATCGATCTGTACAACAACTGAGTAAACACCGGCCCTGAGGGGCCGGTTTTGTATCTTAAATAAAGAATTGAGTAAGGAGTCGCAGCATGAGTCAGGAATGGGATGCCGGTCGGTTGGACAGCGACCTCGATGGCGTAGCTTTCGATACCCTGGCTGTGCGCGCCGGCCAGCACCGAACGCCGGAAGGTGAGCACGGTGATCCGATGTTCTTCACCTCCAGCTACGTGTTCCGCACTGCTGCTGACGCCGCTGCGCGTTTTGCCGGTGAGGTGCCGGGCAACGTCTATTCCCGTTACACCAACCCGACCGTGCGCGCGTTCGAAGAGCGTATCGCCGCACTGGAAGGCGCTGAGCAGGCGGTCGCCACGGCGACCGGCATGGCGGCGATCCTGGCGGTGGTGATGAGCCTGTGCAGCGCTGGCGACCATGTGCTGGTGTCGCGCAGCGTGTTCGGTTCAACCATCAGTCTGTTCGAAAAGTATTTCAAGCGCTTCGGTATCGAAGTGGACTACGTGCCTTTGGCGGATCTTTGCGGCTGGGATGCGGCAATCAAAGCCAATACCAAGCTGCTGTTCGTCGAGTCGCCGTCCAACCCGCTGGCCGAGTTGGTGGATATCGCCGCGCTCTCGCAAGTGGCGCATGCCAAAGGCGCCATGCTGGTGGTCGACAACTGCTTCTGCACCCCGGCGCTGCAACAGCCGTTGAAGCTGGGCGCGGACGTTGTCGTGCATTCGGCGACCAAGTTCATCGACGGCCAGGGCCGTTGCATGGGTGGGGTGGTGGCAGGTCGCAGCGAGCAGATGAAAGAAGTGGTGGGGTTCTTGCGTACTGCTGGCCCGACCCTGAGCCCGTTCAATGCGTGGATCTTCCTCAAGGGCCTGGAAACCCTCAGCCTGCGGATGAAGGCCCATTGCGCCAATGCCCAGGCGCTGGCCGAGTGGCTGGAACAGCAGGACGGTATCGAGAAGGTTCATTACGCCGGTCTTAAGAGCCATCCGCAGCACGCGTTGGCCCAGCGCCAGCAGCGTGGCTTCGGCGCCGTGGTGAGTTTTGAAGTGAAAGGCGGCAAAGAGGGCGCCTGGCGCTTTATCGATGCGACGCGCCTGATCTCCATCACGGCCAACCTGGGTGACAGCAAGACCACCATTACCCACCCGAGCACGACGTCCCACGGTCGCTTGGCGCCACAGGAGCGTGAAGCGGCGGGCATTCGTGACAGCTTGATCCGCGTCGCGGTAGGGCTCGAAGACGTGGCTGACTTGCAGGCTGACCTGGCTCGCGGGCTGGCAGCCTTGTGATCGAGTGGGCCATTGACGCTGCTGCGGCCGGTAACGGGCGCGTCGCGCTGGTGACGGGTGCCGCCCGGGGCATTGGCCTGGGCATCGCTGCATGGCTGATCAGCGAGGGCTGGCAGGTGGTGTTGGCCGACCTGGACCGCGAGCGCGGCTCCACGGTGTCCAAGGTGCTCGGTGAGAATGCCTGGTTTATCACCATGGACGTGGCCGACGAGAAACAAGTCGCCCAAGGCGTCGCCGAAGTGCTTGGGCAGTTCGGACGCCTGGATGCGTTGGTGTGCAATGCTGCAGTGGCTGACCCGCGTAATATCACCTTGGAAAGCCTCGATCTGGCCTCCTGGAATCGCGTGCTGGCGGTGAACCTCACCGGCCCGATGTTGCTGGCCAAGCACTGTGCGCCGTACCTGCGTGCCCATGGCGGTGCAATCGTCAACCTGGCGTCGACCCGGGCTTGGCAGTCGGAGCCGGACACCGAAGCCTACGCTGCGAGCAAGGGCGGCGTGCTGGCCCTGACGCATGCCTTGGCGATGAGTCTTGGCCCGGAAGTACGGGTCAACGCCGTCAGCCCTGGCTGGATCGATGCGCGTGATCCGGCAGCCCGTCGCGCAGAGCCGTTGACTGCCGCCGATCACGCCCAGCATCCGGCGGGTAGGGTTGGCACGGTGGAGGACGTGGCGGCGCTGGTGGCATGGTTGCTGTCGCGCCAGGCCGGCTTCGTCACCGGGCAAGAGTTTGTCGTGGACGGTGGCATGAGCAAGAAGATGATTTACAGCGAGTAGGGTGGGTAGCCGTCTTGAAGCAATTTTGTCTTTTTCAGAAAAACTTCAAGCAGGCTATTGACTTAGGTCCGCTATCTGCGTAAATTTCGCGGCCTCAACGAAGCAAAGGGTGATTAGCTCAGCTGGGAGAGCATCTGCCTTACAAGCAGAGGGTCGGCGGTTCGATCCCGTCATCACCCACCACTTCTTGAGAGTTTTGCCTTTGGGCAAGACGCAACGTTAAAGGTTGCACCGACGCGCAGCGGTAGTTCAGTCGGTTAGAATACCGGCCTGTCACGCCGGGGGTCGCGGGTTCGAGTCCCGTCCGCTGCGCCATATTTTCCAGGTTCGACGTGTCGAGCTTGAGATTGAACAGCCAAGGCTGATCAATCAGATGTTTAAAGACGGTTGAGGGTTTACGCTCAGCCGGTCAAGCGATACGCAGCGGTAGTTCAGTCGGTTAGAATACCGGCCTGTCACGCCGGGGGTCGCGGGTTCGAGTCCCGTCCGCTGCGCCATATCTGCTTCAAGGCTCACTGAACGCCTTGCAGCACAAAGAAAGCCTTTGGCTATCTTTGATCCGATAGCAAAGACCCTGGTCGAAAGACCGGGGTTTTTTGTGTCTGCGATTTGGCTCTGATCAGCAGGTTTCTGCAAGCCGCCTCGATCCCCGTGGGAGCTGGCTTGCCTGCGATGGCATCGACTCGACCTCTTCATGAGTCCGCCGTGTCGGCATCCCAGGCAAGCCGCCCAATCAGAACCCCAGCTTATCCCGCAGCCCGTAATACCAGGCGCCCATCGCGGCAAACGGCGTGCGCAATAGCTGTCCGCCCGGGAACGGGTAGTGCGGCAGGTCGGCAAACGCGTCAAAACGCTCTGCCTGGCCTCGAAGGGCCTCCGCCAGTACTTTGCCCGCCAGGTGTGTGTACGTTACGCCGTGGCCGCTGCAGCCTTGGGAGTAATAGATGTTGTCGCCCAGGCGACCGACTTGCGGCAAGCGCGACAGGGTCAGTAGGAAATTGCCTGTCCAGGCGTAATCGATCTTTACGTCCTTGAGTTGCGGGAAAGCCTTGAGCATTTTTGGGCGGATGATCGCTTCGATATTCGCCGGGTCCCGCGCGCCATACACCACGCCACCGCCGAAGATCAGGCGCTTGTCGCTGGTAAGGCGGTAGTAGTCGAGTAGGTAGTTGCAGTCTTCGACGCAGTAGTCTTGCGGCAATAGGGTCTTGGCCAGCTCATCCCCCAGCGGCGCGGTGGTGATCACTTGTGTGCCGCACGGCATCGACTTGGCCGCCAGTTCTGGCACGAGGTTACCCAGGTAGGCATTGCCGGCGACAATGATGAACTTCGCCCGGACCTTGCCCTCGGCGGTGTGGACCACCGGGTTGGCGCCGCGCTCGATGCGCACTGCCGCCGACTGCTCATAAATCGTACCGCCGAGGGACTCCACGGCTGCCGCTTCGCCCAGTGCCAGGTTAAGCGGGTGAATATGCCCGCCGCTCATGTCCAGCAGGCCGCCGATGTAATTGTCACAGGCCACCACCTCGAGGATGCGCCGCTCATCCAGCAACTCCAGTTGCGTATGGCCGTAACGCTCCCACAGGCGCTTCTGCGACTCCAGGTGGTCCATGTGCTTGCTGTTCAGTGCGGCAAATACCCCGCCGTCCTTCAGGTCGCACTGGATCTGATACTTGGCCACCCGCTCGCGAATGATCTTGCCGCCCTCGAACGCCATTTGCCCCAGCAGTTGCGCTTGCTTCGGCCCGACGCTGCGCTCGATCACATCGATATCGCGGCTGTAGCTGTTGACGATCTGCCCGCCATTGCGGCCTGACGCGCCAAACCCCACCTTTGCCGCCTCCAGGACCGTCACGCGAAAACCGTTCTCCAGCAGAAACAGCGCGCTTGAGAGGCCGGTGTAGCCGGCACCAATCACGCAAACATCTGTTTCGACTTCACCTTGCAGTACTGGGCGAGGCGGAACCGCATTCGCGGACGCGGCGTAATACGACTGGGGGTAGGGCGTGTTCGCCATCCTGGAGCCTCTGTTTTATATTTTTTACGAGTGCCCGGATCCTACCTGAGTTGAAAATTGCCTGCCAGCCGCCCGAAAAATACGGATGTACTGACCGAAAATAAAAAATTCGCATATTCATAGGGTTAGCTGCAAAAAAGATGTTGACAGCCCTCCGGAATTCCGTAGAATGCCGCCTCACAGCAGGCACGTAGCTCAGTTGGTTAGAGCACCACCTTGACATGGTGGGGGTCGTTGGTTCGAGTCCAATCGCGCCTACCAAACAAAATCCGCTCTGCTGGGCGGTCTAGAAGGGCTCACCGAAAGGTGGGCCCTTTTTTGTTGTCTGGAATTTTTGGCACAGCTTCGCCACACCCGTTCACGACGGACGATGAAGCGGGCGATCAGAAGAAAAGCTGAGCCACCGCTAGCAGGCAGATGATTTGGACGAACATTTGGCCGAGAATCTCGCCATTGAACGTTTCCATATGTGTTTGTCCGGCGTACATAGGGCCTTGCCTCCCTGTCGGTAACATTACCGTGAGCAGCGGTGCACGAACCGTGCAGCTACTTTGTTGAGTGTAGTGGCTGAATGAGAATCTTCACGCCGGGCCGACACAAGGCAATCACTCACAAAATTTATTGGTTTGCAGCAACAATTTTTCTTGTTGGACACCTCCCGCCCCCAGGCAGCAAAGTTGCCGCCATCGACGCTCGACCTTCCAGGTCAACAATAAAAAACCGAGCCGACTGCACGCCACTTCCTGCTGTGAACCCTTTGTTCACATCCTGCTGTCATTGGCGCCGCAGCGCGCGTTAAAGGACCTCACCGCCATGCAAACTGTTGTGAACTTATGGCCGCTGATCGGCGTGCTTGTGATCGTAGTTGGCTTTGTCTTGCGCTTCAATCCGCTCTTGGTGGTCACCGCCGCCGCCATCGCCACCGGGTTGGCTGCCCATTTCCCGCTGGAAAAAATCCTCGCGACCATGGGCAATGGCTTTCTTCAGACTCGCGCCCTGCAATTGATCCTGTTATTGCCCCTGGCGGTGATCGGCTTGCTGGAACGCCATGGCTTGCGCCTGCATGCGCAGAACTGGATCGCGCGTTTTGAACGTGCCACGGTCGGGCGCTTGCTGATTATTTACCTGTTTGTGCGCGAGTCGACGGCGGCCATGGGGCTGACCAGTCTCGGCGGGCATCCGCAGATGGTGCGACCGCTGCTGGCGCCAATGGCTGAAGGTGCGGCGGAAAAACGCTACGGCAAACTGCCTGACAAGCAGCGTCACAAGGTGTTGGCGATGTGTGCAGCCACCGATAACGTCGGGCTGTTTTTTGGCGAAGACATCTTTGTCGCGTTTGGTGCGATTGCGTTGATGCACACCTTCCTGCTGGGTTTGGGGATTGATGTGGAGCCGCTGCACATTGCGGTGTGGGGCATTCCTACGGCGATCTGCGCCTTCATTATTCACGCGGTCCGCCTGCATCGGTTCGATCGACGATTGACCCGTGAGATGACCGCCGTCGCCACGCCAGTGGAGGCTGCGCAATGATCATTTCCATTCAATACTTGTACTGGCTGGCCGGTGTGTTGTTGCTGATCACTGGGGGCATGATCCTGCTCGATCGCAGCCACCCCAAGCGCTGGTCCAGCGCGTTGTTCTGGCTGTTGTTCGCCATTCCGTTCCTGGCGGGGGAGCGCTTGCCGTCGGTGGTGATCGGCGCGGGCGTAGTGGTCATGGCGTTGATCGCCGGTTTGGGTGGCGTGGGGCGTGGCACCCATGCCCAATTGCACGACAAGGCGTCTCGAGCGAGTGCCGGTCGCCTGGGCCACAAGTTGTTTATCCCGGCGCTGGCGATTCCCCTGGCTACGGTGATTGGCTCGGTCTTGCTCAAGCACACCGAGATCGGCGGCGTACCGTTGCTGGACCCGAAAAACACCACGTTCGTCTCTCTGGGGATCGGCTGCCTGATTGCCCTGGGCCTGGCCTGCTGGCTGACTCGCGATACGCCGGTGCAAGCCTTGCGCGAATCCCGTCGCCTCACCGAGGCCCTGGGTTGGGCCATGGTGCTGCCGCAGATGCTGGCAATGCTCGGGCTGCTGTTCAACGAGGCCGGGGTCGGCACTGCGGTTGCCCACGTCACCACCACTTACATCAACCTGGATTTCAAGTTGGTGGCGGTGATGGTTTACGTGCTGGGCATGGCGCTGTTTACGGTAATCATGGGTAACGGCTTTGCCGCGTTTCCGGTGATGACTGGCGGCGTCGGCGTGCCGGTGCTGGTCGGCATCTACGGTGGCAACCCGGCGGTGATGGCGGCGATCGGTATGTTTTCCGGCTATTGCGGTACGCTGATGACCCCGATGGCGGCCAATTACAATATTGTGCCGGCAGCGTTGCTGGAACTGCCGGACAAAAACGCGGTGATCAAGGCGCAGTTGCCGACCGCGTTGATGATGCTGGTGGTCAATATTGTCCTGCTTTATCTGTTGATGTGAGGTCAGGATGCACACCTTACTGCTGGCGGATTCAAGCCCTTCGCTCAAGAGCTCGTGAACCTGTCGTGGGACGCTATGCGGCAGTTGGGTCGCGTGCGCTGTCCCGCCGCCGGAGCTCTGCTGGCGTTTACAAGCGCCGAGGTGATCCGTAGATTGCATCGGGCCTATTTTTGTCGCCTACAAGGAAGCCACGCCGTGTCCATCCCCGGTCCTGCTGTATTTGCCCAGCGTTACCGCGCCTTCCTGTTCGATATGGACGGCACCTTGCTCAACTCCATTGCGGCTGCAGAACGGGTTTGGAGTATCTGGGCTGAACGTCATGGCCTGGATGTGGCGGCGTTCCTGACCACCATTCATGGCGCCCGCGCGATCGATACGATCAAGCGTCAGGCGCTGCCCGGAGTCGACCCTGAGGCTGAGGCGCAATGGATCACCGAGGCTGAGCTGAATGATGTCGAAGGGGTCGTGGCGATTCCCGGCGCCGTGGCGTTCTTGAGCGGTGTGCCCGGTGATCAATGGGGGTTGGTGACGTCCGCTCCCAGGGAGTTGGCGCTACGGCGCCTGCAGGCGGCGGGCATCAGTCCGCCGGCTGTGTGGGTGACGGCCGAAGATGTCGACAACGGCAAGCCCGACCCCTCCTGCTATGTGCTCGCCGCGCAGCGTCTGGGTGTCGCGGCCCAGGACTGCCTGGTGTTTGAAGATGCAACGGTGGGGATTCGAGCGGGGGAGGCGGCGGGCGCGGACGTGATGGTTGTGACTTCGACGCACCTGACCCTCATGGTGACGGCACATGCTTCGATCGACGGGTATGAACAGTTTCAGGTGCAGCGCGACGCTGAAGGCTTGCTGCGCGTCGAGCGCCGAATGGATTGAGAGGAAAGGCTGCGCCCACTACCGGCCCTGGCCTTCTTCGCAAGTGCTTGGTGCGCCGGGCACCTGCAACGGATAACTTTTCACCCCCTGGCGCGATAGCACCATCTCCCTGAGTATCTCGTTGGCAAGTCGGGCAATCGCTTCTTCGCCGCCATAGTGCGCGCGCACGATGCCGGTGATTGTGAAGTGGTCGGTGTTCGGGCCGCTGAGAATGGCTGAAAGGGTGCCGTCAGTATGCAATGTGCAGGCGACCTTATAGCTGGGTAAGCGTGATGCCAGTGCAGATTCGATTTGGGATTTGCTCAGGGTGTCCATCGGCTTCAGCGCCTTTCAACTGACCGGGCAAGGGCAAGCATAGGTGCTGGGGTGGGACTGTAAATACCGACGATCCGATAGCGAGGCATTGGCGATCAACGTGCAGTTCTCCGGTGTCCCCCCAGAGCCGCGCGCTGGCACATTTTGCGCTGGACGGTTTTCTGGATTGGCTTGAGGCAGAATACAAACAGGTAGCCGCCGAGCAACAGCGTCAAGTCCAGCCACGAGGGTACATCGGTGACGTAGATGCCTTTGATTTCGAATCTCAAACCGCATTCCAACCCCGCAAAGACGAACCCGATGAGCAGGGCGATCATCCAGGAACGGGCGGCAAAGGGTCGCTTCGTGATAGGCCTCATCGATGTGCTCCTGAGTGCACTCGTATGGCGGAAGAGGGTTTCACGAGATTCGGCCGCGAATCATGCAACAAGTTCCGGGCGTGATGACAGTTTCATCTTTCAGCGACGATGAAGGGGCGGGACACGCTGAGCGCGAAAACAACGCGAGCAGGCTAAAAGGGTTTTCGCCAGCCGTTACAGTGAACGAAAAGGCTGGCTACTGAAGGCGCTTCAAGGCGTCTGGTTTTTATCTGGCGCCGTAAGGCCAGCCTGGATGCGCTGGTAAATCTCCTCGCGATGCACGGCAACATCCTTAGGTGCATTGATGCCGATTCTTACTTGCTGGCCGCTGACGCCCAGAATGGTGATCGTAATGTCATCACCGATGTTTATGCTTTCACCAACTTTACGGGTGAGTATCAGCATGGACTTCTCCTTGATTACCTTTAAGGACACATGATTCAGACAGGGCAGGTGTCGGATGTGTGTAGCTTACTGCTAAGCGCTTCCCTGTGACTGCCTCTTTTAGGACGCAGAGAGGCGACATTAATTCCCATGGCGTCATCATACAGGTCTGCGATACATGATTCGCATTGTTTAAGCCAACGTTTATGACCGCCAGAATAGGCAGTGGATGATAAAGTTGCCTCTTTATCCTTAAAGGAGCAGGGCAGTGCGTAAAGTAGCGATGGCAATGGCGGTGTTGGCATTGGCCGGTTGCGGTGAAGGCAAGCGTGTCGAAGAGCCCAAGGCGCCGCCGGCCGTGACTGAAAGCCAGCCTCAAATCGGTGCGATTGCCGCCCAGGAATGGGACGTGCGCGTCGGCCCGCCGGACCACAAGTTGCAGGCGATCACCGACCTGACCGCCTGGTTGCTGGAGCATGGTTTCAATTTTTATATCGTGAAGGAAGACGGCAAGGACGTGGTGCTGTTGGGGCCATTTCCTACCAAGGCCGAGGCTGAAGCCAAGCAGGCCCTGCTTACGGAAAAGCTGGCCCGCGCCAAGAAAAACGACACCGAGTCGCAGGTCATCGAACACAAGGTCGCGCAGTAACCGGCAGATTGAGCGGGGAAATGCCGATTTCCCCCGCTCGTTTTCAGCCGCAGGCTTTTAGATTCACCGGGCCGACGAACTCATTGCCGCGCCCCATCACACAGGCCACCGTCTGATTGCGCTGGCGCTCCCAGGCCTGCACCGGATAGGTCTTGTTCCAGGCTTCGTACAGTTGACGATCCTGTTTCGACAGGCGCAAGCCGTATTGTTTGCTCATGTAAAAATACGTCCGTGCGATCATCCCGCGAATGGACGGGCGCGGCATGACCTTCTTGGCCTTGAAGTCGACCTGGGTCAGGCATGAGCCGTATTGTCCACTTTGCACCGGCAGCCAGCCAAAACTGAAGTTGTTCCGGTCGCCATTGACCTCGCCGATGCTCGGCACGAGGTTGTGCAGGTCGGCTTCGGCGCGTTTGAACACGTCGTCATGCCGCGTACAGTTCTTACGCCCGCCATTCTGCCAGCACTGGCGCTGATGCCCGATCTGCCAGGCAGGCACGATATGTTCCCACTCGATGCGCGCGGCACGGTTAGCGTTTTTGCGTGGGATGTAGCCGCAGGCTTTCAGGTCCACGCGGTTGCCCGTGTATTTGCAGCCGCAATAGAACTCGGTGGATTGCGGTGCGTAGAGCTTCCAGGCGATTTTCTTGGCTTCGCTGAACGTTCGGGGTGCTTGGGCATGGGCGGTGACGGCAAAAAACAGGCAAAAAAACACAGCAGTAAAACGGACACTCATTGAATCAATCTTCCTTCGGCACAACCCAGAAAATCTGCACGCCACCGTCGTCCCGGTGGGCGAGTGTGACGTTGTCGTTCTCCGAAATTTCTTCCAGCAAACGTTGCCATTCGTCCTCCGGCTCATCCGGCAGGCGGAAGATCAAGGCTGCCTTGGCTTTCTGGGCGTTGGTCGAATTGATGATCTTTTGCACACGAAGGGCCAGGCGTTCATAGGCGTCAGGCGGGGTTGGCACTGCGGAAGAGGATTTTGCCACGGCGGATTCCTTAATAAGCTGTACGTGCATACAGTATTTGACTGTGGGCAATTTCGCAACTGCTTAAAACTCAGCAAGCTCGTCTGACAGCGATTTAGGCGAATTGATGTAGGGCGGGGAGGTGGGTAGCAAGGGTTCTGCGGGGAAGCAGGGGCGAGCGAATCCGCCCCTGCACAGGTGTCACCAGGAATCAGTATTCCCAGAACATCCGTTGCAGCTCTTTGCTGTCCTGAGTCTTGGTCAGGGCAACCATCGCCAGGATCCGCGCTTTCTGCGGGTTCAGGTCATGGGCAGCCACCCAGTCATACTTGTCGTCAGGCTGTTCGGCGTTGCGCAGTACGAAACCGCCGGCATTCACGTGGGAGGAGCGAATGATTTGCACGCCTTGCTTACGCAGTTCCTGCAGAGCCGGGACGACCTTGGAGGACACCGAACCGTTGCCTGTGCCTGCATAGATGATTGCTTTGGCGCCGGCCTGGGCGAGGGCCTTGGCGGCAGTGTCGCTCACGTTGCCGTAACCGTAGGCGATTTCGACGTCAGGCAGGCTCTTGATGGTCTTGATGTCGAATTCAGAATCCATGGTGTGGCGCTTGGCCGGCAGGCGGAACCAGTAGGATTTGCCTTCAACCACCATGCCCAACGGGCCCCATGGGCTCTTGAATGCTTCGGTCTTGATGTTGATCATCTTGCTGACATCGCGACCCGATTGGATCTCGTCGTTCATGGTCACCAGCACGCCCTTGCCGCGGGCATTCTTGCTGCCAGCGACGGCTACGGCGTTGTACAGGTTGAGCATGCCGTCTGCCGACATGGCGGTGCCTGGTCGCATGGACCCGACTACAACGATGGGCTTGTCGGTTTTTTCCACGAGGTTCAGGAAGTAAGCGGTTTCTTCCAGGGTGTCGGTGCCGTGGGTGATCACGATGCCGTCGACGTCCTTGCTGTCAGCCAGTTCGGCGACGCGGCGACCCAGTTGCAGCAGGTTTTCGTTGTTGATGCTTTCGGACGCAATTTGCATCACTTGCTCGCCGCGCACATTGGCGATCTGGCTAAGCTCAGGAACACCGGCGATCAATTGCTCGATGCCGACTTTGGCCGCCTGGTAAGTGGCGCTGTTAGCTGCGCTGGCGCCGGCACCGGCAATGGTGCCACCCGTGGCGAGGATCACCACGTTGGAGAGTTTGGCTTTGGTTTCGACGTCTTTTGCCTGAGCGGCAACGGGGAACAGCAGCAGAAGGGCTAGGGCGCCCGGAACAATGGTCTTCAATGCAGATTTCATTATTTTTCTCTCTGGTTTTTGATGAGTGCGGTAGCAAGTTCATCTAGAGCGCTCGAGCGGTTCTGAACGCATCGAGGTGCTGGGAGGGAGCAGGATTTGTACCAGCCTGAAACTGCCGGTCGTTATTATGCAACCTACTGATTTAATTAGTATTTAATTGGCGTGTAGAGTGGTTTGTCTAAACGATTGTCCGGCTTTCCGAACAAAGGGCGGGTGTTGCGTTCGGTTGTCCGAAAATAATGACGAGATAGTCGCGCGCGGTTTATGTCATCGGCGTCATGGGCTGTCGTTTTAGAAAACGATCCGGCGGCGGCGATGTTTAATAACCCAGCGTGACGGACGAGAGAGTAGGGGCTAGAGGGCTTGTAGGGAGGGCGGTTTTCTTCCGTTGACAAATCTCGACAAGGTTCTCATAGTTTGACTAACGCAAACGTTTGCGAGATGTTTCACGGGTACGCCCTGAACCTCTTGAAAGCTCGTATCAGTCACCCGGGTGGGAGGGCTGCCGAAGTGTTCTTCGGTGCAAGCGTTGCTCACAATAATCATAAGATCGGAGTGAACCCATGAAGCTGCCATTCGCTGGACGTCTTCTTGCTGTCGCTGTGCTTGCCGCCGCATCTGCTGCGCTGCCTTTCTCTTCTGCATTCGCCGATGACGCCGCCGCCAAACCCAAGGTCGGCCTGGTGATGAAGTCCCTTGCCAATGAGTTTTTCGTCACCATGCAAGAGGGCGCGAAGGACTACCAGAAGACCCACGCCGCTGATTTCGACATGATCACCAACGGTATCAAGAACGAAACCGATACCAGCGCGCAGATCGATATCGTCAACCAGATGATCCTCGCCAAAGTGAACGCCATCGTCATCGCGCCGGCTGACTCCAAGGCACTGGTCACCGTGCTGAAAAAAGCCTCCGATGCCGGCATCAAGGTCGTCAATATCGACAACCGCCTGGACCCGGGCGTGCTGAAAAGCAAAAACCTCGATATTCCCTTCGTCGGCCCGGACAACCGCAAGGGCTCCAAGCTGGTGGGTGATTACCTGGCCAAGCAACTGGCTGCGGGTGACAAGGTCGGCATCATCGAAGGCGTACCGACCACCACCAACGCGCAGCAGCGCACTGCAGGCTACAAGGATGCGATGGACGCGGCTGGCATGAAGATCGTCTCCACTCAATCCGGCAACTGGGAAATCGACCAGGGTCAGAAGGTCGCCTCTGCGATGCTGAGCGAATATCCGGACCTCAAGGCACTGTTGGCCGGTAACGACAACATGGCCCTGGGCGCTGTCTCCGCAGTGCGCGCGGCAGGCAAGGCCGGCAAGGTGCTGGTCGTGGGCTACGACAACATCGAAGCGATCAAGCCGATGCTGCAGGACGGCCGTGTCCTGGCGACAGCCGACCAGGCCGCCGCACAGCAGGCCGTGTTTGGTATCCAGAACGCGCTCAAGCTGGTCAAGGGTGAGAAGGTAGACGCTCAAGACGGCGCGATTGAAACCCCGGTCGAACTCGTCCTCAAGAAGTAATCCTGGCTGCACCCAACAGCGTCCGCTCGCCCTGAGCGGACGCCTGGAGATTTTCCTATGTCATCTTCCGCCCCGAACGCTGTCCTCTCGGTCAGCGGTATCGGTAAGACCTATGCCCAGCCGGTTCTATCCGACATCACCCTGACGCTCAATCGCGGGGAGGTGCTGGCGCTGACCGGTGAAAACGGCGCAGGCAAAAGTACCTTGTCGAAGATCATCGGCGGGCTGGTCACACCGACCACCGGGCACATGCAATTCAACGGTCAGGACTACCGCCCCGGCAGCCGCACCCAGGCCGAAGAGCTGGGCGTGCGCATGGTCATGCAGGAACTCAACCTGCTGCCGACGCTGACCGTTGCCGAAAACCTGTTCCTGGACAACCTGCCCAGCCACTGTGGCTGGATCAGCCGCAAGCAACTGCGTAGTGCGGCGATCGAAGCGATGGCACGGGTTGGCCTGGAGGCGATCGACCCGGACACGCTGGTCGGCAGCCTGGGCATCGGCCATCAGCAAATGGTCGAGATCGCCCGTAACCTGATCGGCGACTGCCATGTGCTGATCCTCGATGAACCCACGGCGATGTTGACCGCCCGTGAAGTCGAGATGCTGTTTGAGCAAATCACCCGCCTGCAGGCCAGAGGCGTGGCGATCATTTATATTTCGCATCGGCTCGAAGAGTTGGCCCGTGTCGCCCAACGCATTGCGGTACTGCGTGACGGCAAACTGGTCTGCGTCGAGCCGATGGCCAATTACAACAGCGAGCAACTGGTGACCTTGATGGTCGGTCGCGAGCTGGGCGAACACATTGACCTGGGGCCACGTACCATCGGCGGCCCTGCCTTGACGGTAAAAGGACTGACCCGCGCCGACAAAGTCCGCGACGTCTCCTTTGAAGTGCGTGCGGGCGAGATCTACGGCATCTCCGGCCTGATCGGCGCCGGCCGCACGGAATTGCTGCGCCTGATCTTCGGTGCCGACTTGGCCGACAGTGGCACCGTTGCCCTGGGGTCGCCAGCCCAAGTGGTCAGCATTCGCTCGCCGGTCGACGCGGTGGGTCACGGCATCGCCTTGATCACCGAAGACCGCAAGGGCGAAGGCCTGCTGCTGACGCAATCCATCAGCGCGAATATCTCCTTGGGCAACATGCCGGAAATTTCCGGCGGCGGAGTGGTAAATAGTCGCGACGAAACCGCTCTGGCCAAGCGTCAGATCGATGCCATGCGCATCCGCAGTTCCAGCCCGGCGCAATTGGTGTCCGAACTGTCCGGCGGCAACCAGCAGAAAGTCGTGATTGGGCGCTGGCTGGAGCGCGACTGCTCGGTGATGCTGTTCGATGAGCCGACCCGCGGCATCGACGTGGGTGCCAAGTTCGACATTTATACGTTGCTCGGTGAATTGACCCGTCAGGGCAAAGCGCTGGTGGTGGTGTCCAGCGACCTGCGTGAGCTGATGTTGATCTGTGACCGCATCGGCGTGCTGTCTGCCGGGCGGTTGATCGAGACCTTCGAGCGCGACAGCTGGACCCAGGATGAATTGCTCGCCGCCGCCTTTGCTGGCTATCAGAAACGTGATGCGCTGCTCAACGACGCAGTGCTTAGGGATACCCCATGAAAACAACAACTTCGCCCGGTAAAACGGGTGGCAACTTTTACGGCATGGGCACCTACCTGGGGCTGGCGGGTGCGTTGCTGGCGATGATTGCGCTGTTCTCGGTGCTCAGCGATCACTTCCTGTCCTACGACACCTTCAGCACCCTGGCCAACCAGATCCCGGACCTGATGGTGCTGGCGGTGGGCATGACCTTCATCCTGATCATCGGCGGTATCGACCTGTCGGTGGGCTCGGTGCTGGCCCTGGCGGCGTCGGCGGTCAGCGTGGCGATTCTCAGCTGGGGCTGGAGCGTGTTGCCGGCCGCCGTGCTCGGCATGGGTTGCGCCGCGTTGGCCGGCACCATCACCGGTTCGATCACCGTGGCCTGGCGAATCCCGTCGTTTATTGTGTCCCTTGGTGTGCTGGAAATGGCGCGCGGCGTGGCGTACCAGATGACCGGTTCGCGCACGGCCTATATCGGAGACTCCTTTGCCTGGCTGTCCAACCCGATTGCCTTCGGGATTTCGCCTTCGTTCATTATCGCTTTGCTGGTGATCGCCGCCGCCCAATTGGTGTTGACCCGTACTGTATTCGGCCGTTACTTGATCGGTATCGGTACGAATGAAGAGGCTGTGCGTCTGGCTGGGATCAATCCCAAGCCTTACAAGATCCTGGTGTTTAGCCTGATGGGCCTGCTGGCCGGTGTCGCGGCGCTGTTCCAGATCTCGCGCCTGGAAGCGGCGGACCCGAATGCCGGGTCTGGTCTGGAGCTGCAAGTGATCGCGGCAGTGGTGATCGGCGGCACCAGCCTGATGGGCGGACGCGGCTCGGTGATCAGCACGTTTTTCGGTGTGTTGATTATTTCGGTGCTGGCGGCTGGCCTTGCGCAGATCGGTGCTACGGAACCCACCAAACGCATCATCACCGGTGCCGTGATCGTGATTGCCGTGGTCCTCGATACCTACCGCAGCCAACGCGCAAGTCGGCGAGGCTGAACCATGGCGACGATTAAGGATGTGGCAGCGCTTGCAGGTATTTCCTACACCACCGTGTCTCATGTAGTGAACAAGACGCGCCCAGTCAGCGAGCCGGTACGCCTCAAGGTGGAAGCCGCGATCAAGCAATTGGACTATGTGCCCAGTGCCGTGGCGCGTTCGCTCAAGGCCAAGACCACCGCCACCATCGGCCTGCTGGTGCCCAACAGCCTCAACCCGTATTTCGCCGAGCTGGCCCGGGGTATCGAGGACTATTGCGAGCGCAATGGCTATTGCGTGATCCTCTGCAACTCCGACGACGACGCGGAAAAACAACGCAGTTACTTGCGGGTGTTGCTGGAAAAGCGCGTCGACGGTTTGATCGTGACCTCGGTGGGCGGCGACGACAGCGGCCTTGCCGCGGGCTTGAGCGCGGTGCGCACGCCGATGGTGATCGTCGACCGGGCGCTGGATGGTATTGATGTCGACCAGGTGCGCATTGATCATGAGCAGGGCGCCTACTTGGCGACCCGACATTTACTTGAACTGGGCCATCGTGATATCGCCTGCATCGGCGGTCCCTGCCATACCCGCGTGGCACAAATGCGTCTGGCTGGGTATCACCGCGCTTTGCGCGAGGCGGGCGTCGATGTGGCGGCCAATCGCACCCAGGAAAGTGACTTCACCAGCATCGGCGGTTATGCCGCTGCGGTGAAGTTGCTGTCGGAAAACCCGCCGAGCGCGATTTTCGCGAGCAACGACATGATCGGTTTCGGCGTATTGCGTGCAGCGGCCGAGCGCAACATCCGCGTGCCGGGTGAATTGTCGGTGATCGGCTTCGATGATATTCAAATGGGCCGTTACGTGTACCCGGCGCTGACCACGGTCGGGCAGTCGATCGTGCAATTGGGCGAGACGGCGGCCGAGTTGTTACTGCGACGAATTGCGACCCCCCAACTGCCGATCGATCAACGCATCGTGACGCCAAGTATTGTCTTGCGTGAGTCGACGGCGCCACTCGCCGGTGTGTTCGCCCAATACCGCTGAACCGAATTGATGAGTACTGATGTATGCCAGCAAAAGTAGTGGTAGTAGGCAGCTTGAATATGGACCTGGTGACCCGTGCCAGTCGGTTGCCCCGCGCCGGTGAAACCCTGATAGGCCAGTCGTTCTCCACCGTCCCCGGTGGCAAGGGCGCCAACCAGGCCGTCGCGTCGGCGCGGCTGGGGGCCGAGGTTGCGATGATCGGTTGCGTCGGCACTGACGCCTACGGCGGCCAGTTGCGCGATGCGTTGCTGGTGGAAGGCATCGATTGCCAGGCTGTGAGCTGCGTCGACGGTTCCAGCGGCGTGGCGTTGATTGTGGTGGATGACAGTAGCCAGAATGCGATCGTGATCGTTGCCGGCAGTAACGGTGAGCTGATGCCCGCTTCGTTGCAGGCGGCTGACGCGGTGTTGCAGGCCGCCGACGTAATCGTCTGTCAGCTTGAAGTGCCGCTGGAGACCGTCGGGTATGCGCTCAAGCGCGGGCGTGAACTGGGTAAGACGATGATCCTCAATCCAGCCCCGGCCAGCGGTCCTTTACCGGCGCAGTGGTACGCCTCGATCGATTATCTGATCCCCAATGAAAGCGAAGCCACCGCCCTGAGCGGCGTGACGGTGGACTCCCTGGACAGCGCCAAGCTCGCCGCGATGCAGTTGATCAAGGCTGGCGCCGGTAAAGTCATCATCACCCTAGGTGCTCAGGGCGCACTGTTCAGCGACGGCAAGCATTTTGAGCATTTGCCCGCGCCAAAGGTCAAGGCGGTGGATACCACGGCTGCCGGTGACACGTTTGTCGGCGGCTTTGCCGCAGCGCTGGCCGATGGCAAAAGCGAAGCCGAGGCTATTCGTTTTGGCCAGGTGGCTGCCGCGCTGTCAGTCACCCGCGCGGGTGCGCAACCCTCCATTCCTACGCTGCACGACGTTCAAGGTTTTGTGTCCTCATGAAAAAGACACCGCTGCTCAATATTGCCCTGTCACGCCTGATCGCCTCCCTTGGTCATGGCGACATCCTGGTTATCGGTGATGCGGGCCTGCCCGTGCCGCCGGGCGTCGAGTTGATCGACCTGGCACTGACCCAGGGCATTCCCGACTTCATCAGCACCTTGCGCGTTGTGCTCAGTGAAATGCAGGTGGAAAACCATGTGCTGGCCGAAGAAATCCTGCTCAAGCAACCGCCGGCACTCAGTGTGCTCAACGCCCTGACCGACCAGGCGGCGCTCGGCGAGCGGCGTCTGGTCAGCCACGAAGCTTTCAAGCAATTGAGTCGCGGTGCGCGTGCCATTGTCCGCACAGGCGAGTGCCAACCTTATTGCAATATCGCGCTGGTGTCCGGCGTAACGTTCTAGAGTTCCCCAACGACAAGGAGTGTTTTATGCAACGTCGTCTTCCAACCCTGAAAAATCTGTTCCGGAGTGTTCTGCTTTTGTCCGCACTCACCGCAGCGAGCGCCCAAGCGGCGGAAAAAATCGACCTGATCATCGACACTGACCCAGGTGCCGACGATGTAGTGGCCTTGCTGTTTGCGATGGCTTCCCCGGAGGAGTTGAACATTCGGGCGCTGACCACCGTCGCCGGCAATGTGCGCCTGGACAAGACTTCGCGTAACGCGCGCCTGGCCCGTGAGTGGGCAGGGCGTGAGGATATCCCGGTGTATGCGGGCGCGCCGAAGCCGCTGCTGCGCACGCCGATCTACGCCGAAAATATCCACGGCAAGGAGGGCATCTCCGGTGTCGCCGTACACGAGCCGAAAAAAGGCCTGGCCGAAGGCAATGCCGTTGATTACCTGATCAAGACCCTGAGCACCGCCAAGCCCCACAGTATCACCATCGCCATGCTTGGCCCGCAGACCAACCTGGCGCTGGCGCTGACCCAGGCGCCTGAAATCACCCAAGGTATCAAGGAAGTGGTGGTGATGGGGGGCGCGCACTTCAATGGCGGCAATATCACACCGGTGGCCGAGTTCAACCTGTTCGCCGACCCGGTCGCAGCCGAAATTGTGCTCAAGAGCGGCGTCAAGCTGACCTATCTGCCGTTGGACGTGACCCACAAGGTGCTGACCAGTGAGGCGCGCCTGAAGAAAATCGCCGACATCAAGAACAATGCGAGCAAAGTCGTCGGCGATATTCTCAATGAATACGTAAAGGGCGATATGGAGCACTACGGCATTCCTGGCGGCCCGGTGCACGACGCTACGGTCATCGCGTACCTGCTCAAGCCGTCGTTGTTCAGTGGGCGTCAGACCAATATGGTGGTGGACAGCCGCGAAGGACCGACCTTTGGCCAGACCATCGTCGATTGGTATGACGGACTGAAGCAGGAAAAGAATGTGTTCTGGGTTGAGAATGGCGACGCCCAAGGCTTTTTCGATCTGCTGACCGAGCGCCTGGCGCGCCTGAAGTAAGGTGATTGCCGGTCGGCGCTCGCTGGCCGGTTCTTATTCGCGCCCGGGGTTGTGGGCGCCCATGTGATTGGCCGGGTATTTCTCGAAAACCTGGCCAATGAACGCTTGCGCGGCCTGGGTGCCCAACTCCTTGACCAGCAGGTCGATACCGATGATCGCCAATTCTTCCGGGCTTCCGGGGCTGTAGGAGCTCTGCCCTTGGGGCCACTTGGCTTTGATGTCGGCTTGGAGCGTTACGGTGGTCATGGGGGGACTCGCGAGCAGGAAGTACGGGGTAATGCGCTAAAACGCGGTTCTTACTCCGGCAGTTAACCATTTTGTACGGCATTTGGCACTGCTACTTATGCATGAGGTATTTCGGAATGGGGCCGGCCGTGTGCGACACTGTCAGCCTGTTTTAATTGCCGGGGAACACCGCGTGCAGATCGACTTGAACAACCCCGAGAACCTGACACTGACCGCCGTGCGCCAACTGCTCGCCAGTGCCAGCGACGATGAACACACCCAATTGCGAGTCACCAGGGCTGGTATTGCCTACATTTCCTCCGGCGAGGCTGTCGGGGGAGTCGATATCGATGGGTTGCTGTTTCGCCTGGAAACCTGGGCCAAGGGCTCCGGCTACGTCGGAAATGTGGCCGCCAGCGATGAGGTCTGGGTCACGCAGATTTTCAATGCTTTGAAACAGAATTGGCCAAAACCGCCGTTTGACTACATCGATATCTACTGAATTCGTTCATATCTGGTGACGATTGACCGGGCGAATGCTTGCCCTGAGTCAGGCAGACTTGCCAGCCAGCGATTTACGTCTTGAAACCAATCCGCCTGACTGCTGTCGCACGATCTCTGTCCATTTTTTATCATAGGAGGCTTCATGCCTTGGAAGCTCGCATCATTCGGTACTTTGTTGGCAGCACTCGCGTTGGCGGGTTGCAGCACCCCGGGTACCTCTGAGCCAGCCAAAGACGCCGCCGTGACCGATGCCGGTCATAGCCGCTGTGAGGCGAAGGCCGCCGAGTTCACGATCGGCCAGAAAGCCTCGCCCCAGTTGCTGGAGCAGGCTCGTACCCGTGCCGGTGCGCAGAACGCCCGAATTCTCAAGCCTAACGATATGATCACCCTGGAATACCGCTCCGACCGCCTGAACCTGAACACCGACGACAATCTGGTGATCACCCGGGTCAATTGCGGCTGATAGCCCCCAGGCTTTTGCGGCGCCCATAAAAAACCCCGTCACATGGACGGGGTTTCTTTAGCTCAGCGGAGAATTACTCGCCGCGAACCTGTGCAGCTTGCATACCCTTTTGGCCTTTCTCAGCCACGAAGGAAACGGTTTGGCCTTCTTTCAGGCTTTTGAAACCGTCGCTTTCGATAGCTTTGAAGTGTACGAACAGGTCGTCACCGCCACCTTGAGGAGTGATGAAGCCGAAGCCTTTTTCATCGTTGAACCATTTAACGGTGCCGGTTTGGCGATTAGACATGGTGTATCTCCAAGAAACATATATTTTCAGTAGTGCTGTGCTGCTCAGGCCAACTGGGCACACAGGGCTATCATAGTCGAAATGTTCGGCTTGGGAGCCCCCCCAAGGCACTGTTTGCTAATCAATAGCCTTGGGTTTAGTCCTTCGGTTGGCTGAAAGCCCCGATCTACGGGGCTTGTGCGCGAAATATCAACTGGTAAAAAAAGCCGTAAAAGCTGCGTAATTTGTGCGAAATGGCAGTTTTAAGAGGGTTTTTACTGAAAAACTGCCATCCGAATCGCGGCGATTCTTAGTTTTTCTTCACGACTTTGCAGGACGAAATAGCCGCAACCGCTTTGTTTTTTAGCGGCTGGCTCGCGTTCTGGTTCGTCATGAGTTCCTTGATTTCCGCGGTGCTCAATTCGGCATTGATTTTGTCGGCGCCGCATTCGCAGTGTGCTTTGGCGGTTTTGGCGTCCACGTTCTGGCTGGCGGCTGAGCTGCAGTCATTAACGAACGCGTCCCTGGCACCCGCAGGCCAGTTCGAAGGGGCTGCTGCGTGTGCGCCAAGGGAGATAAGGGTAAGGGATGCTGCAAGCGCAAAAGTTGAGGAAAAACGCATCATTAAATGCTCCAAAGTCGTGAGGACGAACGGCGATTCTCGATGGGTTTGAGGGCCGGCGTACAGCTCAAGTTCACTTTTCCCCCTATAAAGGCGGGAATTTGTTATTACCTGTGGTGGTGCGGGCGCGATGACCGTTCATCTGTGCTAGCATCTTGCGCTTGGCTATTTCCGGGCGCGCCAAATGCCGCCTTGCCATGTTTCTTTTTTCTCCACTCCAGTCACTCTGGTTCGATCATCGGTTGGCCGAAAGGCTCCTGCCGCTGTAAGGCAGGCGTTCATCACTGAACGGCCTGGTATTGGATCTTGTACTGGCTCATCCCAACCCACGTGACCTTTGGTAGGGGTCACCACTAGGAGAGGAGGCGCCATGCCAACTATTACTCTTCCCGACGGCAGTCAACGTTCATTCGATCATTCGGTTTCCGTAGCCGAGGTCGCCGCATCCATTGGTGCCGGCTTGGCCAAAGCCACCGTGGCCGGCAAGGTCGACGGCAAGCTGGTCGACGCCAGCGACCTGATCACCACTGATGCCAGCCTGCAAATCATCACGCCCAAGGATCAAGAGGGGCTGGAGATCATTCGTCACTCTTGCGCGCACCTGATTGGCCACGCGGTCAAGCAGCTGTACCCGACGGCGAAAATGGTGATCGGCCCGGTCATTGACGAAGGCTTCTATTACGACATCGCCTACGAGCGTCCTTTTACTCCGGACGACTTGGCTGCGATCGAACAGCGCATGCACGCGCTGATCGAAAAAGATTACGACGTGATCAAGAAAGTCACGCCGCGCGCTGAAGTGATCGACGTGTTCACCGCCCGTGGCGAAGACTACAAGCTGCGCCTGGTGGAAGACATGCCGGACGAGCAGGCCATGGGCCTGTACTACCACGAAGAATACGTCGACATGTGCCGTGGCCCGCACGTGCCGAACACGCGTTTCCTCAAGTCGTTCAAGTTGACCAAGCTGTCCGGCGCCTACTGGCGTGGCGACGCTAAGAACGAGCAGTTGCAGCGCATCTACGGCACTGCCTGGGCTGACAAGAAGCAGTTGGCCGCCTACGTCCAGCGCATCGAAGAAGCCGAGAAGCGCGACCATCGCAAGATCGGTAAGCGTTTGAACCTGTTCCACCTCCAGGAAGAAGCGCCGGGCATGGTGTTCTGGCACCCGAACGGCTGGACCCTGTACCAAGTGCTTGAGCAGTACATGCGCAAGGTTCAGCGCGAAAACGGCTACCTGGAGATCAAGACTCCCCAGGTCGTTGACCGCGGCCTGTGGGAGAAATCCGGGCACTGGGCCAACTACGCTGACAACATGTTCACTACGCAGTCGGAAAACCGCGACTACGCCATCAAGCCGATGAACTGCCCATGCCACGTGCAGGTGTTCAACCAGGGCTTGAAGAGCTACCGCGAGTTGCCGATGCGCCTGGCCGAGTTCGGTGCCTGCCACCGTAACGAGCCGTCGGGTGCGCTGCACGGCATCATGCGCGTGCGCGGCTTCACTCAGGACGACGCCCACATCTTCTGCACCGAAGAGCAGATGCAGGCCGAATCCGCTGCGTTCATTAAGCTGACCATGGACGTTTATCGCGATTTCGGCTTTACCGAAGTCGAAATGAAGCTGTCCACTCGTCCGGAAAAACGCGTCGGTTCAGATGAACTGTGGGATCGCGCCGAAGCGGCACTGGCCGCTGCGCTAGACAACGCGGGCCTTGCGTATGATCTGCAGCCGGGTGAGGGCGCCTTCTACGGCCCGAAAATCGAGTTCTCGCTGAAAGATTGTCTTGGTCGTGTCTGGCAATGTGGTACTTTGCAGCTCGATTTTAACCTGCCGATCCGTCTGGGAGCCGAATACGTCTCCGAAGACAACAGCCGTAAACACCCGGTTATGCTGCACCGGGCGATCCTCGGCTCATTCGAACGGTTCGTCGGTATCCTGATCGAGCACTACGAGGGCGCATTCCCCGCGTGGTTGGCTCCGACCCAGGCAGTGATCATGAATATCACTGATAAACAGGCCGATTTTGCTGCTGAAGTTGAAAAAACTCTCAACGAAAGCGGATTTCGTGCCAAGTCCGACTTGAGAAATGAAAAGATCGGCTTTAAAATCCGCGAGCATACTTTGCTCAAGGTTCCCTATCTTTTGGTTATCGGAGATCGGGAAGTCGAGATGCAGACTGTCGCTGTGCGTACTCGTGAAGGTGCTGACCTGGGCTCGATGCCCGTCGCCCAGTTCGCTGAGTTCCTCGCGCAAGCGGTTTCCCGGCGTGGTCGCCCAGATTCGGAGTAATTACTATTAAGCGTGAAATGAGACAAGATAAACGAGCTGCACCGAAAGCCCCGATCAACGAGAATATCTCGGCACGCGAGGTTCGGTTAATTGGGGCTGAGGGTGAGCAGCTTGGGATTGTGTCAATTGAAGACGCGCTTCTTAAGGCTGAAGAAGCCAAGCTCGATTTGGTGGAGATTTCCGCCGATGCTATACCGCCTGTCTGCAAGCTGATGGACTACGGCAAATCGATCTTCGAGAAGAAGAAGCAGGTTGCCGCTGCCAAGAAAAACCAGAAGCAGATCCAGGTTAAAGAAATCAAGTTTCGTCCAGGGACGGAGGAAGGGGATTACCAGGTAAAACTGCGCAACCTGGTACGTTTCCTGAGTGATGGGGACAGGGCCAAGGTATCCTTGCGATTCCGCGGCCGTGAGATGGCCCACCAGGAGCTGGGGATGGAACTCCTCAAGCGGGTTGAAGCTGACCTGCTCGAGTACGGTTCGGTCGAACAGCATCCTAAGATGGAAGGACGCCAACTGATCATGGTCATCGCCCCGAAAAAGAAGAAGTAATCAATAGGGCACGGCAGGCCTTCTGATTATGTTTATCAACTGAATGCGGAGTATCCGAACATGCCAAAGATGAAGACTAAAAGTGGTGCTGCTAAGCGGTTTCTGAAAACTGCTAACGGTATCAAGCACAAGCACGCTTTCAAGAGCCACATCCTGACCAAAATGTCGACCAAGCGTAAGCGTCAACTGCGCGGTAGCAGCTTGCTGCATCCGTCTGACGTGGCAAAAGTCGAGCGCATGCTGCGCCTTCGTTAATTTTGGATCAAGAATAGAGGAAGTAACTCATGGCTCGTGTTAAGCGTGGCGTCATGGCCCGTAAGCGTCACAAAAAAATTCTGAAACTTGCTAAAGGCTACTACGGCGCGCGTTCACGCGTATTCCGTGTTGCCAAACAAGCGGTAATCAAGGCAGGCCAATACGCCTACCGTGACCGCCGTCAGAAAAAACGTCAGTTCCGCGCTCTGTGGATCGCTCGTATCAACGCTGGTGCTCGTGTTAACGGTCTGTCCTACAGCCGTTTCATTGCTGGCCTGAAAAAAGCGTCCATTGAGATCGACCGTAAGGTTCTGGCTGATCTGGCAGTGAACGAAAAAGCGGCGTTTGCTGCGATTGTCGAGAAAGCTAAAGCCACCTTGGCTTAAGTACCCCCGACAGTCACCCTGGGCTACTCCTGTGGCCCAAGGTGTTAAACGTCATAAATAGGGGAAGAGCCTTCAAGCTCTTCCCCTATTTTGTATCTGGAGTCTGTACATGGAAAACCTGGACGCGCTCGTCGCTCAAGCTCTTGAGGCTGTGCAAAGCGCTGAAGATATCAATGCCCTGGAGCAAATCCGGGTTCACTACCTTGGCAAAAAGGGTGAATTGACTCAGGTGATGAAGACCCTGGGGAATTTGCCGGCTGAAGAGCGTCCGCAAGTCGGAGCGCTGATCAACGTCGCCAAGGAGCGTGTCACAGAGGTTCTCAATGCGCGAAAGGCGTCGCTCGAGGAGGCCGAACTTGCGGCCAGGCTCGCCGCCGAGTCCATTGACGTGACCTTGCCTGGCCGTGGCCAGGCCTCGGGCGGTCTGCATCCGATCACCCGGACTCTGGAGCGTATCGAGCAGTTCTTCACCCATATCGGCTACGGCATCGCCGAAGGCCCTGAGGTCGAAGACGACTATCACAACTTCGAGGCGCTCAACATCCCAGGCCATCACCCGGCCCGGTCGATGCACGACACCTTCTATTTCAACGCGAACATGTTGTTGCGCACCCATACCTCGCCGGTACAGGTCCGCACCATGGAAGCGAACAAGCCGCCGATCCGCATTGTCTGCCCAGGCCGTGTGTACCGCAGCGACTCCGATATTACCCACTCGCCGATGTTCCACCAGGTCGAAGGCCTGCTGGTCGATCGCGATATCAATTTCGCCGACCTCAAAGGCACCATCGAAGAGTTCCTGCGGGTGTTCTTCGAGAAAGAGCTGGCGGTGCGTTTCCGTCCATCGTTCTTCCCGTTCACCGAGCCTTCCGCTGAAGTCGACATGGAATGCGTGATGTGCAGCGGTAAAGGCTGCCGCGTCTGTAAGCAGACCGGCTGGCTGGAAGTGATGGGCTGCGGCATGGTTCACCCCAACGTGCTGCGCATGTCCGGGATCGACCCGGAAGAGTTCTCGGGCTTTGCCTTCGGCATGGGCGTTGAGCGTCTGGCCATGCTGCGTTACGGCGTGAACGACTTGCGTCTGTTCTTCGACAACGACTTGCGGTTCCTCGCGCAATTTCGCTAGTCGTAACGAATCTTTAGGAGAGCAGGATGAAATTCAGTGAACAATGGCTGCGTGGCTGGGTAAGCCCGCAGGTAAGCCGCGACGAGCTGGTTGCTCGTCTGTCGATGGCCGGTCTTGAGGTCGATAGCGTTACTCCGGCCGCCGGCGTATTCAGCGGTGTGGTCGTGGGCGAGGTGCTGAGCACCGAGCAGCACCCCGATGCCGATAAATTGCGTGTGTGCCAGGTCAGCAATGGCACGGAGACGTTCCAGGTCGTGTGCGGAGCGCCCAATGTGCGCCCGGGCCTGAAGATTCCGTTCGCCATGATCGGCGCAGAACTGCCGGGCGATTTCAAGATTAAGAAGGCCAAGCTGCGTGGCGTTGAGTCAAACGGCATGCTGTGCTCTCAGGCGGAGCTGCAGGTGGGCGAGGGTAACGACGGCCTAATGGAGCTGCCGGCAGACGCGCCCGTGGGCCAGGACATTCGTGTCTACCTGGAACTGGAAGACGCCAGCATCGAGGTCGACCTAACCCCGAACCGCGGCGACTGCCTGTCCCTGGCGGGCCTGGCTCGTGAAGTAGGCGCGCTGTACAACGCTCCCGTCACCCGGCCGGTGGTTGCCGCAGTCGCTGCGGTGCATGATGAAGTGCGCCCGGTCGAAGTGCTGGCACCCAACGCTTGCCCGCGTTACCTGGGGCGTGTGATCCGTAACGTCGACCTGTCCAAGCCAACGCCGCTGTGGATGGTTGAGCGCCTGCGTCGTGCCGACGTGCGCAGCATCGACGCTGCCGTCGATATCACCAACTATGTGATGATTGAACTCGGCCAGCCGTTGCACGCGTTCGATCTCGCCGAAATCAATGGCGGCATCCGTGTGCGTATGGCGGAAGAGGGCGAGAAGCTGGTTCTGCTCGACGGCCAGGAAGTCAGCCTGCGTGCCGACACCTTGGTGATTGCTGACCATTCCCGCGCCCTGGCAATTGCCGGTGTGATGGGTGGCGAACACAGCGGTGTGTCCGCAACCACGCGTGACATCTTCCTTGAGAGCGCGTTCTTCGACCAGATCGCCATCGCTGGCAAGGCTCGCTCCTACGGCCTGCACACCGATGCGTCGCACCGCTACGAGCGTGGCGTTGACTGGAAACTGGCGCGTGAAGCCATGGAGCGCGCCACTGGTCTGCTGCTGGAAATCACCGGTGGCGAGGCGGGCCCGATCACTGAAACCGTCAGCGAACAATACCTGCCGTCGATTGCACCGATCACCCTGCGCGCCAAAAGCGTTGAGCAGATGCTCGGTCTGGTGATCGAGCCGGCTGAAATCGAGCGTCTGCTTTCGGCCCTCGGCCTGGGTATTGCTGTGGGTGAAGCCGGGCAGTGGCGCGTTGAAGTGCCAAGCCATCGTTTCGATATCAGCCTCGAAGTCGACCTGATCGAAGAACTGGCCCGTCTCTACGGCTACAACCGTCTGCCGGTTCGCTACCCGCAAGCGCGCCTGGCGCCGCAACCCAAGGCTGAAGCGCGCGCGCACCTGCCTGAACTGCGTCGTCTGCTGGTTGCCCGTGGCTATCAGGAAGCGGTGACCTACAGCTTCATCGATCCGAAGCAGTTCGAACTGTTCAACCCAGGCGTCGAGCCGCTGTTGTTGGCCAACCCGATCTCCAACGACATGGCCGCCATGCGTTCGTCGTTGTGGCCAGGCTTGGTGAAAGCGCTTTCCCACAACCTGAACCGCCAGCAAGACCGCGTGCGCATGTTCGAAAGTGGCCTGCGTTTCGTCGGCCAACTGGATGGCTTGAAGCAAGAGCCGATGCTCGCCGGTGTTGTTTGCGGCAGCCGCTTGCCGGAAGGTTGGGCCCAAGGCCGCGATGCGGTGGACTTCTTCGACGTTAAAGCTGACGTGGAAGCCGTATTGGGTTTTGCCGGAGCACTGAACGACTTCACGTTCGTGCCGGGCAGCCACCCGGCGCTGCACCCTGGCCAGACGGCGCGTATCGAGCGCGAAGGTCGCCTGGTGGGCTTCGTCGGCGCTCTTCACCCGGAACTGTCGAAAACCCTCGGTCTCGACCGTCCGGTCTTCGTTTTCGAACTGGTCCTGGCCGAAGTCGCTTCGGGCAAGATGCCGAAATTCAGCGAGCTGTCGCGCTTCCCTGAAGTACGTCGCGACCTGGCGTTGATCGCTGATCGCGAAGTGTCCGCCACGGCTGTTCTGGATGTAATCCGTGAAAATGCAGGCGAATGGCTGACGGACCTCAGGCTATTTGACGTTTATCAGGGTAAAGGTATTGATCCGCATAGAAAAAGCCTTGCAGTTGGCTTGACCTGGCAGCATCCATCGCGCACTCTTAATGACGATGAGGTGAATACCACGACACAAAATATCCTCACATCGCTCGAACAAAGGTTAAACGCCACGTTAAGGAAGTGACGTATGGGGGCTTTGACGAAAGCTGAGATGGCGGAACGTCTGTACGAAGAGTTGGGTCTGAACAAGCGCGAGGCCAAGGAATTGGTCGAGCTGTTTTTTGAAGAAATCAGACACGCTCTGGAAGACAACGAACAGGTCAAATTGTCCGGTTTCGGCAATTTTGACCTGCGGGACAAACGCCAGCGGCCTGGCCGCAATCCAAAAACGGGAGAAGAAATCCCGATCACGGCTCGCCGTGTGGTCACCTTTCGTCCAGGGCAGAAGTTGAAGGCCCGAGTTGAGGCTTATGCTGGAACCAAGTCATAACGACGAGCTCCCCGTCATCCCAGGCAAACGTTACTTCACCATCGGTGAAGTCAGCGAGCTCTGTGCGGTAAAGCCGCACGTGCTGCGCTATTGGGAGCAGGAGTTTCCTCAACTCAACCCCGTCAAACGCACCGGGAACCGTCGGTATTATCAGCGCCAGGATGTGCTGATGATCCGACAGATCCGTGCATTGCTATACGACCAGGGGTTCACCATAAGCGGCGCGCGCCAGCGCATGTCCGGTGATGAAGCCAAAGACGACACCACCCAATACAAGCAACTGATCCGCCAGATGATCTCCGAACTCGAAGATGTGCTGGTGGTTCTGAAGAAATAATTCAGGCTTTTAAAATACTTCCACATTTCAAAAGCTTGCGGTATATTCCTGATCGCTTCGTTGCGAAGCGAACCCAGTAACACGCCTAGTCGGGGCGTAGCGCAGTCCGGTAGCGCACTAGCATGGGGTGCTAGGGGTCGAGTGTTCGAATCACTCCGTCCCGACCATATTTTTCAATGACTTAGCCGCTTTTTAGCGGCTTTGTTGTTTCTGCCATAGTGACTTTCCGAGTGACCTTGGCCTTTTTCTTCACGCTTCCCTCCTTTTCAGAATCGTCAGCGCTGGTGCGCGCGAGTGTAAGGAGGCGTCGGATTTGGCACTGCCTTGCAGGATGTTTGGCACAGGGTGTCCGCCTTAGGAACGCGGGATTTCGCGGATTTTTTGGCACCGCAATGGTGTCACTCAGATTCTGGTTTCGACGGCCGAGGAAACTTTGCATTTGGAAAGCCTTTTTTAAGCGCCGTGTAAAGTTCGTCAGCCACTTTATCCAAGTCCTCGATTGATCTATCCACCCTGAAAATCAGACGTTTCGTCTGGTCTATCAATTGCGAGAACAGTCGTGGGCCAAGCGCTTGCTCTAAAGATCCGTGCGAGATCGTTCCGCCATTTGGGATGATCTTTTCGAGGATTGGCTGCACTTCCACATAGTGCAGCGTCGAACGGGTCCGGACCACGTCTATCGCATGAAGGAAATTCTGTTCGGCAATGACCAGTGCTTCCAGTATCTCCGCATTTCCTAGGTCAAGAAAGAACGCAAGACTATCTAGATCTACCCTCGGCAGCTCATCCAATGGATAGTCTATAGGGGGGAGTGAAATTACTACCGAGGGGTTGTCGCGATAGTCATCCACAAAGTCCATCTGTATCTGAGCGACAATATTTATCTGGCGCCACAGCGTGAACATGGCACGTGCACCAGCACCTATCTGCCTTTTTCGCTCGTCCTCTTGGGCCGCATCTCGTACCAAGGTTGCTCCATACGAGGCGCCGACATAAGCGGCGATCAATGTCGCTACAGCGGGTAGAAAGTCTTTCGCGAAAGCTGCCAGTTGCGGTGTTCCAAAAGGGGCACTGAACGATGCTGCAACAATGATCAAAACCAGCAAGGTTAGTGGGTTTTTGAGTTTTTTCATTCCGTTACTCTAGGGAAGTGTCCTTGCATGAATGCGTTGCTAGCGTAGCGCGGTGTCATGGGGGTGTTGGCCATTTTTTGACTGATATCGAAATTTAGGCAAAAAAAGACCTTGGAGCGCTAACCAGGCGTCCAAGGCCAAAGTGCTGCGGGATGGCAAACGGAGAATTAAACCATCCCTTTCCCTCAACAACCTGCTGCTTAACCTCCGCGTCTCATCTGGACGCCAACCCGCCGCTCAAACTCTGCGAATACCGTATTGGTATCGGTTCTTACCTCAAATACAAACGGGCGATTGAGGACGCCTTCCAAGCGGCTGATAGCGCCATTGAGACCATTTACGCCGCCCATTGCCCCTTCGGTGCCAATCATTCCGCTAAACGCACCACCCGGCTGACTACCACCTGCTGTCATGGAATTCGTGTCCGTCAGCCGTTGTGCTTGTGAAGACATCCAATCGGCTGGACTGGACTGCGTCATCATTGCCTGCAACCTCGCATTCGCCGCTTGAGTTGCCATACCTGCACTCACGGCGCGATCAGCGATCCCTGCCGCCCAACTACTGGCACCACCAATCGGCAGGCCAGATGCCGTCAGGCCCGTTTCATGATGTGCCAGGCGCTGAGCTTCTGATGACAGCCAATCTTGTGACTGCTCAGGGTTCTTATCGGCCAGGGCTATACGGTTGCGATAGAAGGCTGTTTGGTAGGTGCGCTGATCATCGTTTGACAGTTTGCTGCGTTGAGCCTGATCAAGCCGTGAATCATCACCTTGAGGTGTGGAGCCTGGGATGAACGCTCCCGCGAGTTGAGGAAACCGGTACATCGCATACTTGGCATATGGTTCAACCGCTTTCATCCATTTGGCGCTGTTGGAGGGTGTTTTCCCCTTGCCAGTTGAGCCCAGCGAGATGTCAGGTGATACGCCACCACCCATATTACCCGGCCAGTTGGTGACAAACACCGAAGTGACGCCCGTGGCCTCTTCCAGCACCTTCCCGACTGCGATCCCTTGCATAGTTTCCAATGGGTTGCCCATTCCTGGCAGCTTGTTCAGCAACGCCCCAGCGCCTTTCTTGAGGCCACGTCCGGTGTAGTAACCGCCAATCGCGGTGGCGGCACCCAGACCTATCATTTGCTCGCCTGACAGGTTCAAGTCATCGAGCAGGTAGCTGCCCATATTCGCAAAGGCTTCGTTGATCGGACGCGACATGCGGTCGGTGGCGTCCCGTAACGTGGCTCGCATACGCCCAGCCGTACCGGTGGCGCTGCCGGTGTTCTCTTTGAGCTGCTGGTTGAAAATAGGTGCTGCGTTATGAACCTTGTCAGAGATACCAACCATATTGCTCTGACGATCCCCCGTGAGCATCCAGCGCCATGCTGTTACTGCATCACGATCCATGCTCTTGAACACCACGTTGAAAAAACTAGCGCGGCTTTTGTCATCAGGCATCTTGTCGTACTTTTTACGCAGATCTGCGATCACTTCGAAAGGATCACGACGACTTTTATCTTTGTTGAAAAACTCAACGCCTGTGGTCTTGCTGACTTGTTGCTGGTAGGTGCCAGTGTTGAATACCGACAAAAAGTTTCCGGTCATCGTGCGCAGGTTTTCGGCGTTGGGTTCCACGTTCGACAGAGACTCGATCAACCCCAACGATTGGTGAAACTTAAATCCTGCGGCATTCGCATTGCCACCAACCTTGCTAAAGATGTCGCCCAGGTCGGTCAGCTCGGCCTTGGCGGCATCACCCGCGATGGTCATTTTCTGGAGAATATCCAGCATCGTTGCCGGGTTCTCCAGGTCGAATCCGTAGGCCTCCTTTGCCGCCATACCAGCGCCCGCCAGAATAGTCGGATCGGCGTTGCGCAGGGCGCTTGCCTGGCCGATAGCATCAATACTCGACTTCGCGGCCTTTGGACTGAGACCACCAGCCAACAAGGCTTCTGCACCGCCCAGAATAGAGTCGGGATCATTGCCATACGACTTTGATACTCGGAATATCTCTTTGCGCATATCTTCATTTTGAGCCGGCGACATGTTGGCCGTCTGTCCCAGCTGGATCATCCTTCGGTCAGTCTTGGCACTATTTGCTACCGACAGCCCAACACCGATACCCAACCCAGCTCCAGCTAAGTGACCATTAACGCCCGACATCATGCCTCTGACCCGACCGATCTCGGCCCGAGTGGCAGCGGCCACTGATTTAATAGTGCGCAAACTGCTGGTCGCGGCACGAGCTAACTGCCGAAAGCTCGTGCTGGTACGATCAACACCAGTGCGAAGCGGCGTGATGCCCTCGCGCTCTGCACTGCGTAGAGTTGCCTTGGTTTCCTGAGAGGCGCGACGAGCTGCTTGGCCCATGTCCTTGAGTCCGGCACCTGTCTGAATGACCTCGGTGCGGAACTCTCGCCCACTTTTGGTACTGTCCCGCATGGCCTGTCGAATTGCTTTAAAGCTGCCGACGCCTGCACGGCCAATACCTGAAATAGATGTTTGTGCTTTCTGGCCTTCAGTTGCCAGGGCACGAGCGCCTTCTTTACCAGCCAGGCGCAGGTCACGATTCAAGCCCGCGATCTCGCGTCGGCTGTTGCCCGAATTTGCCTGGATACGTAATGCGACGCGTAGATCGGCGGACATGAATTACCCCTTGGTTTTCTTGCGTCGTTTACTCACGTAGCGAGTCCCCGTTTTTTGTTTGCCTATGAGCAGGTCGAGACGTGCCTCGACCTCCGATTTAGGCATTCGGTTTATTTCGTCGAGTCGGTAGCCGAATCTGACAAGGGCGTGTTCGACTTGTCGCCAGCCGTGCTTGCTGCGCTCGGCAGCGCGAGCTTTTTTTCCAATGCTTCGTCGGCGGCACCCAACAACGCCAAGTCAGTTTCTGCCAGTTCAGATCGCAGCAAATCGAAGGTCAGCGCCTCGGCTGGAATATCACCAAGCGATAACAACTGGCGGTGATAAATAGCCATGGTCGCCACATGCAACGACGCTTCGGGATGCTCGCTTTGAACGTCGATCAAATCGCCTGCCAGCGGAATACGCATGGTGAACGTCTTGTGCCGAGAGCCCGCGTAGTACACACCGACCGCCAGTTCACCATCGATGGTCAAACCTTCCCAACGCTTATCGATATTACTCATCGTGACGACTCCTATTAGCTCAACCAGGTACTGACAAGAGGTTCGGCGGTGCCTGCCCAGGGATTGCCACCGTTAGCATCCTTGACCAGCAGTGAACGAGCTTTTCCTTCAAGCACTGGCGGCACCAGCAACATGCCCGGAAGAACACCCAGAGGTCGGCCACCGTCGCTTTTGAAATCCATCATCGCGGCGCGGGCTGCTTCATAATTCTCAACAGTAAGAGGTGCTTTCGAGCAGTAGGCGAACTGCCAGAAACCGAACCCAGCGTTCACCCGCGCATCCACCCCCATAGCGGTACTCATCGCGCATGAACACCGACTCATCATCAACACGGGTCATCGCTTTAAGGTCATAGTCCTGACGCTTCTGGAAGATGATCGGCTTGATCGCTCGGCTGACATCGAGCAGATACCAGGCGGGGCCAGCGCCATCTTGGAAGTTGCTGACCGAGACCGCGTCCCCGGTCGCGTCGCTGTTCGGATAAACCGGGTGATCGGTATCGAAGAAGTTTTGGCCGTCATAGCACTTTGTAGTGAGGCCGGCCTTGAGCAAGGCGAAGACCAATTCGTTCGGGTGGGCTGTTGACGCTCGCCCCATTTCCTCGATCAGCGGAGAGTAAACCCCAATTTGGTCATCTTCGATATCAGTACGCGATACAACGATAGAGCTTTCATACTTCTTGTTATCAATTGTGTATCCGTGAGCTGCCATATCCTTCAATACGCGGTCACCTACCCACTCACGGAATGCTGGAAACTGTCCCAGCCAAGCGTAGGTGTTACTGCGAGTCGAGGACGGTACGATGGTGGCAATTTTTTGCCAATCGGTCGGCGTGCCTGTTTGTGCTTTTTGGAATACTGCTTTGAAAGCAACGAATAGTGCATTAATGGTGTTTTGTGTAACGATCATTTGATAAACCTGTTTTTTGATTTCTTCAAGCCTTCTTCGTTCGCGAAGTTGGCAACGATGTCATACGTTGTTGCAGACGTGAGTCCATGCTTCTTTGATAGGTCGCTAATTGATACGTCGTTTTTCCAGTCGCTATATATTTCTTTGTTACGCTGTTCTCGGTCGTATCTGAAACCTTTGGGGATATAAATGACTCGGCCTCCAAAATACTTGGAAAGTCCCGTGATCACTTCACTTGCAAGATGTTCTGGAGTAGAACCTTGCTCAAAAGCGTGTGTAATTGAGCTTTCAACTGATTTGAAAAGCTTCAGCGCAGTTCCTTCCCAGGTGAAACTTGGAACCCGTTTTCCCGTTTTGCTCTGCTCATCTTGTTCGCTCACACCCCGAACCCCCTTAGTGTTTAAATCTCGCCTCAAGACTCAATGCGCGTTCGTCAGTGATAATGTCGTACACGGTCTGTGAAGCTATTGCGTATTTCCTGATTAACTCTTCATGCGGAATGCCGCTCAGAAAATCAGAGTAAAGAGCTTCACTTCTGAGCTTTTTCTTTAGTGCTGTACCGCGTGGGAGATAAATCATTCCGCCGCCCATCACGTCGCATATAGCGACAACTGCCGATTTAGCCAAGTGATGAGGCGAGGCATCGAGTTCCATTTCTTTATTAATGGAGTGCTCTATTATTTCGAGCATCTCGATCATGCTCTTAGGCAAAGGATTCAAGTCTTTCTTTCGTCCGGCCTTTTTCTCGGCTTCATGCATTTCAATGTCTCCAACCAACCTTGCGTCGACAGGAATCATTGAAACGCTTTCTCTTAGAGGTTCGTATATCAGGGGGGTTTAAGGTTTTCGGCGCGGAACAACAGCGGCGTCTTATATAGAGAAGGCATTCGAGTGAAGCCGTGACCAGCTACTTTGCGCATTGAATGGCGTATCACGTGGGAGTGGGCCGTATTGCGCAGCCATGAAGGGCGTTAGACCCGCGTTAGAAACGGTGATCGAAAGAAAGATAGATCAGCGGTTGGCTTAGGGATTTGCGCGCCTTGAATCGCTCTATAGGCAGATACAATTCTTTCGGGAAGTAAAGCCGGTCGTCGGGGGCGGACCGGCTGAGGTGCCGAGCAGTGATTTATGAGGTGAGAACGTCATTGATTGACTTGAAAAGCGCACCGAACCTCAGGCGCGTGGCTTCATCAAGTGTTTCTGGTGGGGCGGTAGAGAAAGCTGCTGCGACCGCGTAGTGATTGAAGCCACCCGAAGGTCGTACTTTGATCTCCCTAGCCTCCAGGGCTCGCTCTATACGATGTACGATGCGATCACTTTCCGGCAGCTCGGATTCGAGGACCGGGACGCCCTTGAGCTCCTTTATATAGGCCTTATTAAAGTACTCAAGGTAAAGCCCTATGGGGAGAAGATCTTCGATATCGCTTGGAACGGTGTTCTGGCCGAATTTTGATGCGTCGCGAAATTGTGAAACGTTAAACACTGATTTTTTTGCCAGCAGTTTTTGCTGAATTAGTCCATCAAGCTTCTGTTCAGGTTTTCCACTGAAGTCATGAAGCACTGCGACTTCAAGACCGTTTGCCCCTAACAAGGACACAAAGGTCGCTACATTGCTTAGGCCTCCAACAGGAACGATAGTTACGTCCGACGAGAGGCTTTCTTCACCGCAAGCCTCTAGAAGGGCTGAGGCAGTCAGTAGGTATGCGAGTTCAGACGGGCCCTCAACTAATAAGTTCTTACTTGCAATGAAGAGATTTTGAGCAACGCTCCAACCCAGCGCAGCTTGAAGTGGAAAAATAGTCCGAGCATCAGACCCTGACAAATTGTCAGAAACAATAGTTCCACCTGGTGACTTGTCTTCAACCACGCGTACTTGATGGAGACGGTTTGAGTTCACCATGAAAGGCGAGTGAGTTGTATAGATGACTTGATGGTCTTTTGCGAGGTTATCAATGTAACGTAAGAAATCCGCTTGAGCTAATGCGTGCAGCGCAAGACCCGGCTCATCTAGGAGCAGAACCAGCTGGCTATGCTTTGGTGCGCCTGAAGGATCTACTTGTTGTTGTACACTATCAAACCAGACTAAGAAGCTGAAGAACCAAATGAATCCTCTGCTACGCTGATCAAAAGGAGTTGTTACTCCTCGATGGCGGCGGTTTTTTATCCGTAAATATAAGTTCGGGCCGTCATTAAATGGTGCTTCGTCATTTGCGTCGGAACGAATATCGACCTCGACCTCTAAGTCTTCATTTTGTTTCCAAAATTCCAGAACCTGATCTGTTAAGCTAATTGATACAGCTTCAACTTTTGCTTTTAATTCCTCGTATCCAGTGCTTCCCGAAAAATCATCCATGTCCACATCTGCCATGCGAAGCAGTGCCAGAACTGCCTGATGTTTCGATTGGATCTGTTTATTTGCGTTGCTTGGATCGGCTTTGGCATTTGCTACACGGCTTGCCAGATCTTTTAGGTTAAGCTTGCCTGGTAGTAGGTCGTAATCGCTAAAGTAAAGGAATTTTGGAAGTCTGCTTGATAAAAAATTCCATGTCTCGTATTGAACAACACTTTCCCACTCTGTTGCTGATGCGCGTGCTTCTAGCACCGTCAAAAAAGTGCTATCTGCCTCGTTCGCGTCTATTTCCTTAAGCTCTGAAAGTGCTTGTCTCAAGGTTTTGCATTTTTTGATTTTTGCTGCCGCGTCACTGCTTAATCCGACCGTGAGAGCCAGCGCTTGTACCACCGGGGCCTCATCGACATTCAGTTCAATTGTTTTTTTGTTGTCGTATGAGTGAGATACCGAGAAGGTGAAATCTGGCTGAATGTCCGTTTTGAGTTGTTTGTTAATCTGATCAACTTCCTCCTTTTTTAACTTATACGTCAGTCGTGTTGCCGCCTCTGGATTTTCCGCATGACGCTTCATGTAGGAGGTGTAATCTTTACGCGGGTAATCATCGGTAGGGTTGAATTTCTCCTTGCCTAACGCATCCTGAGACTTATGCAGCGCCTTAAGAAAAACAGTTTTCCCGGCTTCGTTCATGCCGACCAAAACGGTGACGTCTTGGTCGATTTCGACGTTTTGAATCGTGTTTATGGAACGGAACGGCCCGACTTGCGCGGATATGAGGATCACTGCGTCTCTCCCTATGTTGAGTACCCTGACCAGCGATAGTACCCGAGGCCGTGGAGGTATCACATAGGGTAGGAGGGCATATATGGCTATTGATTATCTGAAAGATCTACCGGCGTTCAGGTAGCGCAATATGTGTTGATTACTCATCGGCCGGTTTCGTTTTCCGGACAAATGCGACCTTTCCGAGATTAGGATCGAAGACCTGCCCTCCACGCTGGATCATTGGTGCTATTGGTCCCGTGTACATGCCATGCGCAAGGCAATAGCGTGCTTGTCTCCCTGGCTGCGCAGGAGTAACCACGGTCAGATAGCCAGCCCAGTTCAACCACTTGAGATAGTTTTTTGCTGTGGCAATGCTTGTCGCCGCCGCTGTACTGGCGTACATCGCTAGCTCGGTCGCGTTGACTTCGTCCAGCATCCTGAGCGTGCGCCACATTGCTTCTGTACCTCGACCTAGTTGGCTTGGGGTGCCGTCCAATCGAAGCTGGGGAGCCTCGGTGCCCACGTCACGAACTAACCGGAATTCTGCTTGATCCCCAATACCATCGCCGCGTTCTAGATAGCCAGCTTTCCTCAGGCTGTTTATGTATGTCCGAACGGTTTCATCGTTGAGGTCAGTGCGCCTACTGATGGTGTAACAACTAATACCCTCAGCGTGCTTTCTAATCATTTCCCACACACGCTGACGATTGCTTTTACCGTCCTGAATGACCATGTGTGCGGGCTTCCGGCCAATGCCCATCAGAGTGTTCTCCGCAATGGTGCCTCACCGGTGAACCAGCCACGGTCTCCCCACTGCGCGCTATCAACAGAGTCCCAGCCGAACGCGTGGGCTTCGGATTGTAGGCGGTAAAGGTTTACCACCACGCGACGTAAGCAGCCGCGCACGGCTTTTCGTAGGTCTTCAAGAAGGTCGTCATGAATCTGGAGGTGTGGATAGCAGGCGGCTGACAACGTTCGCAGATCTTCCTGTGTGGCAGGTTGTGCTGGCACCCACTCCAAAACCCTATTATGTAGGCGCTCAAGTTTGGCTAGGCTGAACGGTACGCGCTCTTCTCCGATCAGAACAATGGTCCCGTGGCTGGCGTTATAGATGTCCGTCAGAACGTTGGCCGCTGCCTTTTCTAGAAGGTACTGTGCATCGTCGACGATAAGAGGGCGCCCGCTCCGTGACAATTGATCTGCGATTTGATCAACCATCTCCGACATGGTGCGGCTTGGCACTATCGTCATCTCCCGCAAAACGGCGGCGAGAAAGGCCTTCTTTGTCCAAGTGTCCCGGCACTCGACGTAATAGGCGCGATAGATGTTGGCAGCGAATGTTGCTCCCACGGTTTTGCCTAGCCCGCTAGCACCGTACATCACCACTAATCCGGGTAAGTTGGATGGTCGTGCCATAGCGCGCTCAACTGCGCTAGCCAGCAAGCCGACGTTCGTCAGGGGGACTATCTTCGGTGCGCTCATTCCATGCTTCTCCATTTTGTATACGTGCTATCGGCCATAGGTGTTGGCAATGGCCCTACGAGTTGGCGTGCTCATACATCCGCTTGATAGCGGTAAAGTCGAGATGGCGCGGGTATCGCTCATGCCATAAACCTTCTTCTACGTTAAGAAGCTCCCCGGCTTGGAAGCGCCTGTTGAGTGCTTCCCACAGTCGATATCTACCAATCGGGTCGTTAGGTAATTCGAATCTATTGGTTTTGGGAGTCGTGAGGCTTGCGGCAAAGCGCTGGGCGTCGGCCAGTCGCTCGTCGCTGAGGTCGGCGGATGGCGCTGGGGAGGTAGTGATCAGTTCTACGCGGCTGGCGGTCAGCGTTTCCAGCTTGTCCACGGCGCGTTTCATCTGGCCTTTCTCGCGTTTGTCGTAGGCCTTTTCAATCATGGATTTCGGCATGTAATCGCTGGCATTGCCGTCGAGGATTGCTTCGCCGATCAACTCCCCGTCCAGCGTGCGGACCCAAACGCGGGATGAATCGCGGACGTCGTATGCCAGGCGGATTTGCTCGCCCTGAAAGTTACGCAAAGCGTCCAGGAAATAGGTTTCGCCGGACCAGGTAACTTCGCCGCGACGTGTCGGGCGGATAACTTGCGGGCGTGTCAGGTCATTCAACAACTCGGCGGGTGCCACAATCGGCTCCCAACCAGCGGCAACGGCTGCGCTCCAGGACTCATTTGGGCTCATGTGACGAATCTTGCCGGTCAGCGGATCGCGGAGTTTTGCGAGCGCCCGGTGTGGGCAGTTGTTGTAGGTTTCGATCTCATATTCGACACCAGACATGAACTCGGCGAAGGTCGGAATCAGGCGTGTTTTCCCGGTTTCGCGCAGTTCTTTGCGGCCAATTCGATGTACCTTTGTCCCGGCGTGTTTGTCCATGTCCGCGCCGATGTAGCTGGTTAGTTTCTTAGCAGCGTTGACCCATATCGTTTGGTGAGAACGTTCGATTAGGCCCCGTGCTTGGCTGTTGTAAGGCAAAGCATGGGTCATGGTGCCGCCCAGACGGTCGACTACCTCGCGGACAGTGTCGTTGGCGAAGCCAGAACCGTTGTCGACATAGAAGAAGGCGAACATGCCGTGCTTCATGGCATCGCGCAAAGCGTCCATAACACCGATGGTCGATTCGGCTTCACCGATGGAAATACCGACGGCCTTGCGGGTGGCGACATCTAGGACGGTGGTTACTTCCGGGCGGTATGGCTTTCCAGTGCGCGGATTCAAAACCTCTGCGTCGAACTTGTGTCCGTCGGCGGTAAACACGTCGCATGGAAGCAGGCTTTTGGTGGTCCGGCGTTTAAAGGGTTGAAGGGCCTTCAGCTCCTGCGGGGAGCGACGGCCGCGCTCGCGGACCTCGGCACTCAACTTATTAAGGAAGCGGCGGACGACATGAATACTCGGGCGGTCGGCTGGACGCTTGAGGGCGAACTCGGCATAAGCCGCTTCGACGCTGGGCTTGGTAGGGCGCTGATAGCAGGTTAGGAATGCCGCCGACCATATTGGCAGACTCAAGTCTTTCTGGCGGCGCGCTGGAGCCAAGCCGATTTCACCCTTTTTACGATAGTCGGCCAGCCAGCGTTTTAGCGTGCGCTCGCTCAAAGACCGCTCACCGGATTTACGATTGTTCGCCCGTTCCACGAGGCCGGTCAGATATGTGCTGAGTTGGTCGGCTTTCGCCAGACTTACTAGAGTCTCGATGGCGCGTTGCTGACTGGTGGTGTTATTCAATCGCTCGACCTCGCGCACAAAAGCTAGGCGAGCCGTCATTACAGAGCGTTGACCTTCGTTTAAGCGTGACGGAAAAACAGTGTCACGCTCTAATAAATTTTGGTGGGTATTGGCACTCGGTGACGTTTGCAGCGTTGCGACTGAACGGGCAATTAGCGCTGTTTGGGTATCAACCGGTAATTGAGCGAATGGAAATTCCTGTGCTTTTGAGCCTTGCCTAAGTTGGCTTTTCCAGCCCGCACGCGATGCAGCTTTCCTAACGCCCTGAGTCGTTTTTGGCATGCCAGTTAAACCGGCGAGCTCTTTGGCGGTGTACCAGTTTTGCATCAGCAGACCTCCTGCTTCGTTACCGGACGACAGGCCCTGGTGCCATTGGCGCCAGGGCCTGTAGCTATCGCTATGCTGCTTGGCGAGCGGCCTGGTATAGAGAGTCAGCATCTTCAACCAGTAGCTGTAGAGCACGCGAAACCTTCGCGATGTCCCGAGCCCCAGTGTCATCTGCATTGCAAACGCTCAGTACAGAAAGCAGGTCTTTAACGGCACCTAGACGCCAGTCAGCGGCGTCCATCAGATCCCGTCGAGTTGCACTGTCATTGAGGTAAAGGACTGGGTTTGAAGAGCCTTGTGAGTTGGTGTCGAGAGGCTTGAAGTTAGCCATGGGTCACCTCCGCAACATCGTGGCTTGATTCAAGAGCACGCGCCTTTTCCATGGCGGCGTTGTAACGACCAAGGCGTACTGAAAGTGATGAGTCTGCTCGCAGAGCGGAGAGAGCCATAGCTCTGAGGGCTGCTGCGCGGCTAAGCGCGGACGGATTTCGGGTATGTTGCTTCATTGGGTGTTGCTCCAACTTAATATGTGGAGCTGTCACCAATCGCCGTCAAACGATTTAGGGTGGCAGCTGTGCGCGGGTTGACGGACCGGGAAAGTTGGCACCCAGCGCACCCGAAGGTGCCCCACGCACAGCCGCCATAACACTAAACGGCAGGCACAAAAAAAGCGCCTGCTGTCGAATGGTGGGCGCTTATGCGCCAACTTGCTCGGGCCGTCAAACCCGGTCGCTGATGTGCAGCGACATGTGGACATTAGCGGTTTCCCATGTGATCGGCAAGAGCTAACGTTTCGTAGGGGATAGAAAGGTTACTCGGGAAGGGCGTTGCATCCGTTTCTTTTTGCGTCCGTTTCTGATCATCCGATTCGTAAATCTAGACTCTTAAAAAGCCTATATAAAACAATATGTTGCTGTGAAAACGAAACAATAGAAACTGAAAAGATGTTCGGTTCCTTTTCCCCTGCTAGAAAAGGAACCAATTTACTGGGCAGGGAGAGAGCTGAAGCGCCTTGTTCTCGGGCGTTCTGGCAACTCCAAGCTTATGAGGTCGGTGTGCCAAAGAACCCGCTAAACGCATACAAAATCGCTAATAATCATCTCTTTTCGCTTAGCGTGTCTTTGGCACTGATTCAGAGGGGAATCGGAAGAAGGTTCTCTCTGGAAACCCTTGATCTACCTGGCTTGGCTCGATTTGTCTCGGATAATCCCGCTTCTTCCCGCCGACTTCCTCACCAGTGCCAAAGCTGCCACCTCCTCACAGGTCCTCGCGAATCGGTTGCTGATACCATGTTCGCAGCTTCAATCAGATGCCCGAGCTCTGCGCCCGAGTAGTGACTGGTGATGCTGCCGTTCTTGTGCCCCAGAAGAGCCTTGCGGTCTTCCTCGGTTACGCCTGCCGCGCGCAGCCGGCGGCCAAATGTGTGCTTAAGGTCGTGAATCCTTATGGATGCATAGCCTGGGTGAGCGGGGCGAAGGTTTTCCTCCTGCCAGAGTTTTGCCGCTCTCACCCGCGCCTTCTTCCAGGCCGAGTCGTTCATTCGGTGCATCGCGGTTCCGTCGTATGGGAAAACCCACTCCTTGCTGATGCCGCGCTGCTTCTCGATGATCGACCTGGCCACGCTGTTCAGCACGACCAGCCGCTCGTCGCCGTTCTTGACGCCGGAGCGTTCGTGCCTCCCCCCAAAGTCGGCCGGTATCAGGAAGACGCTGGTGCCCAGTTCCGGTACCGCGATCTCCCAGTCCCACCTCAGCTTGCAGACCTCCTGCTCACGCGTGCCGGTGTTCACCTTGAACAGCGCCATCGTTTGCAGGTGAGCCGGCAACTCTCCAAAAAGAATCGACTGCTCCGGCCATGACATTGGGTACGGCTTGCGGCTCGACTTCTTCTATTCCAGCTTCGTGAGCATCGGCACGCTATCCAGCCATGGCCTGCGCTCATCGTCTCGCCACTTCCTGGCACACAACGACAAAACCCGAACCACGCGCTCGATCGAGATATTCACCGTCCTGTTGCTGACTCCCTTCTTTACCTTCCCGTCCTCCAGCTTCTTCGTCGCCAACCGATCCTTGATGAATGGCACCAAGGCCTGGTCATCGATGTGGGTCAGCGGCATGTCGCCAATGAATGGGTCGAGCTGCGAAAGGTGATGCGCCGACAGCTTGATTGAAGGCTGGTCTTTGAACTCCAGCAGGAAGCGAGTCGCCGCCTCCCGCCAGATCCTGACCTTCTTTACGCCGTACACCTTCTGTTGCCGGATCTGCTCCAGCCGGTAGATCAGGTAGCGCTCCGCTTCTTCCCGGTCACCAGTTCCAGTGCTTTCGTAAAGTCGTTCTCCGTTGATTTTCTTGTCGATATGCCAGAGACCTTTCCTTTGGGAGAGGCCTGTGATCGATTTTCGCGCCATGATTTATCTCCCTTCTGGCGCTCGCTGCGGGGCGATTGTTGCTCCGTTGCGCCTTTTTTATCAATCGCCTTTGCCTCGACGTATGCCGTGGCCCAGTCGTCCAACTCCTGCCTGTCGAACCCGACGCCACGGCCCTCTATGGGGAATTCGCTAACGTAGGGCCGGACGGTTTCGTCGAAAATTGCCCGGCACATGCCCAGATAGCCGGGCGCTTCCTTTGCTCGAATGAATCGCGGGATTAGCTGTTGAGCGCCCATAGCTACCTCCCACAGCCCATTCCGGGCCGTGCTGAATTGATGGTCATTTGGTGTCCTTGCCGCGCTGGGCGGCAGAAGATGGGTTATCGGGTGGCCTTAGCGAGTACGGCATCTGCAACCTTAATTGCTGCCTGGGCATCGTTTACATATGCCGGATCAAAGCCGCCACACAGGTGGATGGTTGCTTGACAGGCCCGCAGGTTCTCGCGGGTGATCTTCAGCGCGGCGACCAGCTCTTCGTGCAGCTCGCGTTCCTCCCGGCCGATGTCCCAGAAGCGCTGCCCCCAGTGATCCGCCGGCGGCGGGTTGGTGTTCTGTGCGCCCATGGCCAGGGCTCCGACAATCGAGTCACACAGATCGCGCTTGTAGGCGTTGTCGCCGTCGATGCTCAGCCCGCTGCGACGCAAGGTTGAGATCACCTCGTCGAGGCTCAAACCTTTGTCTTGAAGGACGATGTCGAGCTCTGGCTCGCCTGGTGCGTAAATCACCAAGGCCATCTTGGTGCCCGGCACGCAATGCTTGCTGAGTTTGACCAATGCGTCGTTGGCTGCTTCGTGAAATCGTTGAACTCCTGACATACGAATTCCTCGCCCGCCGCTCACCGGCAGGCATGTAGGGGGATTGGCGGGCGCATCCAGCAGGGCGCGCAGCTCTTTTGCCCTTGCCCGCATAATCGCATTAGGACTATCCGACACATATGTCGCAAAGGGTTCCAGCAGCTCACGCGGCACGCCGTCAATCGTTTGGTTGGTGGTCATGGCTTCACCGATTTCGGTTCAAGGCGAGCAATTCGCTCGCGCAGGCTGTTGATTTCGTCCTGGTACTGATCGGCCAGTGTCGTCAGGTCGTTGAAGTTGACCCAGTTCCCATGCTTTTCCGGCACGCGAATGACGCTGCCTTTTTCATCCTCGCCGCCGCGCCAGAAGTTGAAGCGCGGTAACTGGTGCACTTTGTCCCAAAGGTCATATCCTTCGCGGTTTTTGATGTTCCGCATAAATCACCTCAGCAAATCAGTTGTGCCAGTGCCAGTAGGCACCAGCAGTAGGCGGGGAGTTGTTGCATGTCAGCCTTCCTCGCCGCAGCAGTCGGGACAGCCCTGAGCCCATGGCGACGATGAAACCTTGATCGTCTTATGATCCATGCACAGGGTGCAGATCACCTCATCGCCACCACCCTCTGATGGCTTGAGTGCAATGTCGATAAACCGAAGGATCACAGCGTCTGTGAGCTGGCTGCGAACCCACATCAACGAAAGCTCAAGATCACCCTTGCGGCCCTCCAGCACATCCGCCCGCTCATCCGCTGCGGTCAGGCGCTGTTGCAGGGCTTCCGCTTGTACTGAGTAAGTCAGCGCGCATTCGTTTGCCGAGGCAATCTGTTCCCGCAACGCAGCTTCACGCCCCAGCGCCGCGTTACGCTCGGCGGTTACACGGTCGAAGTCGGAAAGCATGACGTACTCCGCACCACCAACCCGCGAACGCTCAACCATGTAGCCGATTATCTTGAATTTCGTTACTTCGGACACAGCAATTTCCTTGCCGGGCCATGCCCGGGCGGTGGAGTGGGGGAGTTCAGAGTTGTTGCAGAAGGCGCCGGCCGATCCAGCGAACCACTGTGACGGCCTTGCTGTTGCCGATCGCCTTGTATCGGGGGCCGTCTGGGCATTCGCTGGCAGGCTTCCCGCGCCATGGGATCAGCGTGTAACCACCTTGCACCAGCCGTCCATGGCGGGGTTGATGGCGTCGATGGTCGGCCCCTGGGGTGGATTGTTGATTAACCTGTGTCTGATCGTCTCGGTAGTCGGGGCGTTAATTGCCTGGGTGGCCCTGAGCGCCGAAGAGGTGATGCTCGCAGGACGGGGCAAGAGTGCCACTCAATGGCTGGGCCGACTCAACAAAAACGGTGCGCCGCGCAATGCCATGTGGCTGACCACGGGCATCGCCCAAGCGATGATCCTGGTGGCGGGCGTCAGTAACGCCGGTTACCTGGCGCTACTGTCGTTCTCTACCTCGTTGGCGCTGTTTCCTTATTTGCTCTCGTCAATGTACTCGTTCAAGTGCGGCCTTAATGGACGAGGCTACGAGCCTGAAAAGGCGCCCGGGCGCTACTGGGAAATGGCCTTGGCAGGCTTTGCGGTGTGCTTTGTGTTGTTCATGCTTTACGGCGCTGGCTTGAAGTACGTGTTATTGGCGGCCGTGGTGTGGATGGTCGGTCTACCGCTGTTTATCCTCGGCAAGCGGGAGCAGCGGCAAAAGCTCAGCCCTGTGGAATGGGTCGTGTGTCTTGGGGTGGTAGCGATGGCGTGTGCGGGGCTGCTGGGCTTGTTCTCGGGCTACTTGAGTTTGTAGTTTCGATTAGGGTCGATGCGTCGATTTCCCCGATGTGACCAGCGGTAAGGCCAACGCCGCAGTACCGATGGTGGCGGTGGGTGCTCGTGAGGCCGGTAATGGCGTCTCCCCCGAGAGCTGGCCGGCACAGACGTCTAGGCGAGTCCCCATCACACCGCGCGACGCAGGCCCTGCCGGCCAAGCAGCGTGCGCTAGCCCTTCAATCAGCGCGCCGCAACAGCGAGGAGCTAGCCCGCACCTGTAACTGTGGCGCCAGGATGATCGACTCGGCAGGTTCGCCCAGAATGCGCTTGTGCAGCAACTGCACCGCATGCAGGCCCATCTGCGCCAGCGGGAGGCGCACACTGGTCAGCGGCACGAAAAGTTCTTTGGCCAGTGGGGTGTCGTTGAAACCGACCACTGCAATGTCCTTGCCCGGCGCCAATCCCTTATCGCGCGCCGCCCCCATCAGGCCGATGGCAAGGAAGTCGTTGACCGCGAAAAACGCCTGCGGGGCAGGGTTGAGTCCCAACAGATACTCGCCTTGCTTGTGCCCGGTGAGGCTGTCAAAAGGGCCATTGAGGGTCCACTCCGGGCGCAGTGTTATGCCTTGCTCGCGGTAATAGCGGATGAACCCACGGGTCCGATCTGCCCCGGTGGACGCATGCCGTTCACCCGCCAGTATCGCCACATCGCGGCAGCCCTGTTGGTACAGGTGTTCGGCCGCCAACCAGCCGCCCATTTCGTCGTCGCTGCCCGCCGTCAGGTGCCCGCCAATCTGGCGGCTGACGAGTACGTAGGGCATGTGTTTGCGTTGAAGCAAGTCAAGCAATGGCTGGGTTTCACCCACGTGAGAGTCACCGACGATCAGCCCGGCCACCGAGCGGCGCAAAGCGTGCTCGGCACGTGCCATTTGGCGTGCCTGCTGGTCGTCGGTGTTGGCGACGAATGTGAGATAGCCCGCTTGCTCGGCCGCGCTGTCGATGCTGTCGTAAATGGTCGCCATCACCAGGTCGGTGAGGCGTGGCATGAGCACGCAGATCTCCTGGCTTTTACGCAATTTCAGGTTGGATGCCTGCGTGTTCGGCCGATAATCCAGCTCTTTGGCCAATGCTCGAATACGCGCCACGACCTCCGTCGAAGCCGCTCGCTCGACCCCGGCCGGGTCGCCATTGAGCACCCGCGACACCGTCGAGACGTGTACCCCGAGAGCAGTCGCCATGGACTTCAGTGTGGCGGGGCGAGATTGATTCGGCATGTCTGAGAGGCTTCCAAGCATCTATTTCCAGCGCGCGATTCTATCTCAATCGACGCGCCCGCCCGCGAAATAAATCTTTACCCAAACGATTGACTAACACTTTTCCACTCTCTACATTTTGCCAACCCAAACGTTTGGGTAAAACAATAAAAAAACGCCGGACGCGGCCGATTTTTTGACTTCTGCCATCATTTGAAGAGTCAGATCCTATGAACAGTCCCGCTATCCCACGTTTCCGCTACCAGATTTTCTTCCTGATCATGCTGATGGCATTGCTCAACTACATCGACCGTGGCGCGATTTCTTATGCCTCGGCGAGCATCCTTCCGGAGTACGGCTTCGACAAGGCTGACTGGGGCAATGTGTTGGGGTTCTTCGGCTACGGCTACATTCTCGGGGCGTTGATCGGCGGCATTCTGGCCGACCGCTTTGGCGCCAAGCGCATCTGGCTGATTGCCGGGGCCACCTGGTCGATCTTTGAGATCGCCACCGCGTTTGCAGGCGACTTTGGGCTCGCGTTCATGGACGGCTCGGCCATGGCCGGTTTCGCCACCATTCGCGTTCTGTTTGGCTTTGCCGAAGGCCCGGCGTATTCGGTGATCAACAAGAGCGTCGCTAACTGGGCGACGCCCAAGGAGCGAGGCTTCGTGGTTTCGGTCGGCCTGCTGAGCACCCCGCTCGGTGCGCTGCTCACGGCACCGGTGGCGGTGGGCCTGCAAACCCTGACTGGCGACTGGCGTAGCATGTTCGTGGTGCTGGGCGTGGTCAGCCTGGCGCTGCTGATTTTCTTTATGACACGCTTCACCAACACCCCTGATGAGAACCCTCGGATGTCCAAGGCCGAGCTCGACTTCCTGCGTCAGGAGCGTGCCACGGCAGCCCATGCCTCGCCCCCTGACACAAGCGTCACGCCGGTGTGGCATTTCTTCAAGAACAAGGACCTGCTGCTCAACGCTGTCGGTTACTTCTCGTTCGTGTATGTGACGTTCCTACTGCTGACCTGGACCCCCAAGTACCTGCAGGACGAGTTTCACTACAACCTCTCGTCGCTGTGGTACATGGGCATGATCCCCTGGACCGGCGCCTGCTTCACCGTGTTGCTGGGCGGCAAGCTATCCGACTGGCTGCTACGCCGCACCGGCAACCTGAAGGTGGCGCGCAGTTGGCTGGCCGCGACCTGCCTGCTGTTGACCACGCTGTGCTTCATCTTGGTCTCGCAGGCCCAGACGGTGTGGGGTGTGATTGCCCTGATGACCGTGGCCAACGCCCTCAATGCGCTACCGAACTCTGTTTACTGGGCCGTGGTGATCGATACCGCGCCGTCGAACCGCGTGGGCGCCTACAGCGGCATGACGCATTTCATTGCCAACACCGCCTCGTTCATCGCACCGATGCTGACCGGCTACTTGACCGTTCGCTACGGCTACTCGTCGATGTTCGTCGCGGCGGCGGTGGCCACTGCGCTGGGCATGGGCGCGATGTTGATGGTGCGCCCTGGCAGTCGGCACGTTGCCCCGTCCCCTTTACCCGCCGTGGTTTGATGGAGCTGTTTGTATGAACATGACGAAGCCTACCCATGCTGGCTATTTTTTTGCTCAATCGGTCACTGATTTGGCCCAGCGCCTTCGTGCGGGCAGCCTGACCAGTGTCGAGCTGACGCAGGCGGCCCTTGACAGCATCAAGCGGCTGAATCCGATCTTGAACGCCTTCGTGTGCGTCGATGCAAGCGTGGCGCTGGCGCAGGCGCGCAAGGCTGATGAACTGTTCGAACAGGGCCTGGACCTGGGGCCGTTGCAGGGTATTCCAGTGGCGGTCAAAGACAACATCGATACGTTCGACTATGTCACCACCTACGGTTCGGCGCATTTTGCAGGTTTTAAACCCGAGCACGATGCGGTGTGCGTGAAGCGTTTGCGCGAGGCGGGCGCGGTGATCGTGGGCAAGACCCTGACGCATGAATTCGCCTACGGCCCGACGGGCGACCGCTCGCTGCAGGGCGCCGCGCGCAACCCTTGGAACGCCAACTGCATCACTGGTGGGTCGAGTGCCGGCAGCGCCGCCGCAGTCGCCAGCGGCATGGTGCCGCTGGCGCTGGGTACCGATACCGGTGGCTCGATCCGTATTCCTGCGGCGTTGTGCGGCGTGGTCGGCTTCAAGCCATCATTTGCCAGCGTGCCGCTGGACGGCGTGTTCCCGCTTGCGTCGAGTCTCGACCATGTGGGCCCGATCGCCAACCACGTCGAGGATGCGCGTCTGTTGTTCGAGGTGATCGCCGGGCGCACGTGTGCGCCGTTGGCTAACCCCAGACCGTTGCGGATTGGCTGGATCAGGTCCGGCAGCTTCGGCCCGGTAGACGCGGAGCTGGATAGCCAGGTGTACCAGGCGGCGCAACAGCTCTTTGGCGAGGGGCTACAAGAGGTCGACGAACTGGCGCAACTGTCGGCCGACATGAAAGCGACCTTGCAGGTGTTACAACGCGCCGAGGCTTTCAATGTTCACGCCGAGCGCATGCAGAGTGCGCCGCACATGTTCGAGGCCGAGGTGCGCGAACGCCTCGAGTTGTCGTGTGAAGTCAGGGGTTGGCAATACATCCGCGCGCAGTCCAGCCAGGCACGCCTCAAGACTGCGATGGCGCAGGTGTTCAAGCGCTATGACTTGCTGGTCTCGCCCAGCGTGCCGATCACGGCGACGGTGGTTGATGCGCGTGAGGTGCAGGTTGGCGCGCAGGACATTGATGTGCGCGCCGCCTTGCTCAGTCATACCAGTGCCTGGAACCTCACCGGGTTACCTGCAATCAGCCTGCCGGTGGGGCTGGTGAGAGGGATGCCGGTGGGGCTGCAGGTCATTGGCGCAGCAGGGGAGGATGATCAATTGTTGAGGGTAATGGCGCAGCGATTCGCAGGGCATGCAGTGGCTTCGGAGCCCACTGAACGCTAATGCAGGATCTGCGCAAGAAAGCTCTGCGCCCTGGGGCTTTGCGGGTTATTGAAGAAAGCCTCTGGTGGGCTGTCTTCAATGATCCGGCCGCCGTCGAGAAACAGCACCCGCTCTGCGACCTGCCGGGAGAAACCCATTTCATGGGTGACACAGAGCATGGTCATGCCGGTGTCGGCGAGCTTGACCAACACATCCAGCACCTCGGCAACCATCTCCGGGTCGAGGGCTGAAGTCGGCTCATCAAACAGCATGATCTTGGGTTTCATGCACAACGCCCGGGCAATGGCCACGCGCTGCTGTTGCCCGCCGGACAACTGGCTGGGGAACTTGTCGGCCTGGTTCTCGATACCGACTTTGTTCAAGTAGAAACGCCCCAGTTCTTGCGCTTCCTTGCGCGACAGACCCCGCACCGACATCGGCGCCAGCATGCAGTTTTGCAGCACGCTCATGTGCGGGAACAGGTTGAAGTGCTGGAACACCATGCCGATCTCGCTACGCACCTGAGCCGCTTGGCGGGTGTCCAGCGCCAGGTCGGTGTGGTTGACCCGGATATGGCCTTTCTCAGCGATTTCCAGGCGGTTGATACAACGGATCAGTGTTGATTTTCCCGAGCCAGAAGGCCCACACAGCACGATACGTTCGCCTTCGCGCACGTTCAGCTCGATGTCATGCAAGACATGGTAGGCGCCGTAGAACTTGTTCAGCCCTTCAATGCTGACCACGACATCGCGTGTGTCCGGTAACGCAGCGTTGCCGGGCAGGTGACGTTGGGTGTTTGTCGCTGGCATGGCGGTTACTCCGCAAATCAGTGGAAACGTTCTGCGCTGTAAGGCGCCGGGTCAGTAAAGGTCGCGGCGCCGGTGAGCATCTCGGCAAGCAGGCGCCCGCTGACCGGGCCGAGGGTCAGGCCGTGGTGGGCATGGCCGAAGTTGAACCACAGGCCCGGGTGATGTACCGCCGGGCCGATCACCGGGCGCATGTCCGGCAGGCACGGACGACGACCCAGCCACGGTTCGGGGTCCAGACGCTCGCCGAGTGGGTAGAACTTGCGCGCCAGGGCTTCACAGCGACTGAGCTGAATGTCATTGGCCTGATCGCTGCTCTCGGCAAACTCGATGCCCGTGGTCAGCCGGATACCCTGAGCCATCGGCGCCAGGACATAGCCGCCCTGGGCATCGCAAATGGAATGCTGCAACTGTGCATCGTGCAAAGAGCTGTAGTGCATGTGGTAGCCGCGCTTGATTGCCAGCGGAATGCGATAGCCCAGTGGCTTGAACAGCTCGGGCGCCTGTGGGCCGAGCGCGATCACCGCCTGTTCGGCACTCACCGGGCCTTGTTCGGTCTGAACCTGCCAGCCGTCGTCGAGCTGTTTCAGCGTCAGCGCATCGCCCTGAATGAACTGCCCGCCGCGCTTGATAAACAGCGCGGCGTAGCCGCGGGTCAGGGCCCCGGGATCGCTGACGGTTTTCGGATCAAGCCAGTGAATACCGCCCACCGCCTGTTCGCTCAGCGACGGTTCACGCTCGCGCAATTGCTCGCCGTCCAGCACTTCATAACGCAAGCCATAAGGCCGCAGGGCATGGGCATCGGCCTGGGCCTTGATAAAGGCCGGTTGATTGCGAAACACCTCGATCCAGCCATTGGCTTTGATCAGGTCGCTCATGCCGGCGGCCTCGATCAGCACATCGTGCTCATCCACGCAGCGCTGCACCAACGGCAGCATGGCGCGGGCGGCCAGGTTCAACCTGGGCGGCGACGAGTTCTGCCAGTAGGTGAACAGCCAAGGCGCAACCTTGGGCAGGTAGCGCCAGCTATACCGCACATCGGATTGCTGGTTGAGGCCGTAGCGCACCAGGCTCGACAGCTCTCGCGGGAACGCATAGGGAATCACACTGGAGCGCTCGATCAACCCGGCATTGCCATGGCTGGTGCCGTTCCCGGGTTGCTGGCGGTCGATCAGGATGACCTGAACACCACGTGCTTGCAGGTGCAGTGCGGTACAGACGCCGACAATCCCGGCGCCCAGAACGATGGTTTGGCAGTGCATGAAAAAATTCCTTGTAACGCGCCGTGCAGGCGTGGGGTAAACGACAGGCATCAGAGCAGATGGCGACCCAGTCGGGCTTCGACGCGCTTGAGCACGCGGCGGATAATTTCGACGATCAGCAGATAAAGAACGGCTGCCCACAGGTAAATCTGGAAATCGAGGCTGCGCGAGAAGGCCAGCTTGCTAACGCCCATCAGGTCGTAAATGGTCACCAGCGAAGCGATGGCGCTGGCCTTGATCATCAGAATCAGCTCGTTGCCCAGCGGGCCGATGGCGACCACCAGCGATTGCGGCAGGATGACTTTGAAGAATGTCGTTGAGCGTTTCAGGCTCAAGGCCTTGGCCGCCTCATGCTGCCCCTGGGACACCGAGAGCAGGCTGCCGCGGAAAATCTCTGCCTGATACGCCGCCGTATTCAAGGTGAAGGCCAGCAGCGTGCAAAACCACGCGTCGCGGAAAAACCACCACAGCCCGACGTCTTGCCAGAACCCCTTGAACGACCCGAGGCCGTAATACAGCAGGAACAACTGCGCCAGTAATGGCGAGCCCCGAAAGCAGTAGACGTACAGGGCGCTCAAGCGCTGCAACAGCAGGCTGTTGGACACCCGAGCCAAGGCAATCAGCAGGCCGAGCAGGGCGCCGAGGGTGAATGAAATCGCTACCAGCTTGCCCGTTACCAGCAAGCCTTCGAGCATGCGCGGGCCATAGCGCTGCAACAGGTCGAGGTCGATAAACCACTGCGCAAAACTTTCGAGCGTCATGGTCGTGCGCTCCGCAGATGCCGATTGAAGTGCTGCTCGATAAACGCGAACACGCGCCCCGACAGGGCCGAGAAGAACAGGTAACCGAAGCAGGCCACGGCATAGAAGAACAACGGCTCCTTGGTCACGCTCACCGCCAGGTTGGTCTGGCGCATCAGGTCGACCAGAGAAATAGTCGAGACCAGCGACGTGTCCTTGAGCAGCGACAACCAGTTATTCGACAGCCCGGGCAGGGCGATGCGCACCAGTTGCGGGAACACCACTTTGCGAAAGGTCGTGGCCTTGCTCAGGCCGAGGGCCGCAGACGCCTCGTATTGACCCTTGGGGACAGTCTTGAACGCAGCGAGCCAGATCTCGCTGGAGAACGCTGCAAAGACGAAGCTGAAGGCGACCATGGCGGCCAGAAAGGTATTGATGGTGACCTGGGTTTCGTAGCCCATGGCCGCGAGTATTTTTTGTGCCGCAATCTGGCAGCCATAGTAAATGATCAGCAGCGTCAGCAACTCGGGCAAGCCACGGAACACCGTGGAAAACAGCGTGGAAAATGATCGCAGCCAAGGCTTTTTCGAGCGCGCGGCCAAGGCCAGTCCAAGCCCCAGGGGCAAGCCGATCGGCAAGCAGGCCAGCGCCAGTCCCAGGGTCACCAGCGCCCCGGCCAGCAGCGCTTGCCCCCAGCCGCCGCTGGCAAACGACAACAGCGATAGATGTTCGATCATGCTCGAACCCTCGTGAAAGGACATCGTGGAATGAACACCGGCCAACCTGCGTCCGGCCAGGGCCGGGCTCAGGCAGCGGGTGGACAGTCAGTGCTCGGAGCGGCGAAGCATCAGTGGTAGATATCGAAAGCAAAGTACTTGCTGGAGATCTTCTGATACGTGCCGTCGGCAACAATTTCATCGATGGCTTTGTTGAAGCGTTCGCGCAGCGCGTTGTCTTCCTTGCGCACTGCAATCGCGGCATCCGCCTGGGTGCCATTGACGTCGCCGAGCATTTTGCAGCAGCTCTTGCCGGCCTTGTCGATCCAGTCGGCGAGCGGGAATTTGTCGGCAATCACACCGTCGAGCCGACCCGACGCCAGGTCGCTGTTGGCCTCGTCCAGCGTCGGGTAGAGCTTCACGTTGGCGCCGGCTTTGCCATACACGTCTTCGGCATAAATTGACTGGGTGGAAGAGGATTGTGCGCCGACGGTTTTACCTTTGAAGTGGGTCTGCGCGTCGCTGATGTCCGAGTCGCTGGGAACCGCAACCGACAGTGGGGTTTTGTAGTAGTGACGGGTGAAGCTGATTTTCTTGCGGCGCTCTTCGGTGTCGATCATCGACGCCACGACCGCGTCATATTTCTTGGCCATCAAGGCCGGAATGATGCCGTCCCAGTCTTGTGCCACAAGGGTGCATTGGGCCTGCATGCGCTCGCACAGGGCGAGGGCAATATCGACGTCAAAGCCATGGAGTTTGTTATCCGAATCGACATAGTTAAACGGCGGGTAAGCACCTTCAGTGGCGATTTTCAAGACGTCGGCCTGAGCGACACCGACACTGGCGGCGAATACCGCACACACACTTGCAAAGCGAATGAATCGTTTCATCGTTGCCTCTCAATCTGCTGGCCTATTGCTCTTGTTTGCTCGCGAGTGACGATGTGTAACCCACGAATTCGTTGTGTAGCGCGGCAGTTGCTTCCAAGCGTTTCTCTACATCGGGGCCGAGTTTCTTACAGACCTCGTTGACCATCAGGTGCACCAGCGACAGCATCGTCGCCGTCGATTCCCAGAAAAGATTGAATTCGGTAGGCAGGCGAAAGACCTCGTCGGCGTGCAATTCGGCCCAATCGCAAAAGGTGTCAGTGATCAGCGTCACCGGGATGCCGGCCGCCCGGGCCTTGCGGCACAGGGTCAGGGCGTGGCGCGAATAGCGGCGCGCCTCGAACACCACCAGCGCGGTGTGTTCGGGGTTGCTCAGCAACACGTCGCCGAAATGCCCGGCAGCGCCGTCCACCACCTGCACGCCATCGCGCAGGTACTGCAACAGGTGCACCATCGAGAGGGCGATGCCGCGTTCGGTCTGAAAGCCGGCAACGAAGATTTTTGGGGTGTTTGCCAAGCGTTCGCTGACGGTATTCCAGGCGGGCGTCTGGCTGTGTTCGTAGACGCGTACCAGCGCGGCGACTTCCAGTTCCAGGCTGCGTGAAGGGCCTTGCGGGTTGTGGCTCTGCTGCTGACGAAATTCTTGCAAGCGGTCGCCCACCAGCCACGGGCCATCGCCGAGGTCATCTTTCAGGTCGTTTTTCAGATCCTTGAAATGGCTGTAACCGAGTGAGCGACAAAAGCGCCCCACGCTCGATTCGCTGACCCCGAGTTTCTGGGCGATATCGGCGGCGGTCTGAAAGGGCAGCTCATGCAGGTTGGCGAGCATGTACGTGGCAATCGTCCGACCGGAAGCGGCAGCTGTCGACAGACTGTTTTCAAGGCGTTGCTTGATCGGTTGGCTCACGGTACGACTCACTGTATTTTTTGCTTGCGACAGAAAATGAATGTTTTCTGTCATCAAGTCAACATTTGACAGTTTGCTGTCATGACTAGATAGTCGAATGCCTGCAACGGCCCTGGCTTTGCCCTACCTCGATCCGGGAGTTTTTACATGTCTTCACCTGCACATTCTGCTGTAGAGCCTATTGCTTTCAGCGATTTGGTCGTGTTGCTGCGCGCTATTTTCGAGCGCCATGGCACGTCGGCCGAAGTCGCTGCGGTACTGGCCCATAACTGCGCCAGCGCCCAGCGCGACGGCGCTCACAGCCATGGGGTGTTCCGGATTCCCGGCTACGTTTCGACCCTGGCCAGTGGCTGGGTCGATGGCCGGGCGGTGCCGGTGGTGGAAGATGTCGCCTCGGGTTATGTCCGGGTCGATGCGCGCAACGGTTTCGCCCAACCGGCCCTGGCCGCTGCCCGCGAGTTATTGCTGGAAAAAGCCCGCAGTGCCGGGATTGCCGTCCTGGCGATTCACAACTCCCACCATTTCGCGGCGCTCTGGCCAGATGTTGAACCCTTCGCCGAGGAAGGGCTGGTGGCCTTGAGTGTGGTCAATAGCATGACCTGCGTGGTGCCCCATGGCGCTCAACGCCCCCTGTTTGGCACCAACCCGATTGCCTTCGCGGCGCCTTGTGCGGGAAGCGATCCGATCGTTTTCGACATGGCGACCAGTGCCATGGCCCATGGCGATGTGCAGATCGCTGCGCGGGCGGGTGAGACCTTGCCGCCGGGCATTGGTGTCGATAGCCAGGGGCTGGCGACACAGGACCCAAACGCGATTCTCAATGGCGGCGCATTGTTGCCGTTTGGCGGGCACAAGGGCTCGGCCCTGTCGATGATGGTGGAGTTGCTGGCGGCCGCGCTGACCGGCGGCAACTTCTCTTTTGAGTTCGACTGGCATCAGCACCCCGGGGCGAAAACGCCGTGGACCGGGCAATTGATTATCGTGATCGATCCGCGCAAGTCCGTTGGCGAGCGTTTTGCCCAGCGTGCCCAGACCTTGGTGGCGCATATGCATCAAGCCGGCTTGCAGCGTATGCCGGGCGAGCGTCGTTACCGCGAACGCGAACATTGCGCGCAGCACGGAGTGGCAATCGCGGAGCAGGAGTTGGCGCAGCTGCGGGCGATGGCGGACACAATCGTGTGATTGCATGCGGATAGGCCCGACTGCAAAAGGCCGTCCTGGCTGCGTGGCGCGTCATCCCTCACACACTGCTGCCGGAAACCGGCAGCAGCCCTGCCACACCTAAACCTTGAAACGCTCCACGAGCTTTTCCAGCTCATGCCCCAGCCGCGCCAGTTCGTTACTCGACGCGGCGGTTTCTTCGCAGGTGTTTGCCGTCTGGTCGGAGATGTCGCGAACGTTGATCACGCTGCGATTGATCTCCTCGGTGACGGCGCTTTGCTGTTCCGCTGCCGTGGCAATCTGCTGATTCATCGCCTGAATGATCGAGACCTTGCTGGTGATGTTTTCCAGCGCGCTGACGACGCGGTGGGTGTATTCCACGCTGCTTTCGCTCAGCAACAGGCTGCTTTCCATGCCGGTGGCCACGGCTTGGGTGCCGCTTTGTACGCCGGCGACCAGGATTTCAATTTCTTCGGTGGAGCGCTGGGTACGCAGGGCGAGGTTGCGCACCTCGTCAGCCACGACCGCAAAACCGCGACCGGCCTCTCCGGCGCGGGCGGCTTCAATCGCAGCGTTCAGCGCCAGCAGGTTGGTTTGCTGGGCGACGGCCTTGATCACATCCAGTACGCCGCCGATTTTATCGCTTTGTTCCTGCAGGTGGCGGACGGCGTCTGCCGATTGGTTGAGTTCTGCCGCCAGGCGCTGGATCTGCGCGATGGCTTCCCCCACGATCTGCTCGCCCTCGCAGGCTTGCTGATCTGCGGCGGACGCGGCGGCGGAGGCCTCCTCGGCGTTGCGGGCGACGTTGTGCACGGTGGCGGTCATCTCGTTCATTGAGGTGGCGACATGATCCGTTTCGGCTTTCTGGTTGCTGATGCCGGAATTCGTTTGCTCGGTGACCGCCGACAGCTGTTCGGCAGCGCTGGCAACCTGGATGACGCCGGATCGAATGCCGTCGATCAGCTCATGCAGGTTGAGCATCATCTGTTGGAGGCCTGACTGCAGTTGGCCCAGTTCATCACGCCGGGTCACCGCCACATGCTCGGTCAAATCGCCCCGGGCAATGCGGTTCACCGCCTGGAGCGTGTGCTGCAGTGGATTGACGATTTGCCGTGTGATGCCCCATGCGGCGAGTGCGCCGAGCAGCAGGGCCAGGGTCGCGACGAGTCCGAGCGAGGTCTTGGCGGACGCGGCATCGGTATCGCGTTTGGCATTTTGCGATTCAATCAGTTTTTGCGTGGTGTCGAGCAGCACGTCACCCAACTGTCCCATTCGTTTAAACAGGGACGCCTGGTCAACGTTGGGCATGGCCAGGTCATGCAGCAGTTGCCCGTACTCTTTGGCCGCATTTCCCTGCTGTTGAATCAGGTCTTGATCCCGTGGGTCGATGAATTTTCCCTTGATACTGTCCAGGTGGGCCGCCAGGCGGTCCAGGGTTTGCTGCAGCGGTTGATAGGCATCCGGTTGGGTATTCTTACCGATGCGTAAACGAATGATGCGCAAGTCTTTGGTGTAATCGCTGATCTGCGCAATTTCCTCAACCTTGAGCCCGCGATCGGTCAATGTCACCACGGCGTACCAGCCGGTGGCGGCCAGTAGCAATGTAAGCCCCAGTACCAGGCCGAATCCCAAACTTAATTTAGCACTGACGCGGATATTGCTGATCCAGCCGAACATATGGACTCCAGGTTGTAACGCAGGTTGAGTGATCCTTGATTCCCTGAATGTCGACCATCCATTCCAATGCTTTAGTTTTAGTCTGACGGTCGCGCTGTTCCGAAGGACAATTCGCGGCGTGTCTAAAAACTTTGGAATGTGCGAGACATTGTGGGGCGGTGGGACTGTAAGGTTACAGCCCACGTCTGTAGGGCGTTGGAGAAGAGGCAGGCTCTTCAACTAAGGGGGCGTTTACGAGCGTAACAGTGCGGCCTTGTACTTTAGTCGAATATTCAGAAGGTCCGGGTTATGGCTGGCCCGTATTCAGGGCTCTAACGCTCGAAAAAAGTGCAGGGTCGTAATTAGGGATTTATATCTCGATCGCTTTTTTTAGATAGGAAAACAGCTGGTCCTGGCAAGCCCTGTATTGGTTTTCAAGGGTCTCCACCTCACACATGCGGGCCAGCCATACCTCATCACAGGCCGCTTCTAAATGATTGACGGTTGTCATCCAGATCGTTTGGGCGTTCGCCGTCGCTCGGAGTAATTGCAACAGTTCTTCATTTACCTGAAGGGTGTTGGGTGAAGAGTGTATGAGCGACATTAAAAGTACCGAGAGTCGATTTTAATCGTGGTTGGTTTTTCTATCGCGCACTATAAAGCCCTGCTCGTGAGGGGCAGTATTCGACTAATGGCTAACGAGGCGGCGCAGTAAATTTGGATTTTTTTGGTGCGGATATTCACCCGACTTATAATGTTGCCCGCGCAGCTACAGTGGTTTGTCGCATTAAGCAGGTGATTCGATTCAGCTGGTAAGTTGAGTCTGCCTTTAACCGTTATTCAATAAAATACTGCGGCGGTAGTTGCGTCTTAGATGCAAAAACACGATGGCTTGCCAGTGTCCTTTCAGCAGGATGGCCACCGCCGGACCGGGGCAAATCCTGGCAATGCCCCAACCGATGCCAAATAACAGGCTGCCGCCAACCAGGCGTCGGTCCAGTTCACGCTTGCTGGGGAACTGCATGGGGCTTGCCCAGTCATGGGTGACAGGCGCGGTTCAGGCACGCCTGGAAGTCGCTAGTCTAGGCTCATGAGCCAATCGATTTGACCAGTAGGGCCACCGCAACCAGCATCGACACGGCGGCAAACCCGCGTTGCAAGTGCGGGCCTGCCAGCCGCGCTGCGATCAGGCGCCCGCAGGCCATTCCAAACAATGCACCGATGGAGAACGGCAGGGCAATCGCCCACTGCAGATGCCCGGCCGCAGAGCTGGCGGCAACGCCGGATATCGACACCAGCGCAATCACCGCCAGAGACGTCGCCAGCACCGACTGCGCGGTCAAATTTGTGTATCGCTGCAGCGCCGGCACCATCACAAAGCCGCCGCCCACCCCGAGCAAGCCCGAAAGCCCGCCCGCAACCACGCCCGACACCGTGAGCGCCCAAGCGCACGGCGCCGTCCAGTTCAGCTTGCCTCGTTGGGCGTCCAATACGCAGGGCGGCGGCTTGGTCGCGACGGCGGCCTTTGATGTCGGGGACGGCGGCAACGACCGTTTGAATACCCGGAACGCCACATACATCAGCACGCAGGCAAACAGGATCGTCAACGGACGATTCGGCGTGCGCTGCGCCAACCAAAGGCCCAGGGGCGAACAGATGATGCCTGCGGTGGCAATTAACAGCGCTGCCTTGTAGCGGACGGTGCCGTTTTTCAGGCCCATCACCGCGCCCAGGGTCGCGGCCAGGCCGACGGCCAGCAGGCCAATGGGCCCGGCCTCGGCCATGCTCAAGCCCGCCCCGAACACCAGCAACGGCACCGCGAGTATTCCACCGCCGGCGCCGGTCAGCGCCAGAATCACGCCCACTGTCAGCCCGAGCAGTAAGACGATGATCATTTCAGTCTCCTTGCGTTCAGCCCTGATTTCATCGGTCGGTCAACTCGGGTTTCGCCAGCCATTCGCGGCCCTTGAGCATGCCCTTCCAATACAGCGGTGGAAGAATCCGCTCTTTGAGCAGCCAGGCCAGCCGGGAGGGGCGGGTGCCGTCGATCAGCCATGACGGGAAGCTGGGGGCGACCTTGCCGCCATAGGTGAACTCCGCCAGGACGATCTTGCCGCGTTCCACCGTCAGCGGGCAGGAGCCGTAACCGTCGTACTGGGCGCAACCGTTCGCCTTACCCATGGCCGCCAACACGTTATGGGCCACCACCGGCGCCTGTTTGCGGGCGGCGGCAGCGGTCTTGGCGTTGCTCGAATTGGCCGCGTCGCCCAGCGCATGAATGTTTGCCCAGTTTTTATGCCGCAGCGTGGCGGGGTCGACATCAATCCAACCGGCCGCGTCAGCCAGCGGGCTGACCCGAATGAAATCCGGCGCGACCTGCGGTGGTACCACATGCAGCAAATCAAACTCGCGGGTCAGCACACGGGGGCTGCCATCCGGATTCACGCCGCTGAACGTGGCCGTCCGTGCCGGGCCGTCGACGTGGGTGAGGGTGTTGCCGAAATTCAGGTCGATACCGTAAGCAGTGACGTATTCCATCAGCGCCGGCACATAGTCGGGAACCCCGAACAGCACCGCACCGGCGCTGTAGAACTCGATCTCGATGGCATCCAGTACGCCGCTGCGTTTCCAATGATCGGCCGATAGGTACATGGCTTTTTGCGGCGCCCCGGCACATTTGATCGGCATCGGCGGCTGCGTGAAAATCGCCCGGCCACCCCGCAGTTGCTGCACCCTTTCCCAGGTATAAGGCGCCAGGTGATACAGGTAGTTGGAGGTCACGCCGTTGCGGCCCAGGGTCTCCGACAACCCCTCGATGGCATGCCAATCGAGCTTCAGGCCGGGGCACACGATCAGTTGCTCGTATTTGACGACCCGGCAGCCATCCAGAATGACCGCATTTCGCTCGGGCTCGAAAGCCGCCACCGCTGCCTTGATCCAATGCACGCCGCGGGGCAGGGTGGTGCCCATCGTGTGAGCCGTTTGGCGCGCGTCGAACACACCAGCGCCCACCAGCGTCCAGCCAGGCTGGTAGTAATGCACATCGGCCGGGTCGACGATCGCAATGTCGAGCCCCGGCGCGCGCGCCAGCAGGCTGGAGGCCGTGGCGATACCCGCCGCGCCGGCGCCAATGATGACTACGGTGTGCTGCGCCTCAGCCACTTCGACCGGCGTGCGGCCCTGGTTCGCAATCCGCCGAATCACGCCCTTCATATCGAACCCGGCTTTTTTGGCGCTCTCGACGATGTGCGGCAGGTCGTGTTGACCCGCTTGTGACAGCGCCCACATCGTTGTCGAGCGCATACCGGAGCGGCAATAGGCCAATACCGGCTTGGGCAGCGTTTCCAGCAGCGTGCCGAAGGCGACCCCTTGCTCGTCGGTGACTTTGCCCGATTCGGCGGGAAGGTAGTGCGCCTCGATGCCGACCGCATCGGCGGCGCGTTTGATTTCGGCAAACAACGGTTGGTCGCTGCCTTCGCCATCGGGGCGGTTACAGATGATGGCGCGAAAGCCGGCGGCTTTCAGTTCAGCCAGTTGGCTGGGGAGAATCTGTTCTGATACCGATAAAGCAGGTGCAAGGCGGCGGATATCCATAAGTGTCTCCGTTATGGGTATTTTTTCTTATATGTTTTTTTGGGGGGGGATGAGTGTCAGGCGACGTTGAGCGGGATTTTCAGATAGCGGGTCCCGTTCGATTCAGGCTCGGGCAAATGCCCGGCTCGCATGTTGACCTGGACCGAGGGCAGGATCAGTGTCGGCATGTCCATCGAGGCATCCCGCTTGGTACGCATCGCCACGAACTCCTCCTCACTGATGCCGTTACGCACATGCACGTTGTGCTCGCGTTGTTCGGCAACGGTGCTGACGAATTGCAGCTCGCGGCCGCCTGGCTGGTAGTCGTGGCACATATACAGCAACGTATCTGCGGGCAGGCTCAACACTTTGTTGATTGACTGGAACAGCGTGCGCGCATTACCGCCGGGGAAGTCGCAGCGGGCGGTGCCGTAGTCGGGCATGAACAGCGTATCGCCGACGAAGGCCGCCGTTTCGCTGCCCTTGCTGATCAGGTAAGTCATACAGGCCGGCGTATGGCCGGGTGTATGCAGCGCGGTGCAGTGCAGCGTGCCGATGCTGAACGATTCGTCGTTGACGAACAGGTGATCGAACTGGCTGCCGTCGCGGGGCATCTCACTACCGGTATTGAACAGCGTGCCGAAGACCTTTTGCACCGTCGAGATCTGGCTGCCGATGCCTATTTTTCCACCGAGCTTTTCTTTCAGGTAGGGCGCGGCGGTCAGGTGGTCGGCGTGGACGTGGGTCTCGAGAATCCACTCGACCTTTGCGTTCAGCTCGTTCACCCGTGCTATCAGACGGTCGGCGGAGGTGGTGGCGGTGTAGCCTGATTTAGGGTCGTAATCCAATACGCTGTCGATAATCGCGCAGTGGAGGGTGGCCTCATCGAGCACCAGATAGCTGACGGTGTGGGTAGCAGAATCGAAGAAGCCTTCGACGTGAAGTTTGACGCGCATGAACTGTCTCCTTAGGGGGGGCTTTTTTTTCGAGCCGCTTAGACTAAGGACTGTCGATGCAATAAGTTTGCCAGGCCATGGCTGTAGCGAAATAGCCTAATATCCAATTGATTTTATTGGGCTTTGTGTTTTTGTATGGGGGTGTTCCGGCCTGAATCTGGTGGAGTCCTCTGCCATTGGCAGTGCCTTGACAGAGGTGGCAGTGCCACAACAGGATGGAAGAATGGATACCAGGAGCCGTGATGAAGACTTTTCTGCCTACCCCACCCGACGCCGTCCCACGCCCGGATCAAGTGCAGTCGCTTGTTTCGTTTCTGGAACACGAACCCCATCCAATGATCGTGCTCGATCCGGACTACAACATCCTGGCGGCCAATACGGCCTATCAGCGCCAGTTCGGCAGCGCTGACAAACCGTTTATCGGCCATAAGTGTTATCAGGTCTCACACCATTACGACGTCCCCTGTGACCAGGCGGGTGAGAATTGCCCGATGAAAAAGGCCCAGGAAATGCGCGGGCCGGATCGTGTCTTGCACATCCACCACACACCGCGTGGGCCTGAGCACGTCGATGTCGAATTGCGCCCGATCCTCGACGAGCATGGTGCGATCACCGCTTATGTGGAGCGCCTGACGCTGGTGCGCAGCGCCTCCGCGCGCCCGAGCAACGATGGCTTGGTCGGCTGTTCACCGGCCTTCAACCTCGCCCTGTCGGAACTGCAGCGGGTGGCGCCCTCCATGCTGCCGGTGCTGCTTCTGGGCGAGTCGGGCACGGGCAAAGAGCTGTTCGCGCGCGCCGTCCATGAAACCAGCGAGCGGGCCAGCGGGCCGTTTGTCGTGGTGGATTGTTCAGGCTTGACCGAGACACTCTTTGAGAGCGAGTTGTTCGGCCATGAAAAAGGTGCCTTCACCGGCGCTGTCACGCGCAAGCCCGGCTTGGTTGAAACGGCCCAGGGCGGCACGTTGTTTCTAGATGAGATTGGCGATGTGCCGTTGTCCATGCAGGTCAAACTGTTGCGCCTGATCGAATCGGGCACCTATCGCCGGGTCGGCAGTGTCGAGACTTTCCACGCCAATTTCAGATTGATTGCCGCCACCCACAAACCGCTGGAAAAAATGATGGAAAAAGGCGAGTTCAGGCAGGACCTGTACTACCGCATCAGCGCTTTTCCCATTCACTTGCCCCCTTTGCGCAACCGGGTAGAAGACATCGGCTTGCTGGTGAATTCATTTCTGCAACGTCGCGGTGCCGGCAAACGTCGGCTGACCATCGACGCCGAAGCCCTGGCAAGACTTCAACAGTATCCGTGGCCTGGCAATATCCGTGAGTTACGCAATGCCCTGGAAAGAGCGAGTCTGTTCGCTGACGATGGCGTCATCCGTGCCATCCATTTACCCCAGGCGTCCGTGGCGCTGCCGCTTCAGGCTGCTGCTGGTGCTTCTGCTGCTTCGACGTCGTTCGATGACAGCACGCTGGCGCAGGCACTGGCGACATTCAAAGGCACCCGTAGCGAGTTGGCCAAGCACCTGGGGATCAGCGACCGCACCTTGTACCGGCGCCTGAAAGAACAGGGCCTGGCCTAGTCATCGACGACTGCCAATGACTGCCATGCTGGCAGATTGGCAGCGAATTGATCTGCGGCGGTGCGCTAAATCTGTCGCAATAAAATGTTAACTGTCTGTTTTTAAAAGATAAAAATAGAGATTTTGCCTTTGGCATGTCCTGTGCTTACTGCATAGGCATGACCATTTCCGACAAACGCCTCCTACGCCATCTGATTACAGCGGTGCTGATCAAGCTCCTGCTGTTGAGCGTGCTGTGGTGGCTGTTCATCCGGGATTCGCACGTCAGTGTCGACCCGAACATTGTCGGCAACCGTTTCGGTGTACCCACCTCGACTCAAGGGGCAAGCAAGTGATATCAGAACAACTGGTGGATTTGTCACGGCTGCAGTTCGCAGCCACTGCGCTTTACCACTTTCTATTCGTACCGCTGACGGTTGGCATGGTGTGGCTGCTCGTCATCATGGAAAGCGTCTATGTGATGACCGGGAATGTCATCTGGAAGGACATGACGCGCTTCTGGGGCAAGTTATTCGGCATTAACTTCGCCCTGGGGGTGACAACCGGGATCACCCTGGAATTCCAGTTCGGCACCAACTGGGCGTACTACTCGCACTACGTGGGTGACATCTTCGGTGCGCCGCTGGCCATCGAGGGCTTGATGGCGTTCTTTCTCGAATCGACCATGATCGGTCTGTTCTTTTTTGGCTGGGATCGCCTGAAGAGAGAGCACCACTTGCTGGTCACGCTGCTGATGGCAATCGGTACCAACCTGTCGGCGCTGTGGATTCTGATCGCCAATGGCTGGATGCAGAACCCGGTGGGCTCGGAGTTCAGCTACATCACCATGCGCATGGAGATGGTGGATTTCTGGGCGGTGCTGTTCAATCCGGTGGCCCAGGCCAAGTTTGTACACACGGTGTCTGCCGGTTACGTCACCGGTTCGATGTTTGTGTTGTCGATTTCCAGCTGGTACTTGCTCAAGAATCGTGATGTCGAGTTCGCCAAGCGCAGTTTTCGGGTGGCGGCGGCCTTCGGCCTGGCTTCGGTGCTGAGCGTCATCGTGCTGGGGGATGAGTCGGGTTACACGGTGGGTGAGGCGCAGCAAACCAAGCTGGCGGCCATGGAAGCCATGTGGGAAACCAAGCCCGCGCCGGCGGGCCTGACCTTGCTGGCCAGCATCAACGAAGCCGAGTCCAAGAATAACTGGGAAGTCGATGTGCCCTGGGTGATGGGCTTGATCGGCACACGCTCGGTGAGCAAGCAGATTCCTGGCATTCACGACATCAAAGCGAAGAACCGCGCGCGCATCCTGCGTGGCATTACCGCCGTCAATGCGCTTGAAGCCCTGCGGGCCGATCGCACCGATAAGGCGGCGTTCGATACCTTCGAAGAGTACAAAGCGGACCTCGGCTTTGGCCTGCTGCTGAAAAAGTACGTTGAAGATGTGAACCAGGCCACGCCGGAGATCATCGACAAGGCGATGAACGACACCGTACCGCGTGTGACCCCGATGTTCTGGGCGTTCCGGATCATGGTCGCGCTGGGTTTTGCCATGCTCCTGCTGTTCGGGCTGGCCTTCTGGAGCACCTTGAAGTCGGTCTGCACACGCCGCCGCTGGTTGCTGCGTTGGGCGCTGTGCATGCTGCCTGCGCCTTGGCTGGCCTGTGAGCTGGGTTGGTTCGTCGCTGAATATGGTCGTCAACCCTGGACCATCTACGGCGTGCTGCCCACTCACATGAGTGTCTCCACCCTTAGCGTCAATAACCTCTATGGCTCGCTGGCAGGCTTTGTGGCTTTTTACACCGTGTTGCTGGTGGTTGAAATGTTCCTGATGGTCAAGTTTGCCCGCCAAGGGCCCGGCAGCCTCGGAACCGGCCGTTACGCTTACGATGCCAACCTGAAGGAACTCCACCATGCTTGATTACTTCACGCTGAAAATTATCTGGTGGGCACTGGTCGGCGTACTGCTGATCGGCTTCGCCATCATGGACGGCCACGACATGGGGGTCGGCACCTTGCTGCCCTTCGTGGGCCGCTCGGACGTGGAACGCCGCGTCGCGATCAACACCGTAGGGCCGCACTGGGACGGCAACCAGGTGTGGTTCATCACCGCGGGCGGCGCGTTGTTCGCCGCGTGGCCGGTGGTGTATGCCACCGCGTTCAGCGGGTTTTACTGGGCGATGATTCTGGTCCTGTGGGCGCTGTTCTTCCGCCCGGTGGGGTTTGACTATCGCAGCAAGATTCACAACGCCAAATGGCGCAGCACCTGGGACTGGGGGCTGTTTGTCGGCGGGGCCGTGCCGCCGCTGGTGTTCGGCATCGCGTTCGGCAACCTGTTGCAAGGCGTACCGTTCCACTTCAATAACATGCTGGTATCGACGTACACCGGGAGTTTCTGGCAACTGCTGAACCCCTTCGCGCTGCTGACCGGTGTGGTGAGCAGTGCAATGATCACCCTGCAAGGCGGGACCTATCTGGCGCACCGCACTGAAGGCGTGATCCAGGCCCGTGCGATCAAGGGCGGGGTTGGCGCGGCGCTGGTGCTGCTGTGCACATTCGTCATTGCCGGCGTGTGGTTGCAATGGATCGACGGCTATCGCATTACCTCGGTGGTGGATACCGCCGGGCTGCCGGACATTCTCAACAAGACCGTGGTGCGCGAAGCGGGGGCCTGGATGGCCAACTATGGTCATTATCCTGTGTTGTGGCTGCTGCCCGCGCTGGGCTTGGTTGGCGCAGCCGGCGCCGCGTTGTTGATGCTGATGCGCCGCACACTGGTCGCGTTTGTCGCGTCGTCGCTCGCGGTGATCGGGGTGATTAGCACGGCCGGTGTCTCGATGTTTCCCTTCGTCATGCCGTCCTCAACCGTGCCTGCGGCCAGCCTGACCGTGTGGGACAGTGTGTCCAGTCATCTGAGCCTGTCCATCATGTTCTGGGCCACGTTGATCTTCATGCCGCTGATCGTGATCTACACCTCGTGGGCCTATCGCGTCATGCGCGGCAAGGTCACCGTGGCACAGATCGAAGCCAACGAACATTCGGCCTACTAACGCCATCAGAGGAGCAAAGACTATGTGGTATTTCGCCTGGATGCTGGGAGTCGGTTTTGCCTTGCTGCTGGCCATATTAAATGCGATGTGGGGCGAGAACGAAGCCGCTCGCGCCCTGAGCGACCGTGAGGAGCCGCGGCCATGATGCCGCGTGTCGCCGACGCCCCGGCACCCTCACGCCTTCACCCGCTGAGCTTGCTTATCGCGGTAGGGATCATGCTCGTGTGTACGCTCTATCCGCCCCTGATGGCCGCCCCGGACGGGAAAGCTGATCATGGGCTGGCAATGGCCTTGTTCACGGCGATGAGTGTGGCCTTTGTGCGGGGCGTGGGCTTCGTGCCGCGCGCGCGCGTGTGGCGTTGTTTGTTCTCGGGCTGGACCTGCTTTGGTGCGCTGGCACTGGCGGGCGGGTTGAAGTTCCTGCACTGAAAGCCGACGATCCCGGCGCCACGCTGGCGGCTCTGCGGGGCGGCGGGATCGTCAATCCATACAGTTTTTGGCTAGGTCTGCTCCGGGAAGCGTCGCGCGAGTCTGTCCCGGCGCATGCAATACGACTAAATCAGCGTCTCGGCCTGCGCAAGCGTGATGCGCGGTATAACGCTCTCCGGAATTCTTGAACAGTCGGATAAGTTGTAGACCCTAAAATCATCGCCGATGATTTTCTGCGACATCAGCTCTAGCGATGGAAGTATGCGAGTGTGGTAGTGCTGATCGAGTCCGCAGGGTGAGTTTATGGAATCATGATTTTCATAAAATCGTCCCGAGTTCTCTTTCAGATCCACGCCCACAAGAAACACCTTGGAGAACCCGACGTGGAACGCCAGTTGAATGGCCAGATACGCCACCGTCCGGGCATCAAAAAACCCCTCGCGCATGTCTTTGCTGAAACCAATGTGTCCTTTCCCGCAAGCCCGTAAGGGGGGATGGGTGACCAGCGGCGTGTGTCGTCCCAATACGCAGTGGAACCAGGACGGTTTTTTAGCCTTGGACAACGCATAGAGTTGCCCGCTGGGACAAATACCCGAAGTACGCGCGTGGTCTTCCCACAGCGCGACTCTTTGGCTGACCGTCATGGCGTAGTTGAATAAATGCGGCTGCTGTTCGGAAAAACTTCTATCCGAGCAGACATAAAAAAACGGTTTTACGTCGGTGTTCAAAAACATCGAAATAGCGCCGTTCATTGTGATCATCGGAACGTGCGCAAATTTTTCGATGGGGAACGATTTCGCCGACAGGCCGGATGCAAGAATAAAAACCGCGCCTGATTCGATATTCCGACAGCTATCAAAATCGTGCACGGTCAACTCGCGTTGGTTTGAATGTGTGGCTACCGACTCTGGGTCATGCAGAGCCTGCTCAGTGTTCTCACCGTACTGGTCCTTGAGGGACACCTGTTTCATCTGACCTACTCGTACTGCTAATAAGTGAAAAAGATATACACGTCCTCAAGCCGGGTGTCTTCAGGAGAGTTGATTTATAAATAATAATTTATAAACGGACGTCAGATTAGTCTCTATAGAGAGTAGGAATCATCTCTATTTAGGGGCGGGATCAGTCGCCTTAACGCGCTGAAACAATCAGAACGTCTGCCCCATGGAAAACTGGAATATTTGCTTTTCGGCGTTCTCGGGTGTGCGAATCGGATAGGCCAGGTTGACACTCAATGGCCCCAGCGGGCTGTACCACGTCACACCCACCCCTACCGAACTGGCCATCTGGCTCAGGTCCACACCGTCGCAGCTTTGGGTGGTGCTCAGGTAGCACTTGTCCGAATACACCGTGCCCATATCCCAGAACACCGAGGTGCGCACGGATTTGTTGTCCTTGATGAACGGCACGGGGAACAAGTACTCCGCGCCACCGGTAATCAGGATATTACCGCCCAGCGCGTCCGTGCTCCGGTCCGAATAGTACGCCTGACCCTCACTGGCATAAGCCCCGGTCGCCGGCGTGCTGCGTGGGCCGAGGGTACCGCTTTTAAACCCGCGTACCGTGCCTTCGCCGCCCGCCGTATAGCTTTCATAGAAGGGTAACCCGTCCGTGGAACCATAGCCGTTGCCGTAACCCAGTTTGGTGTGCAAGCGCAGGGCCGTGGCATTGCTGATTGGCAGGAAGGTTTGCCCCGTGTAGTCGACTTTGTAGAAGCTCAGGTCACTGCCGGGTACGGTCACCATCAGGTTGAGGTTTTGCGAATGCCCGCGCGTCGCCAGTACGCCTTTGTTCAGGGTCGATTCCGACCAGCCTGCGCTGGCCTTGAAGTTGGTGAACTGCTTGCCTTCGCGCTCGATGAAGTCGTAGATCTCGTCGGCGCTGTAGGTGCCCGGCTCGATGTTGTCGTGCTGTGCCGTCAGGCCGAACGTCAGGCGGGAAGTCTCATTGATCGGGTAACCAAGGCTGGTGCCCAGGCCATAACTGTTGATGGAGTAATAAGACACCCCGCTATCGTAGTATTTGTTGTAGTCGGTATCACTGTAGAACGCGTTGTAACCCAGGCTAACCCCATCGGTGGTGAAGTAGGGGTCGGTGAAACCGATGTTGTACTTGCTCTGGTAGGACGAACGGGTCAGCCCCAGGCTGGCGTAATTGCCCGTGCCGAGAAAGTTGTTCTGGGTAATCGACCCGCCGAGGATCAGGCCCGAGCTTTGGGCGAAGCCGATGCTGGCGGTGATCGAGCCGGAGGCTTGTTCTTCCACGGCGTAGTTCACATCCAACTGGTCATCCACCCCGGCCACGGCCGGCGTCTCGACATTCACCTCCTTGAAGAACCCCAGGCGCTCCAGGCGCACCTTGGATTGGTCGATCAGGTAAGTCGACGCCCAGCCGCCTTCCATCTGGCGCATCTCGCGACGCAGCACCTTGTCGTCGGTCTTGGTATTGCCCCGGAAGTTGATGCGATTGACGTAAGCCCGCTTGCCGGGGTCGACGCTGAAGATGATGTCCACCGTGTGGTCTTCTTCATGTACCTGAGGCGTACCGTTGACGTTGGCGAACGTATAGCCTTCGTTGCCCAGGCGGCGGGTGATCAGTTCCGAGGTGGTCGTCATCAACTTGCGCGAAAACACCTGGCCCTTTTGCACCAGTAATAATGACTGGACCTGGTCTTGCGGGACTTTCAGCTCACCACTCAACTTGACCTCGCGCACCGTGTATTTCTGGCCTTCCTGGATGTTCACGGTGATGTAGACGTGCTTTTTGTCCGGGGTCATGGAGACCTGGGTCGAGGTGATATCCATGTTGATATAGCCACGGTCCAGGTAATAGGAGCGCAGTCGTTCGAGGTCGCCGGAGAGTTTCTCCCGCGCGTATTTATCGTCGTTCTTGAAAAATGACAGCCAGTTACTGGTCTTGAGCGTAAATTGGTCGTTCAACGTGTCGTCGGAGAACACCGTATTGCCCACCACGTTGATGTGCTGGATCGACGCCACTTGGCCTTCATCGATCTTGATTTTCAGGCCGACCCGATTGCGCGGCTGAGCCACGACTTCGGTGTCGACCGACGCCGAGTAACGGCCCTGGGCCACGTACTGGCGCTGCAACTCGTTGCGCACGCCTTCCAGGGTGGCCCGCTGGAATATCTCGCCTTCGGCAAGGCCCGATTGCTTCATGCCTTTCATCAAGTCTTCGGTGGAGATCGCCTTGTTGCCCTCGAACTCGATACTGGCAACCGAAGGGCGCTCGACGACATTGATAATCAGCACGTCGCCTTCGCGACTCAACTGGATGTCCTGGAAGAACCCGGTCTTGAACAACGCGCGAGTGGAATCCACCAAACGCCGGTCATCCGCTTCGTCGCCGACGTTCAGCGGCAATGCGCCGAATACGCTGCCCGCCGAGACCCGTTGCAGGCCATTGATTCGAATATCGGAGATTTTGAAGCCTTGGGCGAGTGCCAGTGAGGTGTTGAGCAGCAGCGCAACCGAGCAGAGCAGGCGCGAAAAATTCATCAAGATCTTTTCCAGAATACATCGACAAGCAGCGCCGGCTCGCTTGGATAATTCACCGCGCGGCCAGACTGGTGAACACCCAGCATAAGAGCGCATCGCGTTTGGTGCGGTTAACTGAATGTCAAGTTAGGTAAAGGTTGGCCCGAATCCCTGCTGCAAGGCTGATAATGCGCCCCCACTCTACTGACGAGCCCGCAATGATCTCCGTACTGTTAGTCGACGACGATCAGGAATTGACTGAAATGCTGAGCCAGTACCTGGCGTGTGAAGGCTTCGAGGTCACGGCCGTGCATACCGGTGAGGAGGGTGAGGTCGAGGCGCTGTCGGGGCGCCATAGCATTGTGGTGCTGGACGTCATGCTGCCCCAGCGCTCGGGTATCGAGGTACTCCGGCGTATCCGTGCCGTCAGCCAAGTGCCGGTGGTATTGCTCACTGCCCGTGGCGACAACATCGATCGCATCACCGGCCTGGAACTCGGCGCCGACGATTATGTGCCCAAGCCCAGTTCCCCGGGCGAATTGGTGGCGCGCCTGCGCGCCATCATGCGTAGGGTGCAGGCGGTGGGCCAGCCGACCACCGAGGTGATCAAGACCGGCTCGCTGGTGTTGTGGCCGGGCAAGCGCCAGGCTCTGTGGAACGGCGCCGAGCTGGGTGTGACCAGCACCGAGTTCAGCCTGCTCGAAGAACTGGCCCGCAGCGCCGGCCAAGTGGTGAGCAAAAGGGATCTGTCGCTCAACGCCCTGGGCTGTCCGCTGACTCGCTATGACCGGCGTATCGACGTTCACATCAGCAGCATCCGGCAAAAGCTCGGGCCGCGCCCGGATGCCAAGGCCTGGATCCAGAGCGTGCGCGGTCTCGGCTACCTGTTGATTGCCGAATGATCAAGCCCAGCCTGCTGTTCTGGAAACTGTTCCTGGCTTTCTGGCTGGCGACCACCTTGACGTTTCTGGTAGGGATCGGCGTGCTTGAGTTGGGCCGCTTCCGCCCAGGCGACCCGCATGTTGAAGCCATCCTCGCGAGTGAACAGAAGCTGCTGCAACAATTTGGTGTCGAAGCGGCCGCCCAGCTTCTGGCGGTATGGGAGCATCCGTCGGACCAAGCCATCGGTGTCTATGACAGCGCCGGCCAGTTGCTGGTGGGGGCCCCCGTTACGCGGCCGGCCTATGAACAAGCGGTCATCAGCAAGGAAGGCCTGGCGCTTTCGCTGCGCTCGACCCACTTCCCGGGTATTGACGGCGGCAGGCCGTGGCACCAAATCCCGCTGATCATCGGCACGCTGATGAGTGCGCTGTTCAGCGGTTACATGGCGTACTACCTGGCCTGGCCATTGGCGTACTTACGTCGGGCGATGAGCGATGTGGCCCAGGGGCGCTTCGAAACCCGGGTCAAGCCCGCCATGGGCAAGCGCCGTGATGAAATCGTCGACCTGGCCGAAGACTGCGATCGCATGGCCAACCAGCTCAAGGTGCTGGTGCAAGCCCAGCAGCATCTGCTGCACGACATCTCCCATGAACTGCGCTCGCCGCTGACACGCATGCAAGCGGCTATCGGCCTGTTGCGCCAGGACGCCGCACGCCTGGAAATGCTCGAACGCATCGAGCATGAATCCGAACGCATGGACACCCTGATCGAAGCGCTGCTGACCCTGGCACGCCTGCAAGGCCGGCCCGAAAGCATCGAGCGTGAGCCCGTGGACATCACTGAGTTGCTGGCGATGATCGTCGAAGACGCGCAGTTCGAGGCCGGGATCAAAGGCTGTCACGTGCACCTGCAGGCCTGCCCGCCGTTTATCGCGTGTGTCAGCGGCGAGTTGCTGTACCGCTGCTTCGAGAATGTGATCCGCAACGCCGTGCGCTACACCCGACCGGACACCACGGTGCGGGTTTCGGCGCATATCAGCCGCGACGCGAACCGCCTCACGGTGCGCATCACCGACCACGGGCCGGGCGTCGACAATGACCGATTGCACAGCATCTTCCAGCCGTTCGAGCGGGGCGCGGGGGATGCCTGCGTCGGTTTCGGCCTGGGCTTGGCCATCGCCGCACGGGCGGTGCAGATGCACGGCGGCACCATCGCGGCCCGCAACGAAGCGGGCGGCGGGCTGACCGTGGAAATCAACCTGCACAGCGCACGATCTTTACACGACATTACATTGGCTTGACCGCCCTGTACGTCGCCGCTCATTAGACTGGTCACCATTGATTGAGCGGAGGTGGCGATGTTTCAGGTGCATAAAAAGGGCTTTGTGCCCGGCAGGAAAATGGTCGATGGCCTGGTACCTTACGACTTCTTTTGCGAAGACAGCCCGGCGATCAATCTCTTCGTGTTCACCGGCGCCGCCACGCCGGACGCCACGGTCGAGGAGCAGACGCTGTGGGGCTTCACCCGACTGGAGCGGTTCGAGGCGATGACCAGCGCGCTGGTGGGCAACAAGCAGCACGCGGGTTGGTTTCAAAGCGTCAACGTGCTGACCGGGCCCAACCAGAACGGTACGCAAAGCGTGAAATTCCAGCGCGTGCTGAAAATCATCAAGCACGCCAGCGCCACGCGCAAAGCCGACTACGAGATCCGCACCGACGAAGGCGACACCTACTTCACCCGGCCAACCGTTGCGCCGGGCAGCGCACAAACGGTCATCTATTCGGCTGAGTCATCCGCTCGGAGCGCGTGATTATTTCAGGTACCTGGCGGGCGCAAGGCTCGCCTGTGCAACCCACATTGTGTGTTACCGCTGCCCACCCTTGGTGCGGGTTGAGCCATTGGGTAGCAAATTCCTCCGTCCTCCCCCCCGTTGCCTGCCGATACGTTCTCGCCGATTTCATCTAAATCAATCACTTGGCACAGCGCTCAAGACGTTGGCACGTATTCTGCTTTTTTGTATCCGTGGATAATTGGATACAAAAATTCAAAAGGTGCCGCCGATGCAATTTGCCCGCGCTTACGTTGATCGTCAGCCGCTGACCGCCGAGGAAGAAGCTTATAACTTCCTGCTGGACGCCATTTGTCGTGGCCGCTACTGCAAGGGCGACCGGCTAATCGCCGAAGACATCGCCAGCGAGATCGGCATGAGCCGCATGCCGGTGCGCGAGGCATTTCGTCGCCTGGATGCCCAGGGCCTGGTGACCCTGCGCCCCAATCGCGGGGCCATCGTCAGTGGTCTGGATATCGATGAGCTGCATGAGGTGTTCGAGATGCGCAGCGCCCTTGAAGGTCTGGCGGTGCGTGTGGCGGTCGGCCGCATCGGTGAGCGCCAGCTCGCGGCGCTGGAGCGCCTGCTGGATGAGATGGATGACTACCGCGACGAGAGCGCCGCGTGGGTCGGCCGGCACCGCGCGTTTCATGAATACCTGTGCAGCCTCAGCGGCCGGCCGCGCTTGATGAAGCAGATTTCGGCGCTGTACTCGCTGGTCGAGGCGCCCATGCGCTTGTGGTTGCAGCACGGCGAAAAACCCCTCAGCGCACGCCAGGAACACGCGGTGATCCTCGACGCCATTCGTGCCGGTGATGCCGCGCGCGCCGAAGCCGTGGTGCGTGAACACATCGAGGGTACGGTGCCGGCGCTGATCCAATTCCTGCAAAACGAACAATAAAAAAGCTGTCGTGTTTTGACGTTGATTCCTGCCCCCGTTATTCAACGAACTGGAGTGTCTGGTCATGCATAAATGCCGTGCCTTGCTGGTGGCTGTCTCCCTCGGCCTCTGTACCCAATGGGCTTTTGCTGCGCCCCAGGTGCCGGAGCGCCTGCAGAAAGTCGATAAGCTCACGTATTGCTCGGGGATGGACTCACCGCCCCTGGTGTCCTTCGACGAAGCCCAGAAACCGCGCGGGCTCACCGTCGACCTGGGCCTGGAAATCGCCAAGCGCCTGGGCGACAAACAGGTGCAATGGCGGGTGATCCCATTCTCCGGTTTAGTGCCGGCGTTGCTGGCCCAGCAATGCGACATGATCGTCGACCAGTTGTTCGACAAGCCCGAGCGGCGCCAAGTGATCGACATCGTCAACTACATGTACTCCAGCCAGTCGGTGGTGGTGCCCAAGGGCAACCCCAAGGGCATCAAGACCCTGGATGAGCTGTCCGGGCACAAAGTCGCGGTGCTCAACGGCTCCACCATCAAGACCCTGCTGGACGCGCAAAACGACAGCCTGACCAAGGCTGGCAAGCCCTTGATGAAACTGGTGGTCTACAACACCGACACCGACGCGTTCCAGGCCCTGCGCATCAGCCAGGTCGACGCCTACGGCACCACCGTGGAAACCGCAGGTTACTACGCAGCGATGGCCCCGGAGCTGTTCCAAGAAGGCGTGCCAGCGTTCAGTCGCATCCTCACCGGCCTGGGCATGCGCAAGGACGATCCGCAACTGACCGCCGCCGTGCAGCAGGTGATCAGCGATATGCGCAGCGACGGCAGCTACGTGCGGTTGCTGGACAAATGGCATGTCAGCAGCGACACACTCGACTGAGGCAAACCTGCGATGAATTTCAATTGGGATGTGTTCTGGCAGTACCTGCTGCAGCCCAGTGGGGTGTACCTCACCGGGTTGTGGCTGACCTGCCTGATCAGCGTGCTGGCGATGCTGCTCGGCTGTGTGCTGGGGCTGGCGGCGGCGCTGCTGCGCTTGTCGAAGAACCCGTTGTTGCACCTGCCGGTGCGTTTTTATGTGTGGCTGATGCGCGGCACACCGCTGCTGGTGCAGATCGTGTTTTTGTACACCGCGCTGGCGGCGGGCGGGATTTTCCGCTTCGAGGATATCGAGCTGTTCGGCCTGATCGTGCCCGGCAATATCCAGGCGGCAATCATTGCCCTGGGCCTCAATGAAGGCGCGTACATGGCCGAGATCATTCGCGCCGGCATCGGTGCGGTAGACAAGGGCCAATACGAAGCCGGGCGCTCCCTGGGCATGGGCTTTGCCAAATTGATGCGGCGTATCGTGCTGCCCCAGGCATTCCGGGTGATCGTGCCGCCGCTGGGCAACGAGTTCAACGTGATGCTCAAGAACACCACCCTGGTCAGTGTGATCGGGGTGCAGGAGTTGCTGCTCAGCACCCAGATGATCACCTCGGCGACCTTCCGCGTGTTCGAGTTGTACTTGGTGGTCGCTCTGTATTTCCTGACACTGACCACCCTGTGGGGCTTTTTCCAGCGCTGGCTGGAAACGCGCTTCAGCCAGTCCGACCGGCCTTCTGAGCCACCGCCGGCAGCCAGCCGCATGTTCGGGCGCAGCGCCCTGAAACTGCTGAGGGGACGTTAACCATGGCGCACCAAAGTGAAGAACTGATCATCGAAGCGCTGGACATCCACAAGTCGTTCGGCGCACTGCAGATTCTCAAGGGCATTTCCCTGCAAGTGCGGCGCGGCGAAGTGGTGGTGCTGATCGGTGCCTCCGGTTCCGGCAAGACCACGTTCATCCGCTGCATCAACCTGTTGGAAGACATCCAGGGTGGGCGCATCCGCGTCAACGGCCGCGCCATGGGCTATCGCGAACGCCCCGACGGCAGCCTGGTGCGCGACTCGGAGCGCAACATCGCCCGGCAGCGCCGTGACATCGGCATGGTGTTCCAGCGCTTCAACCTGTTCCCCCATATGACCGCGCTGGAAAACATCATCGAAGCACCGATCCACGTGCTCGGCACCCCGCGTGCCGAGGCGTTGGAGCAGGCGCGTGGTTTGCTCGCGCGGGTCGGCCTGGCGGACAAGGCCAGCCATTACCCGTCGATGCTCTCTGGCGGCCAGCAACAACGGGTGGCGATTGCCCGCGCGTTGGCGATGAAACCCCAGGCCATGCTGTTCGACGAACCCACCAGCGCCCTCGACCCGGAAACCGTCGGCGAAGTGCTGCAGGTGATGAAGGAACTGGCCGAGGAGGGCATGACCATGGTGGTGGTCACCCATGAAATGGGCTTTGCCCGTGAAGTGGCCGACCGCGTGGTGGTGCTCGACCAGGGCGAGCTCATCGAACAAGGCCCTCCGGAACAGATATTCAGCCACCCCAGCCACCCCCGTACCCGGGCCTTTCTCAGCCGCGTGTTATGACCCGTCCAAGGAGATTTTCCATGCGCTTATCGAGCTTCTTCGCGGCCCTGTGCTGCGCCGCCATTGTCCCTATGGCCGAGGCCGCCGACCCGGTGGTGAAGGTCTATAACTGGTCCGATTACATCGGGCCTGACACCTTGAAAAACTTCGAGAAAGACAGCGGCATCAAGGTGCAGTACGACATCTTCGACACCAACGAAATGCTCGAGGCCAAGTTGCTTTCCGGGCACTCGGGATATGACGTGGTGGTGCCATCCAGCCAGTTCCTGTCCAAGCAGATTCGTGCCGGCGCCTACCAGCCACTGCAACGCGGGCTGCTGGATAACTGGAAGCACCTCGACCCGCGTCTGATGCAACGCCTGGACGCGGCCGACCCCGGCAACCGCTACGCTGTGCCGTACATGTGGGGCACCGTGGGCATCGGCTACAACGCAGAAAAGGTGCGGGCTGTGCTGGGCAAAGAGGCGGTGCTGGACTCATGGTCGATGGTTTTCGAGCCCGGCAACCTGGCCAAACTCAAAAGTTGCGGAGTCGCTTTTCTCGATGCGCCGGTGAAGATCATTCCCCAGGTCATGCTCTACCTTGGCCTGAACCCCAACAGCGTCAAGCCAGACGACTACACGCAGGCCTCGAAACGGCTGATGGCGCTGCGGCCGTCGGTGACCTACTTCAATTCGTCGAAATACACCGCCGACCTGGCCAACGGCGATATCTGCGTGGCGGTCGGTTATTCCGGCGATGTCATGCAGGCCCAGAGCCGAGCCAAGGAGGCCGGCAAGAACATCGACATCCGCTACCTGATACCCAAAGAAGGCGTGAACCTGTGGTTCGACATGCTGGCGATTCCCAAGGATGCCGGTAACGCGGCCAACGCCCATGCGCTGATCAACTACCTGCTGCGGCCCGAGGTGATCGCGCCGATCAGCGACTACGTGGGCTACGCCAACCCCAACAAGGATGCGACGGCGCTGATGAACCCCAAGGTCAGCGGCAACCCGGGCATCTACCCCGGCGACGACGTGATCAGCCACACCTTCGTCTCCGCCGACCTGCCGGAAAACATCCAGCGTCTGATGACCCGGGAATGGAACCGGATCAAATCCGGCCAATAAATCGAAGAGCCTTTGCCATGTTGAAATTTTCTGCTCACGAGTACCCCTATCCGTCGCAACGCCAGAGTGTGTTTGCCCGGCGCGGCATGGTCGCGGCATCCCAACCCCTGGCCGCCCAGGCGGGCATCGAAATCATGCAAAAGGGCGGCAACGCGATCGACGCGGCCATTGCCACGGCGGCGGCCTTGACGGTGGTGGAGCCCACCGGCTGCGGCCTGGGCGGCGATGCGTTTGCCTTGGTCTGGTGCAAGGGCCAGTTGCATGGCCTGAACGGTAACGGTCACGCGCCGGCCGCCTTGAGTATCGAGGCGGTCAAGGCGGCGGGGCATGACCGGATGCCGCTGTATGGCTGGACCCCGGTCACTGTGCCCGGCTGCCCCTCGGCCTGGGCCGAGCTGTCGCAACGCTTCGGCAAGTTGCCGTTTGCCGAACTGCTGCAACCGGCCATCAGCCTGGCGCGGGAGGGTTTCCCGGTGTCGCCGGTGGTCGCCCATCAATGGCAGATTGCGCTGAACGAATTCACCCCCCATCGCGACGCCGTACTGGACGCCTGGTTCGACACGTTCCTGATCGACGGGCGCGCCCCCCAGGCGGGGCAGGTTTTCCGCAACCTGGCCCAGGCCCGAACGCTGGAAGAACTCGCCGCGACCCGCTGCGAAAGCCTGTATCGCGGGGCCCTGGCCGCACGCCTGGAGACGTATTCCAAGGCCAGTGGCGGCTACCTGCGCGCCTGCGACCTCAAGGATTACCGCGCACAGTGGGTGGAGCCGATCCACATCAACTATCGCGGCGTCGATGTCTGGGAAATCCCGCCCAGCGGCCAGGGCCTGGTGGCACTGATGGCGCTGAAGATCCTCGAAGGTTTCAGCTTCGATCACCGCGACAGCCAGCAAACCTGGCATCGCCAATTGGAAGCGATGAAGCTCGCCTACAGCGATGGCTTGCATTACATCACCGACCCCGAGCACATGCGCGTGGCGGTGGCCGACCTGCTGAGCGACGACTACAGCACCCGCCGCCGCAACCAGATCGGCGAGCAGGCACAGCCGCCCAAACCCGGCGACCCGCACGCCAGCGGCACGGTGTACCTGGCCACGGCGGACGCCGAAGGCAATATGGTCTCGTTCATCCAGAGCAATTACCACGGCTTTGGTTCCGGCGTGGTGCTGCCCGACAGCGGCATCGCACTGCAGAATCGCGGGCAGGAATTCAGCCTCGACCCGACCCACGCCAACTGCCTCGCACCGGGCAAGAAAACCTTCCACACCATCATCCCCGGCTTTCTTACACAGAACGGTGAGGCCCTCGGGCCGTTCGGCGTGATGGGCGGGTACATGCAGCCCCAGGGCCATGTGCAGATGGTGATGAACCTGGTGGACTTCGGCCTCAACCCTCAGGCCGCACTGGATGCGCCGCGCTGGCAATGGCTGGGCGACATGAAGGTTGGGATTGAGCAGGGCGCTTCTCGCGATCTGGCCAATGGGTTGGCGCGGCGTGGCCACAAGGTGCAAATCGACAGCGACCTCACCGACTATGGGCGCGGGCAGATCATCCTGCGCGACCCGGTCAGCGGGGTGCTGTGCGCAGGGACCGAGCCGCGGGCGGACTCGCATATCGCCGTGTGGTAAAACGGGCGGCCAGCGCATCGGGAGGCGGTGGGTAGCCGTTGCGGAAAATAGTTTGACGAAGCCTGTCCCTTTTTTTCACCTCGCCTGTCATCCCAGGTAAGTGAACAAAATCGAGAGCTTCTTACAATGTCCGCAGTCCCCTCCTTGCGCTTGCGCCCGTTGCTCAACCTGAGCCTGCTGCTGAGCCTCAGCGCCAGCCCGTTGTTCGTGCCCGTCAGCTATGCCGAAGACACCGCCAGCCGCCGGAGCTACCAGGTGCCAGCCGGTAGCCTGAGTGCCGCGCTGACCCGTTTCGCCGGGTTGTCGGGGGTCAACCTGTCGGTGGACCCGGCGCTGGTCAGCGGGCGCAGCAGCAGCGGGTTGTCCGGCGAATATGCGGTGGAAGAGGGCTTTGCGCGCCTGCTGCAAGGCTCGGGCCTGCAACTGCAAGCCATGGGAGAGCAGGCCTACATGCTGGTGCCGACGCCCGAGGGCAGCCGCCTGGAACTGGCGCCGACGTCGATCCTCGGCACCAGCGGCCTGGACGACGGCGATACCTACGCCGGTGGGCAAGTGGCGCGGCGTGGTTCGCAAGGCCTGCTGGGTTCGCGGGACTTCATGGACACGCCGTTCAGCATGACCACCTACACCCAGGCGGCGGTGAAGAACCAACAGGCCCGCACCCTCGGCGACCTGATCGCCAGCGACCCATCGGTGCGCGCCACCAACCCGGCCGGTGGGCGCTATGAGCAGTTCACCATTCGCGGGTTCAGCCTGTTCAACAGTGATGTGGCCTACAACGGCCTCTATGGCGTGTTGCCCACCTACACCATCGACATGGAAATGGCCGACCGCGTCGACGTCGTCAAAGGCCCCAGCCAATTGATCAACGGCATCTCGCCGCGCGGCAGTGTGGGCGGCGGGATCAACGTGGTGCCCAAGCGCGCCACCGACAAGGACATCACCTCGTTCACCGGCACCTGGGCCTCCGACAGCCAGGCCGGCGGCGCGGTGGATGTGGGCCGGCGCTTTGGCGAGGACAACAAGTTCGGCCTGCGCTTCAACGGCGTGAAGCAGTCCGGCGATACCGAATGGGACCATCAGAGCGTCGATCGCGAGATGGCCGTACTGGGCCTGGATTTTCGCGGCGAGCGCCTGCGCCTTTCCACCGATATCGGCCACACCGAGCGCGACACCGATGCGCCCCAGGAGCGTGTGCAGGTGGCCGCCGCAGCCCCGGTGCCCAGCGCCAACGATGTGCGCCACAATTACGCGCAGTCGTGGAGCAAGGCCAGCACCAACGACACGTTTGGCACGGTCAATGCTGAGTTCGACCTCAGCGATAACGTGATGCTCTACGGCGGCCTAGGCGCGCGCAAAAGCAACCACGACTTCCTGCGCCACGCCGTTTCCGTTAGCAACAGCGCAGGGGATTTCAGCGTGCAGCCCCGTGACTTCACCCGCGATGAAAATGTGCGCACCGCCACGGCGGGCGTGCGCAACGGGTTCCAGACCGGGCCGGTGAGTCACGAGGTCAACCTGGCTGCCAGCTACTTCTACATGGACTTCACCAACGGCGGCGCACGGTATGCGTCGGCGTCGAGCAATCTCTACGACCCGGTGCAAACGCCGACGCCGTCCACCGCCACCCGCCAGGATGCGAAGGTGTACACCGAGAATAAATTCAGCGGCGTGGCGCTGTCCGACACCCTGGGCTTCTTCGACGACCGCCTGCTGCTGACTCTTGGCGCGCGCTGGCAACGCGTGAAGGTGGATGACTGGACCAACGACGTCAAAGGCCGCACTGGCTACGACGAAGAAAAAATCTCGCCGTCCGGTGGCATCCTGTTCAAGGCCACCGACACGCTGTCGCTGTACGCCAACTACATGGAAGGCCTGAGCCAGGGCAAGGTCGCGCCGTCGACCTCGAACAACGAAAATCAAATCTTCCCGCCGTTCATCAGCCGCCAGGTGGAAGTGGGCGCCAAATACGACGCCGGTGCTTTCGCGGTGACTGCGGCAGTGTTCCGCATCAAGCAACCGGCCTATGAAACCAACGCCACCTCGAACGTGTTCGGCCCCAACGGCAAGCGCCAGAACGAAGGGGTGGAACTGAGCGTGTTCGGCGAGCCGCTCAAGGGTGTGCGTTTGCTTGGCGGGGTGATGTACATCGACAGCGAGCTGACCCACACCACCAACGGCACCTACGACGGCAACCGCGCCCCGGCCACCCCCAAGTACAACGTCAACCTCGGCGCGGAGTGGGACGTGCCGAGCCTCGAAGGCCTGACCTTGACCAGCCGCGGCATCCACTCCAGCTCGCAATACCTGGATCAGTCGAACGTCAAGGAAATCGACGCCTGGAACCGCATCGACGTGGGCGCGCGGTATGCGTTCAAGGTCGATGACAAACACATCACCCTGCGCGCGAATGTGGAGAACGTCGCCGATAAACGCTATTGGAGTTCGGCGGGCGCGTCGGACGACAGTGAGCCGGGGTTGACCTTGTCGACGCCGCGTACTTACCTGTTGTCGGCCACGGTCGACTTCTGATCGGGAGATCGCCTTTGTTTACTCGCGCGCGGTTCGCAGGTGCCAGCGGCAGTGAAAAACACACAGGCTATTTGAAAGTTTTAGCATGATGTCCGCCGAGGGAAACTTCGGCGCGTGGCGCTAATTAGCGAAGTGGCTAATTGCAATTAGCTAAATTCGGCCTTTTCGGTGCTGAGCCTTTAAATCAAGGCTTGTAAGGCCATTTAAAGATGGCCGAAGCCTATTCTTTTCAGTTTGTTTCCCTGCTTCCGGAACTAGCGTTGGAACTTCCAGTCGATTAACCCAGTTAACTCCGACTGCGGCGTGGCGAACTAATGGCATTTTCTTTTTATATCCAGTAGTTCCAAATAGCCATACTTTCTCGCAACTAGACACCCCACTATGTCGTCCATGCCCATCGATGCCTGCCATACGCAGATACCGCACACCGACACCGTGTGCGCGTGGCTGATGCAGCACGCCGGGCTGAAAACCGTCGATCTGGAGCGTGCCCGGCGCTTGTCCACCGACGCCTGCGACCTGTTGGGGTTGCTCACGCGCCTGGGGTTGGTGTCCGAAATCGAACTGGCCCGCGCCTGGGCGGCGTTGCTCGGTGCGCCGCTGTTGCTGGCCGATGCCGCGCCGCCGCTGCTCGACCCGTTGCCCACGCTCACCGAGCGCTTTATGCGCCATTACCAAGTGGTGCCGATGGGGTGGACCCAAGGCGGGCTGCGCGTCCTCGCGGCCAACCCGGCGCAGCACTATCCCTTTCAGGCCCTGGCCTACGCCTGCGATGTGCCGATATGGCTGGCCATCGGCCCGCGCAACGAAGTCGATACGTTGATCGAGCGCTACTACGGCCAGGGCCGTTCCGCCATGGGCACCCTGATCGAGAACCTCGATGAGCAGGGCGGCGCGCTGGAAGATATCGAACACCTCAAGGACATGGCCTCCGAAGCACCGGTGATTCGCCTGGTCAACCTGATCCTGCAGCGGGCGGTGGAACAGCGTGCATCGGACATCCATATCGAACCCTTCGAAAACCAGCTCAAGGTGCGCTACCGCGTCGACGGCGTGCTGCACGACGCCGAAGCGCCGCCGGCCAGTTCGTCGGCGGCGGTGATCTCGCGGGTGAAGATCATGGCGCGCCTGGACATCGCCGAGCGGCGCCTGCCCCAGGACGGGCGGATCATGTTGCGCATCCAGGGCAAGGAGCTGGACCTGCGGGTGTCCACGGTGCCCACCAGTTTTGGCGAGTCGGTGGTGATGCGCCTGCTCGACCGGCAAACCGTGCAGTTCGACTTCCCCAGCCTGGGCTTTGACGGCCAGCGCCTGGCCGCCTTCCTCGACGTGCTCGAACGGCCCCACGGCATCCTGCTGGTCACCGGGCCCACCGGTTCCGGCAAGACCACCACGCTCTACACCGCGCTGGCGCGGCTCAACAGCGCCGAGCGCAAGATCATCACCGTCGAAGACCCGGTGGAATACCAGCTCGAAGGCATCAACCAGATCCAGGTCAAACCGGCCATCGGCCTGGACTTCGCCGGGGCGCTGCGCTCCATCGTGCGCCAGGACCCGGACGTGATCATGATCGGCGAGATCCGCGACCTGGAAACCTGCCGCATCGCCATCCAATCGTCGCTCACCGGCCATCTCGTGCTCTCCACCCTGCACACCAACAGCGCCGCCGCGAGCATCACGCGCCTGCTGGACATGGGCGTGGAGCGTTACCTGATCGCCTCGACCGTCACCGGCATCCTCGCGCAACGCCTGGTGCGGCGCCTGGACCCGGCGACCCGCGTCGCCTTCGAAGCGCCGCCGGAGCTGATCGAGGAGCATGGCTTGGAGCGCTTTACCGATGAGCGCCCGATCCTGCTCTACCGGCCCGGCGCCGAAGGCGGTTACCACGGCCGCAGCGCCATCACCGAATTGCTGGTGATGAATGACGAACTGCGTGGCCTGTTGATGCGCCACGCCGACGCCGCGACGCTGGAGCAGGCCGCCCGTCGCGCGGGCCTGCGTACCTTGCATGAAGAAGGCCTGCGCCAGGCGGTGGCGGGCGTCACCTCGCTGGAAGAAGTGCTGCGCGTTACCCGTGGTGACGGCGCGTGAGTCTGTTCACCTTCCGCGCCCTGGACAGCCAGGGTGTGACCCAGCGCGGCACGCTGCAAGCCAAGGATCAAGCCGCCGCCGTCGCAATCCTGCACAAGCGCGGTTGGCTGCTGTTGCAGATCGACACGGCCGGCAGCCAGGGCCTGCGCCATGCCTTTGTGCGTGGGGCGTTGAAGGGCGCCGCGTTGGTGAGTTTCACCCAGCAGTTGGCGACGCTGTTGGGCGCCGGTCAGCCGTTGGAGCGCTCCCTGGGCCTGCTGCTCAAGCAACCCGGCCAGCCCCAGGTGCGCGCGCTGATCGAACGCATCCGCGACCAGGTCAAGGCCGGCAAACCGTTATCGGCCGCGCTGGAGGACGAGGGCGCGAGCTTCTCACCGTTGTACCTGAGCATGGTGCGCGCCGGTGAAGCCGGTGGTGCGCTGGAAAGCACCCTGCGCCAACTCAGCGACTACCTCGAACGCAGCGAGCGGCTGCGCGGCGAGGTCATCAATGCGCTGATCTACCCGGCGTTCCTGGTGGTCGGCGTGCTCGGTTCGCTGGCGTTGTTGCTGGCGTATGTGGTGCCGCAGTTCGTGCCGATTTTCCAGGACCTGGGCGTGCCGATTCCGCTGATCACCGACGTGATTCTGGCCCTGGGTCAATTCCTCGGTGCCTACGGTCTGCTGCTGTTGGCCGGGTCGATCGTCGCGCTGGGGACCCTGGCGGCACGCCTGCGCGATCCCCAGCGCCGCGAACGCTACGACCGCCGTCTGCTCGGCCTGCGGGTGCTCGGCCCGTTGTTGCAGCGGGTTGAAGCGGCGCGCCTGACCCGCACCCTGGGCACCTTGCTCAGCAATGGCGTGGCCTTGCTGCAAGCGTTGGTCATCGCGCGGCAGGTCTGCACCAACCGCGCATTGCAGGCCCAAGTGGCCGATGCGGCTGAATCGGTGAAAGGCGGCGGCACCCTGGCCAGCGCCTTCGGTACGCAAGCGCTGTTGCCCGACCTGGCCCTGCAAATGATTGACGTCGGCGAACAGGCCGGCGAACTCGACAGCATGCTGCTCAAGGTCGCCGACATCTTCGACGTCGAAGCCAAACGCGGTATCGACCGCCTGCTCGCGGCCCTGGTGCCGTCCCTGACCGTGGTCATGGCGGTGCTGGTGGCGGTGATCATGCTCGCGATCATGCTGCCGCTGATGAGCCTGACCAGCCATATATGAACCTTCAAGGAACCCGATCGATGAGAACTCAACGCCGTCAAAGCGGTTTCACCCTGCTGGAAATGCTCGCGGTGATCGTGCTGCTGGGCATTGTCGCAACCATTGTGGTGCGCCAGGTCGGCGGCAATGTGGACAAGGGCAAGTACGGCGCGGGCAAGGCGCAACTGGCCAGCCTGAGCATGAAGCTCGACAGCTACGCCCTGGATGTCGGTTCACCGCCCAACAGCCTGCAGCAACTGGTGGACAAACCCGGGAATGCCGCAAGCTGGGCCGGACCGTATGCCAAACCGTCGGAGCTGAAAGACCCGTTCGGCCATGCGTTCGGCTATCGCTTCCCGGGCGAACATGGGGCCTTCGACCTGATCTTCTACGGCCAGGATGGCCAACCGGGCGGCGAGGGCTACAGCGCCGACCTGGGCAACTGGGAATAACCCGCCCATGCCCCAACGCGGCTTTACCTTGCTCGAGATGCTGGCGGTCATCCTGTTGATCAGCCTCGCTGTCGGGTTGTTGGGGCTCGGTGCGCGCCAGGCCGTGCAGGCGGCGAACGAGCGGCGCGTGGTCGGGCAGATGGTCGACGCCCTGCGCACCACGCGGGCCGGGGCGATTGTTAGCGGGCGTGCGGCCAGGACCGAATTCGATCTGCAGCGCCTGACCTTCCAGGCGCCGGGCCGCGCCCCTCACGCGTGGCCGGCGAGCCTGCGAGTCACCTTGCACAGCGCCGAACAGGTCGCAAGCGCCGTAGAGTTCTACCCCGATGGCAGTTCCACCGGCGGCAATCTGCTGCTGGCCAACGGCAGCCGGCGTTGGCGCATCGACATTGGCTGGCTGACCGGCAGCGTGCAGTCCAAGGCGCTGCCATGAAGCGCCAGGCCGGGTTTACCTTACTCGAAATGCTCGCCGCCCTGACGTTGATGGCGGTGTGCAGCACGGTGTTGCTGGTCGCCTTCGGCCAGAGCGCGCGCTCGTTGGCGCAAGTGGCCCGCAGCGATCGCCTGAGCCATGCCGCCCTCAGTGTGCTGGACCAGGAAACGGCGGGGCACCTGGCCGACGGGGTCCGCCAGGGCGAGCTGGACGGCATCCATTGGCAACTGACGTGCGTGCGCCAGCAACCGCAGCTGTATCGCCTTGACCTTATTGTCAGCGAGGGCTCGCACCAGGCCCGTTTCAGCACATTGAAGGTGCGCCAGTGAGGTGCCGCGAGCGGGGCTTCACCCTGCTCGAAATCCTCGTGGTACTCAGCTTGCTCGCGGTGCTGCTGGTGTTGTTGAGCGGCGCGTTGCTCGGCGCCAATCGCGCGGTGTCCAAGGCCCAGCGCTATACCGTCAGCCTGGACGAAATGCGCGCCGCCCAGCAGTTCTTACGCACTGCCATCAGTGAAGCATTGCCACTGGATGTCACGGAAGACGAAAGCCAGGCCGATGGGTTTTTCGTGGGCACCTCCGAGCGACTGCAGTTTGTCGCGACGTTGCCCGGTGTGCTCGGCGGTGGGATTCAGCGTTTCACCCTGCAACGGGGCGCAGAGGATTTGCAGGTGGCGTTCTCGCGGTTGGAGGCGCAGACCACGGTCTCCCGCGATGAGCCGCAAGTGCTATTGACGAACCTTGCGGCGCTGCAGTTCAGTTATCGCGGCGTATCGCCCTTGGGCCAACCCACCGGATGGATTGACCAGTGGCCGTGGCCCCGGCGCTTGCCCGCTGCGGTACGGATTGCCGCGCGTGTCGACGGGCCGGTGCCCTGGGTCACCGAGGTGATTGCGTTGCGCTTGAACCTGTCCAGCGGAGCCACGGGCGAATGAGGCGTCAACGCGGGGCGGCGCTGCTGCTGGTGCTCTGGGTGCTGGCCTTGCTCAGCGTGTTGCTGGGTGGCTTGGCCGCTTGGGTACAGCTGGAAAGTCGCCAGGCGCTGTGGCATCGCCAGCACACCCAGACGGTGCTGGCGGCCGAAGCCGGCGTCGCCCTGGCGATGGCCGATCCACGCTGGATCGCCGATGGTCGTGAAATGCCGCTGACTTTCGATGACGCGCAGTTGCACGTCAGCCTACGCAGCGAGCGCGGCAAGCTGTACCTGATCAACGCCGAGGCGGATGACCTCACGCGCCTGGCCCTGGCCTGCGGCGCCACCCCGGCCCAGGCCACGCAACTGGCCAAGGCGTTGGAGGCGCGGCGCAACCAGGGCCTGGCGCCGTTTCGCGTGCTCGAAGAAGTGCGCCAATTGCCGGGCATGACCCAGGCGCTGTACAGCCAATTGTTGCCCGAGATCACTTTGTGGAGCGACCTCGATCGGCCCGCTCCGGCGTTCGCCAGCGCCCTGATGCGCCAGGCCCTGAACCTGCCGCAGCAGAGCGCGCAGGGCGTCGATCCCGGCGAGGTGCTGGTGGTCGACAGCCGCGCACAGCGCCCCGGCGGTTATGAAGCGCGTTTGCACGTCACGGTTTTATTGAGCCCAACGGAGGACGGCGCACAGCCCTACCGGGTGTTGCGTTGGCAAGAATGAATCGACTGGAACCCATCGCCCGGTATTGGCGTGGCAGCCTGGCGCAACAAGGTTGGCGCCTGTGGCTCGCGGAGCTGCGTGCGTGCGTGCCAGCGTGGCTGGCGCTGCACGAGCCGCCCGAGCAGCGCTATCACTGGCCGTTGAGCGAGCCGGTTGAGCTGGCGCCGGGCAACGCGCGCCAGGTGCTGGTGCTCGCGGCCGACGCCGTGCTGGTGCAAACCGTGCAGTTGCCCGTAGCCGCTGCCCGCAACCTCAGCGCCGTGGTCGGCTATGAACTGGATCGCTACACGCCGTTCGAGGCCGACCAGTTGTACTTCGTCGCCCGCCAGGAGCGGCGCACGCCGACCCACCTGCAGGTGACGCTGGTGGCGATCCTGCGCGAACGCCTCGATCAGATCCTCAGCGACGGTGCCGCCCTCGGTTTGCATCCTCATCGCGTGGATGTGGGCAACCTGGGCATCGACCTGCTGCCCGCGCCTTTGCGCCCACGTTCGCGCCCGGCAGGCAAGGGCTTGCAACGCAGCTTGCCGTGGCTGTGCGGCGCGTTGCTGATCGCGGCGATGCTGCTGTGGCTCAACGACCGCCAGCGCGTGCTCGACGCCATGCACGAAAGCGTCCAGCAGCAAAAAGCCCAGGTCGCCGAAGTGCATGCGCTGCGTCAGCAACTGCTCACCACCCGCGGCGCGGCGCAGTACCTGACCCGGCGCAAATTGGCCCAGCCACCGCTGGTGGCGCTGCTCGACGACCTCACCACGTGCTTGCCCGCCGACACCTGGCTCGACCAGTTGGACATCAAGGGTCGAGACATTGCCTTCTCCGGACAAAGCGCCAAGGCCAGCGCCCTGATCACTCGGATCAAAGGCTGCCACCGCCTGGACAACGCCCAGTTTGAAGGGGTGATTCAACCCGATGTGCGCAGCGGCAAGGATCAGTTTGCCTTGCGTGCCCATCTTCGCCCGGAGGCCGCCGATGCGCCGACCCCTCACACCCCGTGAACGCCGTGGCACGGCCTTGCTGATCCTGGCCGTGGTGCTCGGCGCGGCGTACTGGCTGTTGATCGACAGCTGGTTCGCCGGGCCCTTGCGTGCCATGGGCGAACAGGCCGAGCAGTTGCGCGAACAGCAGCAACGCTATGCCGGTGTGTTGCGCCAGGGCGATGCACTGCGCGAGCAACTGGACCAGGCCCGCCAGGACCCGGCCAGCCAAACCAGCCTGCTGCCGGGGGATGACCCGGATGCGGTCGCCGCCGACCTGATGCAACGCCTCGCCGATTTGATCAACCGCCACGCCACCCTCGGCGGCGGCTGCAGCCTGAGCCAACGCAAACCGATCACCCCGGAGCAGGACGACGGCGAACCGTATCGACAGGTGCAGGTCAGCCTGACCCTCAATTGCGCCATCGAACCCTTGACCGCGATCCTGCATGAGCTGGAATACCAGCCGCCGTTTCTGTTCGTCGATGAGCTGCGCATCCGCCGTGGCAAACAGGCGCCGGTCAGTGGCGGGGCGGGGCAGTTGGTGGTGCAGTTGCTGGTGCGCGGCTACCTGCAACCGCAGGTGGCCCGATGATCGGTGTCTTGCGCCCCTTGGAATGGGGCTTGCTCGGGTTGGTCGGGGTATTGGGCCTGTTGATGGCGGTCATCCTGAGCAGCATCGGCGACGAACCGCAGTGGCTGCCCGAACCGGCCGTGCGCGAGCATGCCTCTGCGCGGGTGCGAGTCGCGCCCAGCGTCGCGTTGGACCGCCTCGCCGCCACGTGGCAAACCCCGCTGTTCAGTGCGGATCGCAGCCCCGATCGTGCGGTCGGCAATACCCAGGCCAGCAGCCTGGCCAACCTGACCCTCAGCGGCATCCTGATCACCGGCAACCTGCAAATGGTGATGCTCAAGCAAGCCGACGGTCGCCCGCTGACCGTGCGCCTGGGCCAGGTGCTGCCCAACGGCTGGCGCCTGGAACACCTCACGCCGCAATCCGCCCGTTTTACCCTGGACGGTCGCACGCAAACCTTGAGCCTGTACGCCAAGCGTTTGCCGCCGCCGTCGACCCGGCCACCGATTTCCCTGCCTCGCGAGCCCCTCCCTTGATCGACATGCGCACCTCGTTGTTTTGCCTGACTACCGCCGTCTCCCTGGGAGGCTGTGGCTCGCTGCCCGAGCGTCTCGACGCAGACGACGCTTTACTTCACGAAGCCATGCAAGGCACCGGCGCGCAACGCCCGCCGAGTGAGACGCCGGCGGTGGACAGCCCGCCGCCCGCAGCGAAGGCGCCGGCCCAACGCCAGTTGATACGTGGCAACCAGCAATTCGTGCGCCCACCCAGCGCCAGCCCGCGTGACGAAGAGCAGGGCGGCGGCGATATCGTGTTCAACTTCGCCGACCAGCCTATCGAAGCGGTGATCAACAGCGTGATGGGTGACCTGCTGCACGAGAACTACAGCATCGCCCAAGGGGTGAAAGGCAGCGTCAGCTTTTCCACGTCTAAACCGGTGGACAAACAGCAGGCGCTGTCGATTCTCGAAACGCTGCTGTCCTGGACTGACAACGCGATGATCAAGCAGGGCAAGCGCTACGTGATCCTGCCGGCCAACCAGGCGGTGGCGGGCAAGCTGGTGCCGCAAATGAACGTCGCCCAACCGTCCAGCGGCCTGTCGGCGCGGCTGTTTCCGTTGCGGTATATCTCCGCCACCGAGATGCAGAAACTGCTCAAGCCGTTCGCCCGCGAAAACGCCTTTCTGCTGGTGGACCCGGCGCGCAACGTCCTGAGTTTGGCCGGCACTGCGGAAGAATTGGCCAACTACCAGGCCACCATCGACACCTTCGATGTGGACTGGCTCAAGGGCATGTCGGTGGGCGTATTCGGCTTGCAACGCGCGTCGGTGGCCGAGCTGATGCCCGAGCTGCAAGCCATGTTCGGCCCGGACAGCGGTATGCCCCTGGCCGGCATGCTGCGCTTTCTGCCGATCGAGCGGACCAATTCGGTGGTGGCGATTTCTTCCCAGCCGCAGTACCTCAGCGAGGTGGGCGACTGGATTCGCACCATCGACGAAGGTGGTGGTAACGAGCCGCAGATGTATGTGTACGACGTGCGCAACATGAAGGCCTCTGACCTGGCCAAATACCTGCGGCAGATCTACGGCAACGGCGCGATCAAGGACGATACGCCGGCCAAGGTCGCACCGGGGTTGCGCACCACTACGTTGTCATCGCTCAACAACAATGCCGGTGGCCTGCAGAGCACTCCGCCGCCGGCTGAAGAACCTGAGCAAAGCGCCGAAGCGCCCGAACCCGCAGCGGATAAAAGCCTCGAAGCCGGCACCCGCATCACCGCGCAAAAAAGCAGTAACCAACTGCTGGTGCGCACCCGCCCCGCGCAATGGAAAGAGATCGAAGCCGCGATCAAACGCCTCGACAACCCGCCGCTGCAAGTGCAGATCGAGACGCGCATCCTCGAAGTCAAACTCACCGGTGAACTGGACCTTGGCGTGCAGTGGTACCTCGGCCGCCTGGCGGGCAACTCCTCCAGCACCACCGTCGCCAACGCGTCCGGCAGCCAGGGCGCGCTGGGCGGTGGCGGGGCAGGGCTGGGGGCGTCGGATTCGTTGTTCTATTCCTTCGTCAGCTCCAACTTGCAAGTGGCCTTGCACGCGCTGGAGACCAACGGCCGCACGCAGGTGCTGTCGGCACCGTCGCTGGTGGTGATGAACAACCAGCCGGCGCAGATCCAGGTCGGGGACAACATCCCCATCAGCCAGACCACGGTGAATACCGGTAACGCCGACAGCACCCTGAGCAGCGTCGAATACGTGCAGACCGGGGTGATTCTGGATGTGGTACCTCGCATCAACCCGGGCGGCCTGGTGTACATGGACATCCAGCAGCAGGTCAGCGATGCCGAGAGCCAGACCAGCAGCAGTGACACGCCGGTAAATCCGCGTATCTCAACGCGCTCGGTCTCGACTCAAGTGGCGGTGCAAAGTGGGCAGACGGTGTTGCTCGGCGGGTTGATCAAACAGGACAACGCCGAGAGCGTCAGTGCCGTGCCGTACCTGGGCAAAATCCCCGGCCTGCGCTGGCTGTTCGGCAACACCAGCAAATCCAAGGACCGCACTGAGCTGATTGTGCTGATTACGCCGAGGGTGATCACCAGCAGCAGCCAGGCGCGGCAGGTGACGGATGATTATCGCCAGCAGATGCAGTTGCTGAAGCCGGCAAACTAACGGACTGCGGTAAAAAAACGTGTGCGGGCTTGCTCGCGATAGGGTGGCGTTCGGGTCTCGGTGATCGGAAGTCGACCGTGCCAGCAACCGCGCGGGTTACCACCCTTTCCAGCGGCCTTGTTTTTTCAGGGTGGCGATGATGGCTTCGCGCTTGTGGCGGATTTCTACCATCCTTTGGCGCAGTTCGCGGCAGCGTTTGCTGTTGAGGATTAGTAGGCCGGTCAGGGGGCTGAGGAGGGCCATGGAGTAGATATAGATGTTGGGGCCATAGGTGATTGCGGGAAGTGAAACCAGTAAGCAGGCCAAGTAGACAGCTACGTTTATCCAGATTCCGTGAATGCGGCCGTACAACACTTGGGATTTTGCAAGAAAAAAACTCACACCTATCGCCAACATACTAAAAAACCAATTGCGTAATGTTGCATCTTCCGGCGCTCCGGAAAGATAGGTGTCCAGTATCAGCACACCGCTCATCGCAATTGAAAAACAACCCGCAAACATCCAGCCACCGATAACCAGCCCGTAGCGCTTGCGTAAAGTTCGTGGGTCCTCTAGGTAAAAAATCGAATAGTAGAGGTCTTTTCCGCTCAGCGTTTCCCAGTCAGTTGTCGGGCTGTTGCTGTACCCCAATTTTTCCAGTGCCTTAAGTGCTCGCTGCTTTTTCACTGGCTGATCTCTTCGTAGATACCGATAGCGAGTGTATTAACATTTCCCGATATCGAGCTGCTGGTAACCCCCAGGACTACCGATCGTGCATCTCGTATGTGATTGATCGTGGCTCGTTGCATCTGTGTCGCACTGATGCGTTTGGTAGCCGTTCCAGCGACTTTTTTCAGCTTGAGCAGTTTCGTTGTCAAACGAGGGTCGTGGATTTTGAGCAATTCATCATTCAGTTTTGTTCGTTCCTGTCGGGTCAGCCCTTTCAGTACTTGCCGAAGAGGTTTTCCCGTTGTCTTGGTAGCGACACTGATAGTTTTCGCTGTCGTCAACGCTGATGCTGAGACCCCCAACAGCGCGACACCATCCAGAACCGCAATTGCTGCCTGATACCACGCTTCACTGTCGAGGCGATCAATAGCTTGCGGAGCGATCACCTCAGCGCTGGTCCTGCCCACCCCAATAAAGCATTGGGTTACGCTGGCCACCATGGCTGCCTGGCCAATAAACGAGATCACCGCACTCGTCCCCGCTGTAAACGGTATCAGCATGAACCCGCTAGTTACGACCAACCAACTTAGCAGCGCCCCCGCACACGTCACCGCCGTACTCATCGCCTCAGCCATCAACCTCGACTCTCGCGGCTCATGTTCCAGCATCCGCTTGAATTCCACCGGCCCCACATACCGGGGCGCTTCACGCAGCACCACGGTAATCGGCCGCACACTGCAAGTCGCCTGGAACTCGCGCAGTGTCACCACGTTGAACGCTTCGTCGATGTACACCACCCCCGCGCCGATCAGCGCCGGGTCGGCGTCGATGGCGAAGAACAACCGCCGCAGGTTGAGGCTGCCTTCGAGACGTTGGCGCGTGTTGAGATGGGCTGAGAGATATCTATCCTTGAACTGGGAGATCGTCATTCCTTAACTCCTGATTGGCGAGAGTCGAGAGAGTAAAGATGGCGTCGCGCGGATGAATGTCGGAAGTTTCGTTTTTTCAAGAAAGGCACTTCCCAATCCCGCCCTGGCGTCTTGTGAGCGGCGTATCGATTCAGGAACAGTGCGCCCCACGTCGCTACCGACGCATAACAGGACAGGGAGCTCACATGGCCGTCGATATGTTTTTGAAACTGGGCGATATCAAGGGTGAATCACGGGACCAGGCCCATCGGGATGAGATTGATGTCAGCGAGTGGACGTGGGGGGTGTCGCAGACCGGGTCGATGCATTCCGGCACCGGTGGCGGCGCGGGCAAGGCCGACTTTGCCAACCTGAACCTGAAAAAGCCGCTGGATAAATCCAGCCCCAACCTGATGATGGCCTGCACGACCGGCAAGCATTATCCCGAAGCACGACTGGTGGTGCGCAAGGCGGGCGGTTCCAGCCCGGTGGAGTATCTGGTGATCACCCTGAAGGAAGTCATGGTGGTGTCCTACGGCACCGGTGCTGAAAGTCAGGATGAGGTGCTCTACGACAGCATCGCCTTGAACTTCGCCAGCGTCGACGTCAGCTACCAGCCGCAGAAGGCCGACGGCGCCAAGGACGGCGGGCCAGTGAAGTTTGGCTGGAATATCCGGCAGAACGTCAAAGCGTGAAGCTGCACCTTGTGCCCGGATAGCGCGTCTTTGTGCATCCGGGCGCCAGTCTTCGTCCCTTCACTATTCCTGCAACAGCACTACCCGCTGCTTCAGTCCCACAAGGCACGACCGCCTTGCGCCGGGCCTCACCGATGTTGTGTCCGGCCCGGACGAAATCCCCCCCGCGAATCAAGGCCGCCATACCGGCGACAGCTGTTCATCAAGGCTCCAATGGGATTGGCCGGGCCTCAGGCAAACCCCGCCAACCCAGCGTTCATGGCTGGCGTGGTCCAGCCAATAAGCATCGCCGCTCAGCACGGCGTGCCCCAACGCAGTCAACGCCAGTACCCGCCGAGGCCATTCAAGATGAGCCTCGGTTTCTGTCAACAAAGGCCGCTCGCCGTCGATCAACGGCCGCAGCAGCGCATGGAACATCATGTCCCCGAGGAACGGCAGTGGTTCGCGCTTGCCCATCAACTCGGCAAACACGCGCCCGAACGCGACCGGCCCGGCTTCGGCGATGTACGCCAGGGACAGACGTTCGGTCAGTGACAAACCATCCCTCGCACCTGGCAATTCCTGCAACTGGCTTCGCAAGGCGGGTGCCAGCAAGGGTAGGGCGGGATGCGTACCCTGGGCCAGTGCCGCCACCTCAAGCGGAGAACTGGCGCAGTAGGCTGACCATGCCTCACGGGCCAACTGCACCGCGTCGTCATCGATCAAGCGCCGCTGCGGCCATAACCACGCCAGTACATCGGGGGCCAATTGGCCAATGCCAATAAAGCGTTCTACCCCTGGAATTCGGTCCACCTCGATCAGCTCCAGCTTGCGTGGTGCCTGGTCAAGACCGGCCAGGGCGCGGATCAGGAACAGTTGGTCATACGCGTCCGCCTCGCACCACAGCACGCTGTGTTCGGCGCTGGCCAAGGTTTCCAGTTGGTTGTATTCATCGGCGACACGGCGTGCGACATCCGCTTCGCCCAGGCCAAAAGTCTGGCTGATGAATGCGCTGCGCATGGCGCGGAATTCGTCGCGGGGCAGGTCGCGAACCGGGCCCATGCACAGTGGGTCGCTGAGCATCTGGAAGTGGCCCTTGAACCCCGCCACTTGCAGGCTATGGGCAATGTCGTTGCCACAGCGCCAATGGGTGGTGCGGACTTCGTCGCTGGCGGCGAAGTCGGGATGGCGGGCGGCGAAGTCGATGGCGTCGACATGGGCCTTGAGCTGGGGCCAACTGCTGAAACCCAGCTGTTTAGCGATCTGCCATTGAGCCTGGGACAAGGTGGCGTCGGGGTTTTCGCTTTTCAGGCGTGCCAACAGTTCCTTGGCGCGCTTGCGCTGCTGCTCAAGGTTGAGACGGCCATCAGTGGTCGAGGATACGCGGCGTTGCGACATACGAGCTCCTTGCACACCTTTTCCGCTTTAAGGTTGGGAGTCGTAGAAACGAGGGAGTGCTTCACTGTCTTGGGCGCAGCCCTTTCCGCGGAAGGTGGCGTAGAGAGCGCCAGGCGGCAAATATAGGCAGGGCAGGGGCTGATTGCAAGGCGCCCGCCACAGAGCCGGTCGCCATCGTTTGAACTTTTGCTATGAAAAGCCCGCTCGCCTGCTTCACCATTGCGCCTGACCGAACCATGAGGAGCATCGCGTCCATGAGCGCACTGATCGAAACCCGCGCCCTTGCGTGCCGGGATGAGCGTCGCCAGGTGGCTTTGCTCCAGCCCACTGACTTCGCCCTGCACCGCGCCGACCGCGTATCGATCACCGGCCCGTCCGGCTCCGGCAAAAGCGTGTTCCTGCGGGCACTGGCGTTGCTGGACGCGCCCACATCGGGGCAGGTCTTGTGGAACAACCGGCCGATCACTAACGCAGACATTCCCGAGTACCGCAGCCGCATCTGCTACCTGTCCCAACGCCCGGCGCTGATCGACGGCACGGTGCAAGACAATCTGCGTTTCCCCTTCAGCCTCAAGACCCTGCGTAAACGCCGTTTCGAGCTGACGACCGTCACGGCGCTGCTGCAGCACGCCGGCAAGTCGCCCGACTTCCTGGCAAAAAACGCCAGCGACCTGTCGGGCGGCGAGTCCCAGGTGGTGGCGTTGATCCGCACGCTGCAGCTCAATCCCGACGTGCTGTTGCTGGACGAACCCACCGCCGCCCTCGACCCCGCGTCCTCGCACGATGTCGAAGCGCTGATCGACGCCTGGTTCGCCAATGACCCCACCCGTGCGTATGTCTGGGTGTCCCACGACCTGGAACAGGCCCAACGCATGAGTGACATCCACTTGCACATGCGCGCCGGTGTGCTGAGCGGAGCCACCCAGCCATGAACTACCAAAACCTGACTGCGCTGGACATGGCCATCGCCGCCTCGCTGATCCTGATCAACGGCGCGCTGTCGCTGGCGTTGCGCCTGGGCCTGGAGCGCCAGTTGTTGTGGGCCGCCGTGCGTACCGTGGTGCAACTGCTGGCGATCGGTTACCTGCTGGGCTGGGTGTTCGCGTTCGCCTATTGGTACGTGGTGCTGCCGCTGATGTGCGCGATGACCCTGATTGCCGGCCTGTCGGCGGCGGGGCGTGGGCGGCGGACGTACCGTGGGCAACGGATCGACAGCATCGTGTCGGTGTGGGGCAGTTCGTGGCTGGTCACGGCGGTGGGCTTGTTTGCGGTAATTCGTATCCACCCGTGGTACGAGCCGCAGTATGCGATCCCGATCCTCGGCATGATCCTCGGCAACACCCTGACCGGCGTGTCCTTGGGGATCGAGCGCATGACCCAGGAACTGACCTCGGGCCGCAACACCATCGAGATGATCCTGGCCCTCGGCGGCTCACGCTGGGAAGCGGCGCAGGAAGCGATCCGCCAGGCGGTGCGCGCCGGGATGATCCCGACGCTGAACCAGATGACCGTGGTCGGTATCGTCAGCCTGCCCGGCATGATGACCGGCCAGGTGCTGGCGGGGGAGAGCCCGGTGGACGCGGTGCGGTACCAGATCGTGATCATGTTTTTGATCGCCGCTTCGTCGGCGTTGGGCACGGTCGGCGCGGTGCTGCTTACCTACCGGCGCCTGTTTTCCAGGAGTCATCGGTTTTTGCGGGATCGGCTGCAAGAGCGCTGAAGGTCAGGCGACGAGCCGTCGATGATTGTTTCATCAGCTGAAATGCTCGATTGTAAATCCTGGTGATTCCATCGATAGACGCCGCGGCGGAATATGCCTGGCGTCAAGCCCCCCACTTCTTTGGAGCCTTTCATGTCCCAGTCTGCGATCAAACTCTATGGTTTCCCCCTGTCCGGCCATTCCCATCGGGTCGAGCTGATGTTGTCGCTGTTGGGCCTGCCCAGTGAATTCATCCTGGTAGACCTCAAGCAAGGCGCGCACAAGGCCGCTGAATTCGTCGACACCATCAACCCGTTCGGCCAGGTGCCGGCGATTGATGACAACGGCACCGTACTCGCCGATTCCAACGCGATTCTGGTGTACCTGGCGAGCAAGTACGGCAACGGCCAATGGCTGCCGAGCGACCCGCTGGGCCAGGCGCGTGTGCAGCGCTGGCTCTCGGCCGCCGCCGGTCAGCTCCACGTCGGGCCGGCGACCGCGCGGCTGGCGGTGGTGTTTGGCGCGGATGTCGATACCGTGACCGCCATCAGCCGCTCCCACGCTTTGCTGCAATTGGTTGAACAGCAACTGGGCCAAAGTCGCTTCCTGGCCAGTGAGCAGCCGAGCATTGCCGATATCGCCTTCTATACCTACGTGGCCCACGCGCCGGAAGGCAATGTGTCGCTGGCCGACTACCCTCAAGTGCGCGCGTGGCTGGCCAGTATCGAAGCGTTGCCGGGTTTTGTCGGCATGCCACGCACGGCGGTGGGCCTGCAATCACAGTAACCTTCAAGAGGGGCGTCGATGGACCGATTTCATGAAATGCAGGTGTTCCTCGCGGTGGCCGAGGAGGAGGGCTTCGCCGCCGCCGCGCGCCGCCTGAACACCTCGCCGCCCAGCGTGACCCGGGCGATTGCCGCGATGGAACAGCGCATCGGCACCCAATTGCTGGCGCGCACCACCCGCAGTCTGCACCTGACTGAAGCCGGCCAGCGCTACCTAGAAGACTGTCGACGCATCCTCGCCGAGCTGAACGAAGCCGAGGAAGCGGCGGCGGGCAGTTATTCCATCCCCAGTGGGCAACTGACCGTGACCGCCCCGGTGCTGTTTGGCGAGCTGTATGTGGCGCCGTTGCTGGGGACGTATCTCGATCGTTTTCCCCTGGTGAACATCAACGCCTTGCTGGTCGACCGCGTGGTGAACATGACCGACGAAGGCGTCGACGTGGCCGTGCGCATCGGTCATCTGCAGGAGCCGGGGCAACAGGCGATCCAGGTCGGTGAAGTGCGGCGGGTGGTGTGCGCATCGCCCGGCTATCTCGATCAGCACGGGCGGCCGCAACGTCCCGAGCAGTTGCGTGAAGCCAAGATCGCCACGTCGTCGGCCAGCCAATTGATCAGCGAGTGGCAATTCGTCGACGGCGACCGGCTGCTGACGGTGCCCATCGCGCCGCGCCTGGTGGTCACGGCAAACAACGCCGCGATCAACCTGGCGCGCATCGGCTGGGGCTTGACGAGGGTGCTGTCCTATCAGGTGGCGGCGGCGGTGGCGGCCGGTGAGCTGGAGATTGTCCTCGACGCGTTCGAACCCGCGCCGCTGCCGATCCAGGTGGTGTTCCAGAAGGGCGCCCGTGTACCGGCGAAGGTGCAGACCTTCGTCGACTTCCTCACCCAGCGTTTCGCCCAGGACCGGGGCCTGAACCCGGCGCCGCAGCGGCCTAGCTGATGGAGCGCTATCGCGACATGCAGCGGTTTGCGGCGCTGGCCGGGCAACCGAGCCTGGCTGCGGCGGCGCGCAGTGCCCAGGTGTCGGGCGCGACGCTGGTGCGTGCGCTGGCGCGGTTGGAAGCACGCCTGCACGTGGCGTTGCTGCAGCGCAGTACGCGGGGTGTTAGCCTCACCGACGCAGGCCGCGCCTACCTGGCCGACTGCGTACGCCTGCTGGCCGCCGTGGACGCCGCCGAAGCCTCGGCCAAGGGCTCGCATGTGCAGGCCCAGGGCAATCTGCGGGTGTTCTTGCCGTTGCTGTTCAGCCGGTACGTGATGGCGCCGATCTTGGCCGGTTATCTGGACCGCCACCCCGATGTGTACCTGACGGCCCGCTACCACGACTATTACCCCAACCTGCACGAAGAGGGGCTGGACGTGGCGATCCTGGTCGGCGCGTTGCCGAACTCGTCGCTGATCGCACGGCCGGTCGGCCAGGTGCGGCAGATCCTTTGCGCCAGTCCCGATTACCTCGCTGCCCACGGCGCACCCGCGCACCCGGACGATCTCAAACAACATCGCCTGATCGCCAGCGCCGATCAGGTCCACTGGGATTTCCCCCACGCCCACCTCAAGGCCCGTACACGCCTGCGCTGCGCCACGGTGCAAGGTGCGATCAATGCGGCCGTGCATGGCGCGGGGATCATCCGTTGCCTGAGCTACCCGGTTCACGAGCACCTGATCAGCAATCAGTTGCGCCGCGTCTTGCCCGCCCACGAGTTGGCGCCGTTGCCGGTCAACGTGGTCTACCGCGAAGGCCGCCATGCACCGATGCGCGTGCGCAGTTTTGTCGATCACTGCGTGGCGGCGCTGCGCGAGCATCCGGCGTTTCAGTTGGCGTAATGCTCGATTGCTCAACATGGGTATTCTCTCGCTGCCTGGCGGGGCGCAGCATTGGGTTATCTAACTCGAGGTGATCGCCATGAACCCGATCGAACACTCCCCCTGGCATGCCGGTGAACGGCAGATGCAAGCAAGCGCAGGTGCTGCCGAGCGCATGGACATGATTGGCGCCAAGGTGATCCGCGATCATCTGCACGAGCAACACCGAGGGTTTTATCCGCTGTTGCCGTACTTGCTGCTCGGCGTGGTGGACGCGCACGGCATGCCCTGGGCGACGATGATCGAAGGCGCGCCGGGGTTTGCCCATTCGCCCGACCCCCACACCTTGCAGATCGACAGCCTGCCGGGCACCGGCGACCCTGCACGCTCCGCGCTGCATCCAGGGGCCGCGGTCGGCTTACTCGGCATCGACCTCGACACGCGCCGCCGCAATCGCCTGAATGGCCGGGTCGGCGCGCTGGATCATGAGGGCTTTGCGGTCGATGTGGTGCAGTCCTTCGGCAACTGCCCCAAATACATCCAACTGCGGCCTGTCGATGGGGTCGCCCGTAAACCCGGGGATGTGGTCGAGCGCAGCAACTGCCTGGATGACGCCGCGTGCGCAATGATCCGCAATGCCGACACCTTCTTCGTCGCCAGTTACGTGGACATCGGCGGCGAACGCTCGGTGGACGTCTCCCATCGCGGCGGCAACCGCGGCTTCGTGCGCGTGGAAGGCAACGTGCTGACCATCCCCGACTTTGCCGGCAACCTGTTCTTCAACACCCTGGGCAACCTGCACGCCAATCCGGTGGCGGGGTTGTTGTTCATCGACTTTGCATCGGGGGACGTGATGCACCTGGCCGGGCGCACTTCACTGATCCTCAGCGGGGCCGAGGTGGCGCGGTTCGAGGGCGCGCAGCGGTTGTGGACGGTCACGGTGGAGCAGGTGGTGCGCCGCCCGGCGGCGCTGGCGTTGAGGTGGGGGGTTGCGGAGTTTTCGCCGTACAGCCTGGCGATGGGGCGTTGGTAGGGCGGTGCTGGAAAGCCTGGGGTGGCGAGCGGGTGGTAAAACCTTCATCCCTCCCGTACCATTCGCCCCCCTCGCAGTGACGCGAGGCGCAGCGCCAGGATGGCTCATTGCATGTCTTTCCTGTGGCGTATGCAGCTCCCTTTTTGCCCGCGTTCAGGATTCGACATGTTTTGCTTTTCCAGGCCTTTGGCCTTGCTCTTAATGGCTGCAGCCTTGGCGGGGTGCGGTACTCAGCCCGCGTCGCTGATCAGTCAGCCGCTGCAACCAGGCCCCGAAGAACCGGTGGCTTATCTTGTGGGCTCCATCGGCCCGCAGAACCTCAATGCTTCTCCCGCACCCAACCAGCGCCTGTTGTTTCGCAAGCGTGGCTCCGCCTTCGGGGCCGCCGGTATATGGGTCGGTGCCGGGCGGGAAACGCCTCAGGATGTGAAGGACCAGGCCGGTGCCGCCAGTGTGTTCGTGCTGCCGCTCAAACCGGGAGATTATGAGTTTTATGATTTCCAGTTCTTCTCCAGCAACTATTCACCCACCCTGGGCACCACCTACACCTCGGTCCAGGCTCGGGAGAAGTTCAACCTGCCGATGCGCCTGCAAGCCGGCAAGGCCTATTACCTCGGTGAATTTCGCTCGCTGTGCCTGGGGGCTTCCCTGTGCGCCTTCCGTTGGCGTGACCAGCAAGGTCGCGATGAACCGATCGCGCGACAATCGGTTCCGCGCTTGCCGGCGCTGGAGTTGATACCGCTGGATTATCGCAGCGCCGCCCCGCATATCATCGCGCCGCTGTCTACCGCTGCGGGCCAGAACACCCTTCAAGAGATGCGTCCATGAACCGCGTTATTACCCTGAGCGTCCTGGCGCTGCTGACTGGCTGTGCGGCCACCAATACCCTGCCCGAGCGCGCGTTGCCCGACGGTCAGGACTACCTCAAGCCGATCCATGTCATGGTCGACGACCCGCTGAATGCCGCGCAAATCCGTAACCAGTTACGCGAAACCGGAGTGTTTCGCAGTGTCGAAACCGGCCAGGGCAAGGCAGGGGATTATTCGGTGTTGATCCGCTTCAATAGCCAGCGCGATTTGCCACCTTTCCCGGTAATTCTGCTGAGTACGGCGACACTGTTTTTGCTGCCCTTGTCCCAGAGTATCGACACCACCACCGAGTTTTCCCTGCAACAAAATGGAAAGCTGTTGAAGCAATACAGCTATCGCAACGTCACCCACAAATACACCTGGCTGCTCGATGGCAGCGGCGGGATGCAGCAAGAGAACGTAAACCGTATCACCCGTGCCTTTGCCCAGGATGTACAACGTGATGGCCTGCTGCCTGTGGAGCACACGCAATGATCAGGATCACCTTAATGGCTGCCGTGCTGTTGCTCGGCGGCTGCAGCACCGCCCTCAAGCCCCTGGACTACAAAGCCCAGCACGCCTATGTGCCGATGAGTGTCACCATGCCGCCGCCCGAATCCCGGTTCGATCAGCAAAAGCAGCGCGAAGTCATCCAGTTGCTGCGTGATACCGGCGCCTTCAGTTTCCTCGACGGTGGTTTCAGCAAGACCGGCTACAGCCTGCTGGTCGACCAGAGCGGCGGTAAAGGGGCCGGAGTGCTCCCCGCAGTACTCGGCGCTCTGACGCTGCTGACCGTGCCAGTGCCCTACACCTACGAGCGCCAATTGCATGGCTCGGTGTTCAAGGACGGTCAACTGTTGAAAACCTATGCCTACAAGCGCGGCGGCTGGACGGCCACGACCTGGTACATCCCCATGATCGAACCTCGCAGCGAGAGTGAAATGCTCGGCGACCTGATGCGAGACCTGGACCGTGATCGCTTGATTCCCTATCAGTGAGCCGGTAGGGAATCAAGCGATCGCGCCGCAGCGGCAACCCCCGCGTCGCCAACAGCGTGTGGCTTTGGCTATCGTCGAGCGCCAGGGGCGGGCAGGTCAGCGTGACATAGGGATAAACGCCACACTCCCATCCGCACGCTGGTGAAACAGCCGCTCGCCATTGTCCGGCTGAGTGGTGATCACCTGATGATCCGTGCCCAGGTATGCCAGGGGCGTGGGATCGTCCTTGGAGAACTGCGCGACGATAATCGTGTGTTGCGGGTCGAAGCGGCGGCCGCTGGTGCGTTCCAGCCAGGCCATGAACGCAGCGCTGTCGCCCTGGCGGGGGAAGTCCTGGGTTTCGGCGACGTAGTAGAACGGCTGGCCGTCGTTTTGCAGGTACATCGGCAGTTTGTTGTCGACTTCCACCAGTACCATTTGCCATTGGTTCCACGGCGCGGTCTTCTCGGCTTGAGCGTGCACATCCTCGACGAAACGGGTTACGCCGCCATTGCCGTTGGTCCACGGGTACGCCACGCCGAGCACCAGCAGCATCAGTGCGGCGGCAACGCCAAAGCCTTTCTGCCAGCGCGGCCAACTGGCGGGTTTTTTCGCCAGTCGTTCGCTGAGCCACCACGCTCCCAGCAACTGGGCAAACGGTACCAGCGGCAGCACGTAGTAACTGCGGCGGCTGCCGCTGGCGGTGAAGAACACGAATAGCAGCCCGAGGCCCCATACCAGCCAGCGCACGTTGGGCGGGGTCTGACGCCAATGTCGCACGGCCAGCCACAGGCCGAGCAACCAGCACGGTGCCCAGGGCAGGGTGTAGGCGGGCAGGTAAATCAGATAGGTATAGATCGGCCCCATATGGTCGAAGGGGTCGAAGAAACGCACGACGTTTTCGCGGAATACCAGGGCCAGGCCGCTTTCGCCGTAGGTCGGCGCGCCGTAGAGGTGCGACAGCACAAAGGGGATGGCATAGAACCCGGCGGCAATCAGCAGCGCCAGCACCACGCGCAGGTTGAGGTGACGTTTGTAGCGATGCTCGCTGAGCAGGTGCGGCAGCAGCACCAGGCCTGGCAGCACAAAACCGATCAAGCCCTTTAACAACGAGGTCGCGGCCAACAGCAGGAAAAACACCGTGTAGCGCCATAGTCGTGTGTCATCCGGCCCGCGCCAGTACCACCACACCGCCGCCAGCACGCCACACACAGTGAGCACGTCCGCCGTGGCCACGCGTGCCCAGAACAGGAAATAGAACGTGGTGGCGAGCATCCAGCCGGCAATCAGCCCGGTGCCTTTGCGAAACAGGCGCTCGCCGATCAGGTACACCAGCCAGATGCTCAACCATGCGGAAATCACCGACGACAGGCGCAGCGACCAGGGCCCCAGGCCGCCCATCAGGTTGGCGAACCCGGTGATCAGCCAGTAGGAGGGCAGGGGCTTGTCGTAATACGGCGTGCCTTTGAGGTAGGGGTCGAAGTAGTCACCGCTTTGCAGCATCTGCACGGCGATGTTCGCCCAGCGGGTTTCCGGGCCCCATAGGTCGCGACTGCCCAGGCCCAGCAGCAGAAGCAGGGCGGAAACGCCCAGCAATAGCAGCAAGGCGCCACGTTCGGTTTTCCAGACAGTCATGGACGGTTCCTAAGGGGATTTCGGATAGAGGGTGAGCACCAGGTCGCCCTTGCGATAGCGCTTGCCGCCGGGTGGCAGTTGCCCTTCCTCAAGGTGTTCGTTGGTGCTCCTGACGCGCATCAGCACCCCGACCGAACCCTGTTGGCGCGCCTCGGCCAGCCACGACTGGACGTTGTCCAGCCCGACTTTGCGGTGTACCGCGTCTGGGTATTGCAGGCCGTATTGCAGCTCGCCTTCGGTGTCATAAAACGCGACATCCGGCCGGCTCAGGCGCCAAGCCAGTGCCGATGCCGAGCCTAATTCGTTGCTCAATAACGCCTGGGTTTGCTGCAGTTCTTCCAGATGCTCCAGCACAAACTGGTCAGGCATTTCGTTATTCGATATCCGCGCCGGCATGCCCGCTGGCAGGAGTAGCACCAGCAAACCGATGCCCAGGGCTGGCGTCGCCCAGAGTGTCAACGGGCGAAAGGCTTGCAGCAGGTTGGTCAGGACCCAGCCCAGCAGCACAATGAAGGTCAACGACAGGCTGAACATTTCCGCGTGGCTGTTGCCGTATAGCGGATCGCCGATTTGCAGATAGATCAACGTCACCATCGCGGCCATGCCGATCACGAAGTTGAGCAGGCCGTTGATGCGGAGTGCGCGGGTTTTGCCCTGCTGCATCACATCGATCAAGGCATGCCCCATCAACAACGCCAGCGGTAACAGGCACGGCATGATGTAGGTCGGCAGCTTGCCGCTGCTCAGGCTGAAGAAACCCAGCGGCAGCAGCATCCACAGGGCGAGAAAGGCTATCGCCGGTTGGCGCTTTTCTTTCCAGGTCTTGTGCAGCGTGGTCGGTAGCAGCGCCGCCCAGGGCAGGCATGCGACGACCATGATCGGCAGGAAGAACCACCATGGCCGCGCATGTTGCGCGGTGCCGGAGGCAAAACGGCGGATGTGTTCATGCCAGAAGAAGAAATTCCAGTAGTCGGGCTCCTGCACATGGATCGCCCACACCCACGGCAGGCACACCACGACTGCCACGACGATCGCCAGTGGGCCATACCGCAGCAATTCGCCCAGGCGGCGTTGCCAGAGCATATAGGGCACGGCGATCAGCACCGGCAGCAACAACGCGAGGAAGCCCTTGGTCATGAAGCCCATCGCGCAGGCCAGCCCCAGCGCCGCCCAGGCGCCGAGTCGGGCGCGCGGGGTGCGGCTATCGAGGGCAAACCACAGCGCCACCAGGCTGAGGTTGACCCAAAAGGTGAATTGCGGGTCGAGATTGGAGTAGCCGGCTTGCCCCGCCACCAGGCCAAAGCTCAAGTAGAGCAAGGCGCAGGCGAAGCTTTTGCGCGGGTCGTTCCACAGGCGCCGGGCGATCAGGTAGGCCAGCAGCACGCTCAGGGCGCTGGTCAACGCCGAGGCGATGCGCACGCCGAACAGGTTCTGGCCGAAGACCGCCTGGCCGAGGGCAATCAGCCAATAGCCGGCGGCGGGTTTTTCAAAATAACGCACGCCCATGAAATGCGGTGCGGCCCAATTGCCGCTCATGAGCATTTCCTGGCTGACCTGAGCGTAGCGGGTCTCGTCGGGTATCCATAGACCGTGCAGGCCCAAAGGCAGGAGATAAAACGCGACAACGGCCAGCAGCAATAAAGGTAGGGGTTTGAATCGGGTCATGCGAACGTCGCTCCTTGACGTCTAAGTGTAGGGAATTTGTGTAAGGACGCACGGGGGTAAAAAGTCACAGTGTTCACTAAGGGTCTTAAATTATTCATGACGTCCTTAACTAACAGGCGCAGTTAAACATGCCATAAGTTGGCTGTCGTTTGGCTGAACATCCGCCTCTTGTATCGGTTGAAAAGTGTCTAAAGTTGCTTGAGCGCCGCCGGCCAATCGCCGCTGTTTATAATTCCCACGGCCTTGAGTTCGCCGTTGCCCAGCACCTTGATGAACAATGCACTGCCGTATTCGGTGGATTTCGCGTGGGGGTAGCCTAGGGCAAGTTCGATGTCACTGATGCAGCCGCTGTGGGTGATCAGCACCAGGTTGCGTCCAGGCTGCTTGTGGCTGAGGAGTTCTTCACCCATGGCATCGCCGCAGATCGCCAGCGGGCCTGGCGACAGTTCGGTTTTGCCAAACATGAACAGCGAGGTCTGGGCGGTACGGGTGGTCGGGGTGCTGAACACGTCTGCACGCTCCATGCCCAATGTTTTAAAGGCTTTTCCGGTTTCGGCTGCCTGTTGAGTCCCTTTGACCGTCAGACCGTCAGCGGGTCCGAAGCAGGGGTTGGAGGAGCGGTCGCAGCGCTCTTCATGGCGCACCAGTACCACCAGATTACCCTCGCGCCAGCTGGTCAGCAGGCCTGACGTCAGCAGGCGATTGCCCGCGCCCAGGTTCGGTGGCGACACAGGCCAGGCCAGAAAACCTGCCAGCAACACGCCGAGCAAGGTGATTGCTGCAATGCCCTGCCAAAGTTTTTTCAGACGTTTTGCTCGCGTTTGATACGAACGCGGTTTGGTCAAGGTCAGGTTAACCACACTATTCACCGTAGGTACGTCAGGCAGCTTTTTATTAGTCAGGCGCAACTGTTTGACAGTGCCCTTAGTGGAGCAAGAGCCTGTCATACAGTTGCTGTCTTTTTGCTGAAAATTGGAGCGTTAAAAATAAGGCGTGCCGACAACTAAAAAGTTGAGCGTCATTGGCGCTTGTCGGGCACTTTATTCGGTGATCGGTAGGTAACCGGTGAAATGCATGTGAAAAATTTGCGTGGCGAGGTCGGTCAGCCGTTATCCTCGGTTGCAGTCCATTGGCGAGCGAGCATTCCCATGTTGCAGGTGCAAGGTGTCCATAAATGCTACGTCACTGCGCAGGGCCCGCTGACGGTATTGGCCGGGGTCGATCTGCAGTTGGCTGAGTGTAGCAGCCTGGCGCTGATGGGCGAGTCCGGCAGCGGAAAAAGCACACTGTTGCACCTGGTGGCCGGGTTGGATCGCGTCGACGGTGGCAGTATCCGCGTGGGTGAGCAGCGCCTGGATCAGATGACCGAGCGGCAGTTGGCCGATTGGCGACGCACTGACATCGGCCTGGTGTTCCAGCAATTCAACCTGATCGGCAGCTTGCGTGTCGACGACAACCTGGCGTTCCAGGCACGCCTGGCAGGGCGGTTTGATCCGATCTGGCAAGCGCAGTTGGTCGAGCGCCTGGGCCTGGGGGGTCTGCTCAAGCGCTACCCGGAACAACTCTCCGGTGGCCAGCAGCAGCGGGTCGCGGTAGGGCGGGCGTTGGCGTCTCGACCTGGCTTGCTGTTGGCGGATGAGCCTACGGGCAATCTTGATGAAACCACCAGCGATGAGGTGCTGCAACTGCTGCTGGACCTGTTGCGCGATACCCCCACCAGCCTGTTGATGGTCACCCACAGCCCGCGCATTGCCGCGCGGCTCGACCGGCAGGTGGTGTTGCACCGCGGCCACGTCCTGCCTGCGGACGTTGGCTGAGATGGCGGTGTTCTATTGGACGTTACGCGCGTTGCTTAGCCACTGGCGGCGCCATCCCGTGCAGTTTTTCAGTGTGCTGACCGGTCTGTGGCTCGCCACCGCGCTGCTGACCGGGGTGCAAGCGCTCAACAGCCAGGCGCGGGACAGCTACGCGCGCGCCAGTCAATTGATCGGCGGCGAACCCCAGGCCAGCCTCAGCGCGCCGGACGCTGCCAGTTTCCCCCAGGCGCTGTTTGCCGAGTTGCGCCGCGCCGGCTGGCCGGTGTCGCCGGTGGTGCAGGGGCGGGTGCTGCTCAAGGGGCATGAGGATCAGCGCCTGCAATTGATGGGCATCGATCCGCTGTCGCTGCCCGGCAGCGGGGCGGTGGCGGGGCAGCGCTTGAGTCAGGCGCAAATGGTCGCGTTCTTCGACCCGCCGGGGCGTACCTGGATCGCCCCGCATACGTTGCAGGCGCTGGGGTTGCAGGCCGGTGAACGGCCGCTGACGGCGAGCGGGCAAGCCCTGCCGCCGTTGCAGGTTCAACCGGACATGGCCCCTGGCATGTTGCTGACCGATATCGGTTTTGCCCAACCGTTGCTGGACATGCCTGGGCGCCTGTCCCGGCTGCTGCTCGACAAGTCGTTCGCCGCCGCCCATCCCACGCCGCCGGCGGGACTGCAGCTCAAGCAGGGCGAGGACAATAACCTCGCGCGCCTCACCGAGAGCTTTCACCTGAACCTGGACGCGCTGGGCTTTTTATCCTTTGTGGTCGGGCTGTTTATTGTCCATGCCGCCATCGGCCTAGCCCTGGAGCAACGGCGCGGGCTGCTGCGCACCTTGCGCGCTTGCGGGGTGAGTGCGCGGATGTTGATCCTCGGCCTGGGGATGGAGTTGGGTGCCTTGGCCTTGCTTGGCGGTGTGCTCGGTGTCGCCAGTGGCTATGTGCTCGCCAGCGTGTTGTTACCGGACGTGGCGGCCAGCCTGCGCGGCCTCTACGGTGCCGAAGTGCCGGGGCAGCTGAGCCTCAGCCCCTGGTGGTGGCTCGCCGGGTTGGGCCTGAGCCTGCTCGGTGCGTTGCTCGCCGGCGCCGGCAGTGTGTGGCGGGCGGCGCGCTTACCGTTGCTGGCGCTGGCCAATCCCCAGGCCTGGCATGAGGCCCATGGGCGCTGGTTGCGGCGCCAGGGCTGGGTGGCGAGTGCGGCGTTGTTGATCGCGCTGTTGGCGCTGTGGTGGGGCGACAGTCTGGCCGCTGGATTTGTGCTAATGGCGGCCTTGCTGCTCGGTGCCGCGTTGGGGCTGCCGGTGCTGCTCAATGCACTGTTGAAAGCGCTGCTGGGGCGCAGCCGCTCGGTGCTTGGGCAATGGTTTCTTGCCGACTGCCGCCAACAGTTGCCGGCCTTGAGCCTGGCGCTGATGGCGTTGCTGTTGGCGCTGGCGGCCAACATCGGCGCGGGCTCCATGACCTCGGGCTTTCGCCTGACCTTCAACAACTGGCTGGAACAACGCCTCACCGCCGAGCTGTACCTCAACCCACACAACCCGGCCCAGGCCGAACAGTTGAATACCTGGCTCACGCACCAACCGCTGGTGCAGGCGGTGCTGCCCACCTGGCAGGTCGCCGTGCAATTGCAGGGCTGGCCGGCGGATGTGTTCGGCGTAGTTGACGCCCCGACCTATCGCCAGCACTGGCCGTTGCTGCAAGCGGCGCGTGCGCCGTGGGACCAATTACTGCGCAATGACACGCTGATGCTCAGCGAGCAACTGGCGCGGCGCTTGAACGTGCAAGTCGGCGACGCCGTTGACATTCCCACGCCCGAGGGTGTGTGGTCGCCCCAGGTGGTGGGGATCTACGCCGACTACGGCAACCCCAAGGGCCACGTGCTGGTCAATGCGCAGCACCTGTTGGCGCATTGGCCGACGCTGTCGCCGGCGCGCTTCAACCTGCGCGTACTGCCGCAAAACGTGGCGCCGCTGGTGCGTGAAGTGCAGCGCGAGTTTGCCCTGGACGACAGCCGTATCGTTGACCAGCAGCAACTCAAAGGCTGGTCGAGCCAGGTCTTCGAACGCACCTTCGCCGCCACCGCCGCGCTGAATAGCCTGACCCTCGGCGTGGCAGGCGTGGCGCTGTTCATCAGCCTGCTGACCCAGAGCCAAAGCCGCCTCGGCCAACTCGCACCGCTGTGGGCATTGGGGGTGACGCGCCGGCAATTGATGCTGCTCAACTTGGGGCAGACCTGGTTGTTGGCGGTGCTGACGCTACTGCTGGCCTTGCCCTTGGGGTTGCTGTTGGCGTGGTGCCTGGATGCGGTGATCAATGTGCAGGCATTTGGCTGGCGCCTGCCATTGCATATTTTCCCCTGGCAACTGGCGCAACTGCTGGGGTTGGCGCTGCTTGCCACGTTGCTGGCGTCGGCATGGCCGCTGTGGCAGTTGTACCGCAGTCGCCCGGCGGATTTGCTGAGGACGTTCGCCCATGAAGATTAAGGCGCTGCTGTGCGTCGTTCTGTTGCTGGTGAGCGGCTGTGACAAAGCCCCCGCGCCCGAGGAAAGTTTCGCCGGCCTGGGCAGTGAGGCGGCAGATTTTGCCCAGGTGCTGCCCGGCAAGGTCTTCGATTTTCCCGAGGACCACGGCCCCCACGCCGGTTTTCGTATCGAGTGGTGGTACGTTACCGCCAACCTGAAAGACGCTCAGGGCCACGTGTTCGGCGTGCAATGGACCTTGTTTCGCAATGCTCTCAAGGCCGGGCCGACGCAATCGGGCTGGCAGGATTCAACGATCTGGCTCGGCCACGCCGCCGTCACCTCGGCCACCCGGCACTACGCCGCCGAGCGCTACGCCCGTGGCGGCGTCGGCCAGGCCGGGGCCCAGGCCGCGCCGTTCAGTGCCTGGATCGACGACTGGAACTTCGCCACCCGCCCAGGCGCAACCGGCCCCTTGGCGGACATGCAGCTCAAGGCCAGTGGCGCGCAATTCGCCTACGACTTGCACCTGACGTCCAGTCGCCCGTTGGTGCTTCAAGGCGACAACGGCTACAGCCGCAAGTCCGACCAAGGCCAGGCCTCTTACTACTACAGTCAGCCGTTTTTTACCGCCAACGGCAGCATCAGTCTCGACGGCAAGGTTTACCAGGTCACGGGCCCGGCCTGGCTCGACCGCGAGTGGAGCAGCCAACCCCTGGCCGCCAACCAGACCGGCTGGGACTGGTTTTCCCTGCACCTGGACCGTGGCGAGCAGTTGATGCTGTTTCGCGTAAGACAAAAGGACGGCACGGGTTATCTCACCGGCACCTGGATCGACCGCGAGGGCCATACCCAAACCTTGCACAACGCCGATATCCAACTTACGCCACTGGCCACCACGGCCATCGACGGGCGGCGTATTCCCACACGCTGGTCGCTGAAAATTCCCGGCAAACAGCTCGATATCACCACAGAAGCCGTCAACCCGAAGGCCTGGATGAACCTCAATATTCCGTACTGGGAAGGACCGGTGCAGTTTGAGGGTGGGGTTGGGTATCTGGAGATGACCGGGTATTAGCACTTTTCTGTAGGTGCTAATCCTGTTCTGCGTAGGCAACTTCCCAAATGTGATTTAGCCCCCTCGGGCTTGTGTCCTGGCCGTATTCGCTTGCTTATATTCCGACGCCATCTTCATTGCATTCGGGATGTAAGGCATGGCGCGGGGATACATCAACGACAAGCCAATCAGCTACAGCAGTTTGAAAACCTGGCTGATGGGCCACGGCGTGAGCCGCCAGCACTCTGATCATTTTGATGTGTTGAATCATCACCTGCGCCGTGGGTGGGTGATGCCGGGGCGGATGGTGATTGTTCCAGACACGGAGAGCGTCAGTTGTTCCTGGAACGAATCCTGGTGGGTGCGTTATGCCGAGGAAATTGATCGCAACCTGGAGCTGGACGCTGCGGCTGCACAGACGATGATCGATAACTACGACCTGCTGCAGAGCCTTCTGACGTATGGCTCGATAGGTATCGGCAGTGCGACATCGGCGTGGTCGCGGCACCTGGATGAAGTCGTGAACACGTTGGAGGAAATCGAGCGCCTGCATCAACGCCTGAAAGCGGGCGGGTTGGATCGCCAGGCGTTTATCCGCCAGCGCCAGGTGCTGCTGGCGCTGCTGGGCACGCAACTGCGCGGTGCCGCACGATTTGGCACGGGGTTGCGCGGCAATCAATCGCTGAAAAAGGTGCTGGGGATTTCGACCAAAAGCTATCTGAATAAAGGCGAGATCGCCGGGTATGCACAGCGGTTGAAGGCGATTTCGCAGACGTCGAAGTGGTTGGGCAAGGGCACTTATATTGGGTTGGCGCTGGATGTGGGCGCAGCGGGTTTGGAGATCAAGGAGGCGTGTGTGGTGGGGCGGGAGGCGCAGTGTCGGCTGGCGAAGTATGTGGAGAGTGGGCGGCTGGCGGGCGGGGTAGAGGGGGGGGCTTGGGGAACGGCGGTAGGAGCTAAAGCCGCGCGTCGCATATGTACGGTTTTTTTGGGTGTTTACGCGAAAGGACGCGCTGAGTTGGCCTGTGGAATTATTGGCGGCGCCGGGGGAGGGTATATAGGAGGAAATGCAGGCGGGGATAGCGGTGCGTTTCTGGGCGGCAAGATCATAGAGATCGATGGTGATTTGATCTTTCAACCAGAGGGGGCCTGACTATGGATTTTTTTCTCGCCTATACCATTGTGCTGTTTGTTGGGATGTCTATCCTCTTGGGACTGATGCTATTTGCCGAATATAAAAAACTCGACGAGTTGGAAAGTTACTTCAGTGAGAACGAAAAGGTTCGTTACCATAAGCGATTTTGGAAAAGAAATCAGCGGATCGACAGATTTCATCGGATGGGCCTGATGATTGATTTTCTATCAAACCCAAAACCCTTTTTGAAAGCAGGTCTTGTGACCGAGGCCGAGCTGGCGTCTGTTCCTATAGCACTCAAGCGTTGGGCGTTGTGGCCATATCGCATTTCTTATATCTGGCTTGTTGCATTAGGCGTTTGGTCCGTTTGGTATAAGTGGTGATGGATATTTCCTACGATACGAAGTCGTTTTTTCTTGCCTACACGGTTTTGCTCTTTACCGTGGCGCTGGTCAACTTGGGACTGCTGTTTTTTTGCTGAATATAGAAAACTCGACGAGTTGGAACGCTACTTTAGTGAGAACGAAAAGGTTCGTTACCATAAGCGATTTTGGAAAAGAAACCAGCGAATTGACAGAATGTATCGCCTGCTTTTGATGTTTGAGTTGTTGTCAGATTCAAAACGTTTTGTAAAAGCAGGTCTTGTGACTGAGGCTGAACTTGCGTCTGTTCCTTTAGCGCTCAAGCGTTGGGCGCTATGGCCCTATTATCTTGGCTTTATTTGGGGTGTCGCATTGGTTGTTTGGTCCATTTGGCGCAGGTGGTGCAACATCCCAATTTGAAAGAGGGAGGGAGTTTAACGATGTCGTTTTTTCTTGCTTACACCCTTGTAATGTCTATTGGGACGTTCGTCGTCCTGGGACTGATGCTTTTTGCCAAACGTACAAAACTCGACGAGCTGGAAAGTTACTTCAGTGAAAACGCAGAGGTTCGTAAACGTAAGCAACTCTGGGGGCCAAACCTGCGGTTCGGCGGATTTCATCGCATGGGCCTGATGATTGATATCCTGCTAATGTCAAAACGCTACGTGAAAGAAGGTCTTGTGACTGAGGAAGAGTTGGCCTGCGTTCCGTTATCACTTAAGCGTTGGGCCGTGTGGCCATATTGCCTTGCGATGATTTTGGCTATTAGCTGGGGCTATTGGTGCAGTTGGCTCTAGTGGTCGCTCGTTTTCCTACACCTGAGCAGTTGATGCTGTTTCGCGTAAGGAAAAAGGACAGTACGGGTTATCTCTCCGGCACCTGGAGCGACCGCGAGGGTCAACCCAAACCCTGCACAACGCTGCTGTCCATAACTGAAGCTGTCAACCCGAAGGCCTGGATATTCCGTACTGGCAAGGGCCGGTGCAGTTTGAAGGTGGGGTTTCTAGGCGGCAAGATCATAGAGAACGATGGTGTTTTTATCTTTCAATCCGAGGAGGCCTGACTATGGATTTTTTTCTCGTCTTTAGTATTTTGCTGTGTGTAGGCTCTCTGGTTGGCGTAGGGCTGATGTTATACGCCGAGTGCAAAAAGCTCGAAGTGTTGGAAAGCTACTTCAGTGAAAACAAGCTGGTTTGCGATAACAAGCGTTTTTGGGGAAGAAATATGCGGATCGACAGGTTTCAGCGCATGCTCTTGATCAATCAATTGTTAGGAATGCCAAAACTGCATGTAAAGAGGGGCGATGTGACTGAGGCAGAGCTGGCTTCAATCCCGATATCCCTCAAGCGTTGGGCACTTTGGCCGTATCGTCTTTCTTTTATTTGGCTGGCTGCATCAGTCGTTTGGGGCATTTGGTACCGATGGTAGCTCACCTGTCTTCACCGCCACCTGGATGAACCTGAGTATTCCGTACTGGAAGGGCCGGTGAGGTTTAAGGGACTCTGGAGATGACCAGGTATTAGCACTTTCTGTAGGCGCCGATCTTTTTTTGTAGGCAACTTCCTGAATGTAATTGAGCCCCCTCGGGCTTGTATTCGGACGGAATTCGCTTGCCTGTATTTCGACGCCAACTTCATTGCATCAAGGATGTAAGGCATTGCGCGGGGATATATCAACGACATGACAATCGACTACAGTAGTTTGCAATCCTGGCTGATGGGCCACAGTACGAGTCACCATAAAGCTGACCATTTTGATGTATTGAATCATCACCTGCGCCTGGGGCTGCTGGGAGGGTTAGGCGCTGCATTAGCGCGTCGTGCATGCGGCTTGGTTCTGGGTGGAAAGATCCTAGAGATCGATGGTGATTTAATATTCCAGCCAGAGGGGGCTTAACCATGGATTTTTTTCTCGCATATACGATGGTTTGGTTTTTTGGAATGTTTGTCGTCTTGGGACTGATGCTATTTGCCGAATATACAAAACTCGACGAGTTGGAAAGTTACTTCAGTGAAAACGAAGAAGTTCGCAACAACAAGCGCTTTTGGCGACGAAACCAGTGGATCGACAGACAATATCGCATGATGCTGATTTTTGAATACCTTGCAGACTCTAAACGCCATGTGAAAGCCGGTCTTGTGACCGAAGCCGAACTGGCGTCTATTCCTTTAGCGCTCAAACGTTGGGTGTTGTGGCCCTATTACCTTGCGTTCATTTGGGCTATCGCAACGGTCGTATGGTCGGTTTGGCGCAGGTGGTGCAACATTCCAATTTGAACGTGGGAGCGAGCTTCGCTGCCGGTGGGGGATGTGCGAGTTTCCGGCGCGAACATTCAAATCAGCGGGTCCCAGCGTTGCGACCAGTCAGCTTCCGCCTTGACCACGCCGCGCAGCAACTCCAGCGCCTGCTGCAACACCGCCGAATCCCGCGCCCGTGAGTACACCAGGAACGTCGGGAAGCTGAACTCCGGTGCCTTGGGCACGCGTTGCATCACGCCGCTGTCGAGGTAGCTTTGCACCACTCGGGTACGGAAATACCCGGCACCGCCGTGCTCCAGAATGTACTGCAGCGCCAACGGCCCGAGGTTGAAACTCAGCGCGGCGCGGGCCTTGTCGGGCAGGGCGGCGTCATGCTGCTGGCGAAACCCCGGGCCCCAATCGATATACACGTATGGGGTCGGCTTGCTCACCCGTTGCACCAGGATCAGTTTTTCTTCCAGCACCTGCTCCACTTGCAGCCCCGGCCAGTACTGCGGCTGGAACACCAGTGCCGCGTCGATCACACCCAGTTCCAATTGGCGCAGCAGGTAGTCGCCTTCACGGATTTCCGTGCGCAGCGCATGCCCCGGGATATGTTCGCGCAAGGCCTTCGCCCAGCCGAGCATCAACGGGTTGCACAGGCTGACCTCGCCGCCGATATGCAGCACATTGCGATAGCCCTCGGGCAATGGCAGGTCGCGGCGCGCGGCTTCCCAGGTTTGCAGCAACTGGTTGGCGTACACCACAAAGGCCTCGCCGTCGGCGGTCAAGCGCGCACCGGCGCGGTTGCGCACAAACAGCGTGCTGCCTAGCTGGCTTTCGAGGTTCTTCACGCGTGCGGTGATGGCGGTCTGGGTGACGTGCAGTTTCTCGGCCGCCGCGGCCAGGCTGCCGCAGCGGGTGATTTCGAGGAAAGTGCGTGCCAGTTCGATGTCCATGAAGCCCCCGGGGATGAATGGGGGCCTATTGTAGTGGAATGCGATCAAGAACTGTGGGAGGGGGCTTGCTCCCGATTGCAGTGTGTCAGTTGACCGAGCGGGTTCTGGCACACCCTCATCGGGAGCAAGCCCCCTCCCACAGTTGGATCTACGCTGCTCCGGTGATCGGGGCTGGCAGAGGGGCGGTCGGGAATGCCTTGGCATATGCCTGGCAAACCCGCAACACCGTCTCATCGGCAAACCGCGCCGCCACCACGTGCAGCCCCACCGGCAAGCCATTCGCCGCCAGCCCGCACGGCACCGACGCCGCCGGCTGCTGGGTCAGGTTGAAGGGGTAGGTAAACGGCGTCCACTCCATCCATTCCTGCATCCCGGAACCTGGCGGTACGTTGTGCCCGACCTCGAACGCGGTGATCGGCATCATCGGCGACACCAGCACATCGTAGTGCTCATGGAACGCCGCCATCCGCGCCACCAGCGCTGCCCGTGCTTCGAGGGCCGCGCTGAAATCGTCCAGGCTCAAGCGCTCGCCGCGCTGTGCGATGCGCAGCAGGCCGGGGTCGAGCAGGTGTTTTTGCGCGTCGCTCATCGGGCCGGTCAGGCGGGCGGCGCCGGCCGCCCACAAGGTGCTGAACAGCTCCAGCGGGTCGCTGAAGCCTGGGTCGATCTGTTCGACATGGGCGCCCAACTGCACCAGGCCCGCCACCGCCTCGGCGACTACCTTGGCCACTTGCGGGTCGACGTCGACGTAGCCGAAGGTGGGGCTGTAGGCGACGCGCAGGCCTTTCAGGTCCGCTGCGTCCGACAACCAGGGCGTGGTCCTCGGCGCGCCGATCAAGCCGTCCCGCGCATCCGGTTGTGCGACGGTTTGCAGCATCAACACGCTGTCTTCCACGGTGCGGGTCATCGGCCCCAGGTGCGACAGGATCGTCATCGAACTGGCTGGCCACTGCGGCACATAGCCGAAGGTCGGCTTGATGCCGAAGGTGCCGGTAAACGCACAGGGAATCCGGATCGAACCGCCGGCATCGCTGCCCTGGTGCAACACCCCCAGATTCAACGCCGCCGCCGCACCCGCGCCGCCGGATGAGCCGCCCGTGGTCATGCGCGTGTCCCACGGGTTGCGGGTGATGCCGTACAGCGGGTTGTCGGTGACGCCTTTCCAGCCGAATTCCGGGGTGGTGGTCTTGCCCAGCAGCACCGCGCCGGCCTTGCGCATCAGGGCCGGGAAGGGCGCATCCACCGCCCATGGTCCGTCGGCCGAAGAGGTGCGCGAACCCTTGCGCGTGGGCATGCCGAGGGTCAGGGTCAGGTCTTTGATCGACGCTGGCACGCCATCCAGCGCGCCGCAGGGTTCGCCCTTCAGCCAGCGCGCTTCTGAGGCCCGTGCGGCATTGAGTGCGCCCTCGGGGTCGACATGGCAGTAGGCGTTGACCAGCGGGTTGTAGCGCTCGATGCGCAGCAGCGCGTCTTCGGTGACCTCCACCGGCGACAAGGTCTGGTCACGAAAATGCTGCAGCAGTTGCACTGCCGTCAGTTGGCCGATCTCACTCATGGTCGATCCCCTGTGCCGCATTGACCATGGCGCGCAGCAACACTGCGCAACCTGCCGCCAGGTCATCCGGTGCGGCGTTTTCGATTTCGTTGTGGCTGATGCCGCCTTCGCACGGCACAAAGATCATCCCGGCCGGGCCCAGTTCGGCGACGAAAATCGCGTCGTGCCCGGCGCCGCTGACGATGTCCATATGGCTCAGGCCCAAGGCGCCGGCGGCGTTGCGCACGGCGTTGACGCAGGCCGGGTGGAAGTCCAGCGGCGGGAAGTCGGCGGTGGGGGTCAGCTCGAACGTCAGGCCGTGGTGCGTGGCGCTGGCTTCGATCACGCCGCGCACTTCATCGACCATCGCCTGCAGCTTGTCGGCATGCAGATGGCGCAGGTCGATGGTCATGTGGACCTGCCCGGGAATCACATTGCGCGAGCCGGGGTGCAGGCTCAGGCAACCGACCGTGCCGCAGGCGTGGGGTTGCTGCTGACGCGCGATGCGGTTAACCGCGCTGACCACCTCGGCCGCGCCCACGAGGGCGTCCTTGCGCAGATGCATCGGCGTCGGGCCGGCGTGGGCTTCGACGCCGCTGAGGGTCAGGTCGAACCACTTCTGACCCAGGCAGCCCATCACCACGCCGATGGTGGTGGCCTGGTCTTCCAGCACCGGGCCTTGTTCGATATGCGCCTCGAAATACGCACCGACCGGGTGGCCCAGCACTGCGCGGGAACCGGCATAACCGATACGCTGCAATTCGGCCCCCACCGACAGGCCCTGGTCGTCCTGTTTGTCCAGGGTGTCCTGCAAGTCGAACTTCCCGGCAAACACCCCGGAGCCCATCATGCACGGCGGGAAGCGCGAGCCTTCTTCGTTGGTCCACACCACCACTTCGATCGGCGCTTCGGTCTCGATTTTCAAGTCATTGAGGGTGCGGATCACTTCCAGGCCGGCCATCACCCCGAAGCAGCCGTCGAACTTGCCGCCGGTGGGCTGGGTGTCGATGTGGCTGCCGGTCATCACCGGCGGCAGCGCCGGATTACGTCCTGCGCGGCGCGCAAAAATATTGCCGATGGTATCGACACTGACGCTGCACCCAGCCGCCTCGCACCATTGCACGAACAGGTCGCGGGCCTGGCGGTCGAGGTCGGTCAGGGCCAGGCGGCACACGCCGCCTTTGACGGTGGCGCCGAGTCGGGCCAGGTCCATCAGCGATTGCCACAGGCGGTCGCGGTTGATCAGCGGGGCGTTGCTCTGGAGCGGTTGTGCACAGCTATTCATCTTCGAACTCCGGTCAGGCACTCAGGGCCAGGTAGCGGTTCTTGATCGTCGGGTCCGCGCGGAAGGCGGCGGCGCTGCCCTCGTACACCACGCGGCCCTGTTCGAGCACGTAATGGCGGTCGGCGAGCTTGTCGCAGACCATCAGGTTCTGTTCCACCAGCAGCACCGGCAGGCCGTCGTCCTTGACCTTGCGCAGGATCTTCACCAACTCGTCGACGATCACCGGGGCCAGGCCTTCGGTGGGTTCGTCGAGGATCAGCAGCTTGGGATCGTTGAGCAGGGCGCGGGCGATGGCGAGCATCTGTTGCTCGCCGCCGGAGAGCGCGTGGCCGGCGTTTTTGCGCCGCTCCTTGAGGCGCGGGAACATGCCGTAGACGTCTTCGAGCTGCCAGCGGCTGGTCTTGCGTGCGGCGATGCGCAGGTTTTCCTCGACAGTGAGCAGGCGGAAAATCCCACGGTTCTCCGGCACCAGCGCCAGGCCCTGGCGTGCGATTTCAAAGATCTTCTGGCCCACCAGCGACTGGCCGTTGAAGTGGATCTGGCCCTGGCGCGGGCAGATGATGCCGAGGATGCTGCGCAACGTGGTGGTCTTGCCGGCCCCGTTGCGGCCCAGCAGGGTCACCAGTTCGCCGGGGTTGACGGTCAGCGACACGCCTTCGAGCACATGGCTCTTATCGTAGTAGGCATGGATATTCTCGACGATCAGCATCAGGCAGCCTCCCCAAGATAAGCCGTGCGCACGCGTTCATCGGCGCGCACGAATTCCGGCGTGCCTTCCACCAGGATCTGGCCGTGGCTCATCACGGTGATGCGTTGGCTGATGGACATGACGATGCTCATGTTGTGTTCGATCAACAGCACCGTGTGGTCGCGGCCCAGGTCGCTGATCAGTTGGGTCATGATCGGGATGTCATCGATGCCCATGCCCGAGGTGGGCTCGTCGAGCATCAGCAGTTTGGGTTTGGAACAGATCGACATGCCCACCTCCAGCACCCGTTGCTGGCCGTGGGACAACTCGCCGGCCAGGGTCGCGGCGCGAGCGGTGAGTTGCAGGCGTTCGAGCACCTGGTCGGCCATCTCCAGGTGTTCGCGTTGGCTCTCGACCCGGCGCCAGAAATTCAACGCGCGTACACCGTCGCGCCCTTGGGCGGCCAGGCGCAGGTTTTCGCGCACGCTGAGGTTCTGGAACAGGCTGGTGAGTTGGAACGAGCGCGCCATGCCCAGGCCGACGCGGGCGTGGGCCGGTTTGCGCATCAGGTGCTGGCCGTCGAAATGGATCGCCCCGGCGGTGGCCTGGCGTTCGCCGGTCAGGCAGTGGAACAGGCTGGTCTTGCCCGCGCCGTTGGGGCCGATGATGGTGTGGATGGTGCCGGCTTCGACCTTGAGGTTGACGCCGTTGACCGCATGGAACGCACCGTAGGCCAGTTCCAGGTTTTTGGTTTCCAGCAGGATGCTCATAGCCCTTGCTCCTTGGCGACGACGGCGGCTTTGCGGCGGCCGCGCACGTTCTCGAACAGCGACGCCAGGCCGCCCCATAACCCGCCGCGCATGAAGATCACCACCAGGATCAGGATCACCCCCAGCAGCATCAGCCAGCGCGGCCACAGGTCGGAGAGGAAATCCCCCAGCAGCACGATGGAACCGGCGCCGAGCAACGAACCGAACAGCGAGCCGGTGCCGCCGACGATGGTCATGATCAGGATGTTCTCGGACATCGCCAGGTCGATATTCGACAGCGGCACAAAGTGCAGCAACATGGCGTACAGCGCGCCGGCAATCCCGGTGACCGCGCCGGACAGCACGAACACCAGGATCTTGAAGTGGCGCGTGTCATAGCCGATGGCCGAGGCACGGGTTTCGTTTTCGCGGATCGCCATCAGCGTGCTGCCGAACGGCGAGGCAATCACGCGGCGTGCGCCGATGAAGATCAGCAGGAACAGCACCGCGACAAAACCGTAGAACGCGCGGGCGTCGGCCAACGACAGCAACACGCTGTCGCCGATGCGGATCTCCGGGCGCGGCACGCTGAGCAGGCCGTTGTCGCCGCCGGTCCAGTCGCTCAAGGTGTAGGCGACGAAGTAGGCCATCTGGCTGAACGCGAGCGTCAGCATGACGAAGTAGATGCCGGTGCGGCGGATCGCCAGGGCGCCCACCAGCAACGCGAGGAAACCGCCGGCAATCGCAGCGCCCAACAGGGCCGTGAACAAGCCCATTTGCAGGTGGATCATCAGCAGCGCCGCGCAATAGGCGCCGGCACCGAAGAAGATGCCTTGGCCGAATGACAACAGCCCGGTGTAGCCCAGCAACAGGTTGCAGGCCAGGGCGGCCATAGCAAAGATCAGGATCTCGCTGGCCAGGGTCGCCGAGGGCAAGATCAGCGGCAAGCCGATCAGCACCGCCAGCACCCACAGCAACATCGCTTTGGATTGAGTCTTGGCGAACGGCAGGGGGTTTTTCTCGCTCATGTCAGGCTCTCCCGAACAGGCCGTAAGGGCGCACCAGAATCACCACGGCCATCGCGCCGTAGATCATCAGGCTCGCACCCTGGGGCCAGAGTGTGGTCATCAGGCTTTGCACCACGCCCACCAGCAAACCGCCGACCAGCGCGCCGCTGAAGGAACCCATGCCGCCGATGACGACAACCACAAAGGCGATCCCGAGAATTTCCGGGCCGACAAAGGGCTGGGCACCGCGCAACGGCGCGAACAGCACACCGGCCATGCCGGCCAGGCCGACGCCAAGGGCAAAGGTCATGGAGAACAGGCGGAAGATATTCGTGCCGAGCAGCGACACGGTTTCGGTGCTTTCACTGCCGGCGCGCACCAGTGCGCCGAAGCGCGTGCGTTCCAGCAGCAGCCACAAGCCCAGGCCCACCAGCCCGGAAAACACGATGAGGAACAGGCGGTAGTAGGGGTAGACGAAATCACCCAGCACCAGCACCCCACGCAGCAGTTCCGGCACGGCGACGCTTTTGCCCACCGGGCCCCAGATCATCACACTGGCTTCCTGGATGATCAGCGCGATCCCCAGCGTCACCAGGATCTGGAACATGTGCGGCAAGTGATAAATCCGCTGGATCAGCAAACGCTCGATCACCCACGCCAGCGCGGCCACCACCAGCGGTGCGAGCAGCAGCGCCAGCCAGAAGCTGCCGGTGAGGCTCACGGCGGTGTAGCAGATGTAGGCGCCCAGCAGAAAGAACGCGCCGTGGGCGAAGTTGACGAAGTTGAGCAGGCCGAAAATGATCGTCAGCCCGACCGCGATCAGGAAGTAGATCATCCCCAGGCCAAGGCCATTGAGTATCTGGAACAGGTAAAGATTGAGCATGCAGGAACCCTCGGCAGGACGCCGCTCGCGCGGCCCTGCGGTGCAATATTCAGGGGGTCAGGCGAGCGTGCAGCCCGTGGCCTCGACCGGCGGGAATGACTGGCCGGCGCTGAGCACCTTGGCCAGGTCGTCCTTGTCGGCCATGTCGGCAGCGGCCTTGCCGATCAGCAGGTAGTAATCCTTGATCACCTGGTGGTCGCCGGCGCGGATCGATTCCTTGCCGGTGGGGCCCTCGAAACTCAGGCCTTGCATGGCCTTGGCCACGGTCGGCCCGTCGAAGCTGCCGGTGGCGATGATGCTGTCCAGCATGACCTTGGTGCTGATGTAGTCGGCGGCCAGCGGGTAGGTGGGGTTGATGCCGTACTTAGCCTGGGTCAGCTTGACCAGTTCGCGGTTGAGCGGGCTGTCGACCTGGTGCCAGTACTGCGCGCCGAGGTACACGCCTTCGAGTATGTCGCTGCCCAGTTCCTGGAACTGGTCGAGGCCGGCGGACCATACCAGCAGCACTTTCATGCGCTCCTTGATCCCGAAGTTGACCGCCTGGCGCAGGGTGTTGGACGACTGGCTGCCGAAGTTGAGCAGCACCAGCACGTCAGGTTTGGTGGCGATGGCGTTGGTCAGGTAGCCGGAGAATTCCTGCTCCTGCAGCGAGTGGTAGCTGTTGCCGACGTGTTCCAGGCCGTGTTCCTTGAGCACGTTTTTGGCGCCTTCGAGCAAGGCTTCGCCGAACACGTATTGCGGGGTGATGGTGTACCAGCGCTTGGCGTCCGGCAGCAGCTTGATCAGCGGCACCAGGGTTTCGCGGATTGCGCCGTAGGTGGGCACCGACCAGCGGAAGGTCGCGTGGTTGCAGTCTTTGCCGGTGACTTCATCGGCGCCCACCGGGGTCATGAACACGCCACCAGCCTTGTCGACTTCCTTGGCCACCGCCAGCGCCGATGATGACAAGGTGCAGCCCTGGAAGAACCGCGCACCGTCCTGCGCAATCGCTTCCTGCACCTTGCGTACCGCCTTGCCCGCGTTGCCTTCGGTGTCGATGACCTTGTAGTTGAGCGGGCGCCCGAGAATCTCGGGGTGCTGCGCCACCGCCAGGCGCGAACCCATGTCGGCAAACTTGCCATAGCTGGCAAAGGCGCCAGACATGGACTTGAGGCCATAAAGGGTAAAGGGCTCGGCGGCGAATGCCGAACGCACGCTCAGCGGAAGGCTGAGGGCGGAGGCGAAGGTGAGGCTGGCTTTCAATAACGTACGACGCTGCATGGGGTGACTCCCTGGTTTAGTTATTGGCAGGAGTGGCAATGGCGATACGGTGGAGCAGGGCCTGTGGGCAGGCGCTTTTTTATTGGGGTAACGCAGTGTGCGGGTTGGAATGCAGTCAACTGTGGGAGGGGCGGTGCGACGATTCGACTTGCTCCCGATTGCGGTGTGTCAGTCGATATAGAGGTTGAATGTGCCGGCCTCATCGGGAGCAAGCCCCCTCCCACATTGGATCTGGGGTGTTATTAAGAGTGATCGAACTCCAGTAGAAAATGCGGGCTGACCTGGCCTTCGAGGGCGGTCATATGGTGTTCGGCGTCGCACATGTGTTCATGCATCAGGCTGCGCACCGCGCTTTCATCGCCGGCGCGAAAGGCGTTCAACAGTTGCTTGTGATAGTCGAGGTTGGCCGCGTCGAACTGCTTGCGCTTGGGCTTGTAGGCTTTTTTCAGCACCACCAGGTCGCGCAGCAGGTCGTTGAGAAACTGCGCCATAAAGCTCAGCAACGGGTTGGGGCAGGCCTTGGCCAACAGGTTGTGGAACTCCAGTTCCGCCAGGCGTTGTTCGCGCTGGCCGGCCTCGCTGTCTTCCGGCGCACTGCAAAAGTCCACGTTGGCCTGCAGGGCCTGGTAGTCGTCCTCGCTCAGGCGCCCGAGCACCGACACCGCCAGTTCCACTTCGATGACCTTGCGCAATTGGTACACCTGCTCGCCATCCAGATGCTGGAAGTGCAGGTAATTGCGCAGCGCACGGCTGGCCGGTTCGGTGCCGGCCTGGTTCAGGTAGGCGCCGCCGCTGGGACCGGTGCGCGTGCTGACCAGGCCTTCGACTTCCAGGGCCTTGAGCGCTTCGCGGGCCGAGCCCTTGGAGCACTGGAAACTTTCCATCAGCTCGCGCTCGGTGGGCAGGCGGTCGCCGGGCTTCAAGGCGTCGGTGACGATGGAGCGCTTGACCGACTCGACAATCACGTCGGACAGCTTCTGGCGTTTGCGTCGTAGCGGGCGAGTGAGCATGGTGTCTATTTATCGTATTAATGCGGATAAATAGCACTTAATAACGATTGGGCCGTAGCGTCAACGCAGGGTGTCGTTTCTGGTATGGAAAGGTCGTAAACGGAGATTCATTGCACCGTGGCGTCCGTACACACCGTCGAACGCGGCGGTTTGTTCCCATGCACCAGATAATCGCCTACCCACTGGTTCACACAGGCACTCACGCCGCTGAACGAAACCCCGTGGGCATAGGCGTTCTTCAGCTGTACGCGGCTCGCCGGGAACGTGCGCTCAAAGGCCCAGGCGGCGCCGGTGGACGGGGTGTGGTCGTCGAATTCGGCCTGCACCATCAGCAGGCTGTCGAGCCGCGCGAGTTCCTTGTAGGGCAAGCCCCGGCTGTGGTTTCGCGGCCAGGTGGTGCATTGGCGCGCCTCAAGGGCGCTGCCGGCGACCGGGTACTTGGTGAGCGATTCGGTTTCTTTTTGCTGCCAGAGGTCTTCGCTGGAGTAGGTCGAGTCGTTGCACAGGATCGCGGTTTTGACCGAGTCGGCGGCCGACATGCGCAGCGGCCCAGGCTTCGGCACGTTGGCCTGCAAGGGTTCGCGCACGCGTTGCAGCAGCAGGCTGAACATCGACTTGGCACGCTCTTCGATGACCGGGTCGGGGCTGAAGCGATGCGCACGGGCACGCGCCTCGAGCGCCAGGTCGTCGCTGTCGGGGGTTTCCCGCAGCCAGCGACTGAGCAGGTGGGCGCTCATCAGGCCGGTGGGGTCGCTGTAGAGGCGGTTGCTGGAGCGCAGGGCCGTGCGCACGCTGGGCAGCAGTTCCATGAACACACGGCGCACCGCGACTGGCGTGTCGCCCAGTTGATACACGCCAGGGTCGAGGGCGGCGGGTTGGGCCACGAAGCGCTCGAAAATCTTCTCCTTTTCGCCGGCGACGATCAGGCTGGCGTGCTCGAAGGTTGAGGTCCAGTTGATGTTCGAATCGAGCACCATGCGCCCCACGTTCGCCGGAAACAGGCCGCCGTACCAGGCGCCGAGCCAAGTGCCGTAGGCGTTGCCCAGGTAGTTGAACTGCAACTCGCCCAATTGTTTGCGCACAAATTCCAGGTCGCGGGCGGTTTGCTCGGTGGTGATGTAAGGCGTCAGCGGGTGGCTGGCGCATGCTTGGGCAATCAACCGGGCATTCTGGCGCGCAGCGGCGAGGTTGGCCGCGCTGCGGTCTTCGCTGACATCCCCTTGCGGCACGATCCGCCCCTCGGAGCGGCATTCCAGACGTGACCCCGGCAGCCGGCCCAGGCCCCGCGGGGTGACTTCGATCACATCGTAGGTATCGGCCAACTGGCGGTAGGTGTCGCCCCAGTCGGGTTGCTGGGCGTAGTGCTTCCAGACGGTGGCCAGGTGTACGGCGAAGGCGCCGCCGGCGTCGAGCCCGGGGCCGCCTGGGTTGGCGAATAACGCCCCCTGGCGTGACAGCGGCAGTTTGGCGCCGACGCGGGTGATGTCGAAGCTGATGCGACCGCGCTCGGGCGCCGCATGGTCCAGTGGCGCAGTGACGATGCCGCATTGGGTGCGTTCGATGACCTCTGGGTCCAGACGTTCGAGCGCCGGTTGCGGGCAGTCCAGGAACCATTCGATGCCGAACGGTGAACGCGGCGCTTCAGCGTGAGCGCTGGCGGGCGCCAGGGCTGCGACCAGCACCAGGCAACGGTAGGTAATTGCGCTTGCAGCTGGAAGGGGGTTCATCAGCGATCCTGGCCAGTCGTGTGAGAAAAAGAAGCCACTGTTGTGGCTTCTGATTCGGGACGACTTTTTTACCAAGGACCGTGGGGGGAAAAATGTAGGAGGACAAAACGGCGCGTGTACGAAATGCGACTTTCGTTTATCGGATGTCGGCCTCCCAGCCGCCGCCTAACGCTTTGTACAAGGCAATGCTGGCTTGCAGGCGTGACAAGCGCAGTTGCACATTCAGGTCCTCGGCTGCGTACAGGGTACGCTGGGTTTCCAGCACGCTCAGCCAATCTTCGGCGCCCGCCTGGTAGCGGCTTTCGGCGATGCGCATAGCGCTCTGCGCCGCCTGCAGCTCTTGCGTTTGCCATTGGCGCTGCTGGTCCAGGCGCGTGATGTTGCTGAGGGCTTTTTCCACATCGGCGAAACCGTTGATGATCGCCCCGCGATAGGTCTGCAGCAGCTCATCCTGGCGCGCGCGGGCCTTGTCCCGTTCGGCGTTTAAACGGCCATTGTTGAAGATCGGGGCGACCAGGTCGGCGGTCAGCGAGTAATACGGGCTGCGCAGGATCTCCAAGGCTCTGCCGGCGTCGGAGCCGAGGGTCGCGCCGAGGGTTACACCGGGCAGCATGGCCGCGCGGGCGACGCGAACATCCGCTTGCGCCGCCGCCAGGTCGGCCTCGGCCTTGGCCAGGTCGGGGCGCCGGCTCAGCAACTGGCTGGGCACGCCCGCGCCGATGCTCGGCCAGGTGAGTGCCTGGAAGGGCTCTGTGCCCAGGTCCAACGCCTGGACAGGCTGGCCGAGGAGGGCCGCGAGGGTGATCCGCGACTCTTCGGCCAGTTGTTGGATCAGCGGCACTTGCCGTTGCTGGCTGGCGACCAGGCTTTGCTGCTGGGCCAGTTCCAGGGCCGTGGCAGAACCGGCGTCGTAGCGCGTCTGCACCAGTTCCAGCACCGTGCGCGCATTGGCCAGGTTCAACGCGGCGATCTGCTCGCGCTGGCGTGCGGCGAGGGTTTGCGCGTAGCGGTCGGCGACGTTGCCGAGCAGCGTCAGCTCCACGGTGGCCTGGTCCGACGCGCTGGCCCGCAGGCTGTGCAGGGCGCTGTCCCGTGCGGCGGCGCGGCCGCCCCAGAAATCCACTTCATAACTGGCGCTGAGGTTGGCGCCGAAGCTGTTGGCCACGTCATCGCTTTGCGTTACATCCAGGTTTGGCCCGCCCTGGCCGCGCAGTAACTTCTCATGGCTGGTGGACAGGTTGAACTTCACTTCCGGCAATAGCGGCGCGCCGGCGATCACCGCCTTGGCCTGGGCCTGGCGCACCCGTGCGACGGCGGCCGCCACGTCGAAACTGTCGCGGCGCGCCTGTTCGATCAGGCGGTTCAGTTGCGGGCTGCCAAATTGCGTCCACCAGCGCTGGTTGCTGGCCTGGGCGGCGTCACGCTCGGCGTACTGCCAGGCGGCTGGCGCGGCCATGCCGCTGTCGACGGCGGGCGGGCTGCCGGCGCAGGCGTTGAGCAGCAGGCACAGGCTGAATACGCACACGTGCGGTGCGGGAGATGGTTTATTCACTGGTCAACGCCTTAACCGGATCGAGCCGGGCAGCTTTACGGGCCGGCATAAAGCCGAATACAACGCCGGTGACCAGTGCGCAGCCAAACGCGCCGAGCACCGCCACCAGGGAAAACTGCACCGCCACCTTGGCCAGCATCAGCACGCCGCCGACCAGCAGCGCCAGGGCGATACCGCACAGGCCGCCGACCACCGAGAGCATCAGCGCTTCGGTCAGGAACTGGCGCAGGATGTCGCGCTGGCGCGCGCCGGTGGCCATGCGGATGCCGATCTCGCGGGTGCGTTCGCGCACGGTCATCAACATGATGTTCATCACCCCGATGCCGCCCACCAGCAGCGAAATCGCGGCGATCGAACCGAGCATCAGCGACAGCGTGTTTTGCGTGCGCGCCTCGGCCTGGATCATCGCCGCGTTGTTGGTCAGTTGGTAGTCACGCTTGCCGTTATGCAGGCGCAGCATCAGTTGGTCGATGGCTTGCTCGGCTTCCTGCACCTTGTGCGCATCGGCGGCGGCAATCGTCACGTATTCGGGGTTGTACGTGCCGAACAGACGCACGCTGGCGGCGGTGTAGGGGATGGCCACGCGGTCGTCGCTGTCTTTGTTGCCGGAGCTGGAGCCCTTTTCCGCGAGCACGCCGATCACCTGGAAGGGCACGTTTTCGATGAGGATGTATTGGCCGATCGGGCTGACGTGCTTGAACAGTTTCTCGCGGATGCGATGGCCGATCACCGCGACCGTGGCACCGGCGCGCTCGTCGGCCTCGGTGAAGTAGCTGCCTTCGACCACCGGCCAGTTGAAAATCTGCGGAAAGTTGACGTCATTGCCGCCCACATACGCCAGGTAATCCAGGTTGCCGTAGCGGATGCCGGCGTCGCTGCCATTGACCGGCATGATCCGCTTGACCTGCGGCAACGCCGCCAGCGCCGCGACATCGTTGAGCGTGACGATGCCCAGCGGCGTGCGCGGGTTGGGCGAGGAACCGCTGAGGTAAAGAATGTTGGAGCCGAACGCACCCATCTGCGCCATGACCTGGCGCTTGCTGCCTTCGCCCACCGCCAGCATTACTATCACCGAGGCCACGCCGATGATGATCCCCAGCAGGGTCAGGGCGGTGCGGAAGCGGTTGATCCACATCACGCGCCAGGCGGCCTGCACCGCGTCGATCAGTTCGGCCTTCCACGCGCCGTTGTGCTCGGCGCCTTCGGCCAGGCGCTGGCGCAGGTCGAAGGCTTGCAGCGCCGCGCTGTTGGCGCTGGCCGGGACGTGAGTGGCGCTGTTGGCCGAGTCGCTGATGATCAGGCCGTCGCGAATCTCGATGATGCGGTTGGCCCGCGCCGCCACGTCGCGGTCATGGGTGATCAGGATCACCACATGGCCCTGGCTGGCCAGCTCGTCGAGCAAGGTCATGACCTCGGCACCGCTGTGGCTGTCGAGGGCGCCGGTGGGCTCATCGGCAAGGATGATATGCCCGCCGTTCATCAGTGCGCGGGCGATGGAGACCCGCTGTTGCTGGCCGCCGGACAGTTGATGCGGACGGTTGCCGGTGCGGTCGGCCAGGCCCAGGCGCGTGAGCAGGGCCTTGGCGCGGGCGTGGCGTTCAGCGGCGCTGATGCCGGCATAGATCGCCGGCATTTCGACGTTTTCCTGGGCCGAACCCGACGGGATCAAGTGGTAGCCCTGGAACACAAAACCGAAGGCTTCGCGGCGCAGCCAGGCCAGTGCGTCGCTGTCCAGGTGCGCGACGTTTTCGCCGGCGAACAGGTAGTCGCCGACGGTGGGGCGGTCGAGGCAGCCGAGGATGTTCATCAGCGTGGATTTGCCGGAACCCGAGGCGCCGACGATGGCGACGAATTCCCCGGCATGGATCGACAGGTCGATGCCGCGCAGTACGTCGACCTGCGGGCTGTCGCCGCCGCCGTAGGATTTGGTGATGTGCTTGAGTTCGATCAGGGGCGTGGTCAATTCAACCCCCGCTGCCGTCGACTGGCCCGATCAGCAGGTGATCGCCTTCGCTCAGGCCTTCCAGCACTTCGACGCGCAGGCGGTCGCTGATGCCCAGGCGCACGGCGCGCTCTTCGATGCGGCCGTTTTTTGCGACCACGCGGGCGATCTGCCGTTCGGTGCTGCCTTGCAGGGCGGCGACCGGCGCGGTGAGCACATCCTTGACCTGGCTGGCGACGAAAAACACTTGGGTGGTCATTTCGGCCATCAAGGCGTTGTCGGTGTTGTCCACGTCCAGCAGCACGGTGTACAGCACCACGCGGCCGCTGCCGTTTTTACTCGAACTGTTCGGGCTGCCGCTGCCCTGGGTTTCGTCCAGTGGCTTGGGCGGGATCGGCAGGATCTGCCGCACGCTGCTGGTCCAGCGGCGGTTGCCGCCGCTGAGGGTGGTGAAGTAGGCGCTCATGCCGGGTTTGACGTGGCCGATATCGGCTTCCGAGACCTCGGCCCACACGGTCATCGGTGACAACTTGGCGATGCGCAGGATCAGTGGCGTTCGCTGCTGGGCATTGAGGGTCTGGCCGACCCGCGCGTCCACCGCCACCACGGTGCCGGTCATCGGCGCATAGATGCGCGTATAGCCCAGCTGCGCCTCGTCACTGCGCAGGCTGGCCTGGGCCTGGAGAATCTGCGCCTGGAACATCGCGACCCGCGCCTGGGTGGCGCTCAATTCGGCCTTGGCGGTTTGCACGTCTTCTTCGCGGGTGGCGTTGCCGGCGGCCAGGCGTTGCTGGCGTTGGTACTTCTGGCGCGCCAGTACGTGCTGGGCTTTCTGCTCCTGCAATTGGGCCTTGAGGTTTTCGATGGCGTAGCGGCTGGCGTCGAGCTTGGCTTTTTGCGTCGAGGGATCGATCTCGACCAGTAACTGGCCTTCCTGCACCGTATCGCCGGCCTCGACATGGATCTTGCGGATCTGCCCGGACGCCTGCGCGCCCACATCCACGTAGCGTCGCGGTTGTAGGGTGCCCAGGGCGGTGACGCTGTTTTCAATGTTGCCACGGGTCACGGTAACGGTGGCCAGGGTGTCGCGCCCCGGCGGCTGTAATTGCCAGGCGGCGATGCCGATCACAGGCAGCAGGCACGCCACCACAAGCAGGGCGCGTCGGGCAGGTCGGGGGCGTTTCATGGGTTGGTTCCAGCCAGGAAAGTTCGGACCGCAGTTGCGGGGGGCTGACAGTTAAACGAGCGCATGGCCCGAAGATTTAGGCTGTTACACAAGTAGTTACAGTGCCGCCGAGTAAAAAAAACGTCTGCTGAAGCAAGTCTTCTTTAAAAGTAGATGAGAATTACTATAAATTGCACTCACCCAAACTGCCATCATTGAATGGGCTGTATTTTTAAGCATTCAGGGACCTAATGCCGCCGCCAGGTGGTCGGGAGTCATGTTGGAAAACTACTATCGCGAGCTGGTGTGTTTCCTCAACGCCAAGCTGGGCAACCGTCAGGTGGCCGAAGATGTGGTGCATGACGCTTATGTGCGGGTGCTGGAACGCGCGAGTGACACCCCCATCGACCAGCCCCGCGCTTTTTTGTATCGCACCGCGCTGAACCTGGTGATCGACGGCCATCGGCGCAACGCCTTGCGCCAGGTCGAGCCGCTGGAAGTGCTGGATGCCGAAGAGCGTTTCTCCAACGCATCGCCTCACGCCACCCACGATCACGCCCAGCGCCTGCAGATGCTCGAACGCGCGTTGGCCGAGTTGCCGACGGCCTGCCGCGACAGCTTCCTGCTGCGCAAACTCGACGGCCTGTCCCACCCGCAAATCGCCGAGCGCTTGGGGATTTCCCGCAGCCTGGTGGAAAAACACATCGTCAACGCGATGAAGCACTGTCGGGTGCGGATGCGCGAGTGGGACGCGCCCTGAGCGTCGATCGGTTAAATTTTAATTCACTGTCCTCGTTTCCTATCAACACATGACCTGTTGTGCAGGTCGTGAAGGTATTCCCGCCCCACCGCCAAGGGGCTTATCCAGAGGACACTGGAATGACACAGGCAATTGCTTCGCCCGCGGTTCACGACCTGATTGGTATCGGTTTCGGCCCTTCGAACCTGGCGCTGGCCATCGCCCTGCAGGAGCGCGAAAAGGCCCAGGGCAAACTGGACGTGCTGTTTCTCGACAAACAGGCCGATTACCGTTGGCACGGCAATACCCTGGTGACCCAGAGCGAACTGCAGATTTCGTTCCTCAAAGACTTGGTGACCCTGCGCAACCCCACCAGCCCGTATTCCTTCGTCAACTACCTGAAAGCCCACAACCGCCTGGTCGATTTCATCAACCTCGGCACCTTCTACCCGTGCCGTATGGAGTTCAACGACTACCTGCGCTGGGTCGCGGGGCAGTTCCAGGCCCAGAGCCGCTACGGCGAGGAAGTGCTGGCCATCGAGCCGATCCTGCACCAGCAGCAGGTTGACGCACTGCGTGTGATTTCCCGCGATGCGCTGGGTGAGCAGCATGTGCGCACCACCCGTTCGGTGGTGGTCAGCGCCGGCGGCACGCCGCGTGTGCCCGAGGTGTTCAAGGCGTTCAAGGATGACCCCCGCGTCTTCCACCATTCCCAGTACCTGGCGCGCATGGCCCAGCAACCCTGTGTGCAGGGCAAGGCGATGCGCATCGCAGTGATCGGCGGCGGCCAGAGTGCGGCCGAAGCGTTCGTCGACTTGAACGACAGCTTCCCGTCGGTGCAGGTCGACATGATCCTCCGCGGTTCGGCGTTGAAACCGGCGGATGACAGCCCGTTCGTCAACGAAGTGTTTTCGCCGGCCTTTACCGACCGGGTGTTCCAGCAGGTCGGCGCCGAGCGTGAGCGCCTGCTCGCCGAGTACCAGAACACCAACTACTCGGTGGTCGACCTGGACTTGATCGAGCGCATCTACGGCATCTTCTATCGCCAGAAAGTCTCCGGCACTGCGCGCCAGGCCTTCCGCACCCTGACTGTGGTCGAGCACGTCAGCGCCGGCCCGTTGGGCATCGAGTTGGCCCTGCGCAACAACGCCAGCGGCGAAACCAGCGTCAGCCATTACGACGCGGTGATCCTGGCCACCGGCTACGAACGCCAGATGCACCGTGAACTGCTGGCGCCGCTGGAGGCTTATATGAGTGACTTCGAAGTCAGCCGCGACTACCGCATCGTCACCGACGAGCGTTGCAAGGCTGGCATCTACATCCAGGGCTTCAGCCAGGCCAGCCATGGGTTGAGCGATACGTTGCTGTCGGTGCTGCCGATTCGGGCGGATGAGATTGCGGCGTCGTTGTACGCGCATGATCGCCACCGTGGGCAGGGGCGTTCGGTGCAGGATTTGCTGCTCGCTACGGCGAGCTGACGAACGGGTGTTCGGGCTGCACGCGTTTAGGGACTTTTGGCTGCATCTGCCGGAGGGTAAGTTGATGCAGGGGTAGAAAATGTGGGAGGGGGCTTGCCCCCGATAGCAGTGTGTCAGTCAATACATGCATGACTGATCCACCGCAATCGGGAGCAAGCCCCCTCCCACACTCTTGACCGCGTTCGGCTTCCAGGATCAGGTCGGCTATAAGGCCGTGCCCAAGAGCAAGAGCAGAATGAGCGCTATCTGATCCACGGAGCTCCAAATGTGGGAGGGGGCTTGCCCTCGATAGCAGTGTGTCAGTCAATACATGCATGACTGATCCACCGCAATCGGGAGCAAGCCCCCTCCCACACTCTTGACCGCGTTCGGCTTCCAGGATCAGGTCGGCTATAAGGCCGCGCCCAAGAGCAAGAGCAGAATGAGCGCTATCTGATCCACGGAGCTCAAAATGTGGGAGGGGGCTTGCTCCCGATAGCAGTGTGTCAGTCAATACATGCATGACTGATCCACCGCAATCGGGAGCAAGCTGAACTGGCCTAATGATTTTGGACACTTCAATCGGGCGCTATGATGGCGCCCAAATCTGAGGTGTTTGGATATGCGTAAATCTTATTCGAGTGAGTTCAAACTCAAGGCGGCCAGCAT